>DCFQ01000066.1:1046-58268 GCA_002319915.1 Bacteroidales bacterium UBA1800 | reverse complement strand
GACTTGCTGATGATATTCTGAAGGATCCTGACATGGGCGGTATCCGACAGGGAGCCCTGTTCACCCGTTCTTTTCCTCGACCTCAAAATGGATGTCGAAATGCTCTTCTCGGTATCGAGAAGCACTCCGAGGATGTAGTCATTTCCAAGGAGCCTTCCGATCCTCTTGAGCATCTTTGCTCTTCCAGACGGTCCAGGCATCGAGGACTCACCAAGATTGCTCTTTTTGAGAAATGCAACCGCATGTTCGCGCTCTATTACACACATCTGCCTGAAGATAGCAGCGACCTGCGGATCCTGCTCATTGTCTGCCAGCGTGCCGTAAAGAAAGCTTGCATCCACCTCTGTCTGAATATTCTTGATGTCCATGGAGTGTTGTGATTGAATCTTGCCAAATGTACGGAAATTATTAAGCCGGTCAATTGCTTTCCCGGGGATCGATCGGCAGATTAAGCTGGTAAATTGTGCAGGTTTTTACAGGAAAAAAATCCCGGGATGATGATGAGTAAATGGCATGTTTATTGAGGGATTTATTTCAGGAAACCATAATTCGGGATGGAGATGGGCTTAAAGAGGCTGTTTAAATTTGTGTTCATTGGATTGACAATTGCCGCTCTGGGTTGTGACAGCCAGGAAACAGTGGAGCAGGGCGTGCTTGAAGGGAAGATATCCATCGGGCCCATCTGCCCTGTTGAGAGTATCCCTCCCCAACCCCAGTGCCTGCCAACTGCTGAAACCTACAAGGCTTACGCGGTAGGCATCTGGACTGTTAACGGATCAAGGCTGCTGGATACATTGCGCCCCGATCTCACAGGGAATTACAGAGCCGAATTGGAGGTAGGACCTTACATTGTCAAGCTGATTAACAACCAGGCCGTGGGGGGCAGCAACCTCCCGGCAGTTGTAACGGTAACCGAATCAGACACAACCCACCTTAATATCGATATCGATACCGGTATCCGTTAGGTTTCCTGATTACTGGTAAACCCTTACATAATCCACTATCATATGCTGCGGAAACAGGGTGGTCTCGTCAGGATTTCCCGGCCAGTTGCCCCCGACAGCCACATTGAAGATAAAGAACTGCGACAGATCGAACGGGAAAGCGCTGACTTGCGCCTTGTTTATGAAAAGATACTCATGCTGGTCGACCAGCCATTTAAAGCCGTTCGGGGTCCAGATGAGGGTGAAGGTATGGAATCCCGAACTGAATTTTCCTGCGGGTAGTTCATATAGTCCGCCCTGCATCTGATGACCCCCGGAATTCCAGTGAAGCGTGCCGTGAACCACTGAAGGGGTTTGTCCGAGCAGCTCCATGATATCTATTTCCCCGCAGGCAGGCCAGCCCGCCGAGGCAAAATTGGCGCCCAGCATCCAGAGTGCCGGCCAGATGCCCTGACCCTCGGGAAGCTTTGCCCTGATCTCCATCCTGCCATAGGTGAATTCGTGCTTTCCTTTGGTGGTGATCCTGCCGGAGGTATAAGAGCCTGGCGAGGGGTTGAGAACCGAAATATGCAGGTACCCTGAATCGAGGTGGACATTTGCCGCGGTATTCGTGTAATTCTCAAGCTCGTTGTTTCCCCAGCCGCCGGCACCCTGCTCATAGTTCCAGGATGACTGGTCGAGGGTGGCGCCGTCGAATTCATCGCTCCAGGCGATTGTCGCAAAATCGGCATTGATGATCCTCACCTTGATCCTGGGTCCTTTGATCTTTCCGTTCACCGGATTTGAAAGAGCTGCTTTGAAATATGTGTCATGCTTGCCTGCCGTATCGGCCAGGATATTCACGGTAATGTTTTTTGTGATCTGGCCCGGGTCAAATTCCAGCGTGCCGGTTCCCTGCGAGGTATAGTCCTTACCTTCCAGGGCGGTGCTGTCGGTGACGGCATAATCGACCGTGACCTTGCTATCGGAAGCTGCGGAGAGGATCACAGGGATGTTGACCGTTCCCGGTGAAGCATCCTCTGAAACTGAAAATGAAGAACCGTTAAAGGAGATATCCGGAGTTATCCTGGATGATGCCTTTTTGCATGAGCCGGAAACAAGAAGGATCTGGGCAAACAACAATAGCAGAATGTTTTTCATGACAGGCAATTAAGTAATATTGAAATTGACAACACCTCGGTTTTGAAAGTATAAGTTTCCGCTAATATAACATTCCGGACCGAATAAACCTCCTGACCTTTTTTTTCGACTCCTTTTGCGCTTAGGGAACTTTGATTAACTTAGGCATGCAAAGCGGTTAAAAGACAAGACTTTATGAAATACTGGTCAGTTGCTTCAATTTTGATCCTGGTCATTTCCGGATGTGGCCATAAATCCCGACAGGACAGTACATTAGTTAATCAGCCCGAGGCCTGGGAAATAACAGGATTTGAGAAGGCTGACTCAATAAACCCGATCCTTGTCCCCGATACCGGCAGGCTCTTCCACTGTCCTGTCAGCAACCGGGATGTAAGGTGGGAAGAGAGAAATGTCCTCAATCCTTCGGCAGTTGTGAATGACGGCAAGGTTTACCTGGTTTACCGTGCACAGGATAATGAAATGACATCAAGGCTTGGGATAGCCGTCAGTTCCGACGGGCTCCATTTTACCAGGGAGCCTGAACCTGTTTTTTATCCTGCAAATGACAGCATGAAGGTCTTCGAATGGAAAGGCGGGGTTGAGGACCCCAGGATAACCTGTTCAGAAGATGGCCGGTTTATAATGACCTATACTGCATATGACGGGAAAACCGCAAGGCTCTGTCTCGCTACTTCTCCTGACATGCAGCACTGGACAAAGCACGGGCCTGTGCTGAGAGATGCGAAATATAAGGACCTCTGGACAAAATCGGGGGCCATTGTGTCGAAGCTCTCAGACGGGAGGATTACCGCAGTGAAGCTAAACGGCAGATACTGGATGTACTTCGGGGACACTGATCTTTTCCTGGCCTCGTCTGACGACCTGATCCGATGGAGTGTTCTGGAGGACAGGGAGAGCGGGAGGATGGTCCGTGTGCTCTGCCCCCGTCCGGGTTATTTTGACAGCAGGCTGGTCGAACCCGGGCCGTGTGCGATGTTAACCGATGACGGGATACTGTTGATCTATAACGGCAGCAATGCTGCTACAGCTGGTGATCAGGCGCTTCCGGCCTTCACATATGCCGCAGGCCAGGCGCTGTTTGACCCTGATAATCCCTTCAGGCTTATCGGGAGGGGGGAAAAGTATTTCATCCATCCCGACAAGCCCTATGAAAGGACAGGGGAGGTGAATGAAGTCTGCTTCGTGGAGGGGCTGGTCCGGTTCAGGGGTAAGTGGTTCCTGTATTACGGGACAGCCGACTCGAAGATCGCCGTTGCAGTGAAGGAGGGGAACTGAATAACCAGGCTGCTGAAATAACCGATGATCATGAATGAACTACCCTGGAAAGAAGGACATTACCGGTACAGGATCCTGGCGCTGGTCTTCGCTGCCACTACCATAAATTATTTCGACAGGAGCATTATAGGGGTTCTGGCACCGGTCCTCCAGAAGCTTTTTACCTGGTCAAACAAGGATTACGCGTCGATAATGATCTCATTCAAGGTGGCATATGGCCTGGGCCTGCTCTTTATGGGAGGGATCATCGACAAGCTCGGGACGCGGATTGGCTATACGATATCGATTTCGATCTGGAGCATTTTCGGAATGCTTCACGCGGCGGTACGGCCGGCATTCAGCCTCGCCGGATTCATCGCCGCCCGTTTCGGGTTGGGAATCGGCGAATCGGGGAACTTCCCCGCGGCTGTCAAGACAGTCGCAGAATGGTTTCCAAAGAAGGACCGTGCATTTGCCACAGGCATTTTTGATGCATCCACCAGTATCGGGGCAATACTGGCGCCGTTCATTGTCGGAGCGATCGTCTCTGCCGACGGGAGGAACTGGCAGATCCCCTTCCTTCTGACCGGGGCGATGAGCTCGGTCTGGGTGCTGTTCTGGCTTAAAACCTACAGGAAGCCTGAAGCTCACCCTGGTGTTTCGGAACGTGAGCTGGCATATATTAACAGCGATTCCGGAATTGAGAAAGCTGAAACTATCCCGTGGAGAAAGGTCATCCCGAAAAGGGAGACCTGGGCCTTTGCACTTACCACGGTCACCGATGCGGTCTGGTGGTTCTATCTCTTCTGGGGTGCAAAGTTCCTGACCGAACAGTTCGGTGTCGACATAAACAATATCGGTCTTCCCTTCCTCGTGATATTCCTTATGGCGGATGCCGGAAGCCTACTGGGCGGCTACGCCTCAGGGGCATTGATAAAAAAGGGATGGTCAATAAATAAGGCGAGGAAGATCACCATGCTTGTATGCGCCGTTCTGATCCTTCCTGTCATTTTTGTTCCTGTACTCGCAGCAAAATGGCCAGCTGTGTTCCTGATAGGACTCGCTGCTGCAGGGCATCAGTCGTGGTCGATCAACGGTTACACACTCGTCCCGGATGTGTTCCCCAGGAAGGCCGTTGCATCGGTCATAGGGATCGGCAAGATGGTCGGGGTGGCAATTGCAATTGCGGCGGATTACACACTTGGAGCAGTTCTCGACAAGGCAAATAACTCGGGATATTTCTGGGCATTCCTGGTCTCCGGGTTATCTTACCTGCTGATATTTGGATTCGTCCATCTTCTGATGCCCCGGATGACACCTCTCGATGAAAACCTGGAACATACGATTACTGGTGGTTAGTTATTGGTAATCGGTGATTGGCGATTGGCGCGCATCAACCAGGGCGTGAGGCCAGGGAGCAAGAAACAGGACAATAGGGATAAGAGGATGATCTGTGACCGGTGATTTGTTATTAGTCGGTTGTTAAGGAATAGGGACCGTTCAGCAGAAAATATTTAACTTTAGTAATGTAAATCAATAATCAATATGGCAAAGATAAGGTTGACCCGCAGAAAGTTCATCGGAAATGCTGCTGCCGGAATTGCCGGTGCGGCAGTGATACCCGCCGCATCCGCGTTGAATGCGGCTTCGTACCGCAGGGTTCTGGGTGCGAACGACAGGATCAATATCGGGTTCCTTGGCTGCGGCGACAGGTCAGGGGGACATCAGAACATGGTCAGGGTCTCGCAGAAGGGAAAGAATCTTGGGGTTGCAGCAGTTTGCGATCTCTGGAAGAACAACCGTGAAAAAGCAGCCGGCAACCTTAAAAAGATCTTCGGTACCGATGTCAGGCAGTTCAAGTATTCCGAAGAAATGCTGAAAATGCCCGAACTGGATGCAGTGATGATTGCGACAGGGGATTTTCAGCATGCGAAGCTTCTTATGCAGGTGGTTGAAGCCGGGAAGGATTGCTATTGCGAAAAGCCGATGGCAATCGACCTTGAGGAAGCCAGGGCAGCGAGGGATAAGGTCCTCAAATCAGCGCAGGTTGTTCAGTGCGGCTCTCAGTGGGTTAGCGATCCGATGCAGAAAAAGGTAAGGGAAATAGTCCTATCGGGCAGGCTGGGACAGATCACCAAGATCGAACAGGTCTGGAACGACAATGGCCCCAGATGGCACAACCCGAAAGACCCGGATGTCGCTGCGATAAGAGAAGAGGACACCGACTGGAACAGGTGGCTGCTGGGCAAACCCTATGAACCGTTTGATCCCTGGAAATACTTTGAGTTCAGGATATTCAGGGAGTATTCCGGGGGAATCACTTCCCAGTGGATGAGCCATGCCGTCGGCCTTGTACACTTCTACACGAATACCGCCATCTCCGATTCGATGGTGGCCAATGGGGGTATTTTTGGCTGGCGTGACATAAGGCAGAACCCCGATACGTTCCAGGCGCTTGCGACATATGATGACGCCGGCTTTCTCTATTCCTATACATCAAACTATGCTAACAAATTCGGGGACTATACCTGCATCCGGGGGAAAGACGCCACCTTGTTCTCACACGGGGGCGAGGGGAGCGCCCGCTGGTTCCTTGTTCCGGAACATCAGGAGCTGCCGGGCGGATTTGACTTCTACGAGGGGATGAAGGAAGCGGTCAGCAGGGGGAAGGCAGAGATAGTGACAACGGAGGAATACGGCAACAAGACAGGTCCCGTGTACCTCAGCGACGACAGCAAGTATCATCTCGATAACTGGGTTGATTGTATGAGGGAGAGGGGAAGAGTGCCGAACGGCAACATCCATACCGGCTTCTGGCATTCCGTGGCATGTATAATGGCAACAAAGGCCTACCGGGAAGGCAAAAAAGTTTACTGGGACAGGTCGCGGGAAGAGATTACTTAACAAGAGTTCAGCTTCCCTGAAGGATCCCCTGTATTAAAGCTCGATCATATACCCGACTGTAAGCGTTCCGGCGCCTGTGTTGTTCAGGCCGTTGGCACTGTCGATCTGGACGGGGATGAGACCGTAGTTGGCCCCACCCTCCAGGAATACCTTTCCTGCACCTATTGCCAGGCCGACACCCACTGCTCCCTGCCCTCCGACATTGAACCTGTGAATATCGGGCGTTATGTTCTCGCTGTTGTCAAAAGGGATCGCTCCCATTGCCGGTTGCTCGGCGAGGATAAGAAATGCATCAACAGGCAGATTCCCGCCCTTGTCAACATAAATGGAGCTGGAGCCGCTCGTAATATTTTTTGCCTTCACCTTGATACCCACGTACGGACCAGCCTGCATGTACACGCTTAGCCTCGTTCCGAGGTGAAAGTTCATCTTCGCCATTACCGGGATCTCCAGGTAGTTGAGAATGGCATCACTCTTAATGTTTGCGTACATATACGGGCCTGCATTGATCCCGAAGGTCGGCAGCATCTGCCAGAGCGGCTGCATTTCTGCAGGTAGCGGCAATGCCTGGATCCCGTTCCTGATGCCTCCCTGGGATGAGTAGTTTATCTCGGCGCGCAGCCCAAACCTGCCGCTTGACTGGTATTCGGTGACTATCCCGCTGTAAAAACCCAGCCTGGAGGTATAACCCTCGCTCAACGGTGTTGAAGTCCCACCCGCCGATAAATGCGGAAGTCCAAACCCACCTTTTAGGCCTGCATAGAATTTCCCTCCCTGCGCCTGGGCTCCCAGGTTGAGGCAGAAAAACAAAGTCAGAATAAACAGAGTTCTTAAGGTTTTCATTTTCATACAATTAAGTTAGAGTATAAAAGCGGATGTAAAACGAAATTAGTCAATCCGGATTAAAAGTGTCACTTCCGTCAGGTTAAAACCAGATGCTAAAATGACAAAAAATCTTAATAGAATGTTCATTTGGGCTCAATTTTCTTACAGATCAGGTCATCGACCAGGGTTAAATTGAGCCTGTTCCGGATTTGTGAACATTTACTGTATTTCAGGGTTAAATATCTTGGAATAAGGGTATTATGATGGATGTAACGGACAATCTACAAGGGTGGAGGAAAAAATTGATTTTTGTTCACCATTAGCGTAATTTTATTTCTCCCGGGAATGTGAAAATTTACTAATACATGAAAATCATGAAGACTATCTTGGGGTTCGTTGCAGTGTTTCTCCTTTCTTCTTTTCAGCAGGATACCATAAATGGTATCAGATCGGGATCAATTAAGATTGAAGGGAGAATGAGCGGCAGTTCATTCATGCAGGACAAGGGGCAGTTCAGAAAACTTGTAAGCTCCCTCAACCTTGATGTGTACTGGTATTTTAATCTGAAGGACCAGTATAGCAACGACCAGGTAAGAAAGGTATTCGAGGGATCGTCGGATTTCGCCGGCAAACGCACGGAGCTTGAAAAGGTGAGGTCCGGGATCCTTTCATCTACATATTATATTGAATTTCAGCCAATATACAATGCCGCAAGAAGCATCCCCCTTAAATATGAGCCTGCTGCAAAGAGCTTCTCTGTAATGAATGAGGTCGATCTCGATAATTTCGTGGATGAACCGGGCACACTCCAGCTCGACCGGATAGTCTTCAGGTACCCGGCAGGCATACGGGTGAATGGCGTCAATACCAGTACGGAATGCCTCGCACTCATCGATGAGACCATATCGTTTGAGATCAGCGACCCGGCTGTAGCCGCAAAAATTGAGGAGAACAGAGACAATCTGCGGTTGCTTTTCGTCCTGAACCTCAAGGGGACTACCCTGATCAGACAGGGAATAAAAGATCCTTCGCCTGACGATTACTGCCTTCGGGCTGACCTGAAGGAGTTGGTTGCTTACAATTCAGCCTCGGGCGAGATCTACTCGGTTTACAGGTAATAACCGTGTAACGCCTTCTGCCTCCGTATCCTCGGTGTTTAAAGCCAAATATTGAAGAGCGATTTTCAGGGCACTATGAACAGGTACCCGTTTCCCTTGAGTGTTATTATTTTAACAGATTGATCGTCTCGGAGGTACCCTCTTATTTTCCTTATATAAACATCGAGGTTCCTGGAGTTGAAGTAGGAGTCATCCCCCCAGACAGACATAAGCAGGTCCTTTCGCAGTATCACCCGGTTCCGGTTTGCATGGAGCAACCGCAAAACCTGCATGTCCCTGTTTGAAAGGCTAATTGACCCTTCAGGTGATCTTAATTCGTACGTACCCGGCTCGAGCGTGAATTTTCCAATTCCGACAGGCTCAGAATCGGGAAGAGCTTTCCTGTGCCCTGTCATAAGGTAGATCTGGTTTTCGATCCTTGCTATGAGCTCCTCGATGCTGAACGGTTTTTTGACGTAGTCGGTGCCTCCTGCTTCAAATCCTGCCACCAGGTCGGTTGTTTCGGCTTTGGCGGTAAGGAAGATGACAGGCAGTGTGCGGTACATACCCCTGATGGTCCTGCAGAGGCTGTAACCGTCAATATTGGGCAGCATAATGTCGAGCACGCAAACATCAGGACGGAACTCGTCAAGAGCAGGTATAACCTTCGCCCCGTCTGTTTCCCACCTGACCTCATATCCCAGCTTTACCAGGGTGTCGCGGACTATTTTCCCGAGTGACGCCTCATCTTCGATATACAGGATCCTTGCTTTTCCCATCAGTCTGCCGGAATTTTGACGGTAAATGAACATCCCGGGCTGAGGTCCCTGACAGTGATTTCGCCATTGTGCAGATCGACCACCAGCTTTGAAAAGCTGAGGCCCAGGCCGAAGCCTTTTACATTGTGAACGTTTGATGACGGCAGCCGGAAGAACTTGTCGAATACCTTCTTCCTGTACTCCGGGGGAATCCCCGGACCATTGTCATCAACGCTGAAGAATGCGTTGCCGCCGCTTTTACCCGACCTGATTGTTATAACCGGTGTTTTATCGCAATACTTTATACTGTTGTCAACCAGGTTCACAATGACCTCCTTCAGGAAGAGAGAATCTCCGTCAACCTCCAGCGGATCTTCCCCGGGCAGGAACTCGATTGTCCCGCCCTGACCGAGCCGGGGCTTCATGGTGTCGGCAACCTCCCTGATAAGTGAATTGAGATCGACCCTGCCGGTCTCAAGTATCGTCCCCTTCTGTTCAAGGACCGACTGGCTTAGCACCCTGTTGATCAGGGCTTCGAGCCTCCTGGTTTCAAGTGACGCCAGCCGGATGAACTCATCGGAAGCTGCAGGATCATTTTTCAGGCCATATTTGCCCAGCGATTCAAGGGCTACACTTAATGTGGCCACAGGAGTTTTGAGCTCATGGGTCATGTTGCTGATGAACTCGTTCCTCATCGCGCCGAGGATAACGTGTTCACGTATGCTGCGGTACGACAGCCTGAATGCCAGGCCCGTCAGCACAAGAAGGACCAGGCTGAAGATGATCTGGGGCGAGATCCTGCGGAACAGGTACCCGTTATATTTTGTGACGGAAGCCTCTGGCAGCCCGAACGGCGACCCTGGGCCGATGGTAAGTGTCTGCAAATGACCTGCAGCTATTACCGAATCGGCATTATTGAACCATTTTACCTTGAATTTCATCCCTGAATTCTTCAGGCTGTCCTGGAAACAGGTCACAAAAACTGTCGTATCGGGACTGATAGCGGAATGGAATTTTTTTGCCGGTTCTCTGCCGAGAGTATCCTGGGTATGGGTGACTATCATTCTGACGCTCCTCAGGATCATAGCATCCGACATCCTCCTGATCCTTAAAGTGTCCTTTATGAGGGAATCTTTACCGGGGATCATTTCGGCTGTCACCACGTATCCCACATTCGGACCTTCATCACCACCGGCTTTTCCTTCATCCCGGCGGATCATGGCCAGGTTCCTGTGTGAACGCACCGTGTCATTTATTTGATAGTTAATAATGACCTCCTGGTGCGAAACGACCGGCCTGACATAATTCCTGAACAGCATCGTGTCAACCACCCTGTCACGGGTGTCGATATAGATGGATGTCAGTTCATTTGCAAGGTTTTCCCTTTGCTCCCTGTACTGCGATCTTATCCACTGAACGACCAGTGCAAGGAGCAGCACCTGGCTCACAAGCATCAATGCGAGTATCCTCTTATGCCGGGGAATTCTTTTCATAAAATCAATGCCTTGCAAAGATATAAAGCAAAGGCTTACTGCATGTCCGGATTAACCTTAATTAACCTCAATTGCAGATCAGTTAACCGTAAATGAGAAACCAGCCAGGTATTTTTGGCAAAAAACTATTCCTATGAAACCGATGGTTATGTTGATCGCACTAATGGCTGCGCCTGTCCTGGCCTACGGACAAGAGAATGCAGCTGAAGTTCCTGTCTCAGGAAAAATCTTTTTCGAGGAAAATATAAAGCTGGAAATAAAGCTAGAGGGAGATGCAATGCAGTTCCAGGATGCGCTGCCAAAAGAACGCAAAGCGGAGAAAATTCTCTGGTTCACTGCCGGTGCAACCTTGTATGAAGACGGCATCAGCAAGGATGAAGCAATGGATGACACGGAGGGTGGAGGCGTTAAGATCAGGATGGTGGTCTCGGGACAGAACAAGCTTTACACCGACCTCAAGAATAACAAGATCACTGATCAGCGTGACTTTATGAACAGGACCTTTCTCGTTGAGCGTGAGGTCCCTGCCATCAGCTGGAAAGTGACCGGTGAACAGAAAATCATCCTTGGCCGCCAGTGTTTCGAAGCAGTGAGCATCGATACATCAGGAAAGAAGACGACAGCCTGGTTCGATCCCTCCTTCCCGGTAAAGGGCGGGCCGGCCGGTATCTGCGGCCTCCCGGGGATGGTCCTTGCTGCAGAAATGAATGAAGGCAAGACCGCCTGGATGGCAAAATCGATCGAGCCGGCTGCGGGGCGCGAACTTAAAATCCACAAGCCGAAGGAGGGCAGGAAGGTGACTGAACAGGAGTTCCGGAAGATAGTAGATGAAAAGATGAAGGAGATGGGCATCGGGAATGAAGGTGGCGGCGGAATGAATCATGTTGTCATTTCAATAAGAAAATAATAGCCCGGCCATGAGGACAGTTATGGCTTTGGCCTTCCTTCTTTTATGCGGGGCAGCCTTTGGACAGAATTACCAGATGGGTGGGGTGATCGTTGATGAAAATGCAAAACCGCTGGCCTCTGCCGTGGTGGTGCTTCTCAATCCCGCAGATTCAACCCTCCTTTATTTCTCTGTTACCGGGAGCCCGGGAAGATTTGAGATGAAGAACATCAGGAAGGGACCTTACCTCCTTCAGGTCTCGCTGCTGGGGTTCAGTACGATATACAGGAGGGTGGATGTTCCCCTGCCTGCGAGCGATGACCTGGGGACCCTGATGATGATCCCGAAGGTATTCAATATCGGTGAAGTCGCCGTGACAGCCGACAGGATCCCTTTGAGAATAAAAAATGACACAATTGAATACGATGCAAAAGCATACAAAGTGAAGCCCGATGCAGTGGCTGAGGACCTGATAAGAAAGCTCCCGGGCATCGAGGTCGACCGCGCCGGGAATATTAAGGCGCTGGGGGAGGACGTCAAGGACGTGCTTGTCGATGGGAAGGAATTTTTCGGGGGCGACACGAAGGTCGCCACAAAGAATCTTCCAGCGGACGCAATAGACAGGGTTCAGCTTTTCGACAGGAAGTCGGATGAATCGAGATTCACCGGGATCGATGACGGGGAACGGGACCCGACGCTGAACCTGGTCCTGGATGAGAAGAAGAAAGGAGGAATTTTCGGTGAGGTGGAAGGCGGGGCCGCAACAGGAAACCATGCCGAGGCAAGTGCAAAAGTGTACAGGTTCACCAAAAAGCTGCAGGTGGCAGCCCTCGGGATGTTCAACAATGTCAATAAACCCGGGTTTTCGCTAGGCGATTATATCAGCTTCAGCGGCGGGCTCTCTTCCCTGTCTGATGGCGGCGGCCACATTGCCCTGGGCGGGGAAAACAGTTTCCCTGTTAATTTCGGCCAGCCGGTCTACGGGACCGGATCAAACGGTGCAGCAGGGTTGAATTTCTCCATCTCCAAATCACAGGATAACAGGTTCTTTATGAGCTATCTCGGGAATGGCTCTAAACGCCAAATATCGGAAACATCCAGGACCCTGAACTTCTCCCCCGGGAATTCATTCAGACTCGATGAATCAAAGGAGGAGATTGTTACTGATACCACCCACAGGTTCAATATAGGCCTGAGGAAGATGATCGGGTCGAACCAGAATATCATCATGAACGGGGCGTTTTCCTGGAACGAATCCTCCAACCCGGTCAGCTCGGTCTCGGGCAGTTTCCTCAACGATGTGCAGGTCAACAGCCTGCAGAGGACAACCAGTGAGCTGCCTGACAGGCTTTCAGGGACGGCCGATGCGTCATATCTCCTCAGGATCAATGAAGGGAGATCGATCTTCAAGATTTCGGGGAAGGTTGATCTTGCCGGGAACAGTACATGCTCCGAATTCCTGAACCGGACAGAATTCCTTAATCCCTACCGTGAGGAGATCACAAACCAGTTCTATGACGTACGGAGTGCCGGAAGCAATTATTCAGGCACCGCCGCATTTACAAGGAGGCTTTCAGGCCGGTCCTCAGCCGAACTTTCATTAACCGCGGGATATTCAGTCGAGTCGATCGGCAGGAAACAGGGCAATGTTGAGGGCGGGAAAATTCCTGACCCGGAATTGAGCCCCGATTTCCGGAAGACCGACAGGTCGATCCGCCCCGGTATCACCTGGAAGCTTGCCACACGGAAGTCACAATTATCACTGTCGGGCTTTGCGACCCTTGGCAGGTACTCTACGATGCTTAACGGGGACGGCGCGACAGGGCAGGACTATTTTTATCTTACCCCAAGGGCTCACTGGGAGTATGAGTACAGGTCAGGGCGCCGCCTGATGTTCAGCTACACGTCATCGGTCAATACTCCTTCAGCTTCAAGGCTCCTGCCGGTTGTGAACAATATCAACCCGCTCTCTCTTTTATACGGTAACCTCAACCTGAAGCCAGAGTACATCCATAACGCGAGGTTGACCTGGTGGCTTTTTGACCAGTATTCATTCACTACCCTGCTGACGGGGCTGAGTTTCAATTATACCAGGGATAAGATAGGATATATGAGGGATATTGATGAGAACCTGGCACAGGTGATCAGGTTCATAAATGTGAGCAATGACTGGGACGGCAGTGCCAACCTCGACTTCTCAACGCCTGTCAAGCCGTTTGGGCTGAAGGTCGACCTGTCGGTCAGTGAGACAGTTTCACGGGGATTGACGGTGGTTAACCAGGCTGAGAACATATTCAGGAGCTTTGCCCACAGGATCTCCCTGACGCTGGAAAACAGGAAGAAGAACAAATGGGATATCCAGACCGGGAGCGCCTTCACCCTCACCGACTCGCGGTATTCGGTCGCCAGATCAATGAATAATGTTTACCGTGACCTGTCGTGGTTTTCTGAGGTCAGGTTTACCCCTGGCGTCCATCTTAACTTCATGGCATCAGCGGATATAACAAACTACACTGCAAAAAGCTTCAATGAATCCCAGGTTGTGCCGCTTGTCGGTGCTGAGGTGAACTTCTGTTTTCTCAGGAACCAGAGAGGTGTTCTCACGCTTAAAGGAGTCGATCTTCTGAACCGAAACAGCGGGATCGAAAGGAACGGTGAGCTGAACTACCTTACGGAGCGGAGATCATCCATGATCGGTCGCTACATCATGCTTGCATTCAGCTACAGGCTGAATAAGCTGGGTGATAATAAAGGCGGAGTGGATGTCAGGATCAGGAACCACTGAACAAGCATTGTCTGTTTTCTTCAGGTGGTAATCAGGGCTGTAAATGCACACAGGCCACGGTCATGGAGATTAGTCCCAGATCGTCCGCATCCACAACCATTGAGGCATAATAAGTGGTATATACGTTTGGGTTCCAGTTTATGATCTTCTCCTTTTCAACGCTATAAGAAAGCGGCAGTACACCATCTTTGATCGTTCCATGCATTGTACTGAATGAAAGCCATTTGGGCTGCTGGAATATTGTAAATTCAGAATTGATCGATTGAGGAAGCTGTACGGTCATCCGGGCGTTTTGCTGATCGGTCGAAACGAACAGGGTGTCAGTCAGGATATACAGGTCCCTCTTGTTCCCTGAAAGGAAGTCATCACTGCAGGCGCCCATCAGGCCTGACAATATCAATAAGCCGGCGAAATATACGATTCTCTTCATTATTTCCAGGGATAAAATGTGATTCCTAAAGAAAGATCGAGCCTCGACAGGTTTTCCCTGTTCTCCTTTCCAAGATCGACTACAGTTGAGTTAGTGCCATCGTTGACCTTCATCTTTCCTAGGGATGAATAAAAGACGGAAAGGTCGGCTGAAAATGAGAATTTAGGGGTCAGGAAATATTCGACCTGTACGCCAATGTCTCCTGCAAAACCTTTTCCGGTAAGGAGGGAGTAAGTATTTACGTATTCAGCTTCATTCCTGTAAGTTGCCAGCCCGAATGCGTAAACGGCGTTCAGGCCGAATTTCTCACTCCCGAGCAGGTTCCTGTATAGGATAGAGGCTCCGTAAAAGTTCACCATGATCTTTTCGCTGAAGCTCCCGTAATAAATGTACAGGCCGTCCTGCGGATCAACAAAGCCTTCCGTGGCTGAATATGTATAGAAGAACTTATACCTGAGGCCGATCCCGTATGCCGGGGTAATCAGGTATTCGAGGTCAGCATTCCCGCCTTCACCTGATCTCAAATTGCGGTAGTACTTTTTCGCCTGGGCGGAGGTCAGCCCCATGTTGGTCATTCCGGCTTCGGCTTCCTTTGAACTGGCTAACAGGAAGCTCATTCCTCCGTTCAGGCTGAAGCGGATCCCGCCGGCGCTTTTGGGTTTGCCTATTTTTATGACAGGTATCGTATCCTGCGGAGACGACACGCTGATGAGGCACATAAGGAAGAGTGCAGTTGCAATGAAACGTTTCATTCTGGTTTTCTTTCAGACAGGTTAGTTATAATGAAAACACCGGCAGTCTCATTTTTAGTATGTACCGTCAGAATAAAATCCAATTGCTTTCCGGCGCCTGCCCCGGCGCCCGGCGGTATATGCGTTTCTCCTTTCAGGCATTTCCGGTTTCATCGGTCAATTCATCGCTCTTGCAGACACATTCCCCCTGCATGTATATCCGATTCTCAGATCTCCCGGTCAAAGAACTAGATTTGTTACTGACATTTCGGGAACTCCGGTTACAATTATCTCAGGGTATGTACAGAACCTTCATAAAAATCGCTCTTCGTTTCTTCCGCAGAAACAGGAAATATACCCTTCTCAATTACCTGGGCCTCACCTTTGGCCTGACATGTTCAATAATTGCCCTCCTGTACATTCTGAATATCACGGGTTATGACAGGTTTCACAGGAACTATGACCGCCTTTACGAGGTGGAATCCATTGTTACCTTCTTTAACGGCGACAGGTTTTCAAAAGAACCCCAGTCGGCTTCACTAACGGAACTCCTTGCTCGGAACGCTCCGGAAATTGAATCAATGACCAGGATCACTGTCCTGAGGTGTGCCGTTGTTAATGGAGAAAGATCGTTTGATGAGAATGGGATCTATGCCGATCAGAGTTTCTTTGACCTCTTTTCGTTTCCGTTCCTTTCCGGGACACCCTCCGGCGCCCTGTCGGATATAAACTCCATTGTTATATCGGAACGGCTGGCGATAAAAGTTTTCGGGGAGGTTGACTGCCTGGGTAAGACACTGATCCTGAAGGATGACAATAATGAGAAGGCATTTAGTGTGACAGGGGTCTTAAGAAACGTGCCTTTGCAATCGTCTCTCCGGTTTGATTTCATTCTCCCGTTTTCAAGGTTCCTTGCAGGCAACGGCTGGGTGAATGAAACAGGCGCCTCGGCAACTGCGATATGGGCCCTTACCAGAGAAAACATTAAGAGAGCTGCTGTCAATGATAAGATAAAGGACCTCATCAGGAACCAGGAATCCACGCTGAACCAGGAATTGTTCCTCTTTCCGCTTAAGGAGAAAACTCTTTATGCCTACACCGGCGAAAGAAGGGTCTGGAGGGGAATGCAGACACTGGTCCTTGTCGGGTCCATAGGACTTGCAATTCTTCTGATCGCCTGTTTCAATTTCATCAACCTCGCCATCGGGATGAATATCAGAAGATACCGGGAAGTGGGCGTCAGGAAGGTCTTTGGGGCTGCCAGGCCGGCAATTGTGGCGCAATTCCTGGGTGAAACGGGCATCCTCGTCCTGGCAAGCCTTTTTAGTGCGATCATTCTTTCCCTCCTGCTTATAAACGGCTTCAATACGTTGTTCAATGGAGATATCCACCTTCACATCACCGATTACAAGGTTTTGACCGCCATTGCGGCGACCGGCCTCTTTACGGCAAGTCTATCGGGGTCACTCCCCGCTATCTACCTCTCTTCTGCGAATCCTGTCACCATACTCAGGGCAAGGATAATTTCAGGCCATAGTTTCAGCTTTCTCAGGCAAAGCCTCATCGTGCTTCAGTTTGCGATACCCGTGGTACTGATGATCTGCATGATGATAATCAGGGTCCAGGACAAATATGTGCGTGACTTCGATATCGGGATCGACAGGGACAGGCTTATCATCCTCGGCAACACGAAAAACCTTCAGCAGCATGAGGAGAGCTTCAGGGCTGATCTGCTCACAGTTCCGGGCATCGATGCCGTGAGCTTTACAAACTGTATCCCGACACGCGGGACAAGTGTCTCCGATGAGGTGGCATGGGAGGGGAGGGATGCCTCGAAAAAGCTGCACTTCTGGTGCGTAAATACGGACTTTGACTATAACAAAGCTGTTCGGGTAGATATGATAGCAGGAAGGTATTTTGACAAGTCGCATATTGCCGATTCCGCCTGCTTTGTCATAAACGATATTGCAGCATCGGTAATGAATTATAAGGATCCGGTCGGCAGATCACTGACCCTCAGGGGCAGGAAAGGCACTATTATTGGAGTTTTCAAAGGGTTTCACGCTGTTGACCTGGCCGGTCCCTACGCTCCAACGATCATCTCGCTTGATCCCGGTGACCGGGGAACGGTCCTCGTCAGGTTTTCTTCCGGAAGCTTTAGCGAGAAGGCAGAGAAGATCGGGAAGATATTCAGGACCTATGAGGCAGGGATCCCCTACCAGCCGGTCCTCTTCAGCGACCTCCCGGATTTCTCAAAGCTCAGGACAACGTCCGGACTTGTCGGCCTCGCATTCCTGATCGCGATTGCCCTCGCATCGCTTGGGCTTTCAGGTCTGGCCGCCTTCACCGTTGAAAAAAGGACGAGAGAGATCGGGATCAGGAAAGCCAGCGGGGCCACAACTTCCCTGATAACCCTGATGTTTTTGAAGGGTTATGCAAAATGGATTGGCATTGCCACACTGATTGCGCTGCCGGTTTCGTTTACCCTTGGCAGATTATTTCTTTCGAGGTTTTATTTCCGTGCCCCGATGCCGGTCTGGACATTCATCGCCGGCCCGGTCATCGCACTGGTTATCGCTTTGCTGACTGTCGCGATACAGACCCGCAGGGCTGCCGCAAGAAACCCGGTGGAGGCGTTGAGTTTCGAATAAGGGCAAAGCGGATACCGCAGGGGTAATTGACCCAGTGCTCTCTGATTAAGCTTCTTCGGGATTTCCGGGTTACCCGAATTTTTAAATAGGACACACATAACTTTTTTTTCAGATTGCCAATTCTTATTTTTAAGTCCTTGATTGGACTTATGGTGGCAAAAATTAAAAGTTGGCTGAACAGGACCATCCCCCGCAATTACATTCTCAGGAAGCCTTTGCCGGGGACTTTGATCCTCCTGGCCTTTCAATTCCTCTTTATTGTGCTTTACCGGCCTCTCAATGTTCACGGTGCCAGGTCGCACAGCATTGAATTTACGATCGCCCTGTATATGCTGATACTTTTCGTGCCGGTATATGGCTGCTTGTATATTTTAAACCGTTTCCGGGATTTCACCAGGGAGGCCGGCTGGACACTTGTCAGGGAACTCCTTTCGATTCTTGTATTGCTGCTTGTCGCGGGGGTCACGATATATCTCGCAGGCTTCCTGATTGAAAACCCGACTGACCGGTGGAATCTTCCCACATTCTGGAGCTCCCTTAAAACCTCGTCAATGACAGGGTTTATCCCGTTGTTTTTCTTTACCCTGTCGAATTACCGTTATATCCTTTTCCCCGGGGAGCTTCATCTGTACAGGCAGGAGGAGGGGCGCACCGTTCCGGTAAAACAGGAAGAAGCTTTGCGGATATCTTCACAGCTTAAGAAAGAAGAGCTGAGCTTTTTCCCTTCCCAGCTTCTCTATGCCGAATCGGACGGGAATTATGTCGTATTCCATCTTTTAATTAACGGAAAGGTGAGCAAAAAGACAATTCGCAATTCCATAAATGAGATTGAACAGCAGCTTTCGCATGTTCCGTTCATAATGAGAGTGCACAGGGCATTTATCGTGAATTTGAGAAAGGTAATTTCAAAAAAAGGCAATACGCTTGGCTACAGGTTAAAACTCGATGAAACGGATGCGGAAATACCTGTTTCGAGGAACAACACGAAAAAGTTCGATCAGCAGATAAAGCAATTCAGTTAACATTCCATCCCAGAAACTTTCACTTCATCACAGATTTTTTGTCAGCGGGCTCCCGGATATATCGGCCGGTAACAAATTCCTGCTGTGTATCCCAAAGGCTTGGAAGATAGATTGATATCTTTTCACTTTGCAGGCAGAACATTTAAAGTAACCTGAAAGATGAAAAGAAATATTGCCGCCTGCTTCAGCCCTGAAAGGACTAAAGGATCCGAATTTGTCCAGCTCCCCGGATTGGTGTTCAGATATTGCAATGATACGAAAAGATATAACGTACAGGTGGTCTTTTCGGCCATTGGCTTGTGGAAGTCGGACCTTAAAGACATACTCCTGGTTTTTGTCCTGATCTTTCTGATCTCCCTGGGAGTTTTCGGGCAGCAGGTCCCTGTGAAGTCCTGTACCGCAATACACATCGCCAATCCTCCATCGATCGACGGGATTCTGAATGACGAATCATGGAAGGAGGGCCCGTGGACAGGCGATTTCACGCAGAATGAGCCATTTAACGGCAGCCGGGCTTCACAGGGTACAGAGTTCAAAATAGCGTATGATGACAATAATATTTATGTGGCCATCAAGGCTTACGATGCCAGTCCCGACAGCATCGTGCCAAGGCTGACCCGGCGCGACCAGACCGACGGGGACCTTCTTGCAATATGCCTCGACAGCTATCATGACATGAGGACCGGATTCCTGTTCGGGGTCAGCGCGGCAGGGGTAAAGTACGATGAGATATTCACGAATGACGGGCAGAACATGGACCCTGCCTGGGATCCGGACTGGTGGGTGAAAACTTCTGTGAATAAGGAAGGATGGAATGCTGAAATGAAGATCCCGTTCAGCCAGATCAGGTTTGAGAAGAACCCGGGCCTCTCCTGGGGTCTGGAGCTGGCAAGGGTGATTTACAGGAAGAATGAAACTGATTTCTGGCAGCACATCCCGAAAGATGCCCCCGGTCTTATACATAATTTTGGCGAGCTGAAAGGACTGGAGCTGATAAGGCCCCGCAAGATATTAGACATCACTCCTTTTTTCGTTTTCAAAACAGAAACATTCAGGGCTGACAAGGAAAATCCCTTCAGGAGTTCAGGGAGAAAATTTGGCCTTAATGGCGGATTGGATTCGAAAATCGGGATAACCAGCAACCTTACCATGGACCTGACCATCAATCCCGATTTCGGCCAGGTGGAAGCAGACCCATCGGTAGTGAACCTCACAGCCTTTGAGACATTCTACAAGGAGCAGCGCCCGTTCTTTGTTGAGGGGAACAATATAACCGACTTCAATATAGGTATCGGAGACGACCGGGTCGGGAATGACAATCTCTTCTATTCAAGAAGGATTGGCCGCTCGCCCCAGTGTTCCCCGGGCAATGTTAAAGAAGGGTGGACGACCGATATCCCTGGTTTTACAGGTATCCTCGGTGCGGCAAAGCTGACCGGTAAAACAAAGGAAGGCTGGTCGGTCGGGGTTATGGATGCTGTCACAAATGAAGTAAGAGCTGAAACAGACACTGTTGGCGGCAGATTCAGCCAGCCGGTGGAGCCGCTTACAAACTATTTCCTCGGCAGGATACAGAAGGACATGAATTCGGGCAATACGATAATCGGGGGAATGGTGACGGGAACAAACAGGGTGATGGACACGACCCTTGCGACTGTACTTAACAGGGCCGCATATACCGGAGGACTGGATCTTATCCAGTATTTCAGGGATAAAAGCTGGATGGTGAGCCTGAATTCAGCGTTCAGCATCGTCGAAGGCACCAGGGAAGCCATAGCCCGCACGCAGGAGTCCCCGGCAAGGTACTTTCAGAGGCCTGATAACAGCCATGTGAGGTTTGATCCCATGCGGAGGTCCCTGGCCGGTTCAGGAGGTAGACTGGAGGTGATGAAGATGAACGGTCATATTAACCTGATGGGAGTTGTCCTATGGAGGACCCCCGGATTTGAGACTAACGACCTTGGATATCTCAGGCAGGCTGACCAGGTTATTGGAGTTCTGTCCGCAACCTACAACCAATGGGAGCCCAGGGGTATTTATAATAAGTTTTCGGTCACCTGCCCGGTTTACTATATTTTTGATTTCGGGGGAGATTGCCTTTCCAGGGGCCTGGAACCGGGTTTCAATATCACCTTCAGGAATTACTGGAACGGATTTATATCGACCAGTGCGACCACAAACCAGCTTTCGTCCTCACTCCTCAGGGGCGGGCCCCTGATGAGGATCCCCGGCTCATACAAGTTTCAATCCGGGTTTTCGACCGACAACCGCAGGAAAATTATTATGTCGGTAAATGCAGGAAGGAACGGTCAATACCTGAACAGCTCCCGGTCCGACTTTTTTAGTTTTGGAGTGCAGTTCAAACCGTCAAGTTATTTCACGATCTCGCTCAGTCCACAGATCAGCTCTTCATCTGACCAGCTTCAATACGTCACCACGGTGGATCAGAGTAGCACTCCGCGGTATATTTTCGCCACTATTCATCAGAACACAGTATCAGCTTCCCTGAGGACAAACATCAACCTTTCGCCCGATCTGAGCCTTCAATACTGGGGCCAGCCATTCCTTTCCGCAGGGAAGTACTCGGATTACAAATACATTACCGATCCGATGGCTCATGAATATAATGACAGGTTCCATACTTTTTCAGCCAGCCAGGTCTCAGGCTCCGGCAGCAATTATGATATTGATGAGGACGGTGACGGCAAGCCGGATTACAGGATAGGCGCCGGAGACTTTAATTACCAGGCATTCCTTTCGAACCTGGTTGTCAGATGGGAGTTTAAGCCGGGTTCTTCTGTCTATTTTGTCTGGAGCCAGTCAAGAAAGGGGCTGGATGATACAGGCATAGTGGAAGCCGCTGATTTAGGCTCTCTTTTCAGCATCAGGCCGGTGAATATTTTCCTTGTAAAGTTCAGCTACCGGTTCGGGCTGAACCAGGGCTTTAGGTTTTAGCCGGGAGGATCCGGCAACTGCACTCACAAGGCCGGATCCGTCCCATTAAATCAAAAGCAAAATGAAAGTAACAGCATTTGTTGGCAGTGCCCGCAGGAGGCACACGTGGTCAGCCGCCGAACGGCTCATGAAAAACCTGCAGTCATTCGGGGAAGTTGATTATGAGATTGTGGCGCTGAGTGATTACACGATAGGAACATGTAGGGGGTGCAAGCTTTGCCTTGACGACGGGGAAGAGCTCTGTCCGCTGAAAGATGACAGGGATAAATTGATTGGGAAGATCAGGACCAGTGACGGAGTTGTCTTCGCTTCTCCAAATTACTCGTTCAATGTATCGGGACTGATGAAGGTTTTCCTCGACAGGCTCGGGTTCCTTTTTCACCGGCCCGAATTTTTCGGAAAGACATTCACAAACATTGTGGTCCAGGGGGTGTATGGCGGCGCCAGGATCAACAGGTATTTTGATTTCATCGGGAAAGGGCTTGGCTTTGAGGTAGTGCATGGATGCTGCCTGAATTCCATGGAGCCGATGACTGATAAAGACCAGGAAAAGTGTAGCAGGACCATCTACAAATTGAGCAGGAGATTCTATTCCTCAATGATCAGAAAAGAGTACCGCGTACCGACTCTCTTTGATCTTATGGTTTTCAGGATGGCCCGGACAAGTATCTTCCGGGTGCTGGATGAAAGCCGGAGGGATTACCAGTATTACCACAGGAAAGGATGGTTCAGGACTGACTATTATTATCCCGTGCGATTCGGCTTTTTCAAGAAAGGAGCCGGTTGGGTTTTTGACTATATATTCAGCAGGGGCTTTGCAAAAAAAAGGGAAAGAAGGCGGAAGAAGGAACCAGAGTGGTCTTCCCTGATTACATCCCCCCAACCCCCCTAAAGCGGGGCTTTTAGCCTGAAATGGGCGGGTCCCCCCGACCCCCCTAAAAGGGGGCGAAAAACCAGATGCAATAAAGTTCCAATGCCCAACAGCCTCGCTCCTCCGTCCGTGTGACAGGAGTAATCAGTCCCCCGACCTCCCTGAAGGGCAGGCCCCCCGGCCCCCCTGCAGGGGGGTTAAAATCCAGCAAAACTAAAATCAATATACTGCCTGCTCTGAAAGAGCAACATATCAAATAACCCCCGGTGCCAACCGGGGGCGTTCGACACCTCCAGGGATCAAAGCCCTGCAGGGGCGATACCTGCTAAAGCCAACTTAATTCCAGTTCACTGATCCGGTTCTGTCGTCTTAATCCATTTAATGTATCGCCCTTTCAGGGCTCCTGATGAGGTTGAGGTACCGAACCTCCGGTTGGCACCGGAGGTTATTGACCTGTCGCCACATTCGTGGCTCACTATTTAATGGGATTTGCGTTTCTGTAGTTCTGGACCTCACTTTCCAGCGACAGGACCTCTTCCTTATACAGCCCTAGCATTTTTACAATATTATCTGGTGAAGGATCTTTCTTCAACTGTTTCTTAAGAACGTTATAGGAATCATCGAACTTACTGATCCGGCTCTCAAGCCTTGCACTGTCTTCCCTGGTATTTGCATAGCTGTAGACAAGCCTGGTATTCCTGTTTATCCGGTATCTGTACCCGCGCTCAACCTTCCAGTATTTCAATGAAACGTGCGTAAGGGGAGGACTTATGTACATTTTCCATATGAAAAATGAGAGGGTAAAAATGATCAGGGTTGTCACACCCACTTTTACCAGGTAGGGTACGATGCTTATTATCTCTCTGAACTTCCTGAGAAGCTTTTTCAGGAAGAGCTGCTGGTGGTCGGGTGCAGGCTGGTTTTCATTGAAATGCTCCCTGTTGGACCTTATAAACTTTTCAAGTTCGTCTTCATTCCAGTTCATGACTCATAATTTGTTTATTCCGGCATTCTCAATCTAAGGACACGACCCGGGATCAAATGTTGCATGAAAAGATAGGAAAGATAAAGTTATGCAAAATCCGGGAAGTTTTATAGGAACTTACACAGAGTGCAATAGAGTTGCACGGAGTTCCACAGAGTCCTGATGGTCATCGGGACACCGGAGCCTCGGAGTAACTATTTACTCCTGGTTTACAAAAAGATATCGTATTCCTTACAGTGAATCCCCGAAATCTTTCCTGAACTGCTTCACAAGCTTTTCGGGCCAGTTTGCCTTTGCCTTGAGTTTTCCCACGAAGAATCTAAGGACAGGTGGTTCCTCAACCCACTCCAGTCCGCCGACCAGCTCCCTGTTCTTATAGAGCCAGGTCACCCTGTCTTCCATGTATTTGACCTGTGACAGGGTGAACACCCTTCTCGGGAAAGCCAGTCGAAGCAGCTCGACATCGGCCGGTATATCATTGCCGTTCTCGTCCCTTACGCTTGAGATTGTCCCGCGCTCCATTCCCCTTACCCCCGAGATGATGTAAACCGCTGCAGCCAGGGCACCGGCCGGGTATTCAGTCTGGGGCACATGAGGGATAAACCCGCCGGCATCGAGGTGACATCCAAGTCCACCGGCGGGAGTGACCACCGGGATACCCTTTTCCACAAAAGCATCAACGGCATATTTTATGAACTGAGGGGAATGGCTGATGACATTCATGTCGAGCGTTTCGTACAGTCCGACAGCCATGGCTTCGATCTCCCTGACGCTCATGCCGCCATAGGTGAGGAATCCTTCAAACAGCGGAACAAGGTCCCTCATCTGCATATAGATCGCCTTATCATTGGTGCAGATCCCGCCACCACGGGTGCAGCTCACCTTGCGGCCCGAGAAATAGGCAAAATCGGTATAGCTCATCATTTCGTGGAGGATCTCCCTGATTGATTTGTCGCCGTATCCTTTTTCCCTTGTTTTAATGAAATAAAGGTTTTCGTTGATGAGGCTTATATCCATCAGGACCTTTATGTTGTGCCTGCGCGAGATCTTCCAGACATCTTTCATATTCTGCATCGAGAAAGGCTGACCCCCGATAAGGTTGGTCCCGGCCTCAAAACGGATGAAAGCTATGCTTGAAGCGCCGTTGCTGTTTATCAGATCCTCGAGCTTTTTTGTGTCCATGTTTCCCTTGAAAGGATGATCGCTCTTAATTTTCAGGGCCTCATCTGTATAGATTTCAACAACTTTCCCACCTGCAAGCTCGATATGGGCCTTGGTTGTCGTGAAATGGTAATTGGTTGCAACGATTTTCCCTTTTGTCACAAATGCCTGGGAAATTATATGTTCGGCGGCCCTGCCCTGGTGTACGGGGAGAAAGTACTTCTGGTTGAATACATCGGCGACCGCCTTTTCAAGCTTTGTATAGCTGAACGAACCGGCATATGAGTCATCTGCCACCATCATTGCTGCCACCTGGTTATCGCTCATTGCATTTGTGCCGCTGTCGGTAAGCATATCCAGGAAAACGTCTTTATTCTGCAGCAAAAATGTATTGAACCCTGCCTCTTCAATTGCTTTTTTCCTTTCTTCAATGGGCAAAAGATTCAGTTTTTGCACCACTCTTACTTTATGCATTTCGAGGGGTATCTCTTTACCGCTGAAGAATCTGACTTTTCCGTCTTTTTGAGTGTTTTCCATTTGTTTCCGCGTTAATAATTAAAAAAAAGGCCTGCCGTTCTGAGGGCAAGCCATATTTATAATGTCTGAGTTTATATTCAATTCATATAACAGGACTTACCATAAAATCCTGCTGCAATAAAAGTAATAATAGATTCCAATGTTTAATTTAACTATCATAATTCCTTACAAAGAATCACCCAAACCTACCTTTTTTTTACATAATTGCAAAATATCGAACAGATTTTAAAAGAATGTTTTTTGAAATGCTTCAGGAACACCAGGACAAATGCCACTTGCACAGAGAACACAGGGAAGACACTGAGTCAGGCTTGGTTGATAACCGCTTCTGGAACTTTGTCAGTTCATTGGTTCCACTTACTCACAAGTCCCATCCGGATATGGCGTTGCAGGCAATGATAAATAGTTAAAATAAGGACCCCCGGGTTTCGGTACCAGGGGTCCACTCTTTATTTAAGTTTGATGAAGAACATTTTATCTGTGGATCAATTTACCTGTAAAAGCAAGTTCGCCATCAACAGTCAGCTTATATATCAGCATACCGCCGCTGAAATTGCCTGGCGCATAATCTAAATGATATTGATTATATGCAACCAGGTTATCGTCGAACAGCGTGGATAACTTCTTTCCGTAAATGTCGAACACTTCAAGAAGGACTTTCGAGTCTGTTTTTAGCTGAAGTTCAAAATAAACATGCCCGGTAAATGGATTAGGATAAGCCTTTACTCCAAATTCAGCGGCAATGGCATTGGTTTTGCCTGCCGGTCTGATCTGTATATTTCCGCAATCTAGTGTTTGCAGGGTTACCGAATTTGCAGACTGGGAATATTCGTTTGTTGAGAAAAGGAGCATCCCTTTGGGATCCGTGACAAAGAATGAGATCTGATCCCCCGTGCCTGGCTCACCCTTGTCGATTATGGTGAGAACTATAGTGTTGTTGCCGTATGAGGAAATCAGGCTTTCCTCCCGGAGGACCTGCACAACCGCGTTTGAAAGGGTGATATTCGCCTCTCTGACAGCCTGGCTGTTCCTGGTTGCAGGGACGAGTTCCTTCACAATGAAAGATGAGGGTTTGTCTGAATGGATCTGGTATGTCTGGTTTCCTTTTTTGAATATCGCGGAAAAGTTACCCTGCAAACCGATCTTGCTTTTATTCAGCTTGACATTAAAGCCGAAGATATTCTTTGAGCCCGGATCGCCGCTAAAAGATCCCATTGATTTGGACGTAAGCACAATACAGCCGCCACCTGTGGCAAATTCAGCAGCCATTGCCGAAACCGTTACCTCGGTCGAGGAAGAGCCGCACGATGCATCAGCAGCATAATTTCCGCCGAGCTCCCAGCCGACAATAATGGTTTTTGATAATCCCGAAGTCCCACGATCAATATTCAGATCAGCAGGGAAAGTGGTTGAGATCTGGTCAGTCAACTGGCGCTGATTTGAAAGGGTCACTCCGTCGGAGGGACTCAAATTGAAAGCCAGGGTGGCTGTCCCAAGGTCTCCACAGGGAGCCCCGCCAGCGGCAGTAACCACAACTTTAAGGTTGATTGTTGCCGAACCCCCGGCTGTGAGGCTGGTGTTGGCAAAATACGTCCCCAAATAGGTCCCGCAGGCGGTCCTTGGATTAAAAATATCAGTCAGGGTTCCATTTGTACTGTTATAATTGCCGGTTTTATCCGTAAACGACCAGCTGTCGGTATAAACACCTGCATCAGTGTGGGTTGTACTGGTCAGGTCAAGTCCTTCGAGCTGCTCCCCGCTGATGCCGGTCACGCTTCCTGATGCCGTAAATGCAGTGCCGTAGGTGGCATTGTATGCGGTTATATTTGTTGCAGCATCTGCCCTGAGGATATTTCCAGTTGTGCTTACTGCAGCCGATACCAGCACGTATTTACCGGCATCTTCGCCAGACAGGCTTAGTCCGCTGACAGTTATAGTTTTACCGCTTCCGGCGTTCGGATCTGAAAAGAGTACTGAAGTGAAGCTGACGGCAAGCTCATCTCCCGCAAGCCTGTTGTCGGCCAGATTAACTGCAGCTGTAGCTTTGCCATCATAAACCTTATCTCC
The DNA here is from genome assembly GCA_002319915.1 of Bacteroidales bacterium UBA1800. Classification (GTDB taxonomy): domain Bacteria; phylum Bacteroidota; class Bacteroidia; order Bacteroidales; family VadinHA17; genus LD21. Next base: position 30,772 of record DCFQ01000066.1, on the reverse strand, counting down.
ACCTGATACTGTGACAGTTAGTGTACGGGCTGACAAAACAAAGTTATCGACGGCCGAGGAACTATTGTAAGTATCATCGCCTGCAAAATAAGCATGAACCTGCTAAGTGCCGGGGAACTGGGCCAGGGTGATTGAAGCAGAAGCAACTCCCTCTGAACTTGTGGTTGCAGTGATGCTCTGACTTCCGATTGTGAATGATACCGTTTTACCAGGTATGCCGGTATTGGAACTACTACTTGCCAGGGAGGCCGTCAGGTTTGCAAATTCTCCGCAGGTCCCTTTAAGATCTCCTCCATAAGTGAGGGTCGTGTATTGCTGCTGGACGGTCACGCTTATTGAACAGTTTTAACAGTTCCGTCACCGGCTCTTGCGGTCTACGAAATCGCAGTGGTACAAATGTTCAGTTCAACACCGTCAAGTGTAGAACCTGAACTTGTTGTAGCACCGGTCAAAACATATGAAAGTGCCGGCGTTCCGCAATTATCAGTAACAACGGCATCAAATTCGTTCCCAGTAATTGTATAGGCAGTGCTGCCGGCATCGAGGTTCAAACGGAGAGCCTGTGCCAATTAGTGTCCCGCCGGTGGATGCAGTGTACCAGTGAACTACCCCGCCTGACGGACATCCGGATGCCGTAAGATCACCTGCTCCTCCCTGGCAGATCGTTGTTCCGAAGGCGGCAAATGAACCTGTGAAGCTTATCGAAAGTCCAGTTTCCGCAGAGCCTGCCCTGCCGGAATTGTCAGGTACTCTCAAGCCAACAGGATAGACTTTCCCGATGATGGGATTTATTCCCAGGCTCTTCAGCGCCGACCAGGAAAGAACCGGTTTCATTCCCTGATGATCACCGTAAACCCCATCATTATTGATATCCCAGCTGTATAAAACAATATAATCCCCGCAATCTTCGTCCGGATCAGCCGACTTACCTGCATCAAGCTGAACATCGGTGCCGGTAATTCCGTCAGATGTATTGCGTGTATAAGGACCTCATGCATCTGCCACAGGGGGAGTGACTGCGGTGATGGTAATCGATTTCTGAAGATAACTTGCATATCCCTGGTTATTAGTGATCCTTAAAACGGGCTTAAAGTTTCCGGTCATGTTATAGGCATGAGATACAGTTGCTCCCTGTGCTTCAACCACAAAATCGAATTCCGATCCTGACGCGTCAAAATCCCATTCATAGCGAACGATGGAATGCCCTGGATCAGGATCATGCGAACATCGGGCATCAAATATGATATTCTGTTTGCAAAGTGCCCCGTCTGAAGGCGTCAGGCTAAAGTAAGGCACCGGATAAACATCGTAAATTGTAAGTTGTGTTACAGATTCAGATGATTCGCAATTGGGATTTGTAACGGCAAGCCTGATGTCAAATGCCTGATTTCGTGGTAACTGAAAAGCGTTTAAAGTAGCCCATGCGATTTGTCCTGAAACAATATTTAAATCAGGGGTTTGATCATTGTTGATAAACCACCTGGCTGAAAGAGCTCCAGTCTCGTAATTGCCACCAGGATCACTCATAGTCCCATTCAAAGTAAGGTCTCTTCCGGCTGATAAGATATATGGACCTCCTGTATTTACGATCGGAGCTGTCTCATTTGCAGCGCATAATCCAAACAAGCCGGCAAGGATCAGGCAACAGGCAATTCTCTTTTTCATGTCCCAGAAATTTTAATGGTTAAGTGGCTAAATGTTTCAGGGAGTTAATTGTAAAGAGGATATTGAATCACCGGATATTTAAGTAGGACGAGGTAAATTCAGGTTGCGGCACCTCTCAGTTACCCGCATAAAAGCACAAAATGAGAAACAGTGAAGGTTTTTCAATGTATAACGTTGTAAATAAATACTTAGACAAAAAAATAAAAATCAAGTACAATAAATTTCCCGATCAAGCTGGTCGTTTAGCTTAAACCTAAAATTATTTATTTTATATTATGCTGAAAATTAGCCCCTTGATTTTGGTCAACCGAAATTGCAGGTTCGTCGATAATTTAGGAGAACTCTTTATCCTGGGACAGGCAGGTACACATTCTCCCGTGGTTTTCCTTCCTGTGCTATTTCTTGCTGTAGTTTCTGATCAAGGAGATTTTCGGGAACCCGAGCTTTGCAATTGCGGAGAAGTATTTGCCGGCGTCGTCGGCCGACTGGAACCCTGTCACGAATACCTTGAAGTACTCCCATTCCTGGACGATCTCCACCGGCAGGTTGAGGTTCGAAGTGATCTTCTTCTGCGCATCGAGGGCTTCCGATTTGCTGTGGAAAACGTCAACCTGGAGGACTATTTCAGCCGGGGCTGCAGAAGAATCTGCCATGGCATCCGCTGGCAATGGCAGCACTTCCTCAGCAGCTGCCGGTACACTATCCGCCTGCCCGGCAGCCAGCGGTATCTGATCTTCTCGCTTGCGAACAGGGAATGCCCAGAAGTTCTTCAATCCCAGGAATGAAAGCGTTGAATAATACTCCTCCATCTCTTCCTGGCTTGAAAATCCTGTTATCCGGACCTTGTAAAATCCGTCTTCCTCGACTATGATTACGGATTTGTCAATGACAGCTGCCAGCTTTTCTTTCAGAACGGCTGAATAGGATTCATGGCGAAATGCACCGACCTGTATTACCAGGTCCGGATCGGCAGCTTCGTGTTTTGGATCCGGCCGGGAATCGAACTGGCCTTGCGAACTCAGGCTATTCATAACCAGAATGGTCAGCATAGCCAGGCATCGGGAGTTCATAAAAAATCTGTTAAGTGATCTATCAGAATTTCCTCATATCAAATGTAGGATAAAATTAATATCTGAAAGTCTTAAATAATGAGTAATTTTCAATGAATTACGTTTAAATCCAAAGTTTTAAAGTCAGGGATTATTTATTGCGCGGAGAAAACAGACCTGCCTGACGGCAGCGCAAGGAAGGCACGGAGTCATAAAAGATTTCACTATTCAGCTGTTTGATAATTACTGGTATTATTTTTGTTCCTGCCTTTAAGCTAACTTGTCATTCATGAAAAAGATCTTCATTCTGTCGGCTGCCTGCTGCCTGTTGTTAACCTCCTGCTCAAAAGATGAAATTCCCATCGACAAGGACAATCTTTTGCTCGGGGTCTGGAACTATTCCCGGGCAGAAAATGAGGTCTTTGTTTATTCAAGGGCGCAGGCATTCAGTCAATGCCCCGGTTATACATTCAGGTCCGACGGCTCCCTTACTGAAAGGAACCTCGCCGGATTTTGTGCAACGCCACCTGTTTCGTATTCCGATTACCAGGGCAGGTGGACTTTTCTGGGCAGGAATCTTGTGAAAGTGGATGTCTCAAATTACGATGGTCCGGAGACTTACACGATTGAGATTAAATCAGTAAACAGTGATTCACTGAAAGTCATAAGGAATTACTGATTCTAATGGAAGGAAATTGTCCGGTATCGCGCAGGGGTACAAGCAATCCTGGCTTTATAAAAGTGGGTTTCAAGGAATTCAGTTTTCAAGGCGGATCCCCAACGAAATGAATTTAAAAATGTTTTAATCAGAAATTCAAGTCATTAAATATTCCGCCATGAATTTACCCTGGTTCAAACGTTTCGGGATCATTTATCTCCCGATAAAGCCGGCAGGCTGGATCATTATGCTGGCAGGGATCGTTTATGCCGTTTTCAGGTTTGTCAGCATCGACAGCAGGTCTCATTCTGCAAGTGACACACTGAGGCCGTTCCTGATCAACCTCATCATTATTTTTATCGCATACTCGGCGATTGCTTTCATTTCGAGTTCCCTGGCAGGGAATAATGATAAAATTGCATGATAAGGCCGGTAATTCCGGAAAAGCCCTGAACCGCAAACTACATGAAAGAACTTAAGTGATGCAAGGCGGACGGGGAGTAACAAAAACCAAAATCCAGGCAGATATGAAAAATGTTTTATTTATCCTTGGAGCCCTGATTATGCCTGCGATCTCTCCTCTATGTTGCAGCGTCGGTTCGATGCCCTGGGTAAAAATACCCGGAAGGAACCTGGAACAAGCCGGCAATGATCCCGGCGCATGATATATTGTTAATAAATTAACAATGTCAGGGTGGCCGGCCCTTCAGGGATGCCCCCCTGGCCAGGCTAGCTTCGTCATACGCCCCGGACCCGCATTTAAGGGCCGGCTCATAAAATCTTTTCCATTGCAGAAAGACTGCAACCATCCTGTTTTTCTTTGCAGAAATCAAATTACCCCCATGACCGGGGTAAAGAAACAATTTAACTTAATTCTTAAGGCTATGAATGATGGCAGGAAACAAAAGGTGCACAACCTGATTATTCTGGATGAAAGCGGATCGATGTTGTCTATCAGTGAATCGATAATCAGGGGGTTTAACGAACTGGTCCAAACCACAAAGGGGCTTGAAAAGTCATTTCCGGACCAGGCGCATTTTATCTCTTTCGTAACATTTAACGGGCTCGGGCAGAAATTAATTCATTTTGCAGAGCCGGTGAGCAAGCTTGAAATGATCGACGACAGCAAGTACAGGCCCGACTCGCTCACTCCCCTGTTTGATGCGATGGGGTTTTCCATCGGGAAGCTCAGGAAAATTCTCGAGGATGATAAGGATTATCATGTATTGGTCACAATTCTGACGGACGGTGAGGAAAATGCATCAAAAGAGTTTTCCGGGGCTGCAATTAAAAAGATGATCAATGAGCTGAAGCTCAGGAACTGGACGTTTACATATATCGGGACGGATCATGATGTCGATGGATTTGCGGTTTCAATATCCATCCAGAATTCGGTGAAATTTGACAGGGATGAATCCGCCATTAACCATATGTTTTTAAATGAACAGCAGGCGAGGTTCAGGTTCTGCAAAAAGATCAGGAATAATGAGGATACGGCCACAGGCTATTATGAAAACCTGCCTTCAACAGTGGAGCAGGCAAAAGAACCGGAATAAAATTGCTGTTGATGCCGGTCCTGGCTGCAGGTCGGCCCGAAAGGCCCGCATAGCGGGGATCAGGCAGATCTGTACCAGGCGGTCCGACTTAAGTGATTTGGCGGCTAATTCTCCAGGAAGGTCAGGACAAACGACGCTCCTTTCTGACCGGATTCAGGGTTTAATTCCAGCCTGCCGCCGTGTGCCAGCATGATCTGCCTCGACAGGCTCAATCCTATTCCATAGTTTTTTGGCTTTGTGGAGTAGAAAGGCAGGAATATTTTTTGCACTGCATCGTCCGGTATCCCGGGGCCGTTGTCAGTGATGATTATCCATGGCTGTCCTTTTTCATTCATGCCGGCGGTCAGGATAAGCTCCTGCTCGCCGATACCGGCCATGGCCTCCAGGGAATTCTGGATAAGGTTGATTAACACCTGCTCTGTCAATTCAAGGTCTGCCTTGAGTGAGAGATCATCCGGCTTTATGCGCCTGACCAGGTTCACGCCTTTTTCTTTGAATTTTGGTGCGAACAATGTGCTGACCCGGTCGAAAATCTCATTGACCGGGACATTGCGCAAATTTGGCCTGGGGATAAGGGATATGCTTTTTGTCGCCTTGACAAAATTTATCAGGGCCTGCGTCCGTGATTCAATGATCTCCAGCCCGTGATGGATATCATTGGCCGTCTCGTCACTGAGCTGGGCGGGGCTGAGGAGAGCGCCCGATTCATCTTCGAGCATCTGCCGCGACATGCCTGCCAGGTTAGTGATGGGAATTGCCGAATTGACTATCTCATGGGAGATTATCCTGATTTGCTTCTGCCAGGTTTCAATTTCCCTGGCGATCAGCTCATCCTTTTTCCTTTCAATTTCCTCCTTTTGCCTTTTGAGCTCCCTGTTCTGGAAATCAAGCTTTTTGTTGTTCCTTTTCAATTCGAATTCGTACCGGATGCCCAGCTTCTGCAGGTAATAAATGCTTGATATGATAAAAATGAAGAGCCCGACCTGGGCAATCTTGTAAAAATGATAAAAGCCGTTTATCCTGTCGACAATCGGATAACTGCCACTCGAGGTCAGGATCATGATCTTGTCAATTGTAAGAACAAGAATAAAGTAATACGCCAGGGATGACCAGTAGAGCAGTTTTTCTTTCTGTGGATCCAGAAGCAGCTGGGGAATGACGGCAGTTCCAATAAGCAGGTAAGGGTAATAGGTAAAACCTTCTTCTTCAACGAATCCCATCAGGGTAGGGATCAGGATGAAGATAAGATGCGGCAGGTATATGAGCGACAGCTTGCACCATAATGTATATCCGAAGTATGCCAGCGCGATGTTCATAATGTTCAGGCCAATCAGGATTATGACCCTGACTGTTCCGAAGTTGAGAGGGTTCCCTTTTATGATTTTTCCCAGCACAATGACGATCATGATCATTATCATGCAGCATAACAATGCGAAGTTTATCTGGTTGGTGAGGATAATGGTCCGGTTGTGATTCTTATCATCGGGCTGTTTTATCCCGATGTTTGAAATAAGCTTCCAGATGTTTTTCATATGCTCTTTGAGAACTTATAAAGCTGAAAGATTGAAGACTTCAAGTCCGAAATGCGCAATCTTGCGATACAAGGTGCTTCTTGCGATTCCAAGTTCCTCAGCAGCCTTCGAGAGATTGCCATTGTATTTGCCAAGGGCCGATGCGATCGCATTTCTTTCAAAATCTTCCACCTTCATGGTCTTCATTGAATCTGCCTGGCCATTTGCTGATTTGATTTTCAATGGAAAGTCTTCAGATGTCAGAGTTTCTCTTTTGCAAAGAATGACAGCCCTTTCAATGCAATGGGCAAGCTCCCTTATATTTCCCGGCCAGTGGTATTCGTGCATTTTCAGATAGGCATCACCTCTTATTTTGATCCCCGGCTTTCCGTACCGTTCTGAAAACACCCTGAGATAGTGATCTGCGATCACTTCAATGTCTTCCTTTCTATCGCGCAGCGGAGGTAGCATGATTTCTACTGTGTTAATACGGTAGAGAAGATCCTGCCTGAACGAAAAGGAATCGGCCATTTCGTAGAGCGGCATATTCGTTGCAGTGATCAATCTTACATTGACAGGCACCTGGTTATTGCTCCCGATCCTTACCACTTTTTTGTTCTGGATTGCGGTAAGTATCTTAGCCTGGAGCGGCATGCCCAGATTTCCGATCTCATCCAGGAAAAGCGTTCCTCCCGAAGCATCCTCGAACCTTCCTGCCCTGTCTTCCCTCGCATCTGTAAATGCGCCCCTTTTGTGACCAAATAGTTCAGCTTCGAAAAGAGTTTCGGGAATAGCCCCAAGATCAACATGCACAAATGGTTTCCCCTTTCTCATGGATTTACAGTGCAGGGTCCAGGCTGCGAGCTCTTTACCGGTTCCGTTTTCGCCCATGATAAGGACGTTGGCATCCGTTGGCGCAACCGTTTCCATAGTTTCCAGGATCTGCGCCATAATTTCCGACCGGCTGATTGTTTCCGGATAATTCTCATCCTGATCGTTCGAGCCTGTTTTGCACTTGCGTAAAGTGCCGGTAACTCTGCCTTTTCCACCTGACTGAAGGGCATTCTGAACCGAGGCTATCAACTGTGCTTTGCTCCAGGGTTTTATTATGAAATCTGTTGCTCCGTTCTTCATGGCCTGCACTGCAAGGTCTATTTCACCATAAGCAGTGGTTGAAAGGATCCGTATGCTGGGGTCTATTTCATGAATTCTGCCGATCCAGTCAAGCCCTTCCTTCCCGGAAGTACTGCCAGGTGAAAAATTCATGTCGAGAAGGATCACATCATATTTGCAGGCTGACAGAAACTGAGGCAGTAATCCCGGCCGGTCGATGACATCCACTTTTTGAAACAGGTTCCTCACCACAAGACCTGCTGTGTATGAGACATCCCTGTCATCATCAACTATCAGAATGCTCGGGGACCTTTCTGATCTCATTTGTGTAGATGCGTGATATTTAAATAAATATACCCTACACAACAAAGATATGAAGTGTAGCGATACGAGTCAATAAAATGTTTCAAAACAGGACAATAATGATCAGTTCAGAAAGGAAGTAAGCTTTGTATAAGGTTGAATTACAAAACAATATGTTAATTGGCCTGATTGTTGGATTCTCTGGGATGAAGATAACAGCTAAATCTAAAAATTCTAAACATTCTCTTTTCAACAGATGAAAACCAGGGACATACATATCATCATAAACCCGGCTGCAGGTAATGGCAAAGCGAACCTTGTCGCTACAAGGCTTATGAAAAGACTGGGATCATATTCGGAATCGTTGATAATTCTCAGCCATACTGCCGCCAGGGATGAAGCCACAGGGATTACCAGGAGGGCTTTAAAAAATGGTGCAGGCCTGATCGTCGCCGTAGGGGGTGACGGAACAATCAACGAGGTGGTGAACGGTTTCTTCAACGGGAGGGAACCTCTGAATCCGGAGTGTGAGCTCGGAATAATCAATTGCGGTACAGGGGGCGGATATGCGAAGACCCTCAACCTTCCCGGATCGCTGGAAGACCAGATAAGCCTGATCCTGAGGCCTCATTCCCTGATGCTTGATGTCGGACACATTTCATTTATGGATCCTGACGGCAGGAAATCTTCAAGACTTTTCGTAAATGAATGCCAGGTCGGAATTGGAAGCACGGTCGCTGCAAAAACAGGGAAGAGGGTCAAGAAGCTTGGCGGCACCCTGGCATTCGGGATCACTGCGGCAATACAGGCGGTTCTGTTCAGGCCAATGACAATTAACCTTCAGTTTGATAATGAAAGTGCCTCCGATTTCAGACTTATAGGGCTTGTTGCAGGAAACGGGGTCGAATGTGCCGGAGGCATGAGGCTTACCCCGGATGCCAGATTGAATGACGGACTTTTTGATGTCCTGTCAATCCATGAAATGAATGTACTCAACAGGCTGATTAGTTTCCCGAAAATATATTCTGGTCAGCATATTAACGGGAAAGAGTTTTCCCTGAAGAAATGCAGGTCGCTCAGGATAAGATCGGATATAAGCATAACTCTTGAGGCGGACGGTGAGATAATCGGGTCTTCACCATTTGACCTTGAGATGATCCCTTCGGCAATCAGGGTAAAAGCGGACTTTTAAAACAGGAAATCATGAAGACCCGTTGGAACAGCTTTTTGAAAAAATGGTTTGAGATCAGGATATTCATTTCTCTCTCAATCGTATCGATCGTTACTCTCCTTTCATTTACGGTCTTCAGGCAAATGCCGTCGGACATTGAGATCGCCGGCAAATGGGCCGGCTGCTCTCCCGGGATATCTCTCAGGTACGGATATATCCTGGTGGCTTTCATGGTCTTATCAGCATCACTCATAAGGATGTGGAGCGGTACTATTCTGACTTCCTCGACGGTCATGGATTTTAAGGTCAGGGACGACAGGCTGATGCTTGCAGGCCCCTATAAGATAGTCAGGCATCCGATCTATTCAGCCGATCTCCTGGCCTTTACCTCGTTGTCGCTCTGTCTCAGTCCAGTCGGATTATTAATTCCGCTGCTCATCAGGCTGCATTACCAGTGCCTGATCAGGTATGAAGAGGAGACTCTGGTTAAGAAGTTCGGGGATGCCCGGAGGGAATACATAAGCTCTGTTCCCGCTTTACTGCCGGGGTTGAGAGGCTTCCCGGAAATCATAAGGGATTTCAGGATCAATTATGATGGCTTCAGGCACAATGCACAGTACATTCTTTTTATTCCCGGCCTGATAGTTGCAGCTTTCACCGGCAAATTCATCCATGCCATCCTGATCGGCTTCCCTGCTGCAATTGATTGGGCAATAGTCCACACCATCAAGGGGATCCCGAAACGGGATCATCCGAAAGCGTCTGCAAAAAGCAGGAAATTCAGCCGGTCAAAGGTATTCAGGGATATCCTTTATTCCCAGTGCTGGGAGGATCCCGGTCTCGACAGGAGAGCATTCAGGATTCAGCCTGACGATGTTGTTTTTACTATTACGTCAGGAGGGTGCAATGCACTGGCATTTCTTCTCGACAACCCGAAAAAGGTGATATGCCTCGACATGAACCGTCATCAGAATTACCTGCTTTCTTTGAAATTAAATGCTTTCAAAACCCTGACGTATCAGGAAACCCTTGAATTCTTCGGCATCAGGCCTTCATCCTTCAGGAAGCAGTTTTATGACAGGATCAGGCCCTCCCTTTCTGAAGAAGAACAGCTTTACTGGAGCAACAGGAAAGCCTGCATCCGGGATGGAATAATTCACGCAGGCCGGTATGAATGGTTCATGCATCTTCTGATGCGGTTGTTCAGGCTTCTGATCGGTAAAAAGATCATCGCCGAGCTGTTCAGCCTGAAAACTGTGCCCGACCGCCAGAGATTCTTCGACACCAAATGGAATAATAAAAGATGGAGGGTTTTTTGCAGTTTGTTCCTGAGCAGAACTTTTGCCAGCCTTCTTTTCGATAAGAAATTTTATAAATTCATTGAACCGGGATTCTCCTTCAGGAAATATTACAATGCTTCCGTAAGGAGGGCAATAACGGAGCTTCCAATCCAGGAGAACAATTTCCTTGCATATATACTCCTTGGAAATTATAACGACGGCAACCTTCCTGTATATCTCAAAAAGGAGAATTTCGACATAATTCGCACACGGGTCGATCGCCTGGAAATGGTCACTGAAGGGTGCATGGATTATTTCAACAGGCTGCCCGCGGATTCGATCTCAAAATTCAATTTCACAAACATCTTCGAATGGATGCATATTGATGAATACACCAGGCTGCTCAGGGAAACGGTAAGGGTTGGCACCGACAAAGCTGTTCTGACTTACCGCAATCATCTGGTAAGCAGGAGCCGGCCCGAGTCCCTGTCGGAAAGCATAATACCCGATCCGGAATTATCGTCGGAGCTTCATAAAGGGGACCTTTCATTCATTTACAAGGCATATATCGTCGAACGGATAAGAAAGAGTTATGTATGAAGTAAGGGAAATAAGGGATGGAAAGGGGATGAATGATTTTCATTCTGTCGCTGCGGATGTTTATCGGAACGATCCAAACTGGATCCGGCCTCCTGTCTCTATTTTAAGAGAAGTTCTTGATCCTCATAAAAATCCGTATTTTGCCAATGCATCACTCAGGATCTTTGTCTGTTATTCGGATCAAAGACCGGTTTGCAGGTCGATACTGGTCATTAATCATCAGTACTGGGATAGGTGGAAGACACGATCCGCATTTTTTGGTTTTTTTGAAGCAGCAGATGATCCGGCCGGGGTTCAATACCTGTTCGCAAGTCTCGGATCAGCTGCCAGGGATTCGGGAGCCGAAAGCCTTGAGGGACCTTTCAATCCAAATCATTATTCAGAACTCGGTATTCTGACCGATAATTTTGAAGACAAGCCGGTCTTTTTCGAGGTTTACAATCCTCCTTACTATTCCCGCCTGCTTGCGGAAGCCGGATTCAGCGAGTCCTTCAGGCTCCATACGATGATCAACACGAAAATAAAGGAAACCGTAAATGAAAGATTCAGGGTTCCTTTTCACCCATCCCCGGGTTCAGAGATCTCAGTGAGAAAATTCAATATCCTGAAGTACAGGAAGGATCTGGAAATATTAAGGGATATCAATAATGAGGCTTTCAGGGAGAACATGTATTTCCTCCCGTTATCGGCCAGGGAGTACGATTTCGCAGGAAAGTTCTTTTTCCTGATAACAAAACCCTCTTTTATCCTGATCGCCGAACATAAAGGCATCCCTGTTGGAGCGGTTCAGTTCGTCCTCAATTTCAATGCCCTTCTGCAGCCGATCAAGGGATGCATGAAGTTCCGGCATTTCCCCCTGTTAATGCTCAGGCGCCGGAAGGTAAAAGAGCTTATTGTTTTTACGTGCGGCGTGAAAAAAGCCTACCGTCAGACGCTGATCCTCACAGCCCTGTTCAATGCAGGCATCGAGGTTCTGCGCAATTGTTCGTCACTTTCAACTACATGGATTTCAGATGAAAAACTTGGAAATGTCGCGGCAAGGCTGCTGGATATGAAAGCCTATAAGCATTATTCGATCTATTCAAAAAGCATACGGGATATCAGGTGAGAAATGACAAAGACGGATGAAATACTAAAATACTGGGATCTCGGATCCAACGGCAAAGGGGAACTTCTAGCCGGTGGATCGTCGTGCATACAGCTCGCAAATGATTACGGCACTCCCCTTCACGTCGTTCATGAGGAAAGATTGAGTAACACATGCATAAGCTTTCTCGAGAACATATGGAAATACCCGGGAAAAACGTCGGTGCATTTTGCATTTAAGTGCAATCCTGTGCCCGGAATTATCAGGATCATCAGGAGTACCAGCATTAAGGCTGAAGTCATGAGTGAATTTGAGCTCAATCTTGCCCTGGACCTCGGGTATCAGGGCAATGATATAGTAGTCAACGGCCCGTTTAAAACCGATTCACTGATAAGATCCTGCCTCGCGAATGGCATCCGGCTGATAAATGTGGATTCGGTATCTGAGCTTGAAAGAATTATCAGCATCAGCAAATCGCTGGGTAAAAATGCAGACGTACTATTAAGGATCAACCCTGACTTTATTCCGTCGGGAATGAACCGGGGAAGTGCAGCAGCTGACCGGAAAAGATCACCGTTCGGGCTCGATCTTAAGAACGGTGAGGTCCGCCTGGCGCTGGGCATAATTAAGAGATCAGGAGAAATAAGGTTCAGGGGGTTCCATTTGCATATCGGGTCAGGTATCCGGAACGTTTCTGAGTTCGGCAAGGCCATTTTAAAGATCAGACCTGCGATAAATGAGGCTGAGAGGTCAGGATTTGAAACCGAAATGCTCGATGTCGGAGGGGGACTGGGAGTACCTGACTCCAGGGAGATGACATCATTTGAACTGTTAAAATACCAGGCAATTGATCAGCTGCCCCGTTCAGACGGGTCAAAGCTCCATATATCGTTCGGCGAGTATGCCGATTCTGTCATCAACGCTGTATCCTTTATTTTCAGGAACAGGAATCTGCCCGAGCTCATATTTGAACCCGGGAGGTGCATAGCGAGCCCTAACCAGCTCCTGTTGCTGAGGATACACCAGGTAAAAGAGAGGCATAATGCAAGAAAGTGGTGGATCACCGATGCCGGCATCGGCACCCTTACCATGCCCACCTTTTACGAACACCACAGGGTTATCCTGTGCAACGATGTCAGGAGAAGGGTATCTGAAAAGGTCACCATCTCCGGGCCCGGATGTTTTTCGGCGGATGTCGTTTACAGGAATATCCCGATGCCCCCGGCTAAAGCCGGCGAGTTAATTGCGATACTCGATTCCGGTGCTTACTTCACTTCATGGGAATCATCTTTCGGATTTCCCAGGCCTGCCATTGTTTCAGTGCTGAACGGCAGGCCGCGCCTCCTTAGAAGACGGGAAACCTTCAATGATATGGTATCCCGGGATTTAATCTGAAAAAATTGACTGATTTAAACTGAAGTGCCATGAAATTCAAGATAAATTATGTATCAGGTTCTGCAGAACTGCTTGAGCTTTGCGATAGCCTTGCCGTTCTGATAACGGGTAAGGGACATGAAAAGGTAAATGGGGATCAGGACTCAAATTTTATCCTTAATCTGATAGACCTGGATTCCCCCAAACCATTCAGGCGTAGAAATGAAGAAGAAAAGGTCGTTTCAATTGCGTATGCGCCGAAAGCGCCGGAAAACCTGAAATCGGGCTGCTATACTGCCCTGGTCAGGAGCATTTCAAACCTTCTTTTCTGTGTTTACCATGAAAGGAATGGGAATAATCTCAGGGCATGCAGCATTACCCCCGAGGTAGGTTTCGTCGAATTCGACTACAACGGGGAAACCCTTTACAAGTATATGTACCCGGTGATAAGCTCGCATTTTGTACTTGGCAACGAACTTGCAAATGACAGCCACCTCGAAAACATTGGTAATATCCGGGAAGTTGAGGATCTGAAGGTCTATGGGAATGAATTGTTAAAGCTTGGAGTTCTGCCTTCGCCCTTCCCATTAAAGGAATTCCTCGACCAGGAGCTCATCGATCACCTGTACAGGCTGTACCAGATAAAGGGACTCAGTTATGGCAACCTAAGTATCAGGAACACCAATCACGGCACCAGGAATCCATCTTTCTGGATGACTGCAAGGGGAGTAAACAAATCGGAGCTTCGGGGGGTTGGCCAGGATATACTGCTGGTAACCGGCTACAACAGGGAGTCGAACAAAATGGTCGTTTCCGTACCTTCTGAACATGATCCCCGGATCAGGGTTTCGGTCGATGCGATTGAGCATTATCTCATTTACGGGGAATTTCCGCAAACCGGTGCCATTGTTCATGTCCATGCATGGATTGAGGATGTTTTGTGTACCTCCCAGAGCTATCCATGCGGCACGAGAGAGCTCGCTGAAAATGTGGTGGCATTACTGAGGAAGACACCGGATCCCTCCCGGGCCGAGGTAGGTCTGAAAAACCACGGCCTTACGATAACAGGACCCGATATCAGCGATATTTTCCGGAGAATAGGCGGAAGGTTGAGAACTAATGTACCGATGATGGAATGAACGGATACGTCTTCTATATAATCAGGGAATACAGGTTCCGGTATTTGTCAACGGCTCTCGGGATTTCGCTGTGCGTTCTGCTTTTGTTTTTTTTAATTTCGCTGTACAATGGTGTTTCGTACGGTTCTGTCGAATATGTCAGGTCAGGCAGGACTGACCTCTGGGTATTGCAGGAACACTCCAGCAATATTCTGAGGAGCACATCGATCCTTCCATTTTCATACATGCAAAGCTTAAAAAGGATCAACGGAGTCAATTCAGTCTCCCCGGTCTTTTTCCTGCTGTGTTCGGTAAAGCTGAATAACCGGAATGCCTCCATGTATCTGACGGGATTCGACCAGGCAGCTGAAGAGGGAGGCCCCCCGGAAATCATTAAAGGACGAGGCATATTATCGGACAGGGAAATTGTAATCGATAAGGCATTTGCCTCAAAATATGGTCTGGAGATCGGAGATGTCATACAGATCAGGCACGACTCCCAGGAAGTTTCGGGAATAAGCGGCGGAACAAATATGTTTGTAATTCAGTATGCTTTCGTTTCACTCAGGAAATCATGGGATATCGCCGGGATCCCGAATTTCGTGTCTGCTTTCCGGTTATGCACCGACAAAGGGTGCGACCTGGCGTCGGTTGAATCAGAGATCAAAAATCAGTGCAAAAACGTCTCCGTATTCCGGGAAAAGCAATTCATAAGAAATAATACAGAGGAAATGAGGCATGGCATAATCCCTTTGTTACTTGTTGTCACACTGATCTCTGCCGTTGTCCTGGCAGCGATCCTCAGCCTGATCCTTTCAATCAGCATTATTGAAAAGCGCCGCGACTTTGCTATTATGAAGGCTCTTGGCTGTCCGCGCTATTTTATACTTAAGCTCGTTTTGAGATTATCAGCCAGCCTTGCAGCAGGAGGATTGCTTTGCGGTATCCTGGCATACTTCCCCGTTGTCAGCATCATCAGTAATATATCTCCTGAAATAGAAACGAGGTCTTCGCTGTATCAAATAATTCTTATTTCATCAGGTGTACTGGTTATCAGTATTTTAAGTTCACTATGGTCTTCAGCTAAAATTAAAAGGATATATCCTTTGGAAGCATTTAAATACTAACAGTAATGGATGAGACCTTCACAGCCAGGCTTGACGGAGTCACGAAGTACTATAATTCAGACGGGAAAGGGGTTGCAGCTTTAAGGGACATTAATTTCTCAGCCAGGAAGGGAGAAATGACACTCCTGCTTGGCCCCAGCGGAAGCGGTAAGACCACTTTCCTGACCCTGCTTGCAGGGATGCAGAGGCCTACATCGGGTGACGTTTATCTTTTCGGGATGCGAACAGCGGATTATTCACCAGTGGAACTGCAGTCGATGCGGGCCAGGAGGATCGGTTTTGTTTTCCAGAATTTCCTTCTGCTTGATTCGTTCCCCGTGTTGCAAAACATTATGATGGTTATGACTTTCGCCGGATCCGGATTGGAAGCTGCACGGAAAACATCGCTATCGTACCTTGAAAAATTAGGGATTGGAAACCTGGCAGGTTCGATGCCTTCGGCTATCAGCTATGGTGAAAAACAGAGAGTCGCGGTGGCGAGGGCACTGGTGAACGGGGCTGAGCTTATTATTGCCGATGAGCCGACCGGGAGCCTGGCATCTCAGCAGGGCATGAAAATAATTGAGATGCTTAAAGAATGCAGTGTCGGGGAAAACAGGTGCGTGATAATTGCCAGTCATGATGAAAGGATAATCACATTCGCTGACAAGGTGATCAGGTTAAGTGACGGAGAAATTGTTTAACTTAGATTGACTCTTCATACCCGGATATCAATTCCGGATCCGTAACAACCAGTTAATAAATTATATCCATTGGCGAATGAATTAATTTCAGCAATTATGGAAACAATCACCGAACTTCTCGAAAACAGCGCCTCCAGGTATGCTGACAATCCCTATCTTCTTGAAAAAAAGGGTGACAAATACGAGGCCACGACATTTAAGGAAGCAAGGGACCAGTCATACAGGGTTGCGGCGGGATTCATCTCCCTGGGTTTAAAGAAGGGTGACCGTGTTGCCCTGCTGTCCGAATCCAGGACCGACTGGGTGATAGCCGAGCTGGGAATCATGCACGCAGGCGCTGTAAGCGTCCCTCTTTCAATTCTCCTGAAAGAAGGCAATGACCTTAAATTCAGGCTCGAACACTCGGAATCAAGGTGGATTATCGTTTCAGCACACCAGCTCGAAAAGATCAACCAGGTTAAACCCGGTCTCAGGGATCTCGAAAAGATTATTCTTCTCGACCCGAAGGAGAGCTATTCAGAAGGTGAGATCTGGATCGGGAAAGTGAAGGAGCTCGGGGAGGAGTATCTGGCAAGCCGATATGATAAATTTCTTGAGATTATAAGATCCATAGGTCCTGACGATTATGCAAGCATATGTTATACTTCGGGCACTACAGCCGATCCGAAAGGCATTATCCTTTCCCATAAGAATTACATAGCTAATATCGATCAGGCTCTCTCCCTGTTCGATGTACCCGAATGGTGGTCGACTCTCCTTATACTTCCGTGGGACCATTCATTTGCCCATACCGTGGGGATCTATATCATGATGGCCACTGGAGCGAGCCTGGCAGCGGTTCAGTCGGGCAGATCGTACCTGGAGAGCCTGAGAAACATCAGCGTGAATATAAAGGAGATCCGGCCCACTTTTCTTTTCAGCGCTCCTGCGCTTGCCAAAAACCTGAGGAAGAATATCGAAAAAGCCATACGGGATAAAGGCCCGCTGACGGAGAAACTGTTCAGAAGCGCGCTGAAGGCAGCCTACCGGTACAACGGCAACGGCTGGGACAAGGGGAAAGGATCGAGGGTATTTCTCAAGCCTCTCTGCAAGCTTTATGACCTGCTGCTCTTCAGTAAAATCAGGTCAAATTTCGGGGGGAGGCTCCGTTTCTTTGTGGGGGGAGCAGCCCTGCTCGACATCGAGCTTCAGAAGTTCTTCTACGCCATCGGCATCCCGATGCTGCAGGGGTACGGCCTTACAGAAGCCTCACCTGTCATTTCAGGCAACAGGGAATACGTGCATAAGCTGGGGTCATCAGGCTGCGTGGTAAAGAACCTTGATCTCAGGATATGTGATGAGGAGGGCAGGGAATTGCCATGCGGGCAGAAAGGCGAGATTGTCGTGAAAGGGGATAATGTCATGAAGGGATACTGGAAAAATGAGAAGGCAACCGCGGAAACTATCCGCGACGGCTGGCTTCATACGGGAGATATGGGATATGTTGACAGTGATCGATTCCTGTTCGTCCTTGGAAGGTTTAAAAGCCTCCTTATCTCGGATGACGGTGAAAAGTACAGTCCCGAAGGGATTGAGGAGACAATCACGGACCGGTCGCAATTCATCGACCAATTGATGCTTTATAATAACCAGAACAAGTACACGACGGCGCTGATAGTGCCTAACCAGGAATCGCTGAAGAGGTGGGCAAAGACCAATAATATCAGCCTGGCTTGGGAAAAGGGGATTGAATCAGTGCTTAAGGAACTCGACGCGGTAATCGGCCAGTACAAGCCGGGAGGAAAGAATGATGATCTTTTTCCGTCGAGATGGATGCCTGCAGCTGTCGCAATTCTCGACGAGCCATTTACCATCGATAATGCGATGCTGAACTCCACCGGGAAGATGGTGAGGAGTAAGATCGTGGAGAAGCACAAGGGCAGGATTGATTTCCTTTACACCCCTGAAGCCAGGAATATTGTCAACCAGGCTAATGTAGATGCCATCAGGAAGGTACTTAATGTGTGATGCTGGTTGCTGGTTTACTGGTTAACTGGTTTGTTGGTTTCTCCGACATGATTGCACGATTGCAAGATTGCATGATTGCACGATTTCGCGATTGTCCCGACTACTTCATCTTAAGTATCACCGCCTTATACCTGTCATCCGCCCGTATGGAGTTGAATGCCTGATCCGACACGACCCTGTTTCTTAAAGGGAAGCCATGGTCAACGGCCTTAGCAAGTACATCGACCGCTTGCTTTGTTTTGCCGGCCCTGGTGAGTGACCTGGCGAGATTATAATAATTTTCAGGATTTTCACTGTCGGACCATGTGCAGATTTCAAACATGAAGGCAGCCTGAGCAAAAGAACTGCTCCTGTAAAGGGATGTCCCCTGCACTGAACATCCAATTGAGATGAAGTTAAGGATCCTTGATGCCATCTGGCTCTTTTCAGGAGCACCTTTGTCACGCAGCCTGGTCAGCGACCCGGTTTCTCTTTTAAACCATCCTGATGCACTGTCGGGTATTGAAGCTGAAATCAAAATCTCACTCAGGTAGCTCATATATTTTTGTTCTGTTTCCTGTTCATCTGAGAGCACCCTTGTCCATTTGCGGATTGCAGCTGAGTATTCCGGAGATTTTTCAGTTTCAGCCAGCTGCTTGTCAATCCTCGTTTCAAAGGGAGTACCCCTGAAGTCCCGTACCGCTGACTTCATGTACCTTACTGCATCGATGAAATTACCCTCAGCCATGGAAGAACTGATCAGGCTTTCGGTCTTCTTTTCGAAGGCCGATATCAATGACTGGTCCGCAGGCAGCTCTTTATTGTTCATTTCCTGCAGCACCAGCCACTCCACGGCCCCGGTCATCAATTCAGTGGGAGGCCATTGATGGCCGCCGCTGAACGTCCTTAAATATGAGGTGATGCCGGGCCGGCTGTTAAGGTAGTCTGAAAGTTGAAACATCTCAGGGTAATTCATATCCCTGTTGCCGGCAATTCCATAGTACAGGAAGCCAGAATTGCCAGGGGAGAACGAGAAATTATTACCGGGGAAGCCTGCTCCGCAACCGATGACGCCGTAGATCCTCCTCTCCGACATGGCGAAGCTCATGGCAAACCGCGAGCCTCCGGAGAAACCCGATACATAGATCCTCTTAGGATCAATGTTGTATTTTGTCATAATATCCCGGAACATAGCATTGGCAGCGGTAAGGTTATCAGCGAGGGGGCCGTTCCGGGAATTGTTCGAGCATGCCAGGATAAAACCGTATTTCCGTCCGCCGTCAAGAAATGCACTGACCCCTCTTTTACCGCCTGCCGCCGGATCAAAGATCAGGATCACCGGCCAGCTTTTCTTATTGTCATAATTTGCAGGCAGGTAGAGAGCATAGCTCTGCGTGGTATTATCCCTGCACCTTACTGTATCGGTTACCCGGTCAGGCGGTACCTGGGCAGGCAGCAGGTGAAGGGTGCCCGCAAGGATAAGGCAAACGAGAATGATTATCTTAATTGCAGATCTCATTTTTGAGGTATTATCTGAAGTCCCAATTTAAAACAAAAAATCCCGTAAATGCGGGATTTTCTGCTATTATTCAGGTTCTGAATCCTGACAGGCTAGTATCCGAACAGTTCATTGACAGGGACTTCCCTGACATCGCCTATCTGCTTGAGTGCATTCATGTCGAGTGACTTCAGGTTGCCGATGATGCAATAAGTATATTTCTTATCCTTTATGTTTGTCCCGAAGAAATTCTTCAGGTCATCCATTGAAGAATTTTTGACATACTCGTAGGTATCCTTTCTCAGGTCATGATCAATGCCAAGATCGAGGTTCGACAGGTACCTGAAGAAAAGATTTTCCCTGTAGTACCGCTGGGTCGAGATCTTGTTCAGGATCGCTTTTTTCGAAGTATTGAAGAAGAGGGCACTTTCGGTGAAATTATTGAGGACCCTGTCCATCGACGTGATCGCGGATTTCATTTTATCTGCCTGGGTGGCGACATACCCGATAAGCCAGAACGGCTCATCCTTCCTGTCAGGCACCTGGTAGGATGCATAGGCCGAGTATGCCATTCCCTGGGCTTCCCTTATCTCCTGGAACACAACGGAAGCAATCGAGCCGGCGTAGTACTGGTTGAACAGCGAGGCTGAGACCTGGTTTTCGGGCGAGTAGGGCAATCCCCTGGAAACCATCACCAGATTTATCTGCGACATGTCGTAATTGGCAAGAATGACCTGGTTTTTGTCAGTATTCAGCTCCGGGTATTTTTTCAAAGCCGGTATCGGTTCAATTTTTTCGGGAGCCGGATGATTTTTCCGGATCAATGGTTCAACCTGCTCCAGGGTATACGGTCCGCAGTAGAGGATCCTGTGAGGATATGTAACCATTGACCTCACTGTTGAAACCAGCTTTTCAGGGTCCTGCTTCCTTATTTCTTCATCCAAAAGCACGTCATTCTGTGACGATTTGTTTCCATACATAGCCCAGTTAAGAAGCCCTGAATAGAGGATATTGTCCTGGTTAAGCTTCATGTCGTTCCTGTCCTTGATCGTGCTTTCCGCGTATTTCCTATACGCTGCGGTGTCGGCAACAGAGCTGCTTACGATCTCCTCCAGCAGGTTGATCCCCTTTTCGAAATTCCGGTTGAGCCCCGATACGTAAACATAGGAACGCTTTGAATCGCTGAACACGGCGGTATAAAGGCCATACCGGAACAGCTCCTGCTTGAGTGCGGTGGCCGTATGAAACTTAGTGCCTATGTAGGGGAGGTAATTGACCGCAAGCGGCATGCGGAGATCATTATCCTTGCCGGCATCAATCACATAATAAGTGCTGAAAAGATCACTTTTATCATTTGTACGGATGGCATTCAACTCGATGCCTTCGGAAAGTTGCTTGCGGCTTATCGCGGTATTGTAATCGACAAATACCGGGGAGATGCTGTCGGACGGGATATTCTTCCAGTCAGTAAAGAATTTGCTTTCATCGTTCCTGTTGATGGTCACAGGCGACAAAGGCGGCTTTTGCACCTTTATAAGCCCTTCGGCCTTGCCTTTTGTCTTGTACAAAGCAACAAAACCTGACTGGAACAGCTTGTTTGCATAGTCGACAAGCTCCTTCCTGGTCACTTTCTGAAGCTGGTCGCCGAATGTAAGTACATTATTCCAGTCATTTCCGTAAATGAAAGATTCCAGGAACGCGTAAGTTTCATAACGTGACCTGAACTGCTGGAGGTTATTCAACCTGTACTGGTTTGCGATTGCTTCAATAATCCAATCGGGGAAATCACCTTTTTTGAGCTTTTCGATTTCAGCAAGTACGAGATCCTTGGTTTCCTGGAGTGTCTGATTTTCCTTCGGCCTTACCTGGATCATCAGCGTTCCGTACTGGGTATTCAGGTTCGAACCTGCATAAGCTGAAAGCACCTTCTGGTCCTGGTTGAGATCGATATCAAACAGTCCGGCCTGACCGTTTGACAGGATATTTGAAATAAGGTAGATGTACTTTTTATCTGCGCTTTTCTGGCCGTCGGTCCGGTATCCCATAAACATGAATTCGAAATCGGGCCCCGACATCGTGAGCTCGACGGGTTTGGTGATGGGGTCTTCCCTGACAACCGGCACTTCAGGCACTGGTTTTTCCGGAAGCTGTCCAAAAGTCTGGTCGATCATTTGGATGGTCTTGTCCATGTCGAGGTCCCCGCTCAGGCAAATTGCCATGTTGTTCGGGACATACCAGGTTTTCTTGAAGTTCATGATGTTTACCTGCGAGGGATTTTTCAGATGCTCGGGGTACCCGATGACGTCCCTTCCCAGGGGGTTCTTCGGGTACAATGCTTTCATGAATTTTTCGTATGCCCTGTTCATATCACGGTCCTGACCCATGTTGAACTCCTCATACACCGTCTCGAGCTCAGTATTGAACAATCTCAGGACAACATCCCCGAACCTGGTCTTTTCGAGGGTAAGCCACCTGTTGAGCTCATTGGCCGGGATATCGTTGACATAGACGGTCATTTCGTTTGAAGTAAACGCATTTGTGCCGGTGGCACCGATCTCGGAGAGCATCTTGGCATATTCGCTTGGGATGGCATACTGGGCGGCCTCGACTGAGAACTTGTCGATCTGCTTGTAAATATTGAGCTTTTTGATGCTGTCGGGGGTGTTTATGCGTTTCTCAAAAAGGGCTGAGATGGAATCGAGGAGCGGTTTCTCCTTTGCCCAGTCCTTGGTGCCGTAGGAGCTTGTCCCCTTGAACATGAGGTGTTCGAAATAATGAGCCAGACCCGTGGTTGCTTCGGGATCATTGTTCGATCCTGCCTTTACGGCGATCATGGTATTGATCCTGGGTTCATCCTTGTTGATGCCCATGTAAACCCTGAGGCCATTTTTGAGAGTATAGAGCCTCATTGCTGACGGGTCGTTGCTTACCGTCTGGTAGGAATACCCGTTCTTGTCGGTGCTGACGGCCACCTTGTTTTTGTTGACATTGCAGCCGGTAAAGACAAAGAGGGACACCAGGAGGATGCTGATAACTTTTTTCATGTTTCGGAGTTTTAATTGAGATATTTCAGGAACACAGTGTTCAGCGATTAATGAACAATATCAAAATTAAACCGCAGAATAATCAAAAGCAATTTTATTTTAGGCGGGGATGTATTTAAAGGAGCTTGATGAATTGGTGAAATAACCTTTACACTAGGGTCTGGCAGTGCTAAAATCTCATTTTAATTTATGGATTTTTGATAACAAATTTAACTCCTGATCAACCCGGCTAATCGCTTTATCGATTGTCTGGAAATGTTGCAGAATGGGTACAAAATTGGCATTCAGATTAAGTAATCTGTTCACAAGGCCTAACATCAACATTATCTATAATTTAAAAAAAATTGACTTATATTATGATCCTGTCGTACCTTAGTATGCAAATAAGAAAACTATGAAGTACCTTTTAATCATTTTGGGAGTGGTTTTTATTTCAAATCCTTCTTTAAAATCCCAGGATATCATAATCATGAAGAATGGGCAAACGGTGAACTGCAAAATATCAGCAGAGGATAGTGTAAAGATATATTTCAAGATGCATACTGATAATGGGGATAAAATTACCCATATCAAGAAAAGTGAGGTTGAAAAAGTTGTTTATAGCGAGAGAAGACCTGTTGGCCAGGGCACAATTGTACTTGCGGGAGGAGGTTTCTCAAAGTTCAGGAACCTGCGATTTAAAGACGACAGTATAGTATTTAATGATTTGAATTCAAAAAGGTCAGTTTATCCCCTCGATAAGGTCGAGCTTATTAAAAGAAAGTCTTCGTATGCGGGCAATGGATTCTTGTATGGATGCTTCATGACCGGAATGCTTTTCGTGATTAATGAGACTACTGATTTGGAAATATTCAAAGCACCTATTTTTGGTCCGGATACATATGGAGAACTGAGAAAAGAAGGCAGGATAAGGGCTATTACCATTGGAGGAGTGGTTATGTTTTCATGTACCCTGATCGGAGCGCTGGTGACAAAAGAGAAGGTAGCCTATAAGAAATTACCTTCAGTAATTGTGGAGCCAGATATTGGGGTCATAAATAATAAATCTTATGCAGGGATCAGAGTAAGCTATGCTCTTCGCTGATGATAAAAAGAATGGCTATTGATCAGATTTCCCAAATGTAATTTCACCTCCTTTAACAAACCCCATCGTCGGTGTCGGATTTAGCCAATTCTTCTCCTTAATTTTGAATTAATGGCGGTTTAACCAGCCAAATGTGGTTGTGGCGTACGTCTATTGCATGAGCACCCGGTAGTCTCTAAAAAGATTATTTGACTTCGGCCCTTTAATGGTTTATTTTTATAATTATTGATTTTTTAGGGAATTAGTCAGGCGTGCAACCTTTTTAGTTAATCGACTGTAACAATAACTTAAACTGAAATTCGATCAAAAGTACATTGTCTTACTGTAGAGTAAATGACTTATCACCAGGTTTGTCTAATAAGATCTTATCAAAATATTAATAGTCATGAATATTCAGAACCTCTGCAAGATCTTGATAATTAACATTGGGTTATTATCATGCCTTTTTCTTGATGATTGTAACAGTTCAAGAATCGCCCTTGGGCAAAGCAGAAATCCAGATTCAACTGTGAATAATTTAGGTGAACAAATAATTGTTCCAAACCAGGGGAAATTAAAACATTTCTTCTTTCTGCCACCTCTTGCTTCGGCACAGAAATCTACTGGCACTTTCATTTACAACCTGGACCCGGTAGTACAAATATTCAGGCTGACCAATGACAAATATGAGTATCCGCCTGTAGCAGAATTCACTACATCTGCCAGTCGGGAGGCTGAGAGAGTAAAGATCATGCCGGATGATGGATACTACCTGGTAAATTTGAACACACGGAGATACCATGTTGGCACGACTAAAACACTCCGTATTAAGGTATTACTTAGGATCAAGGAAAAAGTCTCCTTTGTGAAAGAGTTAGGATACATTGATATAAACCAGGAGACAAAAAATGAAACAATCCCAATAAGATTCCGAATTGAGGAAGGTGTTTTCCCGATAGGTGAGCTGGCTCCTCTTCAACGGGCCAAGATATCACCCACATTGCTTAAGAGATACTTATCAAATGAGAACATTGGCCCCCAGATGGTATTGGTCAATGTTCTGGATGACCGGCTTCCCTTTCCTGAACTTGGGGGATTTGAAATCCTTAAGGACTACAGGCCTACCCTTGCCCAGGTATTTGGCAGGATCGCCAATTCGTCCACTCTCTCGTCCCTGGCTAAATTACCTAATGTTGTATATCTGTACGAAAACAGAAAATACAAGCCTCTTTCACTTTCCGAGACATGGCAGGAAGCAATTGGGCAGGTTATAACAAAGCGAAGTGGTTACACCGGGGCACATACTGCAGTATTGATCATTGATGACGGAGGTCACAAGCTTGATCCATATGGGGGGGACAACCCAAATATAGGGCCTAATAGCGGGGTAATTGATTTGACAGTTCCTGTCTTTCGATGCTCGGATGTAGCTACTCCAGCCGGGTGTCGTGTAAGCCACGAAGAGAATCCCGGGTGGGCTGATCCATATAAATGGGAACATGCTACATACGTTGCTGCCAGGATAGTTGAAGTAGCTCCCGGGGTGAGCATTATTGCTTATGATGCAGGATTTCAAGGATCTATTGATGATTCTTTTGTTTCTGGTGCACTCCAATGGGCTCTGGATCATCAGATTGAATACAACATAGTTGCGGTGAATATGAGCTTCGGAACATCGCCGGATAATTCTGGTGGCCCTGCCGGTCCTTTTACGAGAGAGGATTGTCCAACAGGGAATGATTGGAATTTCCAGCGGCTGAGGGCAAAAGGAATCGTTCCAATTGCGGGTGCGGGTAATGATGGTCGGTGGCAACAGGGGAATAATGATTTTTCCGGAATCAGCAGCCCGGCATGTTCTCCATACGTAGTGAGCGTTGGAGGAACAAATAACTATGATTATTATGGCACTAGTGATGCCAGGAAGATCTGGGTTGATTCAGACAGAGCACCATTCCTTGACTTACTTGCTCCGGCATGTACGGGGCCGGAGTATGAGCACTTTGCAATGGGAACTTCTCTTTCAGCCCCAATCGTGGCTGCGGCATGGGCTATTATGCATGCTGCTAAACCGGAACTAAGCATTGATGAAATCCTGAACTACTTCAAGACTACAGGGTACCAGGTGCATGACGATATTAGCGGGCTTTCCATTCCTTTGATCCAGATTGAAGACGCTTTGTTGGCTGCAGGTTTGCCGGTAATCGTATATGATAACGGTTATAGTGGCCATAAAGGAGGCTCTTCAGTCGGAAATTCGATATCAGCGGAAGATTTCAAACTGGCAGAGGACAGAAAAATAACCAGTGTCGAGGTAGATGTTACAGATGGACCCGCTTCTGAAAGGAAGCAATGGGACGGGACTCTCGAATGGTGGCTGCTTCAAAACGATGGGGATCATCCTGTTAACGTCATTGCATCTGGGGCAGGAGTGAACATCAAGCAGAGAAACACAGTGGAGGACCGGGGCGGGATCAGGCATTTTACCGTGCATTTTGATTTTGGTGGGGCGATTCCTGTTCATGCCGGTGAGACCTACTGGCTGGCATTGCATTTGCAGGATGGCTATCGCCGTGAAAGTGTAACCTGGGACTATACCGGCACCACGCTGCTTTATCAAGGCAGGGAAGGAGGAGGGTTTGTTGGGGGTTTCCCTGATTTTTCAGACGTGCAATACCGTCACACATCGATTTATGATAAGGCTTTCCGCATCATTCAGAAGTAAGGTTTTCAACCTTAGGAGTTTTCATTAGTGTTCTTCCCGGTTTCATAACCTGGGATAGACAGGTAATATCGTAGAACTAACTTTATTGAGCCCTCCGGGTTTTAAAAAAAAATAAAAGCCAGTGTCCCGTAGGGCTACCGGTTCACTACCTGGGTTTTTCGGATAATGTCTTTTGGGCGGTTTGCCCGCGCAGGAGTCCAGAGCTATCCCCGGATTCCTTCAAGCGTGAAATGAAAGACCTGGCTGTTGTTCATGCCGATCCAGGTGCGCCCATCCCTATGTGTGACGATCTTGTCAATATCGTATGGCAGCCACGCAATTATATAGCCAGAAGCCGCTTCGCTTATTCCTACCCCGTTCCACCTGCAATGGACCAGAAACGGGAATAGTTTTGATCCGCCGGCGATGGCATTGACATCACTGATCCCTTCAATCTTCCCCGTCCAATCATTGAGTTCACGGTCATATATCGCAACTTCAGCATCATCAGGCTGACAAATGATCCGTTCTCTGCCAGGCGAAAAAGCTACGGCCCGTAAGTAGTCATCTAATGATTCCCGTTCAGGCAGAACCAGTATTTCAGAGCCATTTCCGGCATCAAATTCCCGGATAATGTCTCCCCCGGCGATCATATACCGGTCATCCAAAGAACAGGATACAGCCGACACCTTCCATATGCCCGTCTGCCTGAGCGATTTTATCTCTTTGCCGTTTTCAGCATCCCAGACACGTGCCGTATCATCATTTGACCCGGTTACCAGTCGTTTACCATCATGAGTGAAAGAGAGGCATCTTACGGTGTCATCATGGCCGTGTAAAACCAGGCAGGTCAGTCCGGTGAGGGCATCACGGATTTGCACGGTTCCGTCATAATCTCCTCCGCTGGCTATTTTGTTCCCGTCGGGGGAATATGAGACACAACAGACATGGTCTTCGGAAGCCTTAAAAACTGCCAGCTGGCATCCGTCTGAAATACTCCAGATCCTTATGGTGCCATCCGCCCCACCCGTGACAAACCTGCTGCCATCGGGCGAATAAGCGATATCACCTATTCCCTCCTCGCAAATAACATCCTTATGTCCGATCAGCGATGGGGGATTACTGTCAGACGATGCATTCCATAAGCGGATGGTACGATCGGCACTGCCGCTGATAATTGTCCGGCTGTCAGGGGAAAATGCCACGCCTGTCACGCTCCTTTCGTGGCCGGAGAGCACTCCCAGGCAATTTCCGTTCTCCGCATCCCATTTCCGGATCTGATGGTCCTCTGAGCCACTTGCTATCATTTGACCATCAGGCGAATATGCCACGCATTCCACCCCACCCGAGTGCCCGTTGAGCACATAAAGCTCTGTTTTATTCAAAGCATCCCAGATCCGGATGGTGCAATCCCCGGATCCGCTTGCGATGCGTCTTCCATCGGGTGAGACACACACGCTTCTGATCTTGTCCAGGTGTCCTTTCAGAATTGCTGATTCTTTTCCGCTGACGGTATTCCAGATCCTTATGGTATTGTCATCCGAACCGCTTGCCAGCCAGGATCCGTCGGGCGCAAATCCGATGCTGCGAACTGTATCGGTGTGACCTTTAAGACTAAGCAGCAGCATGTCCCCCGAGGCATCCCATATATAAATGTTATCAGAGACTCCGACTGCAAACCGGCCGTCATGCTTTGACCAAGCAACACAATCTACCCAGCTGAGAGAGTCACAGGTATTAGTTACCGATAATTCTCCCGCGCAATTCAAATCCCAGATCCTGAATGTGCCATCAGCGCCCCCACTTAGGAGCTTCGTGCCATCAGGGGAAATATCAATACTCTCCACATAGGATGTATGACCTGTTAAAATGCATTTTTCAACGCCCGACTGAAGATCCCAGATCCTTATTGTACGGTCTGCGTTGCAGCTTACAATGCTGTTCCCGTCAGGGGAACATAACACCCTGGTCCAGTCTCCCGAATGGCCGTGTAAGACAGAAATCTGCGGTGAGCCGAGCATAATAGAGGGAGGCCTGAGGCTTCGTATCCAGGTGAACCCGGGGGTCAGTGTTTCTTTTGCATGCCGCCATTTCTCGAGGATCTCAAAAAGCCGGGTCTCCGGGTCATTCCATGGCCCGTCGGCTGTCTCATAAAAAGTCCCTGCTTCCGGGCAATCGTACCACCAGCAAGTGTTCCATAAACATTGAAAAAGCGATGCCGGATGCTCCTTCAGGAAATTAATATCTCGAAGGATCGCTTCTTTAACCTGCCTGAAGATTTTGCGATTCCTGCTTTTGTGAGGAAAGCAGTTGCTGAATTCTTCAAGATCAGCTGCGAGATCTGCAACCCGTCCTGCCTCAGCGGCTGCTTCCAAAAAAGT
Organism: Bacteroidales bacterium UBA1800; assembly: GCA_002319915.1. Taxonomy (GTDB): domain Bacteria; phylum Bacteroidota; class Bacteroidia; order Bacteroidales; family VadinHA17; genus LD21. The sequence goes on along the minus strand of DCFQ01000066.1, from coordinate 1,804 downwards.
AATATCGGTGAATAAATCCTCAATCAGCTCAGCTCTTTTAACCTGGCGAAACTGCCATGGCAGCTCAACCACCTTCCTGATATTTGCGGATCGCGGTGACGCAGGTGTCTGTGTCGATCGGAGCCGCTGTTTTTCTAATGGTTCAAGGAAGTTATCCTTTAGGAGAAAATATTGAAGGATCGCGTTATGATATTTTTCCCTGGTGTCCATATTGAATCAGGCAATTCTTTAAATGTTAACCGGACCAGAAAATCAGTCAATTGTGCTTCCCGATTTCATAATTGAAAAGCAGGACTTTCAAATTTAGGAAATTACGAGGCGAAATTCAATTCCCGATAGCTGATCATACACATCTTTTGTCAGAGAGCCAGGGCAAGGCAACACAGCCTGTGCAGGTGTTTCAGTCAATTCAGGTATTTTCCCGGATCCGGTGAAGCGGGATCCGGCAAAGAGAATGACCTTGCACCGGTTCACTACTTGGGCATTTCGGTTAATATCTTTTGGCCGGTTTACACGGCGGGTTTTTAAGTCATTGCATAACTTAGTTTGGTTCTACTGTAAGGAATAGTCAGGCAAGAGTCACGGATTTATAAGGAAAACCAGGCGGAGGGTTAGTTACTGTTGTGACTGACGGGGCAGCGCCATGACTGGCAGGGGACATGGTATATCAGGGGGTTGTTTTTAATTGCTTCATACAGATGATTATAGGTACAATTTGTACTTTTAAACATTAGTTGGTGGTAATTCCGAACAGATGG
>DCFQ01000066.1:0-805 GCA_002319915.1 Bacteroidales bacterium UBA1800 | reverse complement strand
GTTGGTGGTAATTCCGAACAGATGGATATAACCGTAAATTAATAATATGAAGAAGTATATAATTCTAGTCAATTCTATCATGCTATTGTTTTCAAGTATATCACTTGGGCAAAAACAGTCTGAACCATTTGAGTTCGAGTTTAAAGGAAACACATTACGAGGTCTCATTGAATTACCAACTAACAAAAAGCCAATTTCATTGGTAATTATTGTCCCAGGAAGTGGTAGAACAAACTTTGTAGAAGGTAACTGGTATAGTGACCTCCGTAATTATTTTATCTCTCACCAAATGGCATGTTGTTTTTGGGATAAAGCTGGTTGTGGGAAAAGTGAGGGGGAATTCAAACAACTAGAACATCCTATTGAAGAGAGTGCAGATGAAGTTGTTACAGCAATTAATAAACTAAGTACACTTAATTTTCCAGGCTCAGAAAAAACTGGATTATGGGGAATAAGCCGAGCAGGTTGGGTTTGTCCATATGTAATACAAAAATATCCTTCAATTGCATTTTGGATCAGCGTAAGTAGTCCAGATGAAAACGACCAATCCGAATATCAGCTCAAAACCAATCTATTAATTCAAGGAAGAAATGAAAAAGAAGTTCAAATTTTAACCGAAGAATATGTTAAAGGGGAGGCAATTTTTGTATCAGGTGGCTCATTTGAAGATTATTGTCAAGCGACAAAAATAATGAGAACAGATCCATATTGTGCAAATCAAGCTGGAAAGACAGATCGAGATAGCTATTACTATTATCAAAAATTATTCCTGAACGTCGGTTACCAAGTCGATCATACTACAGGA
>DCFQ01000061.1:6548-15291 GCA_002319915.1 Bacteroidales bacterium UBA1800 | reverse complement strand
TCCCTGTCAGAATATCATGATCATAGTACTCAAGATGGAATTTTATCCCGAACCTCGCACGCAACGGGCTCGTAAGTAATCCCGACCTGGTGGTTGCACCTATCAGCGTGAACTTATTCAGGGAAAGCTGAACTGACCTGGCGCTTGGACCCTTGTCGATCATTATATCAATCTGGTAATCTTCCATTGCAGAGTAGAGATACTCTTCAACAACCGGGCTTAACCTGTGTATTTCGTCGATGAACAGGACATCCCCGTCCCCGAGGTTGGTAAGCAGGCCGGCAAGGTCTCCCGGCTTGTCGAGGACAGGCCCGGAAGTGACTTTAAGATTGACATTCAACTCATTTGATATAATTGATGCCAGTGTCGTTTTCCCGAGCCCCGGAGGGCCGTGCAGCAGGACATGATCTAGCGATTCGCCCCGCTGCTTCGCTGCTGTGACGAAAACCGTCAGGTTATCGATTACCTGCTTCTGTCCCTTGAAATCAGCAAAACTAAGCGGCCGCAGCTGCTTCTCAAATTCCCTGTCCCCAAGTGAAATATTCTCTTTTCTTATATTGAAATTCTCCTCCATATAACCCTGGTCTACTTTATGAGCTTTACATCGCTGCCTGGAAGGTTGATCCTCACTCCGTTAATGCTCACTTCTACATCATCCTTGTATGATACTGCAAATATCGTTCTGCCTTCTTCATCGTATTTCTTCCACACCCTTTGCCGGATCCCCATCCTGTAATACTGTTCTTCCTTCGGCAGCCCGCTCTCGTAGTAGAACGTCTGAACCCCGTCGGGATTGCCTTGTATATAATTGCCCTTGAACCGGAGCTTGCCATCCTGGTAAAACGACTTCCATATACCGTCACGTAGGCCGACAATGTACTTTCCGTTTTCAATGTTGCTTCCCGATTTATACGTCCAGTCCCCGTTCTTTTCGCCTTCCGCATACTGTCCCTTTGTTATCACTTCTCCGGTTTGAGTATACTCGGTGAAGCTCCCGTCGCGCTGCCCCATAACATATTCTTCCTCCCGCAGAATGGTTCCGTCTTCATAGTACCATGTCCACAATCCATCAGGCCTACCATTGCTGAAGGAACCGGTCTGCTCCAGCTTTCCCGATTCATTGTAGAATTTCCAAACACCCGTGCGTCGGTTATCCGAATACTGACCTTCCGCCTTGACCGTCCCGTCAGGATAAAAATCCTTCCATTTTCCGTTGCTGTTTCCTGCTGCGTCTACAATCCCTTCCGATACTTTCAGTCCGTTGTCGTTGTAGATGAATGCATTTTTCACTTTCCCGTCGGGAGTGAACTCCCTGTGAACGCCGACCGGGATTTTATTCCTGAATGGACCGCTGTAAATAAGCTTCCCCTTATCATCATACTTGTTCGTGATCTCTATATCAGGCTCATCCTCAACCTTCGATTTAACGATGGCTCCATTCTCATAAAGCATTGTAAGTGTGAGAACCCCTTTCTGATCATATTCCTTGTAATACCCGTGAAGCTTATCGTCCTTATAGGTCCTTTCAGTCCTGACAATCCCATTCGGGTAAAAATCCTTCCATTCGCCCTGTTTAAACCCTTTATTATCGGTTCTGTTAATCCTTTCACGGCTTACCAGAAAGTCATTGTTGTATTCCATCAGGGTGATTATATTGCCGTTCCTGTCATATTCCTTCGAAATGCCTTCCTTTTTCCCTTCGTTGTATGTAACAGTCTGCTGCACCTTTCCGTCAGGGAAATAAATATAAGCCATTCCCTCCTTGTTGTCTCCGGCAAAAAGCTCCCTTGACCAAACGTAGACTCCGGCCATCGGATCTTTCTTATATTTAAGGTAATACCCGTTTTTCTTACCGTACATATAGCTGATCTTCTCAGTGGTATCCCCGGTCTGATCGAAGAAGAGCCATATGCTGTCGAGCATATAGTTTGTCCTCTTCCCTTCCGATTTCAGTACGCCGGTCACATAGTAGCTTTTCCAGAATCCTTCAGGTTTGCCGTTTTTTATCACTCCTTCGCTGGAAATTGAGCCATTCGGATACCTGAATACCTGGTAGCCATCCTTAAGCTGTTCTCCTCCCTGGCCAAGCAGAGTTCCAGCCAGGATTAAAAACATAAAAATTAGCGGTAATTTTTTCATCTTTCAGAGTCCAAGCTTTTCCGAGATTTCCATCATCCTTAAAATAGGCTTTTGAGCCTTAACCAGCAAATCCTGATCAATATTTATTTCAGGCTCCTCATTAAGAAGGCAGCTATAGATCTTCTCAAGAGTTATCAGCTTCATGAAATTGCATTCACTGCATCCGCATGTCGAATCCCTGGGAGGAGCGGGGATAAATGTCTTTTCAGGATTTTCCTTTTTCATCTGGTGAATCACGCCAGGTTCAGTGGCCACTATAAATTTCATTGACGGATCTTTCCTCGTAAAGTTCAGAAGCGCTGCAGTGGACCCTGTGAAATCGGCGATCATCCTGACCGGGAGCTCACACTCAGGATGGACAATGATCCTTGCATCTGGGTTGAGCTTCCTTATTCCGAGTATTGCCTCAATGGAGAACTCTTCATGCACATGGCAGGCTCCATTCCAGACAACAATATCCCTTCCGGTCTTGCTTGCGATATAATTTCCGAGATTCCTGTCGGGGGCAAAAATGATCTTTTCGCCTGCAGGCAGCGATTCGACAATCTGAACTGCATTTGATGAGGTGCAGATTATATCAGAAAGAGCCTTTATACCCGTGTTCGTATTAACATATGATATGACGGTCCTTCCCGGGTTTTCTTCTATGAATGCCCTGAAGTCATCATCCCTGCATGAGTCTGCCAGGGAACATCCTGCATTCATGTCGGGAAGAAGAACCTTTTTTCGGGGTGAAAGCAGCTTGGCAGTTTCAGCCATGAACTTCACACCTGCAAAAAGAATTATTTCGGCAGGTGTTGAGGCGGCTTTCTGGGAAAGAGCCAGACTGTCCCCTACAAAATCGGCAATATCCTGTATATCTCCTGTCTGGTAATAGTGGGCCAGGATGACCGCATTCTTTTCTGACCGTAATTTTTGAATCTCTTTTATAAAATCCATTACAAACTTTTCACTTTCGAACTTGCACCTCTTTATATAATTATCAACAAGGAAAAATATTAATATAATTGAAATTTAAATTCTATATGTTGTTATATATGTCCTGTTAATTGTGTTTAAATAAAAATCAGATTTTCTTTGAGATTTTCATAATCATTATCCGGTAAACATCTTTTCAACATTTCAAAAAACATACCGCTTTTGAAGATCAGCCGGTTAGCTGAATAATTAACAGTTGTTAATAACAGGTTACTGATAGCCGGGACGAAGCAAAAGTATAAGTTTTCATGTTTATTTCAGGTTCATAGATCGACTTTATTTTCTTGTAACTCCTTATCCGGAGCCTGAAAACCGGGAAGATCCTCCGTTATGGTTAATATCTGAATGAGTTCTGACCTTTTATTTCCTGTTTTTCTACAGTTTTATTAACAATTTTCAATAAATGGAGAAAAACAATCCATTCCGCCGAAATAAGGTCATAAACATATTTTCCCTTAAACTGCTCCGGACCGGTGGTTGATGATCCGGAAAAACCTCGTTGATCCGTGCTGAAAAACCTGCCGGACACTTTAAGCGACCCTGATTTTGTAACAATTATAATATCTATATGTTTATGTATAATAATTAATTAGGTCCTGCTAAAAGATAAAGAGATATTCATTTCCTTTTCATGGATCAATTATATTAATTTGCAGATCATAACAATAATTGAGGATAAAGGTGGAAAACAAAAAGATTGCAATAACATCCGATCATGGCGGCTATGTTCTCAAGGAAAAGCTCCTGAAGATGCTGAAGGATGAAAACATTGAAGTCAGGGATATGGGCTGCAATTCGGAAGAAAGCGTTGATTACCCTGATTTTGGCCACCCTCTGGCAAATGCGGTTGCGGACGGGGGGGTTGATTTCGGCATTTCAATTTGCGGTACCGGGAACGGGATCAACATGACGGTCAACAAGCACCCGGGGATACGGGCTGCTCTTTGCTGGAATGAAGAGATAAGCCGTCTTGCAAGGGCACACAACGATGCAAATATCTGCTCATTGCCGGGCTGGTTCCTGAATGAATCGGAAGCGTACCTTATCATAAGGACATTTCTTAATACCGGTTTTGAGGGAGGAAGGCATCTGAGGCGGATAAACAAGATCCCGGTAAAAATGTACTGAAATGCTGTCCAACTCATCCAGATACGGCATAAGGGCTGCCATTTACCTGGCAAGCCGGCAGAACAGGAACGAAAACACCGGATTGAAACAGATCTCGACGGACCTAAACCTTCCAATGCCTTTCATGGCCAAGATCCTCCAGCAACTTGCAAAGAACAGGATACTCCGGTCGGTGAAAGGCCCTAACGGCGGCTTCTCCCTGCTTAAGAATCCCGGGAAGATCACTCTTTACGACATTGTTGAAATAATTGACGGGAAGGATCTGTTTGTCAATTGCATCATTCACGATGATACGTGTGCGGGAGTAAGGAAAAGCAAGAAACCTTGCCCGGTGCACGAAGATTACACGAAAGTAAGGTCGGAGATCATAAAACTGTTCAGGACCAGGACCATTGCGGAGCTTGCAGCAAGGATAGATGCACTTGAAAATGTGATCATTTGATCTTGTGGTTGTAATAAGGGCTTATAACGAGCCAGAGGTACAATGCGCAAAAGATCCCTGCCGTGTTGGCGAAAACATCTATGATGTCACCAGTCCGGGTGGCCGTAAAGTCCGCCTGCATAAATTCTATCAGGACCCCGAAACCAAAAGGGATAAGGGCAGTCAGAAGCAGCTGCCTAGTATTTGAGAAAAACTTCCTGTGCTCAAATATCACGGTGATCGTGAAGGTGAAATATAGCCCGAAATGTACCAGCTTGTCGAGGTACTTGATATCGAACAGTCCGGCGTTTTCAAAGGTCTTTGCATTCGCCAGGCTCAGGTAGAGGATCACCACAGAAATTATTATCGAGAACTTATTATTCCTTATCATGTCGAGACTTTGTCGCAAATTTAGGCAATAGAATTGCATTTTCTTTATAATTTTAACCGTTTATCCGTCAAATGGCAGGAGTTTATATCCATATTCCTTTTTGTAAAAAGTTCTGCAGCTACTGCGATTTTTACCATATTGAAGCGCCTGTTGATTTTAGCGACTTTATCAGCGCATTGTTTTGTGAAGCTGAAAAAAGAAGCGACTATCTTGGGAATGAAAAGGTGTCGACAATTTATATAGGCGGCGGTACCCCATCGGTGATGCCTGTTAACCTGATAAACCGGATGCTGGAAAAGCTGGGTACCATTTTCAGCGTGGAAGAAGGTTGTGAAATTACCGTCGAGCTCAATCCCGACGACATCGACAATGATTTTATCAGGGAGCTAAAGGCCACTCCGGTCAACCGGGTAAGCCTGGGGATCCAGTCGTGGAACGACAGGGACCTCAAGCTTCTGGGGCGGAGGCATAATGCCGCCCAGGCTGAAGCGGCACTTGAGCAGATACTTTCGGCCGGTTATTCAAATCTGACGATAGACCTCATCTACGGGATCCCGGGGACCACATCCCACGACTGGGCATCGAACCTGGAAAAGAGCTTCACATTTGATATTAAGCACCTGTCAGCTTATCATCTTTCTTTCGAACCCGGAACTCTTTTGTGGAAAATGAAGGAGAAGGGCCAGATCACCGAAATTGACGAAGAGGAGAGCAGCTCCCAGTTCAACCTGCTTATCGAGATGACTGCCGCAGCCGGGTTCACTCATTACGAGATCTCCAATTTTTGCAAACCGGGATATCTTTCCCTCCATAATTCAAACTACTGGAAACAGGTTAACTATCTCGGCCTGGGTCCGTCGGCCCATTCATTCAACGGCTTTTCGAGACAGTGGAATGTGCGGGATGTTAAAAAGTATATGAAGGCTGTGATTTCGGGGTCCGATTTCCATGAAGGGGAGGAGCTTGACAGGAAAACCAGGTTCAACGAATACATCATGACCTCGCTCCGGACTATGTGGGGGATCGATCTCGACCTTATCGAATCGAGGTTCGAAAAGGAAGGGTACGATTATATCGTGAACCTGTCGGCTAAATTCATCAACTATGGCCTGATGAACCAGGTAAAAAATACCCTGGTCCTTACGAACCAGGGCAAAATGATATCTGATAATATTATTTCCGAGCTGATGCTGCCCTGAGCAGGCTGCTATCTTTTGGCAAGGGTAAATGTAGTGCGCCCGATAATGTTGTTCTCAAGGTACAGCTCCACATTATAGGTCCCTACGACAAAATCGCCGGTATTGTCCAGGAAAATGCACATTTCGATATCCTGGTTCATGTAATCCACAAGCCTGCTGGCTGAATAGACCAGCTTGTTCCCGTTGTATTCGAAAAGATTGTCTGCGCTTGTCGTGATCACAAGTGAATCGGGCCTTATGACCCTCATGAATACTTCTTTTTCGCCGGGGGCGGCAATCGGGTTCTCACGGAGGGTAAAGCATATTTTCAGCTTGCTGATCGCTGCCAGCCGCGATATTTCCTTATTCTTCTTGTTGAGGGTCACGGCGGTTATATCCTTTGCCTGGATCACAGACGCTACAGTTACCTTGGATGTCAGCTCTTCCTTGGCCTTGGTGAGTTCAACATTCGTGCTCTGGACCTCGGACATCTGCTGTTTTATGTTCGTGTTCTCGGCGGTCAGCTGCTTATTCAGGGTATTCAGGGAGTCGATCTGGACAATATATCCCTTCATGATTTCCCTCATTGTGCCGATCTCCGATTTATATGTCCTGACTGTTTTAACGAGAGATGCATTCAATGACAGCAGCTTTACAATTTTGTCTTTCTGCCTCTGGAGATCCGCCATCAGGGTATCATTGTCAGTTTTAAGAGTGTCGTACCCGTGAGCCATTAATCTCAGTTCATTCGCCAGGGAATCTTTTTCCTGGGTCAGGGTAGTTTCCATATCGACCATTTTGTTTTTCTGATCGAAATACATGACAACCAGAAATATCAACGCGGCGGCCAGAATGACGGTCGTGAAGATCATGGCAATCGGGGCGTTCTTTTTCTTGGGCTGCTCTACCGGAGGTGTAAGGTTGGTGTCTGCCATTTATCCGAGGTTTTTAATTAATAATGCAAAGCTAATAAAATACTTAGATTTATTAAAATATCCAATCCATTGATTAAATTTACGATCGGACGACAATATTATAAACAATTATAATTCAATAATATGAGTGGTTTTTTCGGTGTGATCTCTAAGAATGATTGTGTTGAAGATGTGTTTTACGGAACCGATTATCATTCGCACCTCGGTACTAAACGGGCAGGGATGGTATTTATTGTTCCGCAGAGAGGATTCAGGAGGTCGATACACAATCTCGAAAATGCATATTTCAGGAATAAATTTGAAAACGAGCTGGGAGATCTCAGGGGAAATTCCGGGATGGGGATCATCAGCGACACGGACCCCCAGCCTATCCTTTTCAATTCACATCTCGGACGGTTTGCAATTGTAACGGTAAGTCGCATCCTGAACATTGAAGAGCTTGAATCGCGGTTCCTGGAAAAGAAGATCCATTTCACCGAGAATTTCGAGGGAAACATCAATCCTACCGAAGTCGTCGCCAACCTGATTTGTGAAAAGGATGACTTTGTTTCCGGTATTGAATATGTTTTCGAAAGTATAAAGGGTTCGTGCTCATTGCTGATCCTGACCGAAGAAGGCATTATTGCGGCGAGGGATAAGCTCGGGAGGACACCGGTGGTGATAGGGAAAAAGGATGGTGCCTTTGCGGCGGCGGTCGAAACATGCGCATTCCCCAATACCGGCTTTGAGACCGAATATTTTATGGGGCCTGGTGAAATAGTCCGGTTAACCTCCGATGATTACACCACGCTCCGCAAACCCGGCGATAAAATGCAGATTTGCGCTTTCCTGTGGGTTTACTACGGTTACCCCCCTTCATACTATGAAGGCATCAATGTTGACGAATGCCGCAACAGATGCGGAGCTGCACTGGCAAAGCGGGACAATGTGGAGGCAGACTTTGTCTGTGGCATCCCTGATTCCGGGATCGGCCATGCAATAGGTTACGGGAACGAAAAGGGGATCCCCTACAAGCGGGCCTATTCGAAATACACACCCACCTGGCCGAGGAGCTTTATGCCACAGAACCAGCAGCAGCGCGACCTGGTTGCGAGGATGAAGCTGATCCCCAACAAGGCGATCATCGACGGCAAGAGGATGGTCTTCCTTGACGACAGCATCGTCAGGGGTACACAGTTAAAAGACAATACCATCGACCTTCACCGGACCGGGGCAAAGGAAGTGCATATGAGGATAGCGTGCCCGCCTCTTCTGTACCCGTGCGAATTCCTTAATTTTTCTCAGTCGAGATCACCCTTTGAGCTGGCGGGCCGAAAGGCAATCCGGCAGATTGAGGGTGAGACCTCCGACCTGAATGAGTACTCCGATCCGGATTCGGAAAAACATAAGAAGATGATTGAAAAGATAGCCGAGACATTGGGACTCGACAGCCTGATATACCAAAGGCTTGACGATCTGGTGGAAGCCATCGGCCTTCCAAAGGAGAAGCTCTGCACTCACTGCTGGGACGGGTCGAGCTACTGTTGAAAAGTGCTGGGAGCGGGAGTTTGAGTTGTGAGTGGTGAGTTGTGAG
>DCFQ01000061.1:0-6298 GCA_002319915.1 Bacteroidales bacterium UBA1800 | reverse complement strand
GAGTGGTGAGTTGTGAGTGGTGAGTAGGGCGGAACCAACTTCTCTCTGTCATTGTTGTTATTTAGTAATGATTTTATTCTGAAGGAAAATGAAATACATCGGAGCCCACGTCAGTGCCGAGGGGGGAGTTCAGAATGCTCCCGTCAACGCGAGCAAAATCGGAGCCAGGGCATTCGCATTGTTCACAAAGAACCAGAGACAGTGGTTTGCAAACCCGCTTACAAAGACAAGCATCTCCCAGTTCCGTGAAAACTGCGAAAAGCTTGATTATAAACCTTTCCAGGTATTGCCCCACGACAGCTACCTCATAAACCTCGGTCATCCGGAGCCGGAAGCTCTCGGAAAATCAAGGGCTTCATTCTTCGATGAGATGAAAAGGTGCGAGCTGCTGGGTCTCGACAGGCTCAATTTCCACCCGGGAAGCCATCTTGGCAAGATAACCATGGAAGAGTGCCTCGCACTGATTGCCGAATCCATCAACCTCGCCCATGACAAGACAAAAGGTGTCATAGCCGTGATCGAGAACACGGCAGGGCAGGGGACCAATGCCGGCCATGCCTTTGAACAGATCAGGTACATAATCGACCGCGTTGAGGATAAATCAAGGGTTGGGGTGTGCATTGATACCTGCCATGCCTATACTTCGGGATATGACGTCAGGTCCAAAGAAGGTTTCAGGGATACTTTCAGCAAATTCGGAGAGATTGTAGGCTTTAACTACCTGAAGGGCATGCATCTGAATGATTCAAAAAAAGAGCTGGGAACCCGGGTCGACAGGCATGAGAATATTGGGGCGGGGTTCCTGGGTGAAGAGACATTCACACTATTCATGAACGATGCCAGGTTCGACGATATGCCACTGATCCTCGAAACTCCCGACGATACACTCTGGGAGGCTGAGATCAGGAAGCTCTATTCGATGATTGAGTAAGGAAGTTGGTTGCACAGAGGACACGGACCTGCCTGCCGGCAGGCAGGGGAGACAATGAGGGTCACTGAGAGGAAGCCCGGTGATCCCTTTGTAAAAGAATTCTTTCCTTTATGCCCGATTCCTGCAGTTTCTGCGTTGTTGCCCGGTACCCGATCTCGAACAATTCAGGCCCTTTCTCCGGATCAAGTATCCTGAAGTCCTTCAGCTCCGGCGGGGCGATAAACAGGTCAAACTTCCTGGCCTTATCCCCGATCTCTTTCGACATGCTCACCATAAATGTCCTTTCTGCGATCTGCAGGAGCCCGGAGATTACATCCTCCTTTCCGACCGGATTAACGAAAGAACCTATAAGGAAGCTGCATTTTCCCTCGATGGGTTTTAAAGGAAGGTTATCGAGAACTCCCCCGTCGACATAACTGACGTTGTCGATGACAACAGGGTTGAAAAGGACAGGGATGCTTGCCGAGGCAATGACCCTGTCGATCAGCTCCCCCTCAGAGAAATAGACCGGCGCCGCATTGTTAAGGTCCGTGGCGGAAACGAAAAGGGGGATCTTCAGCTCGTTGAACAGCCTTGCCTTGAGATGGGCCTCGAGCATTCTTGTGAGTCCCGATATCTGCAGCAGGCCTGATCTTGGGACAGTTGGCCTCATATAATGCAGCATGCTGCCGGTGCACATTATCCTGAGGATCTCCCTTGGAGTATAACCGTCGGAATAGAGCACGCCAACCAGGGCACCTGCGCTTGTTCCGGATATGACATCAGGGAAAATACCGTTTTCGTTCAGGGCTTCAAGGACTCCCAGGTGGGCAAATCCCCTTGCCCCTCCGCCACTAAGCACTATGCCTGTATTATATGTTTTTTCCCGCATCTGAGGATTATTAATACTTATTAAGTGAACAATGTCTGGTAGATCAACAGCAGGTTAAGCATAATGACAACACCGGTGATCAATATCAGAAGTGTGGTAAGGAACCTGCTGTTAGCATATTTCCCCATCACCTTTTTCGACGATGTAAGGTATACCTGGATAGCAACCGTGAATGGCAGCTGAATGCTGAGGAAAACCTGCGACAGGATAAGCCCCTTGAAAGGATCACCTATAAAGAAGATTGCCAGCATGCCGCCGATAAGAGAAATCAGGACTCCGGCCCTGGTGTGGCTGTCCCTCAGGTTATAAGGCTCGCGGAACATCCCGGAGACGATCGATCCGCCGGCCATTGCGGATGTGATTGAGGAAGAGATCCCCGAGAACAGCAGAGCAACACCGAATACGGCAGCTGCATTTGATCCCAGCAGGGGTTCAAGAAGGCTTTTCGCCTGCTGGAGTTCATTTACGATGATACCCCTGTTGAAAAATGCAGCTGCCGCAAGGATGATTATTGCACTGTTGATCGCCCAGCCGACAACCATTGAAAGCATCGTATCGGCAAATTCGAATTTCAGCTGCCTTTTTATAACCTTTTCATCCTCAAGGTTCCACTGCCGGCTTTGGATGATCTCCGAATGAAGAAAGAGATTATGCGGCATGACCACTGCACCAAGAACGCTCATGATCAACAAAGCCGATCCTCCGGGGATCGAAGGCTTGACCCACGAAATCCCGGCCTGGAGCCAGTCGACATCTATCAGGAACAGCTCATAGAGAAAGGAAAGGCCGATAATTGAGACGAAGCCGATGATCCACTTTTCCATCTTCTTGTATGAGTTGCTGAAGATCATGATTATCACGAAAAGAGTCAGCAGGACAGCACCTGCCCTTATCGGAATTTTGAAGAGCATATTCAGCGCTATCGCCCCACCAAGGATCTCGGCAAGCGATGTTGCAACGGAGGCAAGCTGGGCAAATGAGAGCATGATCCTTGCTATCCGGTGATTTGTATATATAGCCGCGGCTTCGGCGAGGCAGTAACCAGTCACAATGCCGAGGTGCGCAACATTGTGCTGAAGGACAACAAGCATGATCGTCGAAAAGGTCACCACCCAGAGAAGGGTGTACCCATAATTCGATCCGGTGGCAAGATTTGCGGCCCAGTTGCCGGGATCGGTAAATCCCACGGTCACAAGCAGGCCCGGGCCGATATACCGAAGGATGTCAAGCGCCCCAAAAACGGGACGGTGGTCCTTGCCTGCAAGGTCCTTGAAAAAATGAAGCGGATTAAAATGAAACCTTTTTCCGGCCATCTGGAGCTGCTTTTTTTTGTTTGCCTGACACACTGACCATTTCAGCAAAAATAATCAATGATAGAGAAAAAACACTAACCTTATTGTGAGGTTCAGATTTTGAATTTTTAAATTTGATGGATTAATCACCCTCAATTTTATCTATCCCATGCAATTTCTCCTGATAGCTTTTGACGGAACAGATGAAGGCGCGCTTGAAAGAAGGATGGAAGCGCGTCCATCTCACTTTGAAAATGTTGCCACCCTCAAGGAACGGAAAGAGTTCCTCCTTGGCGGGGCAATTGTCGATGATGACGGAAAGATGATCGGCTCGATGATCGTCTATGAATTTCCCGACAGGAATGCACTCGATGAATGCCTGAAAACAGAGCCATACGTGGTGTCCGGGACCTGGAAGAAGATTGAGATCAGGCCTTTCAGGCTGGCGAAAATTGAACCGTGATTTGCCGCGTAAAATAACAGGCTATTACAAAAATTTTAAGCCGTTTCCCTGGGGAAGGTACGGCCAGTGAAATTACTGTTATCAATATATTATTAAATATCAAATAATTAAATCCATAAATCATGAAAAAACTGAGATTTTTATTATCGCTTTTGCTTATTCCTGTGTTACTTCCGGCTCAGCAGCCCGATCAGGGCAAGCTGCCGTTCAAATGGGACGAAATCACATCCCCGCAGTTTCCCAGGGCAGTCGACCTTGCCGGCGGCGTATGCGTTATTCCCCTGGGGATCATCGAGAAGCACGGGCCCCATCTTCCGCTGGGAACCGATCTGTTTGAGGCCCGGCAGATCGCATCCGAAGCCGCTGGAAAAGAGTATGCCATTGTCTTTCCGCCGTACTTTGTCGGCCAGATCTTTGAAGCCAAGCACCAGCCCGGGGCAGTCGCATACAGCCCTGATCTGATGTGGAAAATGCTTGACGAGACCTGCCAGGAGCTGTCGCGCAACGGTTTGAAAAAGATAGTTCTCGTGAACGGCCACGGAGGCAATACAAATTTCCTCCAGTTCTTTTGCCAGGCACAGCTGGCAGGCAAGAGAGACTATGTGGTAGTAATGTTCGAGGAAGGACGCGAATCGGAATACTCAAAGGAGATCGCTTCGCTTAAAAAGGCAAAGCTCGACGGGCATGCGGGAGAGGAGGAGACATCTATGATGTATTTCATCAGGCCTGATCTTGTCGACCTTCCGGCAATAACCAGCCAATCCGGGGCCGACCAGCACCGCCTCGACAAACTTCCGTTCGGCTACACCGGGATCTGGTGGTTCGCAAAATACCCGAACCATTATGCAAGCGATGTCGCCCAGCCCAACAAGCGGCTTGGAGAACTGCTTGTAGAAAGCAGTGCCGTTCAGCTTGGCGAGCTTATCAGGTATATGAAAAAGAACAACACTGTCGAGCAGCTGCAGCAGGAGTTCTACAACAAGTCACAAAACCCCCTTGGTAAATAAAACCGGCAACTGATCCAACCGTCAATACAGGAGAGGGGAGAAGAGCTTAAACCGCTCCAATTCTCCCCTCTTTTTTTCTTCCTTATATCTTATTTCCCTATTTCCCTATTTCCCTATTTCCATTATCTCCCCATCTCCCCATCTCTCCATTCTTCCCTAAAATGAACTATATTTGATTATTACATACCCGGGATCAAAACCGGTTGCCCGGAATGAACAAAAACCCATCCGGATCAGTTATTGGCGATGTTATGGAAATTGACCCTAATGAATAAAAGAAACACCAGATTATGGCATATACATTACAGCCGGGAGAAAAAGCAATTGGCTTTGAGCTCCCATCAACCGAAGGAAAGAGGTATTCATTAAGAGATTTTGACAGGTACAGGTACCTGGTCATTTTCTTTACCTGCAATCATTGTCCTTACGTACTTGGCTCTGATGAGGTCACGAGGCAGACTGCCGACAAGTACGGGCCAATGGGTGTCAAGTTTGTCGGGATAAACTCGAACAGCGAAAACACTTATCCCGAAGACAGCTATGAACACATGGTCAGCCGGATGGAGCGGTACAAGTTTCCATGGGTCTATCTCCGCGATGATGAGCAGACAGCCGCAAGGGATTACGGGGCTCTTCGGACGCCTCACTTCTATGTTTTCAATGAGGAAAGAAAGCTGGTTTACACGGGCCGGGGAGTGGACAGTCCAAGGGATACGACAAGGATGACGGTCAACAATCTCGACCTGGCGCTGGATGAGCTGATTTCCGGGAGGCCGGTTTCGGTGCCGGTCACAAATCCGATAGGGTGCAACATCAAATGGGAGGGAAAGGACGCCCATTGGATGCCACCAGAAGCATGTGATCTTATTTAAATCTGAATTATGAAAAAGATAGCTTTGATAGGTGCCAGCGGTTATATCGGGTCCCGGATCCTGAAGGAGGCCCTTGACCGGGGGCACATAGTGACCGGGATAGTAAGGCATCCTGAGAAAATCACCCTCAGCCACCCCAACCTGAGGGCGGAAAAAGGGGATGTTTCACTTCCGGAAACCATTCCCGCTTTATGCAGGGAGGCTGATGTAGTCATCAGCGCCTATAATCCGGGATGGACCAACCCTGATATTGCCACTGAAACGACAAGGGTCTACAGGGTAATAATTGACGGCATAAAGAAGACAGGCACCGGTAGGCTCCTGGTCGTCGGCGGCGCGGGCTCCCTCTTCGTATCACCGGGCGTAAGGCTGATGGATTCGGGAAGGATGCCTGAGTCCTACCTTCCGGCAGTAAAGGCCCTGGGGGATGTGTACCTCGAAATGCTTTCAGCGGAGAAAGATATTGACTGGGCATTTTTTTCCCCGTCTGAAAATATCGTTCCGGGAAAACGTACAGGGAATTTCAGGCTCGGAAAGGATGACATGATTACCGGGCCCGACGGCAAAAGTACAATATCCGTCGAGGATTATGCGGTTGCGATGATCGATGAGGTGGAGATCCCTCTCCATCATTGGGAAAGGTTTACGGCCGGGTACTGAACGGATCATTTCTGATCCTTAATTACTTTCTTCGTATAGCTGCCCGTTGCAGTAAAGACTTTCAGGAAATAGACCCCGGTGGGAAGCGATGCCATATTTAATTCTGCCTGAAGGGCATTGACATATTCCTGCCGTATAATCTTTCCTGACAGATCATGCAGCGAAACCGATACGATGGGCGAATTGTGCCGGACATAGAGAT
>DCFQ01000050.1 GCA_002319915.1 Bacteroidales bacterium UBA1800 | reverse complement strand
AATAGACCCATTCCCTCCCGGGAGTGGAAGGGATAAGACATGTGAGTAATCTCCCGGCCCGGGAAAGCCAGTTCTACGGGTTCAACGGGTATGAGTCGGTTTTTAATGTGGACTGGATGACAAAAGATGATGAAGGGTACAAATCAGCCATGTTTTACAGGTATGAAAGGAACCAGTTCCGTTTCAGGAATGACTTCGTCGGGATTCTGTCAGGAGAACACCTCAAATGGAGTGCGGGATTTGCCCTGAATAACTTCAGCGTTGGATCGGTCGATATCAGCAAGTTGAACAAAGGGAGGAAAAGTGACGACCTGCTTCCAGCGCTTGATTCCATTCCCGGAGCTTTTGAAGTTTACCAGGCCCTCGGACTGATAACTCCGGAAGAAGCCAGGGGAGGCTGGGTAAATACCGTCAAGGCAGGTCTCGTCTGGGACAGCAGGGACAACAGGTCGAATCCGATGAAAGGGATATGGACTGAAACCGGGATTGAAGTATCTCCCAAATTCCTTGGGAATGACTGGGGATTTTCAAAGTTCTACATTGCTCACAGGCAGTACTTTACCCTGGTCCAGAACAACCTGTCATTCGCATACCGGCTTATGTACCAAACTACCATCTCAGGGAAAGTTCCCTTCTTCTACCAATCGCAGGTAATGACATACAGGCTTACCGGATACTCGAATGAGGGACTTGGCGGTGTAAGCACACTCAGGGGCGTGCTGAAAAACAGGGTTGTCGGCGATGCCTTTGCTCTTGGAAATTTCGAGCTGCGCTGGAAGCCATGGCATTTCAAGCTGTTCAACAGGGAAAGCTACCTCGGAATCGACCTGTTCTACGATTTCGGCATCATCACGAAGGATATATCATTGCCAGCCGATCTTCAATCGAAGTTTGACGCCCTTGAATTGCCGGCTGGTTATGTTTATTCTGATTTCTTCAAACCGGCCGGCGACAAGCTGCATCACGATGCAGGGATCAGCATCATGCCGGTCTGGGGAGAGAATTTCGTGATTGCAATAGATATCGGGAAAGCATTTAATTCACAGGACGGGAACATTGGGTTCTCGATAGGGTTGAACTACCTGTTTTAAATCTTACCCAGCCAAACACTAAAGATCACACCAAGGTAATTGCCAACAATCCATCCGATGATACCGGTGGCCAGGCCAGTCAGGATAACGTCCCTGTTCTTGAGTGCTGCTGCGACCATCGGTACAAACGGTGGAGAATAGACAAATCCTGTCGTTGTGACCAGGAAATCATCTGCATCAACCTTGAAGATCCAGGAAAGGAAACAGTGCAGGATTAATGAACCGAAGTATGCCCAGGTAACGAACAGAAGAATGTAAATATACCTTATCTGGAAGAACACTGACAGGTCGCATCTTGAAGCGATTACAAGCGAAAATGCGGTTATAAAGTACATCCCGAGCTGATACGACTTTTTGATATTCCTTATCTTAGGGATAAAGGAGGCTGCCACTCCAAGGGTTGTTACCGTAAGAATTATTGAGATCGTCGGTGATACTTTTGGAAGAAGAAGATAAACACCTATTCCAATCCCGAATATAAGTATTGATAAACCCAATGCGCCGATAAGAGGTAAAATGATTCCCTTCCTGAAAATTCCCGAATAGTCATCAAAATCTTCAGCCATCTGTTTTTCCATTTGTTTGATATCAAGGTTTTCAGAGTCCCTGGAGATATCGGCTTTAAATGGCGGAAGGAAAAACCTGAAGAATCTCGGGCCGGCTGTAATGAAAAACAGTATGGTAATTCCGCCAATAATCATATCATAAGTATTGGTCATGATGAATGTATGGGGCTGGACTTTCAGAGCTATCGCCAGTGCAGCCATATTTATTGATCCGCCGGTATAAGTTCCGATAAGCATTCCGGCCACCTTATTTCCTTCAGCGACTTTTTCACCGAATAACAGATATCCGGTGGCAACTATTATGCTTACGGATATCAGGGCAAGTATCATTGACAGGAATCCTTTCCCTGAGAACTTCAGCCATCTCCTCACACTGAGGGAGAAAAGTATCAGTGACAAAGCAAGAGGTATTAAGGCAGACTGAACACTATCCTGAATTGAGGCGATATTGTTGGCGGTTACATCTTTTTGGGTAAAAGTGCCGGTTGTATATAACCCGGCGGCTTCCTGTTTTGGAACATAAGCCCTGTCTTTCCCGACCGTTTCCCTGAGAAATGCGTCACTGGCTTTGGGCAGTATCCCTATGTTGGCGATAATAATCCCAAGGGCATAGGCCAATACTACCGAGCCAAGCTTTTTAAAGAAAGAATACTTGATGGTAAGCCATATCAGAATCACAGGTAATGTGATATAAACCAGGATCAGGAGTATCAGATTCATATTGAGGTCAGGAATAGGTTCAACCAAATTTATACAAATAACCTACAGATTTTCTGACCGTTCGAAAAAGAGGTATTTATACTATCCGGTGTAAGCTTTTTTACTTATCAGGGACACTCTTCGAAGCTCTTTTTATATTGTTCAATCGCCTTAAGGCTCATTCCCATGCTCGAAAAGCCTCCGTCGTGATAGAGGTTCTGCATCGTGACTTTCCGGGTAAGATTGGAGAAAAGGACAACACAGTAATCAGCGCACTCCTCCGCAGTTGCATTTCCAAGGGGCGACATCCTGTCTGAGAAATCGAGAAGGGATTCCATCCCGTGAACACCGCTTCCCGCGGTTGTTGGCGTGGGAGACTGGGAAATGGTATTTATCCTCACCTTCCTGTCCCTGCCGTAAATATAGCCGAACGACCTGGCAATTGACTCGAGAAGGGCTTTTGCATCGCCCATATCGTTGTACCCGGTAAGTGTTCTCTGTGCTGCAACGTATGAGAGTGCGACCACCGAACCCCATTCATTTATTGCATCGTATTTATAGGCAGTCTGCAGGATCCTGTGAAAGCTGAGGGCGGAAATATCGAAGGTCTTAAGCATATTAGGGTAATTGGTCTGCTCATAGGGTATGTCCTTCCTCACGTTCGGAGACATGCCGATAGAGTGAAGGATGAAGTCGAACTTCCCCCCGAAAATATCCATGCTCTCCTCAATGAGCTTTTCAATGTCCTCCATGCTTGTGGCGTCTGCCGGGATCACTTTGCTTCCGGTCTTTTCGGCGAGTTCGCCGATAGTTCCCATCCTTACGGCGACAGGGGAGTTTGTAAGTATGATCTCAGCCCCATGCTGCCACGATCTGAGAGCGACATGCCATGCAATCGACTTCTCGTTAAGCGCCCCGAATATTATTCCTTTCTTCCCTTTTAAAAGAGCTCCGTCCATATTATATTCTGTGAATTGTCCAGGTAATCTTATAATGCTAATTATTCAACTGCTCCGGCTTTAAGAAGCTCGCCTGCGTTCCTTATGGCTGTTTCGGTAACTTCACTTCCGCTTAACAGGCGCGCCACCTCCAGAAGCCTCTCCTTCTGTGACAACAATTTGATGCTTGTAATTGTTGAATCGCCGGCGTCCACCTTATAAACATGAAAGTGTCTTTTCCCACGGGCTGCCACCTGGGGAAGGTGGGTGATATTAACTACCTGCATATACCTGCCCATTCCCGACAATATCTGGCCAACCTTGTCAGCCACCTCCCCGGAGACCCCGGAATCTATTTCATCAAAAATGATTGTCGGCAGGTTATTGTTCTGCGACAGCAACGACTTCAGGCTCAGCATCACTCTTGACAATTCTCCTCCCGAGGCGGTTTTTGACAGGCTTTCGGGTTCAACCTGCCGGTTTGCCGAGAACAGAAAATCAGCAGCATCTGTTCCTGACGGAGTGAAGTCTTTCGTCGGGGAAAGCACTATCCTGAACCTGGCATTTGGCATGCCAAGCTGTTTCAGAAGCCCTTCGACCCTGAGCTCGATCTCTTTAAGCGCTTTCCTGCGTGATCCTGAGATTTCCGTTGCAAGCGATGCCAGTTTCGATTTTTCCGTGTCAAGCTCCTTTTCGAGTCCGGCGAGTCTCTCATCGCCCGTGACGATGGAGCCGATGATGTTCCCAATTTCTGTCATCCTGGTGATAAGCTCCGCGCAGTCCTTTACACGGTGCTTCTGAATGAGTGAATACAGGGTATCTAGCCTGTTGCTGATGGTTTTCAGCCTGTCAGGGTCAAATTCAATGTTCCCGGCAAGCCGGTCGACCTCTGCTGCAAGGTCATCGATCTCGATATAGGCTGATTCAAGCCTGGCCACCAGGCTCTCACCCGAAGGCAGCAGCTTGCCTATCCTGCCCAGGTTTGTCCTGATCTCCCTTAGCATCGAAACCACAGATATCTCATCTCCTGAGAATATACGCGATGAAGATGAAAGGATGCTTTTGATCTCCTCTGCGTGGTCAAGAAGCTCCTGTTCCTTCTCAAGCTCCTCCTGCTCCCCGTTTCTGAGCTTTGCCTCTTCAAGCTGGGCATACTGGAACCTGTAATACTCGAGATCGGCTTTATTCCTGTCAGCCCGTTCCCTGAGCTCATCGTACTGCTTCAGAAGCTTCCTGTAATTCAGGTATGAAAGCCGGTAGTCGTTCCTTATTGCAGAGTTCCCTGTAAATGAATCTATTATACTGATCTGAAAGCGGTTGTCATTAAGCATCAGGGTCTGGTGCTGTGAGTGGATATCGATCAGCTTTTCGCCAAGCTCCTTAAGAACATTGACCGTTACGGGAGTATCATTCACAAATGCCCTGGATTTACCGGCAGGATTAATTTCCCTCCTGAGGATCGAGACCGGCTCATAATCGAGGTCATTGGAACTGAAGAACTCTTCGAGCTCATAATCCCTGATATCAAATGCACCCTCGACTACGCACTTTTCCTCCTTGTCGAGCAGAACGGCCGAATCAGCCCTGGCGCCCAGGATAAGCGATAGCGCGCCGAGAAGTATCGATTTTCCAGCCCCGGTCTCACCTGTGATAATCGTAAGTCCCGTACCCAGTTCCAGGTCAAGTTCCTTTATGAGCGCATAATTGCGTACAGAGAGCTTAGATAGCATAATTACCCCGGATTAGCTGGCAGAGGTTATCTTTTCGTATTTCGTCTTGTTCCCGGAATCTATTTCGGTAAGTATCTCGACCACACGGCCTTTTTCTTCAGGGAATGCCCCCGAGAAGATATTTATGAGCTCGTCGGATTTAGATTCCATCACGATCTGGATCAGGTACATATATGGATCAGGCCTCCGTCTGAAAACTTCCTGGATAAGCCTGAGGCTCTCAACGATATTGGTCCTGGCTTCGGAAGCTCTCGATTCCATCCTGTCGAGACCGTTTATATCATACTCATATATGAACCTTCTGACACCTTCATACTGTTTATCAAGAAGGTTCTTTACAAGCCAGTACCGGTTTTTATTCCTGGAACCGTCATACGGCTTCCACCCTGCTTCCGAAGCATTTTGGGCATTGGTCACAATCTTTTCGGCCACCTGGAAAAATTCGGTCCCGCCAAGCGGCGAGAAGGAGTCATAATCAAATCCCAGTATCAAATAAGCATAGTATCCGAGGACGGATACAAGGTTTGACCGGTAAGTATTTGGATCGAACTCAAGTGGTTGGAACTCCACGTACCTGAACTGAAAGTTATTGTCGACAAAATTCAGCATTGTGGAATTATAGGTAGTATTGAACACCGGCCTCCGGAGCTGTATCTGAATGGTCCCCTTGAATTCATCGGCAGAAAGCTGGTCGGTAAGCGTTATAAGCATGTTGCAGTCGATCCTTTCGGCATAAGTGAAAACATGGTTGGTCCATATTGTGTTGTTCATGAACTCATAGATATCCTTCTGCATCGATTCGAACACCTCGCGATTGGAACCCTGGATCTTTTGTGCAGAGATCTGCACATTACAGTTCAGTTCCTGGGAACCTGCATGCTGCACGATAGCCAAAGACAGCATCAGGAAGGCAAATTTTATGTAGTTAATAGATCTCATTCAGCACGATGTCGAAGGATTGAAACAACTTTTTCAAGGATATCCCTGGCTGCTTCCTCCTTAGATTTCAACTCAAATTTATCAATATTATTGTTTTTATCAATTATGGTGATCCTGTTGGTATCATAGCCGAATCCTGCCCCCTCATCGCCAAGGGAATTAAGCACGATAAAATCAAGTTTCTTCCTTTTCAGCTTCGCGGTGGCGTTCACGATCCCGTCATCAGTTTCCAGGGCAAATCCTGCAAGTACCTGGGAGCTTTTCTTGATCTTCCCCATCGATCCGGCGATGTCGGCTGTCGGTTTCAGGCGGAGAACAAGCTCACCGTCGCCTCTTTTCATTTTCGCGGTTCCGGCTGAGACCGGGGTGAAGTCAGCGACTGCAGCTGCCAGGATTGCGACATCGCACTCCGGGAACCTTGAAAGACATTCATCCTTCATGGTTTCAGCCGTTGTGACTCTTATGACATTGATCGCCGGTTCTGCAGGCATTATGCTTACCGGTCCAAGGACAAGGTCGACGCTGGCGCCAAAAGAGGCAGCAGCCTCGGCGAGCGCGATTCCCATTTTGCCTGTGGAGAAGTTGCTGATGTATCGCACCGGATCGATGGGTTCAAGGGTGGGACCGGCATTGATCAGGACTTTAAGTCCCTTAAGGTGCTCAAAGTTTTTTTTTTAGAGAACCAGCTGCGGATAAACGTGGCAATATCCTCAGGTTCGGCCATCCTGCCCTTGCCTGAAAGCCCGCTGGCCAGCTCTCCTGATGGTGCATCAAGTATGCTGTTCCCGTACGAGCTTAATTTCCTGAGATTCTCCTGTGTTGCCTTGTGTCCGAGCATGTCCATGTCCATAGAAGGAGCAATGACCACCGGACAGCGGGCTGACAGATAGGATGTGAGGAGCAGGTTATCAGCCACTCCACTGGCCATTTTTGCAATCGTGTTTGCGGTAGCCGGGGCGATAAGGAACAGTTCGGCCCAGATGCCCAGGTCAACATGACTGTTCCAGCTTCCGTTCTCCCGGTTGAAGAAATCGATAAGCACGGGGTTGCCCGAAAGCGTTGAAAACGTCAGTGGAGTAACGAAATCTTTGGCATGATCGGTCATGATCACCCTCACCTCGGCTCCATCCTTGACCAGAAGCCGTACAACGGTTGCGGTTTTGTAAGCGGCAATACCGCCGGTTACTCCGACAAGTATTTTCTTGCCTTTCAGCATTAAAGCTAAATTTTGCCTTTGCTCGATCCTGTATCAGGGTTTCTCCAGAATATTTTATCCTCTTCCAGCTCCTGCAATGCGATCAGGGTCGGTTTCGGAAGACGCTCGTAGAATTTTGATATCTCTATCTGTTCCCGGTTTTCGAAGACCTCTTCAAGGTTGTCGGTATAGGATGCAAATTCCTCCAGCTTCTTATTGAGTTCCTGCTTCATCTCAACTGCTATCTGGTTTGCCCTTCTTGCAACAATGATCACGGTTTCGTAGGTATTGGTAGTGTCGGTGGTCAGATCGTCCATATTCCTGGTAACCGTAGATGTAGGTGCAACAGATTTTCTGTAATCCATAATCGTTTTTCCCTTCTTTTTACTTCTTATTGATCAGGCTGTCGGCTGTATTTTCAATTTTCAGAAACCTGGCCGTATCCTGATATATCTTCTTTACTTCCTTTGAAAACTTGCTTTGCGGGAACTCCTCCAAGAAGGAATAATATTCATCGAGGGTTGCCTGGTATCTTTCCTTCTGTTTGACCGAATAGCTGTTTTCGGCGTAAAGATACAGCGAATTCAGTTTCAGGTACATCATTTCCTCCCTATACTTAGAGTCTGAAAACTCCTTAAGGCTGTTAGAAAGAGCCGTAATTGCCGCTTTATATTCCTTCATATCATAATAAAGCCTGGCATTGAGGTATGATTTTTCAACCATTCTCTCCCGCAGTTCAGTCATGCGGGTTTTAGCTTCTTCTACCCTTGGGCTCGACGGGAACCTGTTTATAAAAACAGTAAAGCCTTCAATTGCGTTCCTGGTATTTTCCTGGTCGAGTTCAGCCCTGGGGGAAAGGTAGTAATCACAAAGTGCGCCGAGGAATGTGCCGTCTTCGGCATGTTTCCCGTACGGGTACTGTTCAATGAGCGATTTGAAATAGGCTGCAGCAAGATCATATTGTTTCATCCCGAAATAGCTCTGAGCATACATCCAGTTAAGCTCTTCGGCCTCTTCGGTTGCCCGGAACCTGGGCAGGACCTGGCCAAGAAGCTCAGATGACTTGACATATTGCTTTGCCTGGAAATACTCTTTTGCCTTATCCCTTTTAAGCTCATAATCGGTGCTTTTAAGCAGCTTTTCATATTCCCCGCACGAACTAACCAAGACCGGAATCAGCAATAATAAAAATACACTAACCTTCATACCTCGAAATGTTGCGCAAAAATATTGATTTTTTTCTTTCCAGCCAAAGAAACGTAATAATTATCTTTCAGATAGGCAGTATGAGGTCGTGTGAATAATTAGGTATAAATAGGTATCAGGTAATTTCGGGTAAAATGTAAATTTGTGCAAATTTTCTAAAATCTTCTCAAATGGATATTTTCGATAAGATCAAATCTAACAAGGGGGCCCTGGGCCAGTATTCGGATTTTGCTCACGGCTATTTCGCATTTCCTAAACTTGAGGGGGAGATTGCCCCAAGAATGATGTTCAGGGGGAAAGAGGTACTTACGTGGAGCCTGAATAATTACCTGGGCCTGGCAAATAATCCGGAAGTCAGGAAGGTGGATGCAGAAGTTGCGGCACAGTACGGGCTGGCATATCCCATGGGCGCAAGAATGATGTCGGGGCAGACAACGAATCATGAGCGATTTGAGAAGATGGCATCTGAATTTGAGCAGAAGGAAGATGCATATCTTTTGAATTACGGCTACCAGGGGATGGTATCGATCATTGATGCACTGGTCGACCGGCATGACGTGATCGTATATGATTCGGAATCACACGCCTGCATCATGGACGGGCTCAGGCTTCATATCGGCAAGCGGTTCGTTTTTCCGCATAATGACATTGAAAACTGCGAAAAGCAGCTTCAGCGGGCAACCAGGATCACCCAGGAAACAGGCGGCGGAATACTTGTAATAACCGAAGGCGTCTTCGGGATGGCAGGCGACCTGGGCAAGCTTGACAAAATTGCCGCGCTCAAGAGCAAGTACAATTTCCGTTTCCTCGTTGATGATGCTCACGGATTCGGAACTATGGGGAATAACGGCAGAGGTACCGGGGAACACTTCGGAGTCCAGGACAAGATTGACGTCTACTTTGCCACATTTGCCAAGTCGATGGCAGGGATCGGAGGATTCGTCGCAAGTACGAAGGAGGTGATAAATTACCTTAGATACAACCTTCGTTCGCAGATCTACGCCAAATCGCTCCCTATGGCAATGACCCTTGGTGCAATCAAAAGACTCGAATTGATCCAGGCTCACCCCGAGTACAGGGAAAACCTCTGGACTATCGTCAGGGCCCTGCAGAAAGGGCTTAAGGAAGCCGGTCTCAATCTTGGGAGGACTGAATCTCCGGTAACACCCGTATTCCTTAAAGGAGGTGTAACCCAGGTCACCCAGCTGATCTATGATCTCAGGGAAAACTTCAATGTCTTCTGCTCAGTAGTAATTTACCCGGTCGTTCCAAGGGATGTCGTGATGCTCAGGCTCATTCCGACAGCTGGCCACTCACTTGCGGATGTGGAGTATACAATCAAGGCCTTCAAGGAAATCAAGAGGAAGATCGACAACGATGAATATCCCAATGAAATTGCCAACTTCTCAAAGTAATTAACTTTCAGGAGCATTTTTAGACTCCGGGTGAACAATTCCATTTCCATGCGGTTTTACTGGATGAAAAATCGGGAATCCTGAAACGGCTTCTCTATGAAAAACCTGGAAAATCGCAATATGTCAGTCATAGTCAAATCGGATCAGAACAATATCCTGAAGGGTTATAATATGCTGCTTTATTTTGCAGGCAGCATGATAATGTATGAACCTGCGGAGGAGTGCGTAAATGATTTCATTACCAACGGAATTGTTAAAAGCCTCCCGGTTTCAAGCGGAAATCCAAGATTTATCGAAGCTGCCTCCAGGCTGAGGGAGTCGTGCAGAAACCTGGCATTTTGCACAAAGCTGCTTCAGGACGACTTCAGGAGGCTCTTTTCGAGCTCCGGGGAGTTGCTTGCCCCTCCGTTCAAGTCATCGCATTTGACTGATCAAAGGAACGGAGCAGCGTCCGAGTCCGTCACCGATTTCTACAACGCTTACGGATGGAAATTCCGGTCGCGTTACAATATCCAGGATGACCATCTGGGGATCGAGCTCCTGTTTCTCACACTTCTTACAGACAAATATATCAGCTTCGATGATGAGGCGTGTCAGGTCGAGATGAAGAATGAGATCAGGCGGTTTATAGATGAACACCTCTTTACGTGGCTGCCGTCGTGGAACAGTGATGTCCAGGAAAAAGCCATGACCGACTGCTACAAGGGAATAGCTTCGCTGATTTATGCCAGCTGCGAGGATATTTACAGGCTTCTTGACGGGAACAATGACGCCGGTAAGCCTGGCATATCTAAAAATTAGGGTTGAAAAAACCTATTATCGCACCTATATAATATTCACGCCACCCCTCCGCAATACCCGCAAATTCCTCGTCAGGTATATTGGTCTGCTCCACTGTTACGACCGATGATTCTCCGTCAGGCCTGATGTTTATGGTCACTATGGATTTTTCGGGCTGGTCCCCGAAATACCATTCCTGAACCACCTTCCTGTTCTCTTCAAATTCGATGTTCCTTCCTGTTATGTCTCCCTCCCACAGTGAAAACTCGGACCCCGGTTCAACAGACATCTCCGCAGGGTATCCTGACCACAGCTCAATTGTTTTGGGGTTGGTAAGGGCAGAGTAAACGTCGGAAGGCTCTGCATTGATCCGGTAGCTCTTTTGGAATGTTTTCATCTCGGTATAGTTCTCGGTGTCCTCTGTGTCTCCCCTGTGATCCTCTGTGTAAGTTCTTCAGGTTTCACAGAGAGCACTGAGGAGACACTGAGGAATGCTTACTTATGGATTTCTGCCAGGTAACGTTCTGCATCTATGGCTGCCATGCAGCCTGTGCCTGCCGCTGAAACCGCCTGCCTGTAGACAGGATCCTGCACGTCGCCGGCAGCAAACACACCGGGGACATGTGTTTTAGTCGTGCCAGGGATTGTCTTAAGATACCCGACCTGGTCTGTCTCGATGAATTTGCTGAACACCTCCGAATTGGGTTTATGCCCGATTGCGAGGAAGAAACCATCGATCTTAAGCTTCACGATCTCCTCCTCAGGAGTTCCCTTTTTTTTCACCAGGACCGCCCCTTCAACGCCGTTTTCACCGAACAGGTCGATTGCCTGGTGTTGAAACATGATCTCAATATTCGGTGTATTGAGGACTTCCCTTTGCATAACCTTTGAGGCGCGAAGCTCGTTCCGGCGAACGATCAGGTAAACTTTGCGGCAGATACCTGCAAGATATGTAGCCTCTTCGGCGGCAGTATCTCCCCCTCCGACTACAGCAACATCCTTCCCCTTATAAAAGAATCCGTCGCACGTGGCACAGGCTGAGACTCCCATCCCGGCGTACCTGGTTTCGGCCTCAAGGCCGAGATACATGGCTGTTGCGCCTGTCGCTATAATGACGGCATTTGCTTCGATCATCTTCTCCCCGTCCACTATGACCTCGTGAACGGGACCGGTGAAATCAACGTCGGTAACCGTACCGAACCTGACATCAGTCCCAAACCTTTCAGCCTGTCTTTTAAGATCTTCCATGAGCGCCTGCCCGGAAATCCCATCCGGGTAGCCGGGGAAGTTCTCCACCTCAGTGGTTGTTGTGAGCTGCCCTCCCATTTGGAGCCCGGTATAAAGAACAGGACGAAGGTTTGCCCTTGCGGTATAGATCGCTGCTGTGTATCCCGCCGGTCCGGAGCCAATGATAAGACATCTTACCTTTTCGGTGGATTTAATGTCCTGCGGTTGGTTTTCATTTTTAATTTCCAGATGCTTAAAAAGTTCCATTACTTCCCAGATTTGAATTCAAATTGCAAAATTATTCACTTTTTTGTCTTTCAACCACTTTTTGCCAGTTCAGGCAGAATAAATGCAAATGCTAATTCCGGCTGCCATTCAGTCCGGAATTATAATATACAGGTGATCCTTTTGAAGCAGCTGCACCCGTTCCCCGCCCGGCATCTGCCTGGTTCCCTCTTCCGGCCGGAGAATGCCCCATTTGTGAAGTTCGAGGAATTTATCCTCGGATTCACTGTCACCAAACCTGACTAATATTATTCTCTCCCCCGGTTTTTTCACGATGAGGGCCGTGTAACCACTGATGCCTGCAAAATA
Organism: Bacteroidales bacterium UBA1800; assembly: GCA_002319915.1. Lineage (GTDB taxonomy): Bacteria > Bacteroidota > Bacteroidia > Bacteroidales > VadinHA17 > LD21. Next base: position 56,471 of record DCFQ01000050.1, on the reverse strand, counting down.
ATCCTCCAGGTCAGGGGCTCCGTTCACTATGCCCAGCTTCCCCTTCACAAGAACGCAGTCATGACGGATCTCCTCATCTGAAGCTGATGGAAGATATTCCTTCAAATTAATTTCAGGGTCAGCTATTTTCCCGGATATTTCATTTGCGATGGTTATCATTCGCACACTGTCGGCACTTGTTCCGCCTCCGGAAATAATGCTGACATAATAAGGCCCCTTGCAGAATTGCAGCTGGTATTTAGTCTGGCATGCGTACCGTGCGGTCAGGGGATCTGATTTGCAGTTGAATTTTGAGACCGAGTATATTCCGAAAGCTTCCTCCACTCCTTTCATCTTAAATATCTCGGCTTTAATTTTTTCGCCGTCATATCCGAGCTCACAGATCATCGCGCCTGAGAATCCGTACTCAAGGTAAAGCTCAGCTCCGCCGTCCATGTACCCGAAAAGGGATGGACCATTGAATGTACGGGTGTTCAGCAGCTTACCACCTCCGGGCAGGGGTAAGTCAAAAGCCGGAAATGATTCCTGTGCAGGCAGTTTGAACGCCGTCAGGATCGTTAATATAACTACCGATGCAAAGAATCTACTCATGAGTCAATTTTCCCATAAAGCATTAAATACCGGTTCCCCGAAATTTCCATGAACATAAAATCCGGGAGCCCGGATGGATCCCACTCAGCCTAGGTCAACCGTATCGAGCGCGATCTTTGTCCTGTCGGACACTCCCAGTCCGAGGGATGTGCCCATTGCAAGAAATTTCAGGGATTCGGGTGCCGGGGCCTTCTGGATTCCTTCCCTGATCCTTTTTGCAGCGATAATATCATAGCCGATCCTGTCCATGGCGACCGGATCAGTGGAAACAAGCAACGCATTGTAGTTGCAGATGAACTGCGGGTTAGCCGCCGGCCCCCCATTGAAGCATCCGCGCAGGGCATCACAGATATTGAGAACCACTTTATCGCGGATCGGCGAAAATGCACAGACCTCAGCGCATGTTTCGTTCCAAAGGTGGGTATGAAGGCGTCCGGTATTTGAGATTGATCCGAAGGCAAGGTTTTTCATTGCATTAGTTACCGAGCCGCCGGCATTTTTGAGAATCGGGATGTTGATAATCTTATCGACCTCTTTTGTGACGATTCCCGTGAAATAGGAGTACTTCCCGCCATTGACCATGTATGGCATCGTTTCGGCATCGTACACACCTTCCTCATCGGCCCAGTAATACCAGTCCCTGTCGATAATCTTCTCAGAGTGGAATTTTCCAGAGGCATCGACAAACGACCCATTCTCATCCTGGACTTCGGTGGCCAGGATCTTGATTCCCGGATAATTCTCTGAAGTGAACCCGGTATCTTTCAGATCGGGCATCCTCCTGTCCCAGATAATAATATCTTCCTTTTTTATACCGCTTTCCGTTAATTGTCTCACAACCGATTTCACCACTGCGTGGCTGGTTGAGAGGAGCTTCCCCGCGACAGGGTTAACCTTGAGCCCAATTTTCTCGCCCGGCTTCACAAATGTCCTCCATGCCGATTTCAGGTCTTTTTTGCCCGAAAGCCTGGTGATTGCGGTCTGGAGCATCAGGTAGGCTTCAGCTTCAACGGGCTCATCATTCACCACCGACCTTGAGTTGGCTGTCATGACGACCTTCCCGGGGAATTTTCCAGGCATTGAACCTGGTTTCCGGGGTGTTTTTGCGGCGTCTGCAATATTGGTTGCAGGCTTTGATTCCTGCCTAGACCTGGCAGATGGCCGTGCTGCGAGCGGATTTACTGCAAGCAATGCGCTCCCGGCGCTTATAATCGACACAAACTGTCTGCGGCTCAAAGGTTTTCGTTTCATGGCATGTTTTGATGTGGTGTTCCCAAATATAACTATTTATGGGATAGTTCGCATCTTCAAAGGCACTGAATAGCACTGAGGTGATTTGCAGAATCGGAATAGTTGATTATTTTTGCAGGGCAATGGCGGGAAGCCTTTACACAGCATGTGAAGGTCGCCGGATAAAAGAAGAATATGACCGGGGTGTGGCGCAGTTGGCTAGCGCACTAGCATGGGGTGCTAGGGGCCGCCAGTTCGAGTCTGGCCACCCCGACAGACAAGGGGCAGATACAACTGCCCCTTTTTGATTATATGTCGATATGGGACGCCAGGCGGTATATCAAACCGCAAGCTTCCTGAACCTTTCAAATGGCTCATCCCAGGTATCCGTCCCGGCGGGGATGAATTCCCTGAGAGTGACCGATTCGCGGATTATGCGGCGCATCTCCTGCAATGAGCCAACGCATCCTGCCGCCTTTGCCTGGATCATGATATTCCCGATCGCGGTCGCTTCCGAAGGGCCCGAAATAACCGGGATCCCGGTCGCATTGGCACTCCACTGGTTAAGCAGGCTATTCTTTGAACCACCTCCCATGACATGAAGCTTGTTTATGGAGAAGGGAGCTATGCCGGCTATTTCCCCCAGAACCTTTTTGTATTTCAGGGACAGACTTTCGAAAATGCAACGGACAAACTCCGCATGGGCTGAAGGAACCGCCTGCCCGGTGGCCTTGCAAAATGCCGCTATCGCCGATGTCATACCTGCGGGGTTGGCAAACGACGGATCATCAGGATCGATCATGGATTTGAACGGAGCGGCCGACTCAGTCATTTCAAGCAGCTTATCATAGGAGTAACTTACCCCGTCTTTTTTCCATTCAGCGAGGCATTGCTCGAGCAGCCACATTCCCGTGATATTCTTCAGCAGGCAGGTTTTCCCCTCGACTCCCCCCTCATTGGTAAGGTTGAGCCTGAATGTATCATCGTTGATTATTGCTTCGTCCGTCTCAATCCCCATGAGGGACCATGTGCCCGAGCTCAGGTAGGCAAAATGCCCATCCTCAGCAGGGACAGAGGCAATGGCCGAGGCGGTATCATGGCCGGCAACGGCTATGACAGGTATCTTGCCCATGCCGGATTCTTCTGCAAGGACATCGCTGAGCAGACCCACCCGGTGGCCGGGCATTACAAGCTTTCCCAGGATTGAATCCGAAACACCTGCGGCATCGAGCAGCCGGGATTCGAATTGCCTGGATTTCGGGTTCAGTATCTGTGAGGTGGAGGCGATAGTGTACTCGACCACTTTGTTCCCGGTAAGAAGATATGACAGCGCATCCGGCATGAACAGCATTTCCGAGGCAGCGTCCAGGACGGAACTGGAACCCTCTTTCAGAGCAAACAGCTGGTAAAGACTGTTGAAATTCATTACCTGGATGCCGGTAAGACCATAAACTTCGCTGCGGGGAATGCTCCTGAAGAATTTCTCCGGCATGCCGTCGGTGTGAGGATCACGATATGCATAAGGCAGGCCTAGGATAGACCCGTCCTTTGCCACCAGGGCAAAATCGACTCCCCAGGTATCGATCCCTATCGAAATTATATTGTCACCGGTCTGTTTTGCAGCCGAAAGCGCCAGTTTAATGTTTTCGTAAATTGAAAAGATATTCCAGTGATAATGATCCCCTAATTGCAGCATCTGGTTCGGAAACCGGGTCAGCTCTTTTATCTGCAGCCGTCCGCCGATGATCGTGCCGATGATTGATCGTCCGCTGGTTGCGCCGATATCAAAGGCAAGGAATGATTTGTTTTCCATATGTTCCGTGAATTACAGGTTTGTTGTTTTTGCAGCAGATCATGCCGATAATTGCGGTGATGTGGTCCCGCGCGTGCATCAATTCAGTATTCAGTTCTCTCTCCTTATCTTAAGTGTTTCTTCAAAGCCCGCACGTGGAACAAAGCTGCTGTCTGCCCCGATCCAAGATCAAAATGGTTGACCGCCCTTACAGAAATCACCTTCCGTCCTTTTCCCTTTTCGATGAGAGCGTATTTCATCTCCGGGACCAATTTTGGGATCGCATTGTCCCCGTTTGTATCAAAAGTCTGGAAAGAACCTTTTTCAGGCAACCTGCCGGCTGGTTTCCCGTCATCAAAGATCTCGAAATATTTGATCCCCGACTCTATATCGGCATCAGCTTTCCATTTTATCACCAGGGAATCGGCAACCTGACCGATGCAAAGGTCAAATGGAGCGGGAGGCGGAGTCTTGTCGGAAACCGTACCTGTCGTCACATATTCTTTCCATTTTGCCGCTGAAGCAGAATCAGGAAAAAGGCATGCTGCTTCCCTGTCACCCTGAAAGAGGTCCGACCTGAATACCCGGAAAGTCGCCGTATCGCCGAACCACGTTCCTGCATTATCCAGCGCCCTCATTTCGCGGGAGGCTTTCCCCGGCAGCCTTTGCAACAGCACCGATTCGAAAAATGGTAAAGCCATATACCGCACGAAGCTGAAATTGTGATTCTGGTCAGGATTGGAGGCGATGCTTACGGGGGCATTCATCTTTCTCAGCTTGCTGAACGCATGGATCGCTGTCTCGCGGCAGGAGGTACCGTTTGATTTGCAGTCGTTATTCCCTGCATACCTGATCATCAGGGGTATTTTTGCTACCTCCGCGGGATACGGCCATTGGGGATCAAATGCAGGGGAATAGCTGAATACGGCAAGGATCCTATCCGGGAAGTTCTTCATCATGGCAAGGGTCCAGTAGCCGCCGCCTGAATGTCCCCACAGAAGCCACGGCACGCTGTTGAGCTCCTTATGACCCGAGAGGGTTGCGGCTCTCTTAAGCGCCTCCACCAATGCCTTCCCGGACCCGGATTCCGGATCCCGCCAGCCACCGCAATTGCCGTACAGCACCGGTTCCATGATGGCAAGTCCCCATTTCTTTGCAAAAGCCTGGTATTGGATATCATAAGGTATTGTGATCCCGAACCGTTCCATTCCGCAACCATGCTGATGTATCAGGACTCCCCGGATCCGCCTTACTCCTCCCGGGATGAAGACACCGTAGTCCGCACGGTCGAACGGGTACGATTGCCCTGTTATTGTTATTTTTATAACATTGCCATTCCATAGCCGTGCCAGGCTGTCCTGCTGAACCGCTGAGCACAGGCTGAATGCCTGGCAATATAGGGCCGACAGGAGGAGAACCCGGACTGAAACGGCCAATTTCCTGATTTTCATTTAGTAACGTTTATCGGTTATTCATAGATCGCCGGCACATCAATCAGTGTGCGTATAAACATCAACCGGGATCCCTTTACATTCGGATGATGGTAAATGTGCCATCCATAGCTCTTGCTGTAATCTTCATACCACATAGTGCTCTTATCAACTTCTTTCCCGTCGTGGTTCAAAGATGTAACCAGGTCGAACCTGCATCCGTTCAGCCCGTATTTCCTTCGTACCTTTTCAATTAGCGTGTTTATCTCAATCTGTGTCCCGCTTTCGTTGCACGGGACATTATTAAGGATAGCAACTGACCCCTGGGATTCAATATATTCGACAAGCTCGCTTAAATTTTCTTCTGTATTGCCTCCGTTGGTTCCTATTGTAACCATTACATACCTGGCCTTTACATACGGAAGCTCGTTCTTTATGCATTCCATGATCATATCGATCCGCCCTCCTCCCCGGCCGCATGATATGGCTCCCCCGCTGATGTTCTTAATTATAAGCTGCGTCCAGGAATTCCCGAAATCACTGGTTGGGAAGTAACCTTCGGGCTGGGTAACGGAATCGCCGTATATCAGTAAGGTAAGGCCGCACCTGGCCGAGAGAACGCTGATCCGGCGCACTAGCATGCTGGTTCCTTTCTGCAGGCCAAAGCAGTAGTAATCCCACTGTAGCCCAACATGAAATCCTTCCTGAACGGCCCCGGCACCACACCCGCCAGTTCCATCCAGGACTACCTGAATTTCTCCGGACTCACCGGAAAATACATCAATGATCCTGACCTTCGCAACCTGGTAGAGGTGATAAATTTCAACTATATATTCATGGCCGGGATCAAGGAAGGGGAATTCCCTTTTCGTCACCGGGCTTGTTTCAACAGAAACTGATCGTTCGTGCATGTCGACGAGGACCCTGAAGTCACCAGTATGGCTTTGAAAAACAGCGACTGCATCACCGGAGAGCCTCAGATGGTACCTGATGGATCTCTCCCCGAGGGCATAGAACTTATTAAGCCGGACAATCGTGTCGGTCCCGGTTATTAAAAGGCCCGCATCGGTATACTCTGAGGCGATATTATTAAGCAGGATCTCAGGATACTTTCCGTCTTTGGTAAATATTCCCTGGTACAAGAGTACTGTGGGGTTCCGGAAACCTTTATCCGGAACCTTCGTGGCGGGAACACTACCGGTTATGGCAATAAGCTGGAGCAAAATCAAAAAAGGGATATTCATCATGATGGAACTTCACTTTTATAAAAGGTGAAGTCCCCGTTCTACCAGGACAGGGACAACACCTAACATACTATGCTTATTATCTAACCTATCGCCAAAACGATCCAATCAAAAAATTTAATATCCTGCTACAATAGCCTGTTCCCGATACTCACGAGTAACACGGCACTTATAAGCAATACTGATCCGATGATCATTTTCCGCATTTCCCTGGCCGGTACTCCGCGCCACTCTGATGTAATGATCCCCCAGATATTGGCGAAAATTATTGCGCCGGCCGTGAATATAAGCCATCCTGTGGTAGTTCCTGCACTTCCAAGCGCAGAAGCTGCCAGTCCGTAGCAGAGCAGTGAACTATAGAAAACAATTCCCATAAGCAATGCCCAGAAGAAGTAGGAACGGGTTCCTTCTTTCCTGAAATTGCTCATTGTCTTGTTTTTGACAAGCAGGTAAACTGAATATGCAAGAAAGGCAAGGAATCCTCCTGAGAGGGCGACAGCCCAGATCACCGAAGAGGCATAAAAAACATTTGCACCCGTGCCAAGCCGGTTCATGGCGGCATCCTTCAGCGGTGTCCCGAACTCAAAAGAGAAATTGAGCATGGAGCTGAAAAACCCTGAGATAAAGGAAAGGATAAGGCCGCGGGTGAATTTGGACCTTGTTTTTGAATCCTCCCCGTTGTTTCCGGAGCTGCTCTTCTCCCTGGCTTTTCCTGCTGCGCCGCAAAGGATGATCCCGATGACGGTCACTGCCACGGCGAGCAGAATGAACATTCCGCCTTTTGTCACCAGCGCTGCCGGGTTTTTCACCAGCAATGGTACGAGAGCCCCTACTACAGCTATCAATCCCATCATGAGGGTGTAACCCAGGGAAAAGCCAATGAGATGAAGGACAAGCCCGAAAGCTACAGATCCAATTCCCCAGCCTAATCCGCAAAGGAAGGTCATCAATGTCGCACCTGCAGGCGCTTCCCCTATGATCTTGCCCACATCCGGCACCATCAGTAGAACAAATATCCAGGGTGTAAGGAGCAAACCGGTCAGGGCGTACCATAACCAGATATTTTCCCATTCCCATTTTTTTGTCAGTTTGATGGGAACGGCGTAGCTTCCGTTCAGCAGCCCTGAGAATACGGCAAGTAAGATGACCGGCAATGTTTTCATATCAGCAGGTTAAGAATTTCCTGAGGAAGCGCGAGGTCTCCACTGCATCGTTCAGTTTGACCAGGGCATCAATTTTCTCGAAATTCTCTTCAACAATCTTCTCAAATTGTCTCACCCACATTATGCTTTCCGATATTGCAGCGGTTCCGTCTTCCCTGTACGGATACTGGTCCATGGAAAGCCAGCCTGAGTATCCTGTCTTCTTAAGATTGTACAACAGGTCCACGTAAACGGCGCTATGGACTGAACCAACGATCATATCGTCATCCCATGATCCATGATTGTCATTGAAATGCATATGGAAGAGAAGATCCCCGGCCCTTTTTGCCAGGACAACGGCCTCTGCCACGTTCTCTCCTGCCACAAAGCTGTGGCCTGTATCGATGCAAACACCTACGTTCTTGCAACCTGTCTCCTTAGCTGCCAGGATAGTGTCGCTCATCCGGGCATGATAGGAAAAATTACGTGGTTCCTTGGGTTTATACTCAAGTGCATATTTCAATGCCGGAAACTCCTGCGCCAGCTTAGCAGTTCCCTCGCAAAGCCATTCCCGTTCCTGGTTGTAATCTGCGGTCAGAAGATAATCATAACCATCCTGACCCATCCATAGGTTCATGACTCCGCAATCCATTTCAAGGGCTATCTCGCTCATTTTCCTGAGGTAGTTGAGGGCATGCTCCCGTATCTGCTTACTGATGTTAGTGATAGAGCCCTTTCCATATTCCTTGACAGTGAAGACATCAGGAATTATCGATACACATTTCTTACCGTAATCCGACATCCGTTTCTTCATGTCCTTAACATTGTCCGGACGGATATCCCAGGTACCGACCAGTTCGATCCCTTCAACAAATGGGATCTTACTTGCAAGTGCCAGCATTTCTTCCGTGGAAGGATTGTCTTTGTAACCCTTGCAGAAACGGTCGCATGTATTGCCAAGGTTGCCTAGAATTACTGAATATCTGTACATTATCTTATTGGTTTTAAGTTAATACGGCAGTGAACCATATTTTATCAGGATATCACTGCCGTATATTCGATTAAAAAACTACCGCCATGCTTCAGGTTGAGTCATGCTGGTCATCTTCTTGGCATCATCAAGAGGAATTGGCAGAACCTGATATTTTTTAGTATACGACTGGTAATCCCTGAGTTTCACACGCTGGTAGTTGAATGCGGTCGGTTTACTGTCAGGACCGACTTCTGCCACAGTGATTCTCATCCCGGTTATCAGCTTGTTTGTCGGATCGAGAATGTTCCAGCGTCTCTGGTCGTGGAAGCGCCAGCCTTCAAGGCACAACTCGATGCGTCTTTCGTTGCGAATGCGATCACGAAGGTATGCCTGGGAATTTGAAAATCCCGGAACGTCCTCGATCTTTGGCTGCAAAGCCCTCTCACGAATTACATTAAGTGCGGATTTTGCGCCATCCAGGTCCCCGAATTCACAAAGCGCCTCAGCTTTGTCGAGGTAAAACTCGGCAAGGCGGAAGAATACCCAGTGGATATCGGGACCAAGGCCTGACTGGTTGGGACCCCAGAATCTGACGTCCTTGTCTTTCCGGCTGTAATACCCTGTGCAGGAAGTTTTTGTCTCCTGGTAAATATTGTCATTAAAGCCGTGGGGGCCTCCGACATATGATTCAACGATGACTGGCTGGGTGCAGTTTGTAGGAACACCATAGTTTGACCCGTTGAAGAGAATGTCAGTATAGAACCTTGCATCCCTGTTGGAATACGGATCTCCGCCGGTCGATTCACTGTAACCTGCAGCGGCTGCATCCGGATTCACCGTAACACTTGTATGGGTAGCATCATTATAGGTCACCGGGAGGGCGCCATTGGTCATTTCGAAACAGTCTACCAGCTCCTGAGTGGGAGATTCGCCGCAGTTCCACAATGCAGGAATATTGGCATACGGGTAGGGAGACACATTCACGCCGTTGGTATTATTGATATTCTTATTTGAAGAGGGTGACCTCCAGATGATTTCAGAAACATCCGACCGGAACGAGCCGACGAACATTGATTTGTAATCAGCCATGCTGACCAGCTGGTATTCGGAAAGATTGATGACATCCTGTGCGGCATCAGCTGCGCGTTTCCATTTTGTCAGGTCGTTTTCCGCGTTATTCAGCGGGCTTGCATTATTAAGCAGGACGCGTGCACGGATTGCGAGAGCGACACCGTTGGATACGAATTCGGCTTCAGCTGATGACCTGCGGTTAGGAAGCACTCCTGAACTCACCACATCTTTGCACTCATCGGCGATGATCGTGGCAATTTCGTCATAGGTCGGACGTGTCATGTCATTCCAGCCTGTGTAATCGGGTTCAAACGGCTTGTCAATCCATGGCATCGGGCCGTAGAATTCAAGCAGGTTCATGTAATACCAGGCTCTCAGGACCCTTGCTTCTGCAACCCACGTATTCCGCTCCTGGTCAGTTATCAGGGTCGATTTAGGAATATTCTCTATTGCGACATTGGCAAACCTGATACCCTGCCAGAAATCAGGCCAAAGCCTTTCTGCCGGTGATGACCATGGCCAGTTGATAACGGGATTTGAGAGTGACAGGGCGCCATTGTGCCAGTCATAAGTGTTGTATGTTGCAGCCCAGAAAGCGTTGTCTGTGAAGCATTCGATCGGTTGCATTACAAAGGCAATCTGGTCCCTGTTCTGGTAGATCTTGCCATAAGTAACCGTGAGCAAGCCTTTTGTGCGCTCATAGTTGTTGAGCACCTTATCCAGGGTCATAGTTCCGTCCGGAGTTTTTTCCAGAACATCCTCACACCCTGCAAAGATGAAAATTAGGAATGATAATGTTATTAATAGTTTTTTCATGACTCAAGAAATTAAAATGATACATTAAGCCCGACGTTGACAGCCTTAAACAGCGGATAAATCAGGGTGCTGTTCTGTTCCGGGTCAAAATATTTGACCGGCAAACGATCGAAGGTCAGAAGGTTCAGGGCATTTGCATAGATCCTGATCTTTGTTGATCCTATCCTTTCCGATATCCTTTCCGGCAAGGTAAAACCTACCTCAACATTCTTCAACCTGATGTAGCTTCCATCCCTGAGCCAGAAATCGCTGGTCTGCTTGCTTGCATTGCTTCCCGGGTCGAGTCTCGGATAGGTAATTTTATCTCCGTTCTCATAGCGGTCGGCTGACCATGCTTCCTTATGCCACTGGTTGAAATTGTTGGTTTCCCAGATCCCGATACCGTTAAGATATACACTTCGCTTGGCAACTCCCTGGAACATCATGCTGAAGTCGAACCATTTGTATTTCATAGTGACTGCACCTCCGAAAGTCCACTCGGGAACATCAGGATTGCCGATGTTAACCATGTCCCTTTCATCGATCTTGCCATCACCGTTCTTATCGACATACTTCAGGTCGCCCGGTTTGGGAGCGGCACCCAACGGTGTCTGATCGTACCAGGTATCGATATCATTCTGTGTGTTGAAGAAGCCGTCGGTCACATATCCGAATGGCTGGTAGAGGCGATAGCCTGTGCTGCGGAAGCGAAGAGCGTAACTCTCCGGCAGCATAACTTCACTCAGGTAAAGCACTTTGTTGCGGTTGAATGCAACGTTGGCGGCAAATCCGAGAGTGAAGTCGGTTGCATAGGCCTTCTGGTAACCCAGGGAAGCTTCAAACCCGTGGTTTTCCACTCTTCCTGAGTTAATCGGAGGTAATTGTACATTCCCATTTCCTCCAACTGCGCCTGTGCCGAATATCCCTGTCGGAATGGTGCCGGCGTTCTGGATCAGGATATTGTTCCTGACTTCATAGAACAGGTCGAGGTCAAAATTGAAGCCTTTCAGGAACCTGGTCTCAATCCCGAAATTGTACTTGTTATTTACTTCCCAGGAGATACTCTTGTTGGCTATGCTACCTTCAATTGTTCCTGTCGGAAGGCCGTTTGTCCAGCCGGGACCACCGACAGCCCAGTTCTCAATGTAGAGGAACCTTGCAGCGCCCATGCGGTCATTCCCGACTTTACCGTATGAAGCCCTGAGCTTCAGGAAATCGAGCCACCGAAGATTTGTCATGAAGTTTTCTTCCGACATCACCCAGCCCAGCGAAAAGGACGGGAAGAATCCAAACTGCTTGCCTGGGGCAAACTGCTCTGATCCGTTGTAGCCGAAGTTCACTTCAGCCAGGTATTTATGGTTGTAAGCGTATGTGGCGCGACCAACCAGTCCTACGTAATTATAAGGAAGCTCGATATTGATATTCTTCTGGTAACGGTTGAAGAGGATCATACCGGTCACATCATGCGGTCCGAACGTCCTCGCATAATTCAGTGAAGCATCAATGTTATAGAGATTATTGAACTGCTGAACCTGCTTGTCGCTTAAGGGGGAATTTGTTGCAGCCCCCAATACATCGTACCGGAGTGAATCAGGCGAAGTGACGTCCCTTACGGCTTCAAAGACCTTGAATGTTCTCTGCCTGACCTGCTGATTGAGAGATGTAGCATCATACGAAACGATTGCCCTTGCCGATAATCCCTTTGTAATAAAATCGAGCTTCTGCTCAACTCCCAGGGTGGTGGTTATCTGTGAGGTCATGGTATTTTTAAATCCTGTCCTGTTAAGCATGCCATAAGGAACGTTGTTGGCATTGCCGCCCCTGAGATGACTGCTGAGCACTTCACCAGTGGGAGTCAGGTCATTGAACGAGTTGTTCGGGATTGATATCATGTTGGCGAGGAGTACGGCGTATGATGCCAGGTCACTGGCATATGCATCATTGTTTGGAACGAGCACCGGGTCATTCTTCTTCTGCATGAATCCACTTACATTCAACCACATCCTGAGGGCTGGATTGATGTCGATGTCAAAGTTTGACCGGAAGTTTACACGGGTTGCCTTTGATTCCGGATCATAATTGTATTCCGAGAATTTCTGGGTCGGGAACAATCCTTCCTGGTAGAGGTAACCAACAGTGGTAAAATACCGCATTTTATCGGTTCCACCGCTTACATTGACATTTACCCTGTTCATTGGAAAGTTGTCCTTGGTGAACTCATCCATAAAGTTCCTGACTGGGTACAAAGCCGGTTTGTCACCGAGGCGATATCTCTCCAATGCATAATCTGAATATTCCAGAAGTGCCCCGTTCTGAACGTCTACCTGGTTTCTCAACATTGCATAATCATAAGCAGAAACCATCTTGGGCAGCCTTGTCGGCGACTGCCACGACTGCTCCATTGTAACGTCTATAATAGGCTTGCCTGCCACACCGCGGCGTGTGGAGACCAGGATAACGCCGTTGGCACCGCGCACACCGTATACTGCAGTGGCAGAAGCATCCTTAAGAATTGAAATAGTTTCAATCTCATGCGGATCGAGAGCCGAAAAATCACGCTCCACACCGTCGACCATGAGCAGCGGCCTTTGTTCATTGGTAGTGCTGCGGCCCCTGATATAGAATTCCATAGCTTCAGCACCGGGAGTACCCGAACGCTGGAGCACCGTCAGGCCGGGCAAGCGGCCGGCGAGGGCTATGCCTATATTGGAAGCCGGAGTCTGCTGCAGTACCCCGGTAGCCTTGATCGAGGAAATTGCGGCAACGACGCTTTCTTTCTTCTGAACTCCGTATGCGACCACCACGGTTTCTGACAGTTCAGTGATCGATGCTTCAAGGGCCACATTAAATGACCGGCCTTCTCCGACAGTAATTTCCTGCGCCTTGAAACCAATAAATGAGAATACGAGTACGGCTTTATTATCAGGAACGGAAATTGTGAATTTTCCATCCTGGTCGGTGGTAGTACCAAGGGTAGTTCCTTTTACCCGGACCGTTACCCCTGCCAGAGGATTATTCTGGCCGTCGGCAACCACCCCTTTCACCGGAATCTGATTACCCTGAAATGCAAATGCTGAGAAAGTTTGCAGCAGCACAACCAGGATACTTAGCAATAAGAATTTCGCTTTCATTTCTTCATAGGATTTAATTAGTCTAGTTTAAGCATGCAATATTTATTAGTTGCTGAATTTGGGTATTCCTTTTGTCTGCGTTATTAAAGTGTTCACGGCCGGGTCAGTTCAAATAGTACATATAACTTAACCTGCCCATCGGCATTGAACTGCCGGTCTGGTAATAATTCATGATATCCGAGGGGTTTTCCACTCCCGTGGCAACCTTGAAATAGAACCTGCTGATTGCGCCAGCCGCCGAAACTGCACTCCTCGGTACCTGGACCTGGATAATGTTATCCTTAAGAGTGAATTTGGCGGCTCCGCAATCAACAGCTGAAAAGTCACCGTCAAGACGGCTGATGACCATATCCCCGTTTTCGGCTTTTCTTCTGATTATATATTCATAACCTTCCCATCCTTTCAGTGAAGGATCCCCAGTGCCCAGGAAGAGATTCAACCAGTTACTGCCTGAATACCGGGACATGTTATCCCTGCACCGGATGAGAAAATATATATTCTGACCATCATGTGTCACTTTCACCTGGCTTATCCTGTTTACAGGTGCAGCCTGCATATACCTGACTGTCTGTGCTCCGCCGTAGGAATCCCTTTCAGGATATATATCATCAATATTCCTTTGATCATACCTGACATCATCCCACTGGGAAGGATCTCCTGAAATATCAATTGTTTTACTTCGTGCAGGCACTATTGAATCTGAGACTCCCTTGTACCTGCGGATATTCCTTATCAGCTGGAGGTAAAAAGCATCCTGGTATCCGCCGTTCATCGGCTCGATATCCCTCGAGAATTCCTTGTTTGCGGCATCGCACAGCATATACTCTCCCTGCCATGGCTGCTTGTATGCGATCCATTCATTCCAGCCACCTACCGAGAGCATGCCGGGGTTTACCGAGATGGCGTTGTCCCACTGCGACTGGAAGAATGTGCCTTTATCGATGTCTGCCTCAACATTGTCCTTGATCTCTACATTCCAGCCCCTTCCCCAGTTCTTGTTTCCCCTGGTCAGTGAGAAGGACATTGGTATCGCCGGGTGGCTTGCCACCGTAACGTTCATGATATTCGTGTGCAGCGGCTGAGGGAAGGTCCATTCCACCCACGGCAAACCGTCGGGGTACACAGGATCACTTGGCCACTGCGGCCTGAAAAAGTAGAAGAAATTCAATATTTCAGCTGACAGCGGTCCGGTAGTATACCGGGAGTCGCCTCTTGTCCGTGCTTCAGCGAGGTCATCGGCGGGATCGGTATAGGCAATGATCACCGGCTTACCGTTTATCCTGTACCATGTATCCGGGCAAAAGCCGGGTTTGTAAAGCTCCAGGTAAAGATCCCTGGTGGTCTGAAGCGAGTGCGAGTGAGTGTAAAATACCACCCTGGGCGGATCCCAGCCTTTCTCAATGTATTCGTGTATAACACTCAATACTTTTGTATACACATTTTTATAGATATAGGCGTTGGAAGCGTCAAAGAAGATAAAATCGACTCCCGCCGTCGTGATCATCTGGATCTGTTTCCTGATGACCCATTCATCATCCGAATTGTAGTAGCCCCAAAGGGGTTCTCCCCAGTAATGGGCTTGTCCATTGGGACTGATCGCCGGATCGAGGGAGTTGAAGTCAGTCAGTATCTTAAGGCCGTTGGGCATCGCGAGGATCTTAGTAGCATCGTAAATTCCCGATGCATATGGCTGCCCGATCCATAGCCAGAAGAACATTCCAACCTGCTTTTCATCTGTTAATTTATTAACAGTGCTGAAGCTTCTTCCAAACTGATCAACACCAACAATCTGGTTGGAATTGAAGCTGTTTTTTGATTCTTCCTTTTTATCAATATCGCTCCCGTACTTCTGGCAGCTTAAACATAACAGTATCAGAAAGATGAAATTCACAATTTTCCCCATTATCAAGTTTATTCTCTTGTCTGCAACACCTGGCTGAAAACCATCCGGTTTAAAGCTTCAGTGAACCTTCCCCCATAAAAAGAGCAAATAATTTATTCTGTTAAATATCTACTAATCAAGCTATAATCATATGTTAAATTCCAGTCTTGAAATGGTACTCGCCGGAACCGACAATGAATACCTCATAACCGCTCTCTTTTCCGGCAGGGACAATATATTTAATATCTTTAATTCGCTTTCCACTCTCGGTTACAGACCCGGTTCTTTTCACCGGTATACAGATCCTGGCTGTAGTATTGGCCGGAATAGTCACATCCATAAGCAATTCTCCCCCTTTTTTCTTCCAGGCGCTTTTGATGACCCCCTTGACAGTTTTCAACTCGCCCTCAGCATAGCTCAGATCGTTCAGGATGACAGGACGAATTGTAAATTTCTGAAATGCAGGATTTTCTATATCCGGCTTTATGCCAAGAACATATTTGTAAAACCATGAATCGGCTGATCCCATCATGGGGTGATTGTGCGAATTCATATCATCGCCGGTGGCATATTCCCATCTTTCCCAAAGGGTTGTCGCACCGTTTGCCAGCATGTAACCCCAGCCGGGATATGTTGTCTGACTGACAATTTTATAGGCCACTTCAGGGTATCCGTAATCCGTCAGCACCTCAAGGAGGTATTTTGTACAAAGGTTCCCGGTCGTAAGATGGTAGTCATGTTTCTTCACATCCTCAACCAGGTTCTTCACCACCCTCGGAATGTCCTTCTCCCCGACCAACCCCATATAGAGGGCGAATGAGTTGGAAGCCTGGTTATTTGAGGCATATCCCCCGGTCTGCTCATTCCAGTATGTGTCGTTATAGGCTTTCCCGATCCTGACCGCCAGTTCCCTGTATTTCTGTTCGTCATCATTATTGCCCAGGACATGTGCCATGCCGGAGATCAATTTTGAACAATAGTAGAGGTAGCCTGTCGAGATCATCTTGCCGGGAGTGTCCTTCGAAATCTTATCACCGAACTCAATTGGAGGGCACCAGTCGCCGTAATAGCTATAATTCACTATGCCATTCTCAGTTCTTGAATTGAGGAAATCGACCCAGGCTTTCATTCCGTCAAAATGTTCACGGATGATCCTTTCATCACCGTAAAACTCATAGCATTTCCAGGCAAGGAGCAGGTAGCTTGCACAAACAGGATCCGCCGGGCGCATTCCGAACCTGAAAGGTGCGACGCACGTTATGGAGCCGTCAGGATTCTGGGTATCGCCGACATCATCAATGAATTTCGGATAGAATCGCGACATGTTGAAGTTATAGATCGCCTGCTCAATTCTCACCGTAAGGTCATTCAGCCAGCCCATCCTTTCATCCCGTTGGGGGCAGTCCGTGGGTATGCTGTGAAGGTTGCTCGACTCAGTGTTTACGATCATCTTATGGATGTCGTTCAGAAGATTGCTGCTGCAGCTGAACTTCCCCGAGGGCTCAACGGCTGACCTTACTACCTGGACGGTAATATCACCAGGTTTAGGAGGATAAGGGAAACCTTCCGCCTGGATGTACCTGAAGCCATGGTAGGTAAAGGCAGGATGCCATGTTTCGACGCCGTTTCCGCCGAGGATGTATGTGTCTTCCGATTTTGCATTCCGGAGGTTTTCCTGGTTCACAAGCCCGTTATCATAAAGCGACTCGGCATACTTTAATGAGATTTTTGTCCCTTCCTTACCGGAAACCCTGATAGCGGCCCAGCCTGCAAGGTTACGGCCCGCATCGATAACATAGATCCCGCTTTGGGGCTCTTTGATAACACCCGGGACAATGGTATCGACAACCTTTATTGGCTCCAGCTTCTGTGAAACCATATTGTGCCCGGGATCATCGGTATTATGCGCCCAGGCCCATTGCCTGTTCATCAGGCCGGTCGGGGTTCCCGGCTTATACAGTTCGGGAATTGCCAGCCTTGCATCATAATATTCCCCGTCGAAGATTGTCGAATAGACGACCGGGCCGGTTGAAACATGTCTCAAATCATTGGTTGTTACATACTTACGACTACCATCCTTATAGGTAATCTCCAGCTGGACCCTTAATGAAGGCACCCCGTACCAGCCGGGAGCTACAGAAATAAGGACAACATTGTTCTCTTCCGACAGGTTCTCCGTCACATCATAGGTAGAATAATAATCCCTCCTGGAATAGGTGCTCTGTGCCGGATCAAGAACCTGGTCACCCACCTTTTTCCTGTTGATATAGATCTCATAAAACCCAAGGCCTGATATATACATGCGTGCCTGCTGAACAGGCTTTTCCTTTACGACAGTGCTCTTAAAATAGAGAACTCTCCCCGGCATGCCGGGAACATATGCGATCCATTCGGATAACCAGTCAGTCGGTTTCAGCAATCCCATTTCAAAATAGCCGGGCTGTGACCATTCGCTCTCCTGGTTATCCCCGGTCCAGACCTTTACCTTATAATAATATCTCTGTCTTGATAACAGTTCAGGTCCGTTGTAGCTTATTCCCGTCGAGTTTCCTGAGGCAATTTTCCCGCTGTTCCAGATATTTGCATTGTCCCTGGCAAGTTCTTCAGGTGAGGTTGAGACCAGGATCTGGCAGGAAGTCTGAAGGATCATCCTTTCCGGCGATTCAAGCTTCCAGCTGAATCGCGGAGACTGGATGTCCAGTCCGACAGGGTTATCAGCATATTCGCATTTCAACCCGACTACCTTAACATTACTTCCGGCAACAGACCAACCCATACCAACCACAAGGAATATGACCGCCAGACCGAGACTCTTATTTATCACACCTTTCACAGACATAAAACATTAAATGGTTCCAATACTCAACTACCAATTTTGATGATAAAATTAGGATCAATGATCAGTAAAGACCGGTAATTTCAATCCAGAGTTTTGTACTTTTCATCCGAAATTGACCGGTCAAGGTTGTAATATTTAATCAACATTTGTAGAAATTATCCGAATATGGATATTTGTAAATAACATGCTATTGTATTTTATATTTTAGCCGAGTTTAAAATACCCGGATGCACAGGTACCTTATTATTATATCCGCACTTGTATTGCTGCTTGGTTCATGTGGGCAGAAAAAGCCTGTTAAACAGGCATATACCGACATGGAGCAAAAAATATCCACCAGGGCCTCCTACCTTAACATACGCGACTTCTCCCAGGATTCGCTCGGCTATGTCTGGATTGCGACACTTCATGGATTGAACCGTTACAACGGGTATGAATATTTCCAGTATTTCCACGATGCTTCTGATTCAGCATCGATCGACAATGATATGGTATTTGCCTTGCTCCGCGATTCCCGCCATCGTCTCTGGGTCGGGACCCTGACCGGAACCAACAGGTATGATTTTCTCACCAACCGTTTTTTGCATTATTATAACAGTCCGAAGTACAATGCCAATGTCTATTCCTTCTTTGAAGATCACAAAAAGAACATCTGGGTCGCAACCCATGCCGGCCCCGGACTTGTGGACACAACTGCCCGCAAAGTGACATTCCCGTTCAGTGACCAGTGCATTGTCCGTGCCTTCTGGGAGGATGATTTCCAGCGATTGTGGATGGGGACAAACATCGGTATTGCCGAGTGCAGGAACAATACTTCCTGGGATTATTTTCCGTTACCGGGGAACCGCCAGGTAACCTCGGCAGTTTATAAAGATCCCAATGCAACCTGGTGGCTGGGAACAAATTCCGGGATCGTATGCTTTGATCCTGTTTCAAGGTCCTTTAAGAAATTACCGGCTGCATGTCTCGAATCCCCGGAAATAAGTAAAACCCAGATAAACTTCATCACTGAGATCAACAGGTCGAGGCTCCTGATCGGAACCGAAACCAAAGGGCTCTATCAATATGATATGTTGTCGCAGACCCTGCAGCACAATGAACCCTGGCGGCTTAACAATTTCAATTCAAATGAACTGCTCTCGAACTATGTTGACAGGCAGGGGAATGTGTGGATAGGTTCATATGATAAAGGATTCACAGTCTGGAACAAGTCACTTGAATATTTTAACTACGACCAGCAGCTCAGCAATATCGTCAGGGATAAATTTGTAACGAGGATTGTTGAAGACAGATTTGGGAATCTCTGGATCGGCACCCGTTACAACGGATTGTTCCATTATTCAGGTACAGGCAAAATAACTGTTTATGATTCACGAAATTCCAATCTTTTTAATGAGTCTGACGGGCCAATTGAATCCCTTTTCATCGACTCGGGGAACAGGATCTGGATCGGGCTTGCCGGGCAGCTTATTATTGGTTCTGTCACAAGGGAAGGGGCAATCAGTGTGCTTGACAGGAAAAAGATCGAGCAGGTAAGGACAGTGAAGGAAGACAAGGATGGTAACATCTGGATTGGTTCCTGGAATGGATTCATTAAGATTGAAATCAGCAAGGGCGTCTTAAAAAAAGTATCGAACTATTACAGGTCAAATGTGCCTGATCTATGTATCCTGGAATCGGGTGACATATTGTTTTCATCCTATGAGGAAGGAATATTCCGTCTGAACAAGGGAGACACCATCCCCCAAAAGGTCCAGATTGACGGGAAAGCATCGCCGGTTGCACAGGCATGCGTCACATTGTTTGAAGATTCGCAGCAGAGGATCTGGATGGGAAGTTACGGGAGCGGCATGCTGTTCTGGAAGAAGGGAGAATTTCATGTTTTTACAAAAAATGAAGGACTTCCCAGCAATAATATATTGTGTTTCGAAGAAGATCCCAACAGCAATATCTGGATGAGCACTTCCAGCGGTATCTCGAATCTCAATTTATCAGATACTCTATTTACCAATTATTCCATCAGTGATGGCACCCTCGGCAACCAATACCACGAAAAGGGAGGGCTCAAGAGCTCAGACGGGCGTATTTTCTTCACCGGAAATCATGGACTAACTTTTTTCAACCCTCTTGTCGTTGTGGCTAACAGTTTTGATCCTGTCATACGTCTTGAAGATCTGAAGATCGTGAATCAAAGCACACAGCCCTTATCAGTGAAGGTTCTGCCCAGGAGCCTTGCCTACCTGGATAATGTCACTCTCAGCCACCGTCAAACAAATTTTTCAATCGATTATACGGGTATCGATTTTATAGCCCCCGATAAGCTGACTTATGCCTATAAGCTGGAAGGATTTGATGAGAACTGGAATTACACCGGAAATTTCCGGAGGGCTACATATTCAAACCTCTCAGCAGGCGGATATACCTTTTACGTCAAAGCGATTAACAGTAACGGTGTGGAAAGCAGGATACCTGCCAGGATACATATAACCATCGAACCGGCGCCCTGGGCTACCTGGTGGGCACGAGGCCTCTATATCCTGACATTTATATTTCTTTCATACTCCCTCTTCCGGCTGATCTTTAAAGCCAAGCTCAACCGGCGGCTGCTGGAAATAGAACACAATGAACGTGAGCGGGAGAAGGAGATCTCCGAGATGAAGACCAATTTCTTCACCAATATTTCGCATGAACTCAGGACCCCGCTTACACTGATATCAGCCCCGCTGGAGCAGCTATCCTCATCCGGAAACCTGAGCGAACCGAATATGAAGCTCCTGAATACAGTTTCGAGAAATGTGCAGAGCATGCTTCGTCTTATCAACCAGCTCCTGGATTTCAGGAAGATGGAAAGCGGGATTCTGGCGTTGCAGGTACAGAAGGAGGATATCATTCAGCATCTCAAAAACATCCTGGAAGTCTTTGAATATCCGGCCCGGAAAAAACAGATCGAGCTCGTATTTTCGCCTCATTCTGAGAGCCAGGTCCTGTTGGTGGATATCGATAAGCTTGAAAAAATACTACACAACCTGCTTTCCAATGCGCTCAAGCATACTCCCGATAACGGTTCGGTAAAACTTGCGACCAGGGAGATCAGTGGAGTAGAGGCATACAAAAGATATCCCGGCATGCCGCTGGCGTCGGATTCCATTTATCTTGAGCTCACGGTTTCAGATTCAGGCCCGGGGATCCCGGCGGATAAGATCGGGGAACTTTTTGTCCGTTACCGCAGGATAAACAGTTTTTCGGGGCTGAAGCCAGACTACAGCGGAAGCGGAATCGGGCTGCATCATACGAAACGAATGGTAGAAGCTCATAATGGATTTATCAGCGGACAGAACCAGCCCGAAGGCGGAATGGCGTTTTCATTCATTCTGCCTCTTGAAGACGTATACAACGAAATAGACAAGATAAGCCCCACCGATGTGATCAAAGGGGAGATCAGGCAGGATCATCATGTTGAGGCTGGAAATGCACAGGCAAAGAAACCGTACACAATCCTTATTGCCGAAGATAATACGGACCTGATGGAATTTATAAGGAACCTGCTCGACAGCCAGTATAACCTTCTCGAAGCGCTCGATGGCAGCAAAGCCTGGGAGATGGCCCAGCGAGGCTCACCAGATCTTATACTCAGTGATGTCCTTATGCCGGGCATGTCGGGATTTGAACTTTGCAAAAGGGTTAAAGATCACCCTGAGCTCTCGCATATCCCCGTGATCCTGATCACGGCAAAAAGTACAATAAACGACCAGGTTGAAGGTCTTGAGCAGGGAGCTGATGCATATATCTGCAAGCCTTTCCATGTCGACTTTCTGCTGCTGACCATCAAGAACCTGTTCATGTACAGGGACAGGCTTCGCGAGTATTACTCCACCCCTCAGCCTGAACCCGGGAATAAAGCTCCCGTGCCAATTGCATTGAGCCAGCACGATCAAAAGATGATGAATAAGCTCACATCGATCCTTGAGAGGGAATTGTCAAACCCGGAGCTAAATGTGGATCAGATCGGGAAGGACCTGGGTTTCAGCAGGACTGTCTTTTACAGGAAAATCAGGGGATTGATGGACATGTCGCCGATAGATTTCATATCCAGCTTCAGGCTTAGAAAAGCGGCGGAGATGATGCAGGAGGGCTCTGCATCACTTACGGAGATCTCGGATAAGACCGGATTCAGCTCTTATTCATATTTCTCCAAAGCATTTAAAAAGCATTTCGGCGTTTCGCCAAGGGTTTATCAGAAAAACCATTGTCCCTGCTGAAACAGTGCGATACCCGGTGATTTATGCCCCGGCTGTAAAGAGCAACGAATCACGGCTTCACCGGAAGACGATTATTTATTTCAGGGATTCCTGGATTGCCTTAATGATCCTGTTCGCAGTGTTGACCTGGATTCCCCTGGGAACTTCCAGCTTATAGATTTCGAGCAACCGCTTTATGCCCTCAAGAAGCTCCAGCATGGTTTTGCCGTTTCTTGGCCGCAGATTATCATTCTGCAGAACCTCCCCATAATTATTGACCAGTTCAGCACCGGAAATAAGCTTGTCGAGGTCCTCATAGCATTGAGCAAGTTCAGGATCCCTGCAGGTGAGATCAAAGGGTCCGTCCAGGCAGGTTCTCATAGAAAAATCGTACAGATTGTAAAGCGTGGATTTGAATTCTTTCAATGACCCTCTTTCCTGGACCAGGTTATTGAACAGCTTTTCCATGAATTTTTATTACAAGTTCGGTTAATAATCGTGACAAAGCAAGTTTTCTTTATCACTAGCCTTCATGCAGCACCATCAATTATTTGCAAAAGAACATGATCAGCAGGCACAGGGATCCTCAGTATCAGAAACCGTTAAGCTTCATTGTCACGGTGGGTATAAGAAGAAGGAAGCCGATGATCACGAGTGTAATAAGGATCGGCATGACCCATTTCAGCCACTTTATATATGGGATCCTTGCCATACCGAGCACACCTATCAGCACCCCCGATGTGGGAGCGATCATATCGGTAAACCCGGCCCCGAACTGGAAAGCCATTATGGTCGCCTGCCGTGTCAGCCCTACTATGTCAGAAAACTCGGCCATTATGGGGATAGTGAGGGCTGCCTTGGCAGATCCCGAGGTGATCACGAGGTTCAGCAGCGACTGGAACCCATACATGATTGTTATCGCCGACAGCTTTCCTGCCCCGTGCAGGGCCCCGGAGAGGCTGTTGAGAACGGTATCGATGATCTGGCCGTCGGTCAGTATGGCTATTATCCCCCCGGCAAAACCCACAACAAGGGATGCAGATACAATATCCTTTACCCCGTCGACGAAAAGCTTCGCGACCTCACCCGGTTTCCTTGATGCCGCAAACCCGGTCACAAGCCCCATGGAAAGGAACAGTGCGGCTATCTCCATGATATACCACTGGTAGCCGAGCACTCCGATAACCAGGTAAACCATGGTAAATGCCAGCACATTAAGAACGAAAAAATGTATCGAACGCCGTAGTGCCACAAAACTGGTTATGATGAACAATCCTGCCAGCACCGGAAGCAAAGGGGCCGAGACTGATGCGGTCCCGGCGTTCAGGGTTGTGACCGGATACCTGACGGCAAAGATCACCAGGGCGGCAGAGGTCAGAGCCGCAACTATCCAGGCTGACAGCGGTGTATTGTACCTGATCTGATCGAGGTGGCTGCTCCCTTTTTCGCGCCAGTACTCATCCGCCTGGTACATCGGGCTCTTCTCAGGGTGCTTCTTAATCCTTGCGGCATACAGGAGGACAAGGGAAATCCCTGCGAAAGTGATTATTGACCAGCAGAGAGTCCTGTACTCAATACCTGTAAAGAGGGGAACGCTTGCAAGCCCCTGCGCTATCCCCACCGTAAATGGATTCAGGATCGCACCTGCAAACCCGATATGGGCCGCGAAATAGCAAAGGGCAATGCCTACAAGGGAGTCATATCCCATGGAGATCGCCAGCGGAACGAATATGACGGCAAAAGCGATCGTCTCTTCACTCATCCCGAATACCGCACCGAAAAGACTGAACAGGATCATTACCAGTGCGATTATTATATTGTTCACACCCAGCATTCTGACCGGCCCGTACCTTTCCATCCTCCTTGTGAAGCCCAGGAAAGCAAAAATCCCGACGTCGATCGCCCTGGTGTCGTTCATGATCCAAAAGGCACCGCCGACCATCAGGATGAATACTATTATGTGCGACATGTTGATGAAGCCTTTGTAGAAAGCTGAAAAGACCTGCCAGGTCTGGGGATTCTTTTCCACGTAATGGAAAGATCCGTTGACGATTACGCTCCTCTCTACACCGTTGACGTTCACCGTTTTGCGGTCAAATTTACCGCCAGGGATGATCCATGTGAGGATAGCAGAGATTATGATAATGCTGAAGACAATTACAAGATTGTGAGGTACTGAAAATTTGAGGCGCATGGTAATTGATCAGGTTAAGGCATTTACAAAATTCCAGGCATGAGGTTAAATGTAATCAAAATTCCCCGGGAGACTCCAGTTTGAAACAAAGAATGGCTAAATTTATCATCCGGGACCGCAAGGATCTGACACAAAGCAGGCAAAAGCCTGGTCCGGCTATCTTTCGTGTACCTTTGTGATACTGTCACTCAAAGCGGCACAAAGGCTGGTTGATGCGAAATTATGCTCCTTCGGTCCTGCATATAACTAAAAAAAACTGATTATGCTGCTAGTAAAGAATGCAATGGTTTATACACCGCGCCTGCTTGGCAAGAAGGACATTCTGACCGGCGGCGGGAAGATCCTCCTTATCGGGGACAATATCGAGGTCCCCGGTAATCATGGGACAGAGGTTTTTAACGCTGACGGACTGACAGTTGTTCCGGGGCTGATCGACAATCATGTTCACATTGCCGGTGCCGGAGGTGAAGGTGGCCCTTCGACAAGGACGCCCGAGCTGCGGCTCTCGATGATGTTCGGGGCCGGTGTGACAACCGTGGTTGGGGGTCTCGGGACGGATGGCTTCACAAGGAGCGTTGAATCGGTCCTCATGAAGGCAAAATCCATCAGGCAGCAGGGGGGTTCAGCATGGATCTGGACCGGGGCTTACCAGGTACCGTGCCCGACAATTACAGGCGACATTGGCAGGGATGTGGCTCTTATCGACGAGGTGATCGGCGCAGGGGAACTCGCACTCTCGGACCACCGCAGCTCATGCCCGACAACTGACGAGCTCATAAGGATAGCTTCACAGGCCAGGGTTGGCGGTATGCTGGGCGGGAAAGCAGGAATTGTCAACATCCACCTGGGCGATGCCCGGGACCCTTTCAAGCCGATACGGGAAGCAGTCGAAAAGAGTGAGCTGAAGCTGACACAGTTCCTTCCGACTCACTGCAACAGGAATGATTATATTTTCGAGGATTCGAAGGAATACGGGAAAACGGGATATCTGGATCTCACTACCAGTTCATGGCCTTACTTCAGGGACGAGGAGATAAAACCATCTGCAGGGCTGCGTATGCTGCTTGAGGCCGGTGTGCCCGCCGGGCATATCACATTTTCATCCGACTCCTGCGGATCATTGCCGGGGTTTGACAGTGAAGGCCGGCTCGTGAAGCTTGAAATGGGCTTGCCGGATTCGAACCTGAGAGAACTCAGGGATGCCGTTCTGGAAGAAGGCATCGGACTCGAAACTGCGCTTCCCGTACTTACCTCCAACGTGGCACAGATCCTAAAGCTCAGGGGGAAAGGGATTATTGACGAAGGTGCCGATGCCGACATCCTTTTCCTCGACAGCGGGCTAAAGCTGGTTCATCTGCTGGCAATGGGAAACTGGGTCGCAAGGGATGGAAAGGTTACGCAAAAGGACCCATACATCTGACCTTTCTCACCTCCTACCGAAGGATGATATTGTCTCCTGGCAGATAGACACTCAGTTCCAGACCTTTTGTCCCCAGGAGGCTGCCTTTTACACTTTTTGTCATCCTGTTATTGTGAATGACAATCACCTGGCCCTCCCCGGTCACCCTTGCCTGGTCCTTATCGACAATAATTGCCGTCGATTCATCTATGCCTATGCAAAGGGCTTCGGGATTCTCGATGGATACTGCAAGCAGCCTGTTAAGTCTCTGGCGCTTAATGAAATGCTGATCAATTATAACATCATTCAGGAAGCCCAGTCCTTCCGTGATCTCAACGTTACCTGTCTCTATAGTAGGAAACGAACCTTCAAGATCAGGATGCTTCAGCTGATTACCTGTAATCATTTTCCTGCTCATGACTGCTGCGCCCGCGCTTGTTCCTGAAATGACTGCACCATTCCTCCAGGCTTCCTTTATGGCTTCCTGCACCTTAGTTCCGCGGACTGCATCCATAAAGCGGGCCTGGTCGCCCCCGCTGATGAATATCAGTTTTGCAGATCTCAGCGAGTCCAACATCTGCTTAGGGGGCTCCTCCCCTTTTTTGAAATTATACCCGGTTATTTTCCTGATGCCGGTCACACTGAAATCTTCCCTTGCCCAGATGATAGAACTGTCGGGATCAGAACCGGCCATGGGGAGAACAAAAAGATAACCTTCAGGGCCAATTCCAGACAGGTTTACCAGCTCCCTGAGCATGGCATCGCTCTTGTTCCCGCCGCCGATTATGAACAGCTTGCCTTCGGTTGTCGCCGGTTCCTGTTTACAAGATGATAAAGCAATTGCCAGGAGGACTCCGGAGATCATGGTAATTCGTTTCATGGGATTTGCAGGGGATGGGGTTAAGGAATAAATGCCTTGGTAACGCGCAAGCTGTTCCCGTCTGACAGAACAACAACCACAATTCCCGGGGGGGTTGAAGAGATATCAAACGTAACAACATCGCTATCAATCAATTTTGCCGAGATCATTGTCCCCTGGATGCTGAACAGTTCTGCTTTCCAGCCGACATAATTCGAATTCAGCATTATCCTGAGTTCATTTCCTGTTACAATCGGCATTATGACGTCATTTTCCGAATCAGGCTGACCCGAGATGGTTACGGCAAACTCCCCGTATGCACCGGAGCCATCATTAGCAGTGGCCCTGATTGTAAGGGTTCCATTGTAGATCGCTGTCACCGTGCCATCGGCTGCAACCGTGGCCACACCTGAACCATTCCTTACCGACCATTTGACGCTTGTGTCAGTGGCATAGTCAGGCAAAGCAACTGCGGTCATTTTCAGGGTCCCCTTTACAGTAGTTATCGTATTTTCACCATTTTCACTGAGGACTTCAATATTTTCGACGGGAATATTCTGATCAGGTTCAGTGATCGTGACCGTCCACCCTTTCGAAACCAGGCTGTTCCTGTGGGTCAATCCTGCCGGTGTGGGCGGGGCATTTCCGTCGAGCTCAAGCAATCCGTCGGTCTTTCCGGCTTCATCAAGCCTCGCGAGGACATAATCGGTAAGGGAGGTTCTCAGCCAGCAGTCTTTCAGACTAACGATGACAAGCTTATCCGAGAGGTTCAGGTTAAGCATGCTTAACTTGCTTCCGGACAAGGAAAGCTGGGTCAGATTAGTACACCCGCTTACATCCGCACTTGTGTAATGATTATCATAAGAATCGATCCTGTCAACGACTATATTATGACAGGTAAAAGCGCCCGACTGGTTATCATCCCAGGTAAGGAGCTCTATCAGGGAAGGAAACTGGCTCAGATCAGGAAGCTGGCTGACAAACTGGGGATTTGACCTGACACACAGGTGCCACATCTGTGACCCTGTCGAACCCCAGTTCACAAAGGGAAAGCTGTTTGCAGCTCCCCTGAAGTCCTTGAGCCCGGGGCAGCCTGAAATGTCCAGGCTTACCAAGTTGTTTTCCTCCACGCAGAGCCTTTCAAGCAAAGGATGCTGATCCAGCTTTAAGGAGGTCAGGTTATGGCAGAAAAGAAGCTCAACGAACCTGATCTCCGAAAATCCCCGGAGATCGAGTTCATATATGGGGCTGTAGCTGGCACAGAAATATCTCAGGCTGCTTTTGGCCAGGTCAATGTTCTGGACCTTCATAATGAACTGGTTGTCGAGGACGCCAAAGCCTCCGTATCCGCCATCAGCGGCATCGTATCCCAGGTTAATACCTGTAAGCGCCGACCATGGAGTAACCCTGAGGAGATTGTTCCTGAGCCCGATGGTTCCATAGTTCTTAGCGGGAGTCGCGGATGAAGAATATGTTTCATCGTCAAAAGTCCATTCGATCGTGGGATTTCCGGTTACTTCCAGTACCGCAGAAAAAGAGGGCCCGCAGCTCTGGATGTTTATCATCCCCGACGGCGGCTGCCAGGCCAGTGCATCAAGGTCCACCACTCCCTCGATGATCACCTTGCCCCATTTGGTGTCGCCGCCCCATCCGCCGATGGCGACCTGCCTGTCAAGGGAAGGAGGGGTTGCAAGATTGTGGGTATAGGTAGTATTATCGGAGGAAGATAATGCGGTAATTGACGTATTGCTGATGTTAATGTCACAAGTGTACTTCTGGCCGAGTGTAATTGTCGGCGAGGGCAAAGGGGCATTGCTCTTGTTCTCGAGCCAGTAATTCCTGTCGGAGACATAAATGAGCCCGATCATCCCGTCGGGATTGAAATCATATCCGCTCCATCCTATTACATTCGTGGTAAAGTTCAGGTGCGCACGCGATGAATTGACCGCAACGGCATCCTCAGCATAGATCCTGGTGCATTTAATAAGCTGCTTCCATATCATTGACCTTACAGCGGCTGTTCCCCCCTTAATGGTCAGGGAGCCGTTTCCCCTCACCAGCTGCGACTGATGGGTCGGTATCCAGTCAGCAAGCTGGGAATCATCCGACCAATCATATTCAACCCTTATAGTTGTACTGGAAACCCATGTAACGTTGCCATGCAATCCAAGATCAGGATTATCAAGGAGTGACTTATGAACTCCCTGACCCGATGCCAGCAGTGAACAAAGTGCGATAATAATTGAAGCTATACTCTTTCTCATCAGGTACTTAACATCAGTTTTTAAGGCTCCGGCCGGCATTCCGTTTTCAGGAATATCAGGGAGCCTAATTTAGAATATTTTCCTTTAAGTAAGTATAATTCCTGCTACTTTGACCAGAAATTCTTGCGGACCGGGAGGGCCTGCCGGGGCTAAATATGCTATCCGTTAACCGGGAACTACCAATTGTTAAATACAGCTTCCACAGTATATATACAAGGTTTATATTCGGTATGAAATCATCAGGGAAGATGAGCAGAATTAAAAATGAATTTTTGGACAATCAAACAATAAAAAAGCACCGAGTAAATTAACATTAATTTTTAAAGCCATGAAAAGAATAATCATTTCCGTATTACTTGCAGCAGCTGTCTTTTCAGCTTCATATGCAAGGAAAGTCGTCGCAGTAGGACAGACCTACACCCAGCTTGGAACATACAGGATTGAACTTGCCGACCAGCCGGTAAAGATCAACGGTGAAGAATGCAAGACATTTGTAATCACCTACCAGAATTCCCCATTGGAGGTCAAAGTCGTGGTAACAGATGGAAGCAAGTGCAAGAAATATATCGTTCTTTCCGACAAGCTTTCAGTCCAGTATGTGTGCAATGAAAACTATTTCGGAGTCGAAAAGATCGACAGGAAACTTGAAAAGGAGGGCTTCAAAACAGCTGATTCAGAGCTGAACAGAAGTGCTTATTTTCATCAGAAGGTGCTGACCCCCGGCAAAAGGGGAGAGACGGAAGCTGCAATGCTTATAGCAGCTTATTTCCCCTATCTCTTAAACAATAACGAAACGACCGCCTCGCTCTGAGGATTTGGTAACAGCCGGGCAGGTTTGAATTAGGTTTGAAAAGAAGAGGGCGCCTTTTGCAGGCGCCCCTTTCTTTTATGCGGCTTTTTCCGGAAGCCGGATCAGCCTTTGAATTTTGACATCTGGGCAAGAAACAGATCTTTCTTATTCCTTGAAACTGGAATAAGTGCCCCATCCGACATCTCAATATAGCCGCCCTCCTTGCGGATGAATTTTCTCACGAACTTCAGGTTGATCAGGTGTGAATTATGAGATCGGAAAAAATACCTGTCGCCAAGCAGCTCCTGGAATTCTTTAAGGTGTTTCGAGACGAGTATTTTCCTTTCCCCACTGCTGATGTAGAACCAGGAGTAACTCCTGTCTGCTTCAATCCTTATGATCTCCCTGGGATTAAGATATTCCATCCCGTCTGAAGTTGGAATTGCAAGGCGTGAGGGAACGGACGACCTGAGGTTCTCCATCAGGACCTTGAAGTTCTCATTCGGGTGAAGTGGCTTCTCGGACTTCTTTTTGGTCACCCTGGCGACAGCCTCGATAAACTCGTTGATATTAATCGGCTTGAGAATATAATCCACCGCACTGAACTTTATCGCCTTGATCGCATAGTGATTGAAAGCCGTGATAAAGACCACCTCAAATTCCTTGTCAGGGAAATGGGTCAGGAGGTCAAAACCTGTTCCGTTCGGCATTTCAACATCCAGGAATACCAGGTCGGGCTTGATTTCCCTTATTGCTGCGACGCCTTCATTCACATTGTGTGCCCTGCCTGCAACCTCAAGGGAGGGACAATACTCCGTAATTATCGAACTGATGAAATCAACGGCGTCATGTTCATCATCGATAATTATCGTTTTGAGCTTACTGTTCATGCAAGTAATGGTATATGGATTTCCACCCTGGTGCCTGTCGGCTCGCCTTTTTCATTTGTAAGGTCGGTATATTGTGTCTTCAGGCTGGTGCCATAAAGGGAATTCACCAGGTCGAGCCTCGACTCGGTGATCTGTGTCCCGAGGGAATTATGGTTCGGTTCCCTCAGCCGGCTTCTTTCCATTGCAGCTTTCCTGCCGATGCCGTTGTCCTCAATGGTACACAGCAGGCAGTTCTCATTCATCCTGATGTCAATTCTGACAGATCCCTTGCCCTCAAGCGGCATAAGCCCGTGTGTAATGGAATTCTCCACGTAAGGCTGTATCAGCATTGTCGGGACCTTGTACATGAGCGGATCGATCTCATCATCGACAACGATGCTGAAATCGAACTTGTCCTTAAAACGGATACATTCAAGCTCAAGGTAGAGGTTCAGGGCGGAAAGCTCGTCACTGAGAGGAACGGAAGTATGTCTCGAATTATCGAGCACCTTCCTCATCAGAGTCGAGAATTTCGTGAGGTAGTTATTTGTAGCCAGCTTATCATGCTGGTACATATAGTACTGGATTGAATTCAGGGTATTGAAAATGAAGTGGGGATTCATTTGCTGCCTGAGATTGGCCTGGGTGACCTCCGCTATCTTGCGGTTCATTTCACTTATCCGCCTCTTGTTCCTGAGCCTGTTGCTCCTCATCAGCAAAACCCCGATCGCCAGTAAAAGCACGATAAGCCCTGAGAACCCAATATTCAGCAACCTGTTGTTCTTAAGTCTCAGCGACAACAATTCGACCTCTTTCCGGTGCGACTCCGCTTCGTACCTTACCCTCGCATCGGATAGTCCCCTGCTGCTCTCTTTTTTGTTCTGGATATCGCTGTACTTCTTGAAAAGGACATATGATGTGAATGCTTTTGCAGTGTCATTCAGGCTCAGGTACAGCTTACTCATATCCTGGTATATCCACCAGAGGTTCCTCGTTTCGTTGTCCGGGTCGAGCTTTGCACGGTCTATCGCCTTGTTATAGTAGGCAAGCGCCTGCCCGTATTTATGGAGATCGCGGTATATGGTTCCGAGATTCCCGTATGAATTGACGGAAGTATAGTTATAACCAGTATTCAGGCCATATTTAAGCGATTTCTCATAATAGTATATTGCTGAATCGTACTTATTCTGAAGGTAGAAATTCCAGCCCGCGTTGGCCATTGCACCTGCCATCCAGATGCTGTCGCCGACTCCCGAAGCGTAACTGATGCACTTTTTGAGCAGCGAATCAGCCTTGAGGAAATTCCGTGCAGGTACATTCGCGGAATCTCCGCAGTAAGAAGTCCCATACCTGTAGTAACCTTCGATAACATGCCCCATGTTCTTCTCTTTCCTGCCGGCCTCGATCATTCTTTCAAACGATTCCCTTTGTTTCCCTATATCGTTCAAAGAGCCATATACTTCTGACTTTCCTACATAAGCCTTGGAAATGAATCCTTTCAGGTTATTTTTCTCACTTACCGCAATTGCCCTGTCATAATAGTCAATGCTCTCCTTGTACAGCCCGGTACGGTTATTGCATTTTCCAAGGAACAGGCAGATCATGACATTAAGCCGGTAATTCTTTGTCCCTTCGGAAAGGGAGAGGGCTGCCGACGCTTCTTCGGATGCCCTTTGGAAGTCTCCCGCTGAAAAGCTGCATTCGGCATCAAGAAAATGTGCTTCGGCTGGTATCTCGACCCTGTTCCTGTGACAGATCATCAAAGCGCTGTCAAGATATTCCCTGGCGATCGAATCATTCTTTATTACATAATCGAGTCCTTTTAACGCCAGAAGCCTGACCTTTGCTGTATCCTCCCTGAACTCCCTTGTTTTTTTTATAAAACCCGTTGGTCCTTCATCAGAGACATCATATGCAACAAGAGGCAAACATGTTGTCATAAGCAACAACAGTACGACAAGCGTTCGTGCTTTCATATAAATTCCTCCCTTTATGGGACATCCGCCGTTATCCACTATTCAATACCAAAGGATCTCCCGGCGCTTAATTTAAGTCTTTCACCCGATGAATGACGCAATCGTTTTACAATTTGCAGGTTTGGGCCAACGAAACCAGGTTCCCGGTTTACGGCCAGAGACAGGTAATATTGCGGCCTGATCCTTTGCACCCGGAACAAAGCCGGATCTAACTTCATCTTTGATAGACCCTTACATAATCCACCATCATGGTATCTGGGAACAGGGTGGTCTCGTCGGGATTCTTCGGCCAGTCTCCTCCGATCGCCATATTCAGGATGACATAAAAAGGCATGTGGAACTCAGCAGTGCTGTTCACGCTGTCGCGGATGCAAACCCCGTGATACCTGCTGCCGTCAAGAAACCATCTTATTGAATCCCTGTCCCATTCGACGGAATAATCATGAAAGCGTGTAACATCGCACGGAGCGGTTCCGCCGCTGGATACATGCGAGCCGTTATCCCAATGTGCAGTTCCGTACAGGGTGTTCTCATTGTTGATATGTTCCATAATATCAATTTCGCCGCAGCGGGGCCATCCGACCTTGTGGATATCCTGCCCGAGCATCCAGAATGCCGGCCAGAGCCCCTGCCCCTTCGGAAGCCTGATCCTCGCTTCGACCTTTCCATAGGTCCAGGAATGCATGCCGTCGGTCGTAATGCTTGCGGAGGTATATCCCGCCGAATCGTAAGATTCCTTCCGGCCGATGATAAGGAGATTCCCATTATGCACAATACAGTTTTCAGGTCGTCTGGAAGTATAATACTGCAGCTCATTGTTCCTGATAAACCCCACTTCATTCCTCCAGGAGGCGGAATCCGGCAAACCGGAAAAGTTGAATTCATCGGACCAAACGAGGTTCCATTTCTTTTCCGCAGGACGGCCGCATGCAGTAAGCATGACAATAATTATCAGAAATTTTTTCATAGGTCAGTTCGGTTAAGTTGAAGGGAAGGTTACATACAACAAATTTAAAATTTCCATGGGAATTTATAGCTTCCCGGCCGGACAGGATGCATGATATTTTCAATTACTTTTGAAGGGGCCGCATTAAAAGTAACTTTTACAGTAAACCAGCCTTTATGCAATCTTTGTGTTGTGCTTTGTGTCCCGCCCCGATGACTGTCGGAAGCTGTCGGGACAGCAAGGGTAAACCAGGGACTTTTGATGCAACTTCTTACGGGATAAAAGGATGGATGCTGAGATAACCATAATAGGTGCGGGTGCCGTGGGACTGGCAATAGCTGAAAGATTGTCTGCAGAATTCGCGAATTTATATCTTGTCGAGAGGCACGGCACTTTCGGACAGGAAACAAGCAGCAGGAACAGCGAAGTGATCCATGCCGGGATCTATTATACCAGGAACAGCCTCAAATCAAGGCTCTGCCTTGAAGGAAAGAGACTCCTTTATGAGTATTGCGCTGCCAATAAGATCCCGTTCAGCAGGTGCGGCAAGCTGATCGTTGCCACTGATGAACATGAGATGTCTGTCATTGAAGGGCTTAAGGAGAATGCTGAAGTAAATGGAGTCGATGACCTGGTAATTCTTGAGAGGGATGAGATATCGGCCATGGAGCCCGACATATTTGCCCTGAGGGCCATTCATTCACCTTCAACGGGGATAATCGACTCGCATTCCTATATGAAACGGCTGGAAACAAATACCCTGAATAACGGGGGTGCAATTGTGTATGGGAGCGAGGTGACGGGGATCAGGAGAACCGGCGAAGGATATGTTGTCATGCTTCGGGATGCTGACGGTAAGACATTCGGGTACAGCTCAAAGGTAATCATCAATTCAGCCGGGCTGATGTCCGACAAAGTATCTGGCATGGCCGGAATTGAAGATGAAAGCCTCAGGATCGTGTTCTCAAAAGGTGAATACTTCAGGCTTAATCCTCCGAAGAACAGGCTGATCAGCCGTCTCATATATCCAGTTCCGCTGCATAATCTCGAAGGGATCGGGATCCATGTGACAAGGGATATGGGGGGAGGTGTAAAGCTGGGACCTGACGTGACGTGGATGGCTTCGAATGTTTATGACTACACCGTCGATCCGCGGAAAAGGGATTCCTTCTTCAGTTCGGCGAAGAAGTTCCTGCCTTTCCTTGAGCCCGGTGACTTGTCGCCCGAAATGGCAGGAATCCGTCCAAAGATCCAGAAGCCCGGAGAGCCGCTCAGGGATTTTTATATAAGGGAAGAGAGTGACCGGGGCTTTCCCGGTTTCATAAACCTTATCGGCATAGAGTCGCCGGGGCTCACATCTTCGCTTGCCATTGCCCGATATGTAAGGGGACTTATCTCCAAATGAGATTAATTTAGTAAATTTAGTTCTTTCATTTGTTTCCCCTAAAATGAAAGAACTATGGAAGCATCCCTATTTTTCAGGAGAATTTGTTTGCTTTGGCTGGCATTGCTGGCAGGCCTGACACTTTTCGGGCAGGACAGGAAGCCGGCGGTTTATGAGCCTAAGATCGGCCAGAAAGGCAAGGATGTGGTCTGGGTTCCGACACCAACGGAGCTTGTGGACAAAATGCTGGAACTGGCAGAAGTGAAGGCGGAAGATTTCGTAATTGATCTTGGCTCGGGTGACGGGAGGACCGTTATTTCCGCAGCCAGGCTTGGTGCAAAGGCGGAGGGAGTGGAATTCAACCACGATATGATAGTTCTCTCCCGCGAAAATGCCAGGCGCGAAGGAGTGTCAGACAAAGTCGAATTCATCGAGGGTGATATGTTTGAGGCGGATCTTTCACATGCCACAGTCATCACGCTTTTCCTCCTCCCCGGATTGAACATTAAGCTGAGGCCAAAGCTTCTTGAGCTTCGCCCTGGGACCAGGGTGGTCTCCAACACCTTTACAATGAATGACTGGGTCCCTGACTCAACTGTAACAACCCCTGAGAACTGGAACAGCTGGAACACCGCTTTTATGTGGATAATCCCTGCACGGGTTGACGGTCTTTGGAAGAGCAGCGATTCAGAGATCAGCTTCTCACAGAAATACCAGATTGTGGGCGGCCTTCTGACCCGGGATGGAAGATCATATCCGGTCGATAACGGGCGGATAAGAGGCAACCAGATCTCATTCATGGTCGATGGCAGCAGGTATTCCGGAGAGATTGACGGGGACCTTATTAAAGGGACTGTTGAAGTCCCGAAAGAGGGCACAAAAGCTGAGTTTACGGCAAAACGGCTGGCGTCCAGGCCATAATCACTTTGAGGACTCCATGGCCCTGCTCCTGTGCAGCGCCTGAAGCTCAGCCAGTTCATCCCTGAATCGGGCAGCCTGGATAAAGTCGAGCTCAGAGGCGGCTTTTTCCATGTTCTTCCTGGTCTTTTCCATCGCTTTTTCAAGCGCATCAATATCCATGTACCTGACAACCGGATCAGCTGCAATATCGGGACGATCGGGCTCGACGTAAGCCCTGATCTCAACCCCTTTCCTGGAAAACCCGCTTAGCATGGTACCCGTCTTCTTTACGATCTGCGCCGGGGTTATTCCCATTTTCTCGTTATACTTCAGCTGCTTGTCCCTTCTGCGGTTTGTCTCATTGATCGTTTGCTGCATGCTGTCGGTAATGGAATCCGCGTACATTATCACCTTCCCTTTCAGGTTCCTCGCAGCCCTGCCAGCTGTCTGGGTCAGTGATCTTGCCGACCTCAGGAAGCCCTCTTTGTCGGCGTCGAGGATGGCAACGAGGGATACCTCCGGAAGGTCGAGCCCTTCCCTGAGAAGGTTCACTCCCACCAGAACATCGAAAGATCCTGCCCGGAGCCCTTCCATGATTTCAATCCTGTCGAGGGTATCAATGTCGGAGTGGATATAGCGGCATTTAATGTTGAATTTCAGCAGGTAAGCCGTAAGCTCCTCTGCCATTCGCTTGGTAAGTGTGGTTACCAGGGTCCTCTCCCCTGCCGCAGCCCGCTCCCTGATCTCCTTCATGAGATCATCGATCTGGTTCCTGCTGGGGCGGACATCTATCGGCGGATCAAGCAGCCCAGTCGGGCGGATGACCTGATCAACAAATACCCCTTCGCTCTTTTCAAGCTCGTAATCTGCAGGGGTGGCGCTCATGAAAATGGTCTGGCCCGTCAGGGTTTCAAATTCCTCCATCCGCATGGGCCTGTTATCGAGAGCGGCAGGCAGACGGAAACCGTACTCGACAAGGGTCTGCTTTCTCGAATGATCACCTCCGTACATGGCCCTGATCTGAGGAACGCTGACGTGGCTTTCATCGATAATGGTTATGAAATCTTCAGGGAAAAAATCCAGGAGGCAGAATGGCCTTGTGCCTGGCTTCCTGCCGTCGAAATACCTCGAGTAATTCTCTATCCCGCTGCAGTAGCCCAGCTCCTTTATCATTTCGATATCGTACTGGACCCTCTGCTCGAGCCGCTTGGCTTCCTCCCTTTTACCAATATCATTAAAATGGATGACCTGCTTCACCATATCATCCTGGATCAGCTTTATAGCCTGATTGATCCTTTCACGCGTGGTGACAAAAATGTTGGCGGGGTAAACGATATATTCCGGCAAAAGATCAAGCTTCTGACCTTCAACCGGATCAAATGAACTTATCTCGTCTATCTGGTCGCCGAAAAACACGACCCTGACAGCCTGGTCAGCGTATGCCGGGAAAATATCAACGGTGTCACCCCTGACACGGAAGGTGCCATGCTTGAATTCCAGCTCATTACGTGAATAGAGGCTGTCGACCAGCTTCCTGAGGAACTGGTTCCTTCCGAATGCCTGGCCCTGTTTGATATGGATTGTATTCGACTGGAGATCATCAGGATTACCAATGCCGTAAATACATGATATCGAGGAAACGACTATCACATCCCTTCTTCCCGAAAGCAATGCTGAAGTGGCGCTGAGCCTCAGCTTTTCTATCTCCTCATTTATTGAAAGGTCCTTCTCAATATAAGTGTCTGTGACAGGGAGGTATGCCTCTGGCTGGTAATAATCGTAATACGAAACAAAATACTCCACCCTGTTCCCGGGGAAAAACTGCCTGAATTCACCATAGAGTTGTGCAGCAAGGGTCTTGTTATGGCTGAGCACAAGTACCGGCCTCTGTACCATATGGATGACGTTTGCAATGGTGAAAGTCTTACCCGAACCGGTCACTCCAAGAAGAGTCTGGTAGGGTACACCATTGTTGAGACCCTCCACCAGCTGGGCAATTGCCTCGGGCTGGTCGCCTGTCGGCTGGAAATCAGAAGTCAGATTGAATTCCATAAGTATGCAAATTTACTTTTTCCCTGCAAATCAGCAGAGTTATCGCCTCATTTTAAACCGGAACCGTGTAACAATGCTCTTCAAATAAATGTTCAGGCTCAATGTCTCCGGTTGTTGAACGGATCATTAACGGACCCCGATAAAATGCTTACCTGCAAGATTTTGAAATTCCCGATTGTTATTTTATTAACAGAAAAAGATTTATCTTAACAGCCCGAATGCTGAGCTTCCGTATATATATGCCGGTTAAACAGGGGATCCTGGTTTTTACATGGACCCTCATTTTTGCCTTTTTGGCAGCAATGCCGCTTTACCCCCAGCAATTCAACTTCCGTACTTTTACCACAAAGGATGGGCTGGCCAATAATAATGTCAGGGAGATAGCTCTCGACAGTTCCGGTTTCCTCTGGGTGGCAACGTGGGATGGCCTTAGCCGTTATGACGGGTATGAGTTCAAGAACTATTATCACGTACCCGGTGATTCATCCTCCCTGCCCTATTTTGCGATCAAGGACCTGGCCGTGGACGGCGGGAACAACCTCTGGATAATGTCTGATATGGGCCAGGTTGTTCAGTATGACCGCTCTGATGATAATTTCCGCAGGGTTGAAATGGTAAATTTCCCACAACACCGGACTGATGCCAGCCTTGACGTGGACAATAAGGGGAACCTGTGGATAATAAGTGAATTCAGCCTCTACAAGAGAGACTTCAGAACCGGTCGTTTTGAACGCTTTGACATTTTCATGGAAGAGAGCAACTTTTTCAGCGCCGGCGGAATTTCTTGTGTTATGGTCACAAATGACAGGGAGATCTGGCTGGCCGGGGACGACCTCTATCACCTCACCCGGCGTACCACGAATGAAGGTGACAAGGTATATATCATTGACAATGAATACCGGATCTTCAATTCAAAGGATGGTATAACCAGGGATTACATGGAAAGACACTGGTCCGAGCTTTATATTTCACCGGGCGGAAACAGATGGTTCCTCTCCAATTTCGGCCTTTTCAGGCTCGAAAAGGATAACCAGTTCTGGGAGTTCAAGGATCCCAT
The DNA here is from genome assembly GCA_002319915.1 of Bacteroidales bacterium UBA1800. Taxonomy (GTDB): domain Bacteria; phylum Bacteroidota; class Bacteroidia; order Bacteroidales; family VadinHA17; genus LD21. The sequence continues at coordinate 17,423 of DCFQ01000050.1, read as the reverse complement.
TCCCCCGCGGGAACTGGTTGGCAACAGGGTATTTGCGTGGGCTTCGCGCAAGGAGGGCTTAAGCATCTATAACCCGGGCACCAGGCGGACTGAATACATCAGGAACGAGGCATTGCCTTTCACCCTGGCTTTCCTGCAGGTGGACAAGAATCAATTGTGGTTTTCTGCAAGGTCGGGATCGGGGAATAGCCTGGGATTGGTCCAGGTAATGGTTTCACCCTTGATTTTCAGGAACTACCAGTCCGAATCCGGCATAGATCCGTCTGAGGCTGTCTATTCGGTATACAAGGATCATTCCGGAGTAATCTGGGCCGGGATACGCGGCAGGGAATCCATTCACATTATCAGGCCGGATGGCTCGACCGGTAAAATTGACCCGATCTACCCTGACAAAAGGGAGAATGTAGCTCACCTGAGGGCGATTGTCGAAACACGAACCGGGTTATGGCTGGGATATTATCTCAAACGCCTTGAGTTTTATGATTTCGCGTCAAGGAAATTCACAATCTACCATCCCGAGGTCCCTCCACTTTTTCACACAATATTACCTGAGGCAAACGGCACCATTCTGGTTGCTACGAACAATATTTACAGGTTCGATCCCGTGACTGGGCATTCAACCTTAGTCTGGAACAGGGAAGACGGAGATTTTACAATTTACCGGCTGATCCGCGACAAAAGCGGAACCATCTGGGCAGGTTCGAGGAATAACACGATTATTGCAATCAATCCTGCTAACTGGAGCAGCAGGATGGTAAAGCTCGGGCTTGACGGCTACAATGTTGAAGATATTTGCGAGGGGGACGACAATAATCTCTGGGCAGCGACCCTGGGGGGAGGGGTTTGCAACTACAAGCCCGGCACAGGGGAAATGAAGTTCTACACGACTGCAAACGGGCTTTCAAACAATACGACCTACAGCATCAGGAAGGACAGCGGCGGCTTTGTCTGGGTCACAACCAATAACGGGATATCGAGAATTGACCCAAGGACCGGGCTTGTAAAAGTGTACAACATATCTGACGGACTGAACATCGTTGAATTTAATTCTGACGCATCCTTTGCCGCTCCCGATGGGGAGTTCATGTTCGGAGGCATCGGAGGGATCGCAGCATTTTATCCCGACAGCCTCCAGGTCAGGAGCAGCTCCTCCAGGCAGCGTGTAATTATTACCGATATAAGTGTTTCGGGTGTGACAAAGCATTATAAAAATGGTGCAAATGATTCCGATACGATAACCCTCAAGGCAGGAGAAAATAATTTCAGGATCACCTTTTCCTCCATTGATTTCATAAATTCAGGCAAAACAAAGTACAGGTATCTGCTTCAGGGCATTAACAGGGACTGGGCCGTAACTGATTTCCGTGACAGATCGGTCAATTTTGCCAACCTGAGACCCGGTTGGTACGATTTCAGGATTCAGGCAACCGACAGGAACGGTAACTGGTGTAATCCTAAACTCCTGAAAATAAGGGCCACACCATACTTTTACCAGACCCGCCTCTTCTCATTTGCTTTTCCGTGCCTGATCATTGGCCTGATCGGCCTTGCCATTTACCTGTATATCAGAAACCTGCGGCAACAGCAATCCCTGAAGCTCGATACCCTGAGGCTGCAGACACTCAGGGGCCAGATGAACCCACATTTTGTTTTCAATTCCCTGAATTCCATAAACTACTTTCTTTCAAACAACGACAAGATCTCAGGTAACCGCTACATAGCTGATTTTTCAAAGCTTATAAGATCGATCCTGAACAACATGAATCATGACTTCATAACCCTCGACAGGGAAATTGAAATGGTCACCGATTTCCTTAAGGTTGAGTACCTCAGATTCGGTGACAGGTTCGACTATGAAATTTTCATTGACCCTGCCATCGAGCCTGAAAAGTACAGGGTATCCCCCGGTCATATCCAGCCCTTTATCGAGAATTCCATATGGCATGGTATGAGGGGTCTTTCCGGGAGGAAAGGAACGATCTCCCTTTCATTTACCCTCACCGACCACAGGATTAAATGCACAGTCGAGGATGACGGGATCGGGAGAAAGAAAGCCGGGGCTCAGAGATCGTCGCAGTACGGAACGGAATCACACGGAATATCGATCGTTCTTGAGAGGCTGAAGATCATAAATAAGCTTCTTAAGACTGATTACCAGGTGACTATCAGCGACTGTTATCCTGACAGGGAGGATACGGGCACCAGGGTTGTGATCGACCTTCCGGTCATTCCGGGCTGATCCCGGGACCCGCTTCTCAATAAAGCAATAAGATTTTTAGGTTCTGAAATTTTGAAACTGAAAGATATTTAGCTATTTTTATTAAATATCTGACTTCTAGGCTACCTGATCTTTTAAAACCATGGACTCCCGCCGAAAACTCCGGGCCATTATAATCGATGATGAAAAGCTGTCGAGGGATGTTCTGTGCAACTACCTGGAGGAGTACTGTCCCGAGGTGGAGATTGCAGGTACGGAGCCGTCCATCAAATCGGCTTTCCGTTTAATAAAAAGGCTCTCCCCCGACCTGATATTTCTGGATATAGAAATGGGAGACGGCAAAGGGTTCGACCTGCTTTCGATGTTTGACAGGATCGACTTCAAGATAATCTTTGTGACCGCATACTCGGAATATGCAGTAAAGGCGTTCCGCTTCAGCGCAGTGGATTACCTTCTTAAGCCGGTCAAGATCGATGAGCTCCGTGAAGCTGTTGCCAAGATCATGGATTCCGGAAGAGAGAGAAGCGAACCCGAAAACCTGAAGGCACTCGTTTCAAACCTCAAAGGCGGGCCGGCAAAGAACCCCACGCTTGTCATACCGAATATCAAGGGGTTTGTGGTCCTGAAGATCCCTGAGATCATTCTGTGCCAGGCTGATGGTTACTGTACAAATTTTTTCCTTACAGGAAGCAGGAAAATCATCAGCTCCAAAAACCTGAAGCACTTTCTCGATCTTCTTTCGGACCATAATTTCATAAGGATCCACCATTCCTACATAATAAATCTTGATCATGTGACGGCATACAACCGCCAGGGAGAGATTGAACTTTCGGAGGGATTGACGGCTCATCTCAGCGATTCGTACAAGGGCGAATTCGTGAACCGCTTTGCAAGGAAATAAGGTTTCCGCCGGGCAATTTTCCAACTATTTGCTATACCCGTTTATAGGCTGTACAGCCGATCCTGTTGGCCGTAAAGGGGCAACGGTTAGCTGAACGGCCGAATCCTTGGAATTGAGGCTTCATGGTAGTACTTTTCGGATCAGAAGTACAATGACTCAGCAGAAATTTAATAAGTCATTTAATTGTTTCCCCAGCCCGTCGCTTCCACGCAGACGGGCATTCCAAAAACGAGTCTCTCCCCGGGGCTCGTTTTTCATTTCTTCCCATCGGAAAAAAAGAACCGGCGCAGCCAATGGCCGCGCCGGAATTTTATTTACAACAATTGAACTTTCAGAACTATTAACCCAAATACCCCTTCAGCAACCTGCTTCTGGACGTGTGCCTTAGCCTGCGGATAGCCTTTTCCTTAATCTGGCGCACCCGCTCCCTTGTAAGGCCAAACTTCTCACCGATCTCTTCAAGTGTCATCTCCTGACATCCGATGCCAAAGAAATATCTTATGATATCCCGTTCGCGTTCAGTCAGGGTTGCCAGAGCCCTGTAAATCTCCCTTGAAAGTGATTCATCCATCAGGAGCTTATCGGCCACCGGGGAATCGGTGTTTGTAAGTACGTCAAGCAGGCTGTTGTCTTCACCTTCAATGAAAGGAGCGTCGACCGAAACATGACGTCCGGAGACCTTAAGAGTATCTGTAACCTTCTCCTTCGGCAGCTCGAGCACATCTGCCAGCTCCTCAGGCGAAGGCGTACGTTCATTTTCCTGCTCAAACCTGGAAAATGCCTTGTTGATCTTGTTCAGCGATCCCACCTGGTTAAGAGGCAACCGTACAATCCTCGACTGCTCCGCAAGAGCCTGGAGAATTGACTGGCGGATCCACCACACTGCATATGAAATGAATTTAAAGCCCCTTGTCTCGTCGAATTTCTCAGCAGCCTTTATAAGTCCAAGGTTGCCTTCATTGATCAGATCCGGAAGACTTAAACCCTGGTTCTGGTACTGCTTTGCAACAGACACGACAAAACGAAGATTTGCTTTTGTGAGTTTTTCAAGAGCAGCCCTGTCTCCCTTTTTGATTCTCTGTGCCAGTTCGACCTCTTCCTCTACCGTAATCAATTCTTCCTTGCCTATTTCCTGAAGATATTTGTCGAGCGAAGCACTCTCTCTGTTAGTTATCGATTTGGTAATCTTTAGCTGTCTCATTGTGCCTCCGAAAAAATTTCCGCAAAGATAATTCTTTACGAAGTAATAACAAAATATATTTGATAATGTTACAAACAGGGGATCATATACTCATAACCCCCTGTTTTACACTCATATATGTAGTTCCTGTCAGCTCCTGTAGGTATAGCTGAAGAAGGTGCCATCGGGTTGGATGCCCTCAATCGACTGAAGACCTCCATCATTGGAAGCAGCCTCGCGAACATCCGCGGCGCTCTTCACCTTATGACCATTTACATTCAGTATTATGTAGCCTTTCTTCAGGCCTATGTCCCTGAACTTGCCGCTGTTGACCTCTGAGACTTTAACCCCATAGTCAATATTATACTTGCTCTTATCAGATGATGAAAGGGCTTCAAACCTTGCTCCGTAGACCACGCCCATCATTTCCTCATCACTTCCCGGCTTTACGATGCTTGTATTGCCCGCAAGGTTCTTGAGAACAAGCGGAACCGTGAACTCCTTGCCGTTTCGCAAATAGGTAATGTTGACCCTGTCGCCGGGGCGATGTTTCCCGACCTGCTCCTGGAGCTCTGCCGGTGTACCCACGGATACCCCATCGAGCTTCACGATGACATCATTGGCTTTCAGCCCGGCCGACTCGGCAGCCCCGTTTTTCGTAACATCTGCAATCTTTGCCCCGCTCACTTCAGGAAGCTTCAGCTTATCAGCATCATCCTGGGTAACTTCCGAGATCCTCACTCCAATTATGGCTCTCTGCACTTCCCCGTATTTCCTGAGGTCATCGACCACCTTCCGCACAATGTTGATCGGAATGGCAAATGAATTTCCTGCATAAGCGCCGCTAGGAGAGATTATTGCAGAAGTGATACCGACAAGCTCACCCTTGGTATTTACCAGGGCCCCTCCGCTGTTACCCATATTGAGGGCGGCATCCGTCTGTATATATGCCTCTATCGAATAATCGCTGTTGATAAGCTGCAGGTTCCTTCCCTTGGCACTCACAATCCCGGCTGTGACCGTGGAGGTAAGGTTAAAAGGATTTCCAACGGCCAGCACCCATTCACCGAGCTTCAGCCTGTCGGAATCCCCGTACTTGATAAAGGGAAGGTTATCTGCCTTGATCTTAAGTACAGCAATATCCGTACTCGGATCCCTTCCGATAACTTCCGCCTTGAATTTCCTGTTGTCGTTCAGGGTTACCTCGATATTATCGGCATCCTCTATTACATGGTTATTGGTAATGATATATCCGTCAGAGGAGATAATGACTCCTGAACCCCATCCGCTGACCTTCTGTGGTTTATTGTATTGATTGCCGTAAAACCATTGCATGATCGGATTGTCACCCTCGTTCTCGACTGTGGATACCGTGTGCACATGAACCACCGTGGGCACCGTGACTTCAGCGGCGAAGGTCAGGTCAACCGGCTGGGCCTGTTGATCGGAAAGGGAGGTAAGCAATGCTTCGGTCCTCTTCAGCTCGGCATTTGAACTCCCGTTAGTCGTGGCCGGTGAACGTTTCCCTTGAATCATCGAATATGCGAAAAGTGCAATTACCGCCCCCAGAAAAGCCATCAGGATTGCCCCAAAAAAATACTTTGCTTTCATTGTTCTGTCTTATTTGAATTAAAGTTATGTTTTTCCCGGTTATACATCGGTATGACTCCTGTTAAAAGATTCATATCTTTATAACCTCTTACAGTTTCATTTGTTTAACAAAGTTCATGCAAATTATATTCGCCATGATCTAATAGACAAATATTTAACAACACTTTAACACGGATGGTAATACCTTTTAACAAATACCAGGGCACAGGGAACGACTTCATAATCATCGACAACAGGGCCAGCCTTTTCGACCCTGCGGACACAGGCACTGTAAGGCGCCTCTGCGACAGGCGGTTCGGCATCGGTGCGGACGGGTTGATCCTGGTCTCAGTCGACAATGAATTCGATTTCAGGATGTCATATTTCAATTCAGACGGATTCGAAAGCACCATGTGCGGGAATGGCGGAAGATGCACGGCACGGTTTGCCCATTCTTCAGGGATTGCCGCGAAAGAAATGGAATTCCGTGCGATCGACGGCATCCATCGCGCAATCGCGGATGAAGCGTATGTCACCCTGCAGATGAATAATGTGTCAGGAGTGCGGATGATAAATGGCAGCCTGTTCCTCAATACCGGATCGCCTCATTACGTGGTTTTCTCCCATGATATAGACAATATCGACGTATTCAGCAGAGGAAAAAAGATAAGATGGTCCGGGGAATTTGCACCCGGGGGTACAAATGTGGATTTCGTGGAGCTGAGCGGTGATGGAATATATGTCAGGACTTTTGAAAGAGGTGTGGAAGATGAGACGCTCTCCTGCGGAACAGGCGTGACAGCCTCTGCCATTGCTGCAGTGATGGCCGGACATTTTGACAAAAGCCCTGTAAACGTCAGGACCAAAGGTGGTGATCTCAATGTGAAATTTGAAATTTCCGGAATGGAAGCCGGGAACATATGGCTCACCGGGCCCGCAACATTCGTTTACTATGGTGAAATAGCCATTTAGAAACATGGTCCTTAAACGGACCTGCAATGCACAAATACAATTTGTCAAATTCTGAGTAACTTTGCCACCGGATTTCCGGAAGGGTTGTTATTGCCTGTCCGCCGTATCTGATACGGCGATTAAGAATAATAAGACTTTACGATGATCCGGGCAGATGGGAATGGAATTGTGGTTCTGATGATGTATTGATTTTCAGATGGAAAAGGAAAAACTTTACGGCAAAACACTTAACGAGCTGGTAGCAGTCACGAAGCGGATGAAGATGCCGGGTTTTGCAGCCCGGCAGATCACCGACTGGCTATATAAAAAGGAAATAAGCTCAATCGGTGAAATGAGCAACCTTTCCAGGATGGCCAGGGAGGCTATGGAAGAACAATATTGCCTTGGTCTTTCCGCGCCTGTCAGCTCTTTTGAAAGCTCTGACGGCACAAAGAAATATCTTTTCAGGGTAATTGTGGACAAATACATAGAAGCGGCATACATCCCGGAAGATGACAGGGCTACCTTGTGTGTCTCATCCCAGTCGGGATGCAAGATGGGTTGCATTTTTTGCATGACCGGCAGGCAGGGTTTCCAGGGGAACCTTTCAGCGAACGAGATCCTCAACCAGTTCAGGAGCATTCCTGAATTCCGGAAGCTTACAAACATCGTTTACATGGGAATGGGAGAACCTCTCGACAATACCGAAGAGGTACTTAAAAGCCTTGAGATACTTACTTCCGAATGGGGTTACGGATGGAGTCCGACCAGGATCACAGTGAGCACTGTCGGGATGCTGAAAAGCATCAGCAGCTTCCTGGAAAGAAGCAGGTGCCATCTTGCAGTAAGCCTGCATTCACCGTTTGATGAGGAGAGAAGGATGCTCATGCCGATACAGCGCACCAACAGTGTTGCGGAGGTGCTCGATGTCATCCGTAACTTCGATTTCAACAGGCAGAGGCGGGTATCATTCGAATATATACTTTTCAGCGGCCTCAACGACTCCCCTGCCCACGTTAAGGAGCTTGCCAGGATATTGAACGGCATCAGGTGCAGGATAAACCTGATCAGGTTTCATCCGGTTCCGGGGGTCACCCTTTCTAGCCCCGAAATGCAGGATGTAATAAAATTCAGGGAGGCGCTGAATGAAAAAGGCATCACGGCAACCATCAGGGCCAGCAGGGGAACGGATATCCGTGCTGCCTGCGGCCTCCTGTCAACCATGCAGCAGAATAAGCAAAGGCAGGAATGAAAATCAGGGCCGTCCTCTTTGTTCTCCTTGCCTGTTCCGGGCTCGCTTCTGCTCAGTACAGGGCAGTCAGCAGGCTTCTCGTCGATTCACAGATGGTTCATGCTTCTGTTTCGATAAGCATTATCAGCGCATCAACGGGAGAAATCATTTCCGACTACAATTCCGAAAAAAGCCTCGTACCCGCTTCGGTGATGAAACTGTTGACCACTGCAGCCGCGCTGGAGATGCTCGGGCCCGATCACAGGTTCAGAACAACTATCGGCTACACGGGCAAGCTGGACAAAGACAGCGGAATACTTGACGGGGATATAATCATAAGGGGAGGAGGCGATCCTGCCCTCGGCTCAGATAATTTCACCGGAAACTATGGCGACTTTGCCGGTTCCTGGGTTGAAGCCGCAGGAAAATCAGGCATCAGGAAAATTTCCGGAAGGATTATCGCTGATGATTCCTACTTTGACAGCGATCCGGTTCCCCCGAAGTGGCTTTGGGAGGATATCGGGAACTACTACGGCGCAGGCGTTTACGGTATATCCGTCTTTGACAATACGTTCGGGATCCGCCTCAACACTTTATCGGGCACCAGGCCGGTGATTACCGGGATTACTCCGGACGAGCCTGCACCGGATCTCGAGAACAGGCTTATTAGCGCCGGCATATCCGACAGCGGATTTGTATTCCTTCCGCCCTACGGCAGCTATGGATGGATGAGTGGTTCAGTACCTGCCGGCCGGAGCGATTACATCCTGAAGGCTTCAATAAGCGACCCGCCGCTTGTGCTTGCGAAGATACTGTCGTCTCGGCTCAAAGCCTCAGGGATAAGCGTGGACGGCAATCCGACGACACTCAGGCTCGAGAACGATACCCTGCATTCCGCTCCTGTTGTTATTGCAATAACAGATTCTCCCCCGCTATCTGAAATTATCAGGATATTGAACCAGAAAAGCGTGAATCTCTATGCCGAACACCTGGTTAAGGAACTTGGGCGGGTATACGGAAAGAATGGCTCGACTGCTTCGGGGATAAGGGTGATCGAGGCATTCCTCGAGGATTCTGTCGGGCTGAAACCCGGAGGCTACATGATGAGCGACGGAAGCGGGCTCTCCCCTGCCGACGGGCTCGATTCAAGGGACCTGTCGCTTCTTCTTCTTTACATGAAAAAGAAAGGGAAGTATTTCAGGGAATTCTACTCATCCCTGCCGGAACCGGGAAAGGAAGGAACCTTGAGAAACAGGTTCAGGGACCCGGTGTTCGGCTCACACCTGAGGGCAAAAAGTGGTTCTATGACCAGGGTGAGAAGCTATGCCGGATACCTGGTGGCAAAGTCAGGTGATGAACTGGTGTTCAGCATCATAGTGAATAATTATAATGGCGACGCCCAGAATGTCGTCACGGCAATTGAAGATATCCTGAGGGAAACCGCAATTCAAAACTGAGGGGAGCGTAATTTCTCCCCGGTAATCGATATATTTGCAGCCGGTTTCTGCAAAGCAGCCCAGCATATACATAAGAACAAGGCCTTGCATTTTTCAACGATCAGAATGGAAGGTGATAAAAACATTGATGATTTCTATGGACAGAACGGTCGCAGTAAGAGAATGTGCTGAATACGGGTTTAATGAGGTTTACAGCTGTGTTGCGGAGATTTACCGCTCCTGCCGGGGTCCTTCCCTGAGCGGCAAAAGAGTCCTCATCAAGCCAAATATCCTGTCGGACGATTCCCCGTCGAAGTGCATCAGCACTCATCCCGTGGTTGTGGAAGCAATGATAAGGTTCGCGCAGGCTGAAGGAGCATCGGCGGTTGCAGTTGGTGACTCCCCTGCTGTTCACCTGAGAGGCTTTAAACCTGTGAAATCGGGGATCTATGAAGTTTGCAGGAAAACAGGTGCGGAATGGACCGACTTTACCAAAAAACCGTCAGAACTGACACTGAGGAACGGCAGGATAAAGATTGCCTCCGCCGTAAAACGTGCCGACATTATCATTTCACTTCCCAAGCTGAAGAACCACGAGCTTGTCTACTTTACCGGCGCGATCAAGAACACTCTCGGGCTTGTACCGGCTTTCTCGAAGGCCAGGCAGCATGCACTGCACCAGGACAGGGAGAGTTTCAGCAGGTTCCTGGTGGAGCTTAATGAGGCATTGATGCCTTCATTTTTTCTGCTCGACGGCATTATGGGAATGGAAGGCAGGGGCCCCGGCCAGGGCGACCCGGTCCGTACCGGCTTCCTTGCCGGCTCATCCAATCCGCTGGCCCTCGATATCATTGCAGGTTCGCTTATCGGATATGATCACATAGATCTTCCGGTTTGCCGGTTTGCCCTTTCACGAGGCATATGGCTCGCTTCAGCGGATGAAATTGAATATGATGGCCCTGAACTTGAGGCACTTGTTAAGTCTGATTTTAAAAAGATCCCTGTAAGGGGCAACACGAATATCTCCCTCGGATTCATAAAGAACCGCATCCCGTTCCTGAGGAAGCTGGACAAAAGGCCGGTATTCCTGAATGAAAAATGCACCGGCTGCGGCCAATGCATCAGTATATGCCCTACATCTGCCATTTCATTGGATCCCGTGAGGCAGAATCATGTGACCCTGACCGACAGGGAGTGTATCAGGTGCTTCTGCTGCAGTGAGGTATGTCCTTCGAATGCCATTCAGGTAAGAAGAAAGCTCATTGGAGCCTGAATGCGGCATTGCCGGTCCGGTCACACATCAATCTTCGCATACTTGGCATGTGCCTCTATGAATTCCCTTCTTGGAGGCACCTCATCGCCCATAAGCATCGAGAATATATGGTCGGCTTCCGCGGCGCTTTCGATCGTTACCTGGCGAAGCGTCCTGGTTTCCGGGTTCATGGTGGTCTCCCAGAGCTGCTCGGCGTTCATTTCCCCGAGACCTTTGTACCTCTGAATATTCACCGAAGATTCTTTTCCCTGGCCGAGCTCATTCACGGCAGTTTCCCTTTCTTCCTCCGTCCAGCAGTATCTTTCGGTTTTCCCTTTCTTCACGAGATAAAGGGGCGGTGTGGCGATGAACAGGTGTCCTCGGCGGATAAGGTCCTGCATATACCTGAAGAAGAATGTCATTATCAGGGTGGTAATATGCGATCCGTCGACGTCGGCATCAGTCATGATTATGATCTTGTGGTATCTCAGGCCGGAAAGGTTCAGGGCCTTGCTGTCCTCATCGGTACCGATATTGACCCCGAGCGCGGTAAAGATATTCTTTATCTCCTCGCTTTCATAGATCCTGTGCTGCATTGCTTTTTCAACGTTAAGGATCTTACCCCTGAGCGGCAGTATTGCCTGGAATCTCCGGTCGCGGCCCTGCTTGGCAGTTCCTCCTGCAGAATCTCCCTCGACGAGGTAGATCTCGCATTTTGACGGGTCACGGTCGGCGCAGTCTGCCAGCTTGCCGGGGAGCCCGGAGCCTGAGAATTCGTTCTTCCTCTGCACAAGCTCCCTTGCCTTCCTGGCTGCGTGCCTTGCCGTCGCGGCAAGAATCACTTTCTGTACAATCACCCTGGCATCCTTGGGGTTCTCCTCGAGGTAGTTGGTGAGCATCATGCTCACTGCCTGGTCGACAGCTCCCATCACTTCGGAATTCCCGAGCTTGGTTTTTGTTTGCCCCTCAAACTGGGGTTCGGCGACTTTTACGGAAATTACGGCAGTAAGGCCCTCCCTGAAATCATCCCCATTGATATCGAATTTGAGCTTTGTGGTTGCACCGGAATCTTCGGCATATTTCTTCAATGTCCGGGTAAGGCCTCTCCTGAAGCCAGCTAGGTGGGTTCCACCTTCAATCGTATTTATATTATTAACATACGAATGGACATTCTCCGAGAATGAGCTGTTGTACTGCAGGGCAATTTCAACCGGGATCTCCGTCTTGTCAAAGGAGATATGGATAGACTTTTCGATGATCCTTTCCCTGTTGGCGTCGAGGTATTCCACGAATTCCTTGAGGCCGAGGTTTGACAGGAACTCCTCGAATCTGGGCTTGCCGCCGTTGCCGTTCTCCACTATTTCCCTCTTGTCCTCTATTGTCAGGACAATTCCCTTGTTCAGGAATGCCAGTTCCCTGAGGCGTGCCGACAGGATCTCGAAGTTGAACTCAGTGGTCTGAAAGATCGTGCCGTCGGGTCTGAACTTTATTATGGTCCCTGATTTATCGGTCTCACCTATCACTTTAACGTCGGAAACGGGTTTCCCCTTTTCATAATCCTGGCGGAATATTTTCCCCTCCCTCATGACCGTTGCAGTCAGATGCTCCGAAAGTGCATTAACGCAGGAAACACCCACACCGTGGAGGCCGCCTGATACTTTATAGGAATCCTTGTCAAATTTTCCGCCGGCATGGAGCACGGTCATTACTACTTCCAGCGCCGATTTCTGCTCCTTTTCATGGAACCCGGCGGGTATTCCACGTCCGTCATCGATAACGGTCACAGAGCCCTCCTCATCAATTACCAGGTCGATCCTGGTGCAATAACCTGCAAGCGCCTCATCGATTGAATTATCAAGAACCTCATAAACGAGATGATGAAGTCCTTTTACCCCAATGTCCCCGATGTACATTGCAGGCCTTTTCCGCACCGCTTCAAGACCTTCCAGTACCTGAATGCTCTCTGCAGAGTATTCAGATCCGTCCTGCAATTTCTTTTCATTCTCTCCCATCATTCAGCAAATTAAATTAAGATCGATCGCCGCCGTCATTTTTTTGTAAGAACGGCAGCGGATATTCTTTTATAAATAATTGAAATATTGATTTTTAAACATTTCAGCAAAGTTACTGATTCAGGATGATTTTTTAGTTAAAAGGATGTTAAAAGTAATGCACATTTTGACAAAGAAATTAACAGGAATTGTTAGTCAGAACGGGAAGGAAGGGTTACACGAAGATCTCTGAGAAGACACAGAGTTCACTGAGAAGTGTGAGGTGCAATAATTCACAATTCTGGTTACAGTGGACAAGATAAAGTCACGTGAAAATTTCGCCACCTTCCTTAGATGGTGTCCCAAAAGGTGAAATCCAATAACCGCAAGGTGCGCAAGGTTTTATCGCAAAGCTCGCAAAGAGATAATTTTAAATTATTTAGCTTTGCGTTCTTTGTATTTCGATAGCTATCAGGACTTTGCGTTCTTTGCGGTTAATACCTGCTTTTGAGGCGTCACCGGTTGAATCTGCAACTCCCCCCGGGGCCTGCCTGCTGATGGCTGAGAAGGCACAGAGATCACAGAGGAGAAAAAATGGACTTTTTACCGCTTAGAGGCTATAGCTGAATCCCACCATGAAGTTGAACATCTGGGAAGGATAATATGCCCATTCGTAATACCGGTTATACGACACATTATTCAACCTGGCCCAGAACGAAAGGATCTTCGTATACCTGTATTCGGTGCTCAGGCTAAGGTTCAGGTGAGCGGGCAGCTCCTTCACGACAGGCTGGAGGGTTGACCAGCCGGTGCTGCTTTGGCGGATAAGGACCTCCCTCTTCCCGAGTGCATTGAAGCCGACGCCGGCAATTATCTTGTTCCTCAGGTTATAGGTAAAGTCAAGGCTGCCATCCCAGTCCGGCTTGTTCCAGGCATAGGCGTTTGCAGAAAGGGTATACCTGTAGAAGTTTGCCCCGGCCCTGAAGGAGAGCCTGCTGCTGATTTCGCCCGTGAGCTCGCCATGGATATTGAGCATTTCGGCATCGTCGGCAAGGACAGTAAAATAGTTGCCCCTTTCGATGGTGCCAAGGGTATCGGGATAATTGATATTCGAGAACAGGATCATATCCTTAACTGCGGAATATGAGACGGATGCGACGTAGTTCCCGCCGATCCCGTCGTTGCCCTTAAGTCCTCCGGTAACGATAAGCGGATACTTCGTATTGGGGACGCGGAAAATGCTTCCGTCGGGCTTCAGGTAAGGATTCATGTCAAACACTCTGCCCGGGTTGTTATCCTCAATCTTTCCGCTCAGGGATGCGAAGAATCTCATATAGCCTGAGACGATGGAGAATCCGAATCTCAGGTCGGGGAAAAGATGGGCTTTTGTCTCGATTGTAAGGTTCTTTTCGAGAGCCAGGCCAAGGCCGAGGTTGAACTCCCATTGCGCGGTGCTTTTACGAACGAAAGGGGAAGCCACGAAAATGAACTTGGGGTTCATGCCGATGGAATCGGAAAGGCTGTAATGATCGAAAGCAAGTCCCGACCCGACATAGAATCCCTTGAAGTTCTTTGCCATAGATCCAGTAAGGCCCGCATGGTTCATTGTCATATACCTGGTATACCTGAAATAATCGTATGCAACGCTGAAATCATATGAAAAATCGGCCGAATCGAGATTGAGCGATGCAAATGAAGCTTTCGCCCCCAGGTCAAAATACCCGGTCCTGATGTTCTTCTTGCCCGGTACATAGATGTACTGCGGATCTTCTGAATTATATCCATAGGCATACCTGGTTTTGCCTGTGTAATCGAGAGAAAGCCCAAGCACGCTCCTGTTGAAGAACTTCTTCCCGAACAATGAGGCATCGTTATCCATGAATCCGGCAGGCACCTTTTCCGGTGAGTCGGGAAGCTTCAGCATACCGTTCGACGAATAATGCCTTCCATTGAATCCCAGGGCTCCCTTCTTCGACCGGGTGTTTGCCACGCTCAGTTCAGCCAGCGGTGTGGTGTAATTCCCGAGGCCTATCCTGATATACCCCTTGTAGAGGCGGGAAAGGGGATCAGAGAGAAGTGAGGCAGGTTTGATAGGACTGATGGCAAGAACCGGGGAATAGGGACTTGAGGTCACCTGGTAGCTGAAAGAAGGAATGATCCTTACGGTGTCGATAATTTCGGGAAGATAGCTTTTCTTCCTTACCTCTATGAGGGATGGCTTGTACGGGTTGTACAACGTGACTTCCCTTTTCAGTTCCGTTCCTTCCTTTTTTACCTGCGCCGCTGCCGGCAGCAACAACATCGAAAAAAACAATGAAACCGCAGTCCTTCCGGTGATTATCATAATATTTCTGTTACTCATTGCAGTTCGTTCTTTGGGTAATTAATTCTGCTTTCCTTCCTCAAGTGAAGAGAGCTTGGCATTTACCTCGTCAAGTATACCGTCATCGGTTGCTGTATAGTACTCTTTCAGGCTCTGGAGTGTTGCCCGGGCCTGGAGGTTGTCTCCTTTCCTGATGCTGATATCGGCAAGAAGGAGGAACATTTTGGCCATCCAGAACTGGTGGGGAGAGTTCTGGTTTATGAATTGCGTCACCAGCTTCTCCGATTCTTCGGCATTGCCGTTTTTGAAAAGTATCTCCGCCACCCTGTACTTTGATTCTGCGCCTTCAGCAGAGGTGGCCTCAGTGGCAGTCTTTCTGAAATCTTTAAGTGCCTCGTCAAACTGGTTGAGGCTGTAATTTGCTTTTGCCCTGATGAAAGTGGCTTCTCTCACAAGCTCCTCGGGCTTATTCTGGGAGCTCAGGATCCTTCCGGCAACTGTGATGCTCTTCTGCGCATCCCCCTCCTGGTAGGCCGACCTCAACTCACCCCTTAATGCCACGAGCTTTCGCTCGGGAGTCGAAGTGATCCTTTCAAGCTTTTCGTAGTTGTCATATGCTGCCTGGTAATCTTCCTTCTCATACAGGATCGGTGAAGCAGCGATCAGGGCCTGCTCCATGAACTGGTTGTTTGAGTTCTTAATCACCTCACTGTAGAGGGCGAGAGCCTCCTCTTTCTTTCCTGATGAATTCAGGCACTCTGCGAGGTAAAACTGCGCATTGACCCTGAAGCTTCCATTCTGAAATTCATTAAGGTAGTTACGGAACACTTCACTCGATTTATCACATTTTCCCGACATGTAAAGATTCTCTCCCGAGGTATAGAGAAGGGAGTCTTTCTCCTCGGTACTGACATCGCCGTACCCAAGGGTTTTGACATAAGCAAAGTAGCTCTCCACGTCGTTCATGTCGACATATGTGTTTTTCAGACCGGTAAGTGCATATCTTGCCTCAGGTGTCGACCTGTAATTCTCGATCACCTTCTTGAACTGGGCAACTGATTGCTGGTTCTCACCCTGGTTGTAATAGAGCAGACCCAACTGAACTATTGACCTTGGCACGAGAGGGCTCGAGCCGTAGTTCGCAATGATATTCACAAAATCAGCCTCGCTCCTCTTATAGTCCTCAAGCACAAAATAGGACCTGCCTCTCTCAAATATTGCATTCGGGACCAGCGGTGAGGAGGGGAACCTCGTGATCATGGAGGTGAGTATGTCAACCTTTCCTTTCTGGTTATTTGTCAGTCCAAGGCAAAATCCCTTCTGGTACATGGCATAATCCACGTCGCTTTTGCCGGTTGCAATCACTTTATCATAATATGAAATGGCCTGGGGATAGCTTGTTGTTATGAAATAGCAGTCGGCTATCCTCAGCCTGGTGTCATTCTGAATTTCCGGCTTCGCACCTGGTGAACCCGATTCAAAGGTCCTGAAAAGGCTCAGGGCGCCGTTGTAATCTTTCAGGTTATACATCGAATAGGCAAGGTTGTACCTTATCAGTGGCGATTCAGAGAGAGCTGAAACCCCGGGCAGGCTCATAAACGTTTCATAATCAGACTTTGCACTCTCATAATCTCCGAGCCGGTACTCTGCTTCACCCTTCCAGTAAACCGCCCTGGCCCTGAAATCCCTGTTGTATTTTTCGTATTTCAGAGATTTGTTGAACATATCGATAGCCCGTTCCATCTCCATGTTTTTCATCAATTCAAGGCCCCTGAAGAATGCGACCCTCTGGTAGGCTTCCTCGAGGCGGCTGTCCCTGCTCCTTATCTTATCGAGGGAAGCGAGGGCGGCCTGGTAGTTTTTGACTGCCGTGAATGTTGCAACAAGGTAATTGTATGCTTCGCTGATCCTTGGTGATCCGGGGTAGAGATCGATATATTCCTGGAAGGCTGAGATGGCTTCTCCAAATGGGGAAGATGTAGTTTCATATGTGAGCTTTGCATAATTGAAAAGGGCATCTTCCTTCAGCTTTTTGTCGAAGTCGAGCTGGGAAGCCTGGCCGAATGCAAACTGCGCCCGTTTCTTATCACCTTTCTGAAGATAGCAGTCTCCCAGCACATACCAGATATTCTGACTCAGAACATCAGTCTTCGCGCTTGTTTCAAGAAGCACCTTAATTGCCTTGTCAATATTTCCGGTCCTGTAATAACAGTACCCCAACTGGTACTTATCCTCGCGCGTGACCGATTTTGCTGAAGAATTGTACTGTTCGAGATATTTCAGGGCTTCGGTGAAATTGCCTTTTTCATAGTTGGCATCGACAATGAACCTGTAAATCTCGGCCACCCTT
>DCFQ01000055.1:23428-24172 GCA_002319915.1 Bacteroidales bacterium UBA1800 | reverse complement strand
CAGCATGCAGACGGATTCACTGGCATGGTTTCTTACGAGATACCTGACCCCCGGGGTCAGCGGTTTTTCGTTGAACCAGCATATCATCAGTTCCGGTTCCTGTCCAACGCAGGGAAGCTCCTGGTCTTTTACAAGAAGGCAGCCACGGGTAACATCAACCTCATCCTTCAATGTCATTACAACCGAATCACCTGTCCTTGCTTCAGGGCTGCTTTTCCCGGAATGGTAGATATCCTTTATCGCGGATCGGTGCTGGCCAGGAAGCAGTACCACGGCATCTCCCGTCCTGAATGATCCCCCGGCTATCCTGCCGGCAAATCCCCTGAAATCATGGAATTCATCTGACAGGGGACGTATGACCGTCTGCACCGGAAATCTTGCCTCGCAGGAGCTTTTATCCTTAATTATCTCGACCGTTTCCAGCAGGTCCAGGAATGTTTTCCCCTTGTACCACTCCATGTTTGCCGATCTTTCAACGACATTGTCCCCGAACCTGGCGCTGATGGGAATATACCAGGCATTGGCCACCCCCAGTTTCCTGCCAAGCGTCTCGAGATCTGCCCTGAGCCTGACAAAGACCTCTTCCGAATAGCCGACAAGATCCATCTTGTTTACACAGAACAAAATGTGGCGGATATCAAGGAGTGTGGCAATGTATGTATGGCGAAGGGTCTGCTCGAGGACCCCTTTCCTGGCATCGATCAGAATTACGGCCAGGTCGGCCGTGCTCGCTCCTGTGACCAT
>DCFQ01000055.1:22927-23156 GCA_002319915.1 Bacteroidales bacterium UBA1800 | reverse complement strand
TTCCTCGTGTACTGAATGTGTCCCGGGGTATCAGCGATGATGAATTTTCTGACCGGTGTGGAGAAATACCTGTAGGCAACATCGATGGTTATGCCTTGTTCCCTTTCGGCCCTCAGTCCGTCGGTCAGGAGCGAAAGGTCGGTCTCTTCCTTTCCGAGGCGCTTGCTGGAGCTGATTATGTGTTCCATCTGGTCCTCGAAAATGGATTTGCTGTCATAAAGCAGCCTGC
>DCFQ01000055.1:14046-22823 GCA_002319915.1 Bacteroidales bacterium UBA1800 | reverse complement strand
CAAAATACCTGTAGGCAACGTCAATTGTAATTCCCTGTTCCCGTTCAGCTCTTAATCCATCGGTAAGAAGGGAGAGATCCACATCCTGTCTTCCCAGTCTTTTTCCCGATTGGACAATGTGCTCCATCTGGTCTTCAAATATCGATTTGCTGTCATAAAGCAGCCTGCCGATCAGGGTACTCTTTCCATCATCTACACTGCCGGCCGTCGTGAACCGCAGCAGGCTTTTGAATTTGTTTTCACCATTGACTTTCATCGGATAATTTCTGATTTAATTTATTTCCTTTCAACCACCTGATCCGCAGTTCAGGCTAAAAGTAGCCTTCTTTCTTCCTGTCTTCCATCGCGGCTTCCGATCTCTGATCGTCATAGCGGCCGCCTCTTTCGGTTACCCTTGTTGCAGCAATTTCCGATATGATTTCTTCAAGTGAATCTGCTTTCGATAAAGTTACTCCGGTGCAGGTAATATCTCCCACGGTGCGGCAACGGACCTTCGTCTCGAAAACTTTCTCATTTGGCTTTAACTTCATGAAAGGTGCCCAGGCAAGATATACGCCATTCCTCAAAAAGATCTTGCGCCGGTGCGAATAATATAGGCTCGGGAGGGCAATGTTCTCCGAAAGAATATATTGCCAGACGTCAATTTCGGTCCAGTTGCTTATCGGGAATACTCTGAAGTGCTCGCCGTAATGCTTATGGCCGTTAAAGACGTTCCATAGCTCCGGCCTTTGATTCTTTGGGTCCCATTGACCAAATTCATTCCTGTGGGAAAAGAACCTTTCCTTGGCCCTCGCTTTTTCCTCGTCGCGGCGCCCGCCTCCGACGGCAACATCGATCATAAGATCGTTTATGCCGTCCAGCAGGGTCACCGACTGTGCCTTATTGCGGCTGGCATTAATTCCCGTTTCCTCGTTCACCCTGCCCTGGTCAATTGTATCCTGGACATACCTTACTATCAGTTCGACGCCAGTCTCCCTGGCCAGATCGTCCCTGAACGAGAGGGCCTCCTCAAAGTTATGGCCTGTGTCAATATGCAGCAGGCTGAAAGGCATCTTTGCCGGCCAGAAAGCCTTCTTTGCCAGATGGACCAGCACTATGGAATCCTTTCCTCCTGAAAAGAGAATCACCTTCTTTTCAAACTGGGCCGCCACTTCCCGGAAAACGAAGATCGCCTCATCTTCAAGCTCCTTAAGATGTTCATTGTTGATTTTCATATTTCCCCTGATCCGTTTGTATTTCTAATATTATGAAATCGTGCAATCATGCAATCATGCAATCGTGTCATAGTGAAACGAAGATCCCGACCAATTCGTCGTGGCAAACGTGCTGCCTTAACCAGTTAACCATTATCCTTATCGTGCTTCAGATGCAGCCCGCACTCTTTTTCGCTGCCCGATTCCCACCACCATCTGCCCGCCCGGAAATCCTCGCCTTCCCTGATGGCCCTTGTACACGGCTCACACCCTATGCTTACAAATCCCCTGGAATGCAGGATATTTACCGGGACCTGGTTTTCGGATACAAAGTCAGCAAGATCCTTGTAGGTCCATTCGAAGAGCGGGTAGAACTTGTAAAGCTTCCGGGATTCATCCCACTCGATTTGATCCAGGAGCCCCCGGTTCTCCGATTGCTCCTTCCGTATACCGGAAATCCAGCAGCCGGTCCCCTCAAGGGCCCTGTTCAGCGGCCCAAGCTTCCTGATCCTGCAGCATTCCATCCGGTTCTCCTTTGAATGATAGAAACTTAAAGGTCCTTTCTCCGTGACCATTTTTTCAACCTGGCTATGGTCAGGGAAATAGACCTCGATGGTTTTCCCGTACTTTTTAATCATCTCACTGAAGACTTTGTAAGTCTCAGGGAAGAGTCTTCCTGTATCGAGGGTAGCCACCCTGACCGGAATATCGTTCTCAAAGATCAGGTGGGCAATGACCTGGTCCTCGATGCCGAAGCTGGTCGTGAAAACTATTTTGCCTGAAAAGGCAGCGGCCAGCTCATTAAGCATTTGATCAGGTTTTTTTCCGGAAATACTATTCCTTAATTCTGTCAAGTTCATATTTGCCATTATATAATTTTGCCCGAATGTTCAGATTTAGCCTGTGGATGTGCGACCATAACCTTTCATGCAGGTAATAGAGCACTGTTTTTGTAAATACTTCAACACTGCCGATTGAAACGGCAAAGCTTAACTTTCCAGTGATGACATAGCTAATTATCATCGTATCGAGGGTTCCGACCAATCTCCACGAGATGGCTTTGATCAGGCTTTTTACCGGTTTGTCAGCCCGGTCGCTGACTTTAATCGCTTTTGCGGAGGACTTTTGCCCGGCTGCCCTGTTCAGGATTACATCTAACATCGAATTAGCTTCAAGGGTGGTTTAACTGCTATTCAAATGTAAACCAGCATAATAATTTATGAACTCGTAGAAATGCTGGAATTATATCGGTATTTTTGCGAAGCCCGGGATATGTATATTATCCTATTTATGAACCTGAAGGAATCAGGAATCTTGCGGCATTAGAAGGAAGATTTGTCCCGCTTGCAGCGCAGCGAATCAAGGTTACAGAGCATATTCAGCTCTTTAGTTCAGAATAAAGATTTAAAAAGAAATTGCGGACAACCCTGTCTGAAGAATAATTCTGACTGATTTCAAGAAAAGTCTCTTCCGAGACCCCTTTGGAATTCAGATCAACGACCAGTTGGTTTAACAATATATATCCTGATTTAGGATGAACCTGACCGGACAAGGCTGAAAAAGCCTGATTGTATCCAGAAAAGAAGTCATCCAGAACCTTATACCTGATTTTACATTCTGAAATCAGGACTGGGGAATCTGGGAACGTAACTATGAGGTTCTCAAACCTTCTGCGTGCGTTTTTACTTATTTTTATGCCCGCTTCATCCGGACGAACGCCCCTTGCTAAATAAATCTCCAGGTACCTGAATATTCCTGTATAACCTAAAGCATCAAGGTCGTCGGCAGCGGAGAGGATAGTCGCCAGTTCCCGGGTTCTTGCTGATCCGTCATAATCCTTTTTATCATGTGACTCAATTGCATCGAGGAGATCAGTGAACTCATTTTCATTTAACCCATTGTCATAAAGGAACTTCCTGCAGAGCTCCCTGCTATATACTCCGTGTCTGATTCCTGGGTTGACTGACATTCCAAGATCGTGAAGGTAGCAGGCGATAATAAGCTTTTCAGCAAGGAAACAGCGGCTTTTTATTTCCCGAGGCTTTTGTTGTATCAGAAGACGGGATGCATAATGCCAAACCCTCCTGTGATGGTCGATACCGTGCGAATAAAGGATCGTATCACCCCAGATCTCCGAAAAAAAATCCTCGAGGATACTCCTGTACATCCTTTCGGCAGATTCAATTGCAGCTTCTGTTAACATTCCCGTTAAAAACAAAAAAAGCAAAAGACCAAGCCTTTTGCTTTTGAACAGGCTGGTGGTCGTTTTCAGTCCTTGATCATCTTCTCAGCTATCTCAAGAATGGTTGTATCGTCAAATGTGACAATGCCTCCTCCCGGGCCCTGTTCAAAATGGATTCCCACTGACTGGCCTTTTTCAAAATTTGTCCCTCCGAAGTAATTTCTAACCGTCTCTTCGTTCAGATCGAGCCTTTCGGCTATTTTCCTCATACTTCCGGAGGGGAGCTGATCCTTGATCTTCCGGAGCTCATTGAAAGTAATTGTCTTTGCCATTATACCGATCTTTATTTTTACCTCACCTGATAATTAACAATCTTATGCAAAATTAATCATAAAATTGTAATTCTTAAAGCCCCTCATCATAATTTCGAAATATCCCGCAGGATATAAACCTCATAGTCACTCAGGGGTTCGAAGCCGTATTTCCTGTAAAGATTTATTGCCTTGAAATTTGATGAATGGACCTCGAGCTTTACCTGGTGCCCGTTCTTCCTGACAAATCCGAATGAAGCGACTAGAAGTTCATTGGCGAGCCCTCTCCCCTGGTAGGCGGGGAGTATCCCGAAGTGATGCAGGAAAACCCTTCGCCCGTCGTATGTGAGCCAGGATGTACCGGTTATTCTGCCGGTAGCCTTCTCTTCCATGATCAGAAGTGCGCCTCCGAGCCTGATGGTTTCCTCTATCGCTTCCTTATTGTCACCCCTCTCGGGGCGACCAAGTTCGGTCGCATCCCAGAAGTTCACAAGTTCATCGTAGTCACTGTCGATGTAGTCCCTGATGCGGAAGCCGGCGCTGAAGTCCGTGGTCATCAAAGAGTTTTTAAGAGTTTCAGGAAAAGATCCATACCCTGTTTCTTTTCCTGGTTCAGGTGGAAGTCGATGTTCGTTTCAAGGTATTCTTTAAGTTCGGTGCCTCTTATGGTCCCTGATGACCCGAACCTCTCCACAACTTTATCAATATTTTCCACCCCGTTTTTTAAAGCGGAGTTGAATTCATCCATAAATGCAGCCTCAATCACGCGGTTTGAAGCCCAGCAGGCAAATACGAAAGGCAGCCCTGAAAAATCCTTCCATTCCTCGGCCAGGTCGATCCTTAGCCGGAAAGCATTTTCATATTCGAAGCATTGATCACCTATCAGCACAACCGCTTCCCCCTTCTTCCTCGCCGTAAAATCAAAGTCCTCCGATGTGGCAGTCCATTCGAGCGTCCTGTTCCATTTATACCTGGCCAGGACCTTAACCAGGTTAACGGAGGTCCTTGACCGGTAATCGAGGTACACCCTCGAAATATCCCCGAACCTATTATTGCTCATCAGCTGGACTGTCCGAACCTTCCCGTTTGCCCCAATGCAGTAGTCGCTGATAATGTGGGATTCCTTCAGCTGGGGTAGCGCAGCCACCGGGATCAGGCCAATGTCGGCCCTCCCGGTGATAAGCTTGGAGGCACACTCCGTAGGATGGTCCGTTTCGATGATCGCACGGGTCTCAAAACCGCCTTCAGACAATCCGTAAATGAACGGATAGGTATTGGCATATCTGACGGCGGAAATCCTGATTTTCTCCATTGGGTTTTTTTAATGCATCTAAAATAGTACTTTTGTCTATACTTAATAAACACGCGAACCTTTAAAAAGGCAATCCATGGAATTAAATAATCTGACCGCAATTTCACCTCTTGATGGCAGGTACAGGCAGAAGGTAGATGAGCTGGATCTTTATTTTTCCGAATTTGGCCTCATCAAATACCGCATAATGGTTGAGGTGGAGTATTTCATTTCACTCTGCGATATACCGCTTCCGCAGCTTGCCGGTTTCAAGAAGGAGAATTATGGTACTTTGAGGTCATGGTATGAGGAGTTCGCTATTCAGGATGCCTTGCGTGTGAAAGAGATAGAGAAGGTAACTAACCATGATGTCAAGGCAGTGGAATATTACCTGAAGGAAAAGTTCTTCCAGAGCGGATGGGGAAACTGGTCAGAATTTGTACATTTCGGGCTCACCTCGCAGGATATCAACAATACCGCCATACCGCTTTCGCTCAGGGATGCTCTTTCGGATGTTTATTTTCCCCTGTTGTTCGAGTTAAGGGAGACACTTGCCGGCTTCTCGGAGGAGTGGAAGGAGATCCCTATGCTTGCAAGGACGCATGGGCAGCCGGCATCACCAACAAGGCTGGGTAAGGAGATAATGGTATTCATCGCCAGGATAGATGAACAGTCGAAGTACTTCGGGCAGATCCCCTTTTCTGCGAAATTCGGCGGCGCAACAGGCAACCTGAATGCTCATAAAGTAGCGTACCCGGATATCGACTGGGTGGAATTTGCCAACAGCTTTGTCAATGAAACCCTCGGACTGCAGCGCTCATTCCCGACCACTCAGATAGAGCACTATGACAATCTGGCTGCCCTGTTCGACAACCTGAGGAGGATCAATGTAATTTTCCTTGACCTTGCGAGGGATATCTGGACCTATATTTCCATGGACTATTTCAGGCAGAAGATCAGGAAAGGGGAGATCGGCTCCTCTGCAATGCCCCATAAAGTGAACCCCATCGATTTTGAGAATTGCGAGGGGAACCTGGGCTATGCAAATGCTATATTTGATCATCTGTCGGTTAAGCTTCCCGTATCGAGACTCCAGCGCGACCTTACTGATTCAACGGTGCTCAGGAATATCGGCGTTCCTATCGGCCATTCGATCATCGCTTTAAATTCTATGCTGAAGGGTCTGCACAAGCTTATCGTCAACACCGAAAAGATCAATTACGACCTTGAAAACAACTGGGCCGTTGTGTCGGAGGCAATCCAGACCATTCTCCGGAGGGAAGGTTTCCACAAACCTTATGAAGCCCTGCTTGACCTAACCCGTACAAACCAGAAAATTACCAGGGAGTCCCTCCATGGTTTTATTGACAGCCTCGAAGTTAGTGAGACACTGAAGAGTGAGATGAAATCTATCAGCCCGTTTAACTTCACCGGCTTCTGATAACTCCTTTGCACTGATGAACAAAGCCAGAATCCTGTTAAAATATATCAGGCCGTACAAGTGGTCGGCGGTATGGAATATCCTTTATAATATACTGAGTGCCATTTTTGCGCTGGTATCCTATACTCTCGTCATCCCGTTCCTGAAGATAATGTTCAACAGGGTCGAGCAGTACCCGGATCCCGGCGCATTCCGGCTTAGCTTCGAGTACCTCGGAGCCTGGGCAAAGTACTTCCTGTACTCCTTCATCGGGCAGCATGATGTAATGAAGGCGCTCCTGGTCGTGATCCTTGTGGTGATCATAGCCAGCCTGCTGAAGAACGGGTTCATTTCACTGGCAAACAACAGTATGGCCTATATCAGGGCCTGCACTGTAAGGGACCTCCGGAAAAATATGTATGACAAGATCCTCAGGCTTCCGCTTTCGTTCTTTACCGATGCGCGGAAGGGCGATGTGATGACCAGGATCTCAAATGACGTCCAGGAAATAGAAGTGTCGGTAATGTCGTCTCTTACAATGCTTTTCAGGGATCCGCTCTATATAATCATTTTCATTGTATACCTTTTTGTGACCAGCCTGCCGCTTACACTGGCCGCACTGCTACTTCTGCCGGTAAGCGGATGGCTCATAGGAAGGGTCAGCCGCAGCCTCAGGTCGACATCGCTTCAGGGACAGCAATTACTCGGAAGGCTCCTCTCGGTCGTCGAGGAAACACTTACCGGCCTGAGGATAATAAAAGGCTTCAATGCGGAGGAGAAAATGAAGAAGCAGTTCTCCGTGACTAATGAACATTATTCCAAGATATTCAAGCGGATAACGCGAAAGGCTTACCTTGCCTCTCCGATAAGCGAGTTCCTTTCAACCATAGTGGTGATGATCCTGATGTATTTCGGATGTGTGCTTGCCCTGAACGGGACAGGCAATATGACACCCGACAGGCTCATTGCGTTCCTGGTGGTCTTTTCCCAGATTATCCAGCCTGCCAAGAATATCACTACAGCATGGTTCGCCATCCAGAAGGGGCTGGCTTCCATCGACCGCATCGACCAGATACTTGAGGCAGAGGAGAAGATCAGTGAAAAAACCGGGGCTGTTCCTGTTGCCGGTTTTTCAGATTCGATTGAATTCAGGAATGTGTGGTTCGGCTACAATGATGAACCTGTGCTGAAGGACATCAGCCTGAAAATCTCAAAAGGCCAGACTGTCGCAATTGTAGGAAAGTCGGGTGCAGGGAAATCTACCCTTGCCGACCTGCTTCCGCGTTTCATGGATACCGATAAAGGATCGATACTGGTCGACGGTACCGATGTGCGCGACCTGAAGGTGCAGGACCTGAGGAACCTGATGGGAATTGTCAGCCAGCAGCCGATATTGTTCAATACCACATTTACCGAGAACATTGCCTTCGGAGACCATATTCCCGAACAGGGCGAGGTCGAGAACGCTGCCCGTATAGCAAATGCCCACGACTTTATAATGGAGACCGACAAGGGGTACGAAAACCTTGTGGGTGAATCGGGCAATAAGCTCAGCGGCGGACAGCGACAAAGGATCAGCATAGCAAGGGCGATCATGGCCAATCCGCCGATCCTTATACTCGACGAAGCCACCTCTGCCCTGGATACGGAATCTGAACGCCTCGTTCAGGATGCAATCCTGAACCTGATGAAAAACAGGACATCCATTGTGATAGCTCACCGCCTCTCTACTGTCCAGCACGCGGATTTAATCGTTGTGATCGATGACGGAAGGATAGTTGAAAGCGGGACGCATACCGAACTGATTGAAAAGGAGGACGGATATTACCGGAAGCTTCACAGCTTTCAATCAATATAAGATCTTGACCTAATAAATGCTTCTATGTTGCGGAGACTAATTCCAGCAGGGCTTGTTGTTATTTTATTAACAATCCCTTTGAATGCCCAGAAGAAAAAAGAAACACACACCTTTTCCCTTGGATCTACAGAGTTTCTCCTGGATAACAAGCCCTTTCAGATTATCAGCGGTGAGCTGCATCCTGCCCGGATCCCGGCCGAATATTGGCGCCACAGGATACAGATGGCAAAAGCCATGGGGTGCAATACTATAAGCGCCTATATTTTCTGGAATTTTCATGAACCGCAGGAAGGTGTTTTTGATTTCACCGAGGGCAGCCATAATATCTCAGAATTCATCAGGCTGGTTCAGGAGGAGGGGCTCTGGCTCATCATAAGACCAGGCCCTTATGTGTGCGCCGAATGGGAGTTCGGAGGCATCCCGCCGTATCTCCTCCGGATACCTGATATAAAGGTAAGGTGCATGGATGCCAGGTATATGGCCGCAGCTGAAAGATACATGAAGCGGCTTTCGGGGGGGGTG
>DCFQ01000055.1:0-13748 GCA_002319915.1 Bacteroidales bacterium UBA1800 | reverse complement strand
ATGATGCAGATTGAAAATGAGTATGGGAGTTTTGGGAACGACAGGGAGTATATTTTGACTCTCAAGAAGTTATGGGAGGAAAACGGCATAAACGTGCCGTTCTTCACTGCCGACGGGGCAACGGATGCCATGCTGATTGCCGGAACGATCCCCGGCTGTGCTGTGGGTCTCGATCCCGGTACTACACAGCAGGACTTTGATCTTGCCGCAAAGATAAACCCGGGGGTCCCGGTATTCAGCAGCGAGACATATCCCGGATGGCTGACTCACTGGGGAGAAAAGTGGGCAAAGACCGACTCCTCGGAGATACTGAAAGAGATACGCTTCCTGATGGATAACAAAAAGTCATTCGGAATCTATGTTGTCCATGGGGGGACGAATTTCGGATATACCGCAGGTGCCAATTCAGGCGGAAAAGGATATGAGCCGGATGTCACCAGCTACGATTATGATGCTCCCGTGAACGAACAGGGGATGGCAACCCCAAAATACATGGCCATAAGGAACCTGCTGGCTTCCTATCTGCCCAAGGGGAAATTTCTTCCACCGATACCGCCGCCTGTCAGGTCGTCTGAAATTCCCCAGATAAACATGTCGGTTTTCACTTCGGTCTGGGATAATCTCCCCCAGCCGGTAACTTCGGATCAGCCGAAAAGCTTTGAAGCCTATAACCAGGATTACGGATTTATCCTTTATACAACTGAGCTGACAGGCGCTAAATCAGGTAAGCTGACAGTTACAGATATTCACGATTATGCTACAGTGTTCCTCAACGGGACTTTTGTGGGGACGCTCGACAGGAGGGAAGGCATTAATTCCATCGATCTCCCTGAAACCTCAGTTGAACACCCAAAGCTTGAGATTCTTGCAGAAGGCATGGGAAGAATTAATTACGGGAAGAACATTATCGACAGGAAAGGGATTACAGAGAGTGTGACTCTCGGTGGGACGCCCCTGATTAACTGGAAGGTTTATAATCTGCCGATGGACGACAAATTCATCTATAACCTCAGATCCTCCTCAAGAAATCCCGGCAAACGGGGGATTTTCTTCAGAACAACCTTTTACTTTATCGAATCAGGGGATACCTATTTTGACCTGTCCGGATACAAAAAGGGGATTGTCTGGCTTAACGGGCATAGCCTCGGGAGATTCTGGGATATCGGCCCGCAGAAGAGGTTATATTGTCCTGCTTCGTGGCTCAGGCAGGGCGCTAATGAGCTCATGATCTTCGACCTTCTCCAGACGGAAGCTAAGCCGGTTTTCGGGTATAAGACTCTGGAGTAAAGATTTTCTTATTACACAGATATTTTTATTACACAGAGTTTCACAGAGAAGGCACTGAGTGTCTCCTCCGTGATCTCTGTGTAAGTTCTTAAGCCAGTATCTTGGTCGTAAGATTCACCAAGCTCTTCTTTATATCCTCGAACGGTGCATTGTCCCTCGACTGGTCCTGCTCGACCACCATGTACTTCATGCCGGCTATTTTTTTGACTGCCAGTATTCTCTTAAAGTCGATGACTCCTTCGCCAACCGGAGCAAAATCCTTTACCCCGACGGTTGTGAAGAATGGTGCCTCTAACGTATACATGTCCTTCATGTGGAAAAGCTGGAACCTGCCCGGATATTTCTTAATGATCTCCACAGGATCATGGCCAGCCTTGGTCGTCCAGAACAGGTCAATCTCCATGGTAACCAGGTTCTTGTCCAGCCCCGGCATCATGATGTCAAAATAGGGGATTTTGCCCTGGACATTCGCAAACTCGAAATTATGGTTGTGATAGCCAAACTGCAAACCATTTTTCTTCATTATTTCACCTACCTTGTTCCAGTCGGCCACCATTTTCTTCCAGCTGTCGACGGTTGTCCTTGCTTCTTCAACTACCCATGGCTGAATGCAATATTTCACCCCGACCCTGGCATGGTCTTCGGCCATTTTCTGCGCATTTTCGAGCGTAATTCCCTGTGCCTCTACCTGCGTATGGCTGCTCAGGACCTCCATTCCGAGATCATTTACCAGCTTCCTGAAATCGGCGGGTGCATATCCGTAAAATTTTCCGTTTGAATAGCCGGCAAGCTCAACATACTTGTAACCAGCTTCAGAGACTTTCTTTAAAGATCCGGGGACATCAACTGCCATGGCATCCCTGATGGTATAAAGCTGAAGCCCGATCCCGAACTTTTTAGGATCTGTTCCGGCTTTTTCCAGCTTTCCTGACCAGGAAAGCTTTGAGGAAGCACTTGCGTTTTTTGAAATTACTATCGCTCCGAGAGCCCCGACTGCCGAAACTCTGAGGAAATCTCTTCTGGATTGTGATTTTTTCATAATTATAACTGTGTATTATTGGTTTGACAATACGGTTACCAAAACTTGGTTTACGCGATAAAATTAATAGAAAAGTTCAGTTACGGTAACAGGCTTGTTAAAAATTAGGCACTTACAGTTGTCCCGGCCCCCTCAATTCGGTCATCCAGCTCTACATTGGGGGGAAAACCCTGGTTATATGCCTGTTGTAAAGGTTTTCAAACACACCCTGCGAGATTATGTCCCTATGGGTACGTACAAGATCAAGATATTGTGCGAGATCGTGGGTGACAAGCTTGTAGGCAATGTGCATGAGCTGCCTCATATCCGGATTATAGTCCTTGTTGCCCATATCATTCCTTATGGAATCTGCAAACCTGCTCCCGTTCCACTGCATCACTTCATCAGCTGCCGGAAGGTATTCGTGCCTGACCGAGATCACATCCGAATAGGGAGCCCTCAGATCATTCAGGTTTTCCACTGAGAGTGCATATAGGTTCCTCATGAATTCAAGGCCTTCACCTCCTGCCCTGGCAAGGCCGCCTGCTTCCTCCAGCCATGTGGTCCCGGAAGTTTTGAGATGAATTCCCTTATTGTGTTTTTGAAGGATCCCCTTTATTACAGGGTAAATTGAAAATTTGTCCGATCCCGAATGCACGCTGATCTTCAGGGTATCCGGAAACCCGAATTCCTCGGAGGCATGGCTGACAACCAATACATCATCTTCAAATTCCCGGGAAAACTCCAGGATGTCGCCCGAATAATCGATGCCCTTATTGAATCTTCCCGTGAACTTTGGCGCTATTGTTTGCAACGGAATGGATTCATCCTTCAGCATCTTCAGGATAAAGAATATTTCCACGGGTGACTGGGCCTGCATAACCTCATCGATTGAAACTTCAACCACAAAGCTGCCGTCATTTTTATTTTCAGATATTCTCCGGTATATCTCACCTGCTTTTCTGGCAGCCTGCAGGTATTTTTCGGCAATGCCGGCAATCTGCTTTTCGGAACTGGGCAGGCCGTGCTTAATTCCTGGAACCTTCACCCCATGGCGGTACTTTTTGCACGAATCCACGAAGCCGGCTATCCGGTCATCCGGAGCTCTTTTGCCGATGTATGATGCCACATCGATCGTAAAGAAATCGGAACATTCAATAAACCTGTCCACAGTGTCGAGGTTAATATGGTCGGCATCCACGAAATAGCTGCCGGCATAGCCTGACATCCTTACTGCAGCCTCGGCTTCGGCCCTGACATCTTCCGGCCTCGACCCGGTAAACAGGTGCTCCCTGTTGGATTTGTTCCAGACGGGTGTAACAATGATCCCGTGCCTCGCTGCTTCGGTAATTGCGCTCAGCTGGACCGGACCCTGCTGGCCGAACCTGTCCCCGGTCCCCATTGAAAATCTGCCTAGTCTTTCCATAAAATCCATGTTTTGGTCTCAGCCTGATAGATCATTCCAGCGTCACGGTCCTGTTTTTCGGAGCAAACACCTGCATGATTATCCATGCCAGGATGTATGCGCTTCCCGCTATCCCAAACATAATCACATAACCGGTCTCAATATGTCCGGCCCGTTTATAGAAATCGAGTATTGCACCTGCGATGTATGAGATGAAGGCTCCGCCGAGAGCCCCGGCCATACCGCCAATGCCTGTGACCGAGCTCACAGCCTTTTTTGGGAAGGCATCCGAAACGGTTGTATAAATATTGGCTGACCATGCCTGGTGCGATGCCGCTGCAAGAGCAATAAGGCTTACGGCACCCCATGTGCTGAGCGAATGCGATTGGGTGAATATGATCGGTATTACCAGCAGTGCAAAGATCAGCATGGTGATCCTGCGGGCCCTGAAAGGGGAGGAGCCCCTCTTTATCATGAGCGATGAGATCCATCCTCCGCCTATGCTTCCAATCGTTGTTGCAGTATAGATAAATGTCAGTGGCAGGCCGAAAGTTTTGATATCGAGCCCGGTTCCCTTTACCTGTGTGAGCCAGCCGGGAATCCAGAAGAGGTAAAACCACCAGATGGGGTCGGTAAGCCCCTTGCCGATAAAGAAAAGCCACGTCTGACGGTATTTCAGAAGTTTTAGCCAGGGAACCTGTTCGTCCGGCCTGGCATTGTCGGACGGGTCACTTTGTATATATTTTAGTTCCGCTGCTGAGACCCTTTTTTGCCTTTCAGGGACTTCATAAAAGATGAGCCAGAAAATGAACCATATGAATCCAAGGGCGCCTGTTACAATGAATGCGGCTTGCCAGCTCCAGGCGGCGATCATGGCAGGAACAGCAAGGGGAGCTACGATAGCGCCGATATTCGTGCCGGAATTGAATATACCTGTTGCGAGGGCCCTCTCTTTTTTGGGAAACCACTCGGCAATGCTTTTTATGGCGGCAGGAAAGTTACCCGATTCACTCAGTCCCAGCAGGGACCTCCAGAAGCCGAAACCGAGCACTCCTCTGGCGAGCGAATGACCCATTGCTGCAAGGCTCCAGAAGATCACCGATATCCCGTATCCGATCTTCGTTCCGAACTTGTCGATGAGCCTTCCTGCTGCAGCCATGCCGATTGCATAGCAGAGCTGGAACGCCATTATTATCCTGGAATAGTCCTTTTCACCTATTCCCAGGTCGCTTTCGAGAAGCGGCTTGAGAATCCCGATGATCTGGCGGTCGAGATAGTTGACAGTGGTCGCGAAGAATATCAGCGCACAGACAGTCCATCTGTAATTCCCCGGTTTGTTGGTTTCAGACATGGATAGGGTAGTTGTTGGTCAGGGTGTCAAACATTATAGGTAGAAGAGGATGTCGTCCCGCCGCGCCCTGTCCAGTTAGTGTGGAAGAATTCTCCCCTGGGCCGGTCGGTCCTCTCATATGTATGAGCGCCGAAGTAGTCGCGCTGGGCCTGCAGAAGGTTTGCGGGAAGCTTTTCGCACCTGTATCCGTCGTAATAGCACAGGGCCGCAGATATGGCAGGTACGGGAATCCCGTTCGTGACGGCCGCGGCAACAACCCTTCTCCAGCCTGCCTGGGCACCTGAAGTCTTTTCCCGGAAGTATGGATCGAGAAGAAGATTGAAGATACCCGGGTCCCTGTCAAATGCTTCCTTGATCTTCCCGAGGAATGCCGACCGGATGATACATCCTCCGCGCCACATCAGGGCGATCCCGCCGTAGTTGAGATCCCATCCCGACTCCTTTGCGGCTGCCTTCATCAAGGCATATCCCTGGGCGTACGAGACAATCTTTGAGGCGAACAGGGCTTCTTTCAGGACGTTTAAGAAAGCTTTCCTGTCGCCGTTGAATGAAGTGCCCGGACCATTGAGTATCCTGGCGGCCGAGACCCTTTCATCCTTCATGGAAGAGAGGCAGCGGGCAAAGACGGCTTCACCGATCAGGGTGAGCGGAATACCCAGGTCGAGAGCCGTAATGCCTGTCCATTTTCCCGTGCCTTTCTGACCGGCGGTATCCAGGATCCTGTCTACGAGCGGGGTGCCGTCCTCATCCTTGTAGCTCAGGATATCGCTGGTAATTTCAATCAGATAGCTGTCCAGGTCGCCCTTGTTCCATTCGACAAATACCTCATGCATCTCATCTGCTGTCATCCCAAGGAGGTCCCTCATTATCTGGTAAGCCTCGCAGATCAGCTGCATATCACCGTATTCGATCCCGTTATGGACCATTTTCACAAAATGCCCGGCACCGTTTTCTCCAACCCAGTCACAGCACGGTGTCCCGTCAGCAACTTTCGCAGCTATTGCCTGGAAGACGGGCTTGATGAAAGGCCACGCAGCTTTTGATCCCCCCGGCATTATCGACGGGCCGTGAAGAGCCCCTTCCTCACCGCCCGAAACACCGGTCCCGATGTAAAGTAGTCCTTTGCTCTCAACATAGGCTGTCCTGCGGTTCGTATCTGGATAATGGGTATTCCCTCCGTCAATGATAATATCCCCTGGATCGAGGTGGGGAAGGAGAGTCTCGATCATATCATCAACCGCACTTCCGGCTTTGATCATTATCATGATCTTCCTGGGACGGGAAAGCGACTTTACCAGCTCCTCAACGGTGTGAGCCCCGGAGATATTCTTCCCCTTTGCCCTTCCGGAGAGGAAATCGTCCACTCTTTTTGTGGTCCTGTTGTAGACAGTCACCATGAATCCCTTGCTCTCCATGTTCAGCACAAGGTTCTCTCCCATAACTGCCAGACCGATCAGCCCAATGTCAGATAAGGTTTCCATTTTCTCGAGTTTATTTTGTTACACATATGATCAACAACTCACCACTCAACAACTCACCACTCACCACTCAGCACTCACCACTCACCACTCAGCACTCACAACTCACCACTCACCACTCACAACTCACCACTCAGCACTCACAACTAACCACTCACGCCTTTCTCCTCACGCCTGACGCCTTCTTCCTGACGCCTTATGTAATACTCCCTCACAACCCTGTCCATTACCCGGCTCGTCCTGGCAGCAGTGGCTCCAGTACTGACTACCTTATCACCTGAACCCGAAAGGGAGCTCACTATCTGCCCGATAAGATAGAACTGGATATTTTCGGGTCTTTCGTTTTTATACTCGGTTGTTCCGTCCCCGTTCCTGACCACTATGGGATCGAAACTGAACGTAGATGTGCTTATAATGCCCTTTTCTCCGATGATCTCGATCGTGTCGCAGGAAGCGCTTTCAGGAACGCTGAAGCACCAGTTTCCCGTCGCCAGGATGCCGTTGTCGAACAGGAAACCGGCTGATACGATATCTTCGGCCGGGTAAAGTCCGCTCTGGTTGAGTGCGAGGGAGGATACCTTTCTGACCGGACCGAACAGAAAATCAAGGTAATCAAGCTGATGAGATGCAAGGTCAAAAAAATGCCCGGCTCCGGCAAACTCCGGGATCACCCTCCAGGGAAGGGATCCGCGGATCTCATCCGGCGATAGTGATTTGAATAGCCTGATCATAACGAGCTTTATCCTCCCGATCGTCCCGTCGGTGATCAGATCCCTTATTTTCAGGAATCCGGGAAGGGATCGCCTGTAATATGCGACAAATACAGGCACCCCGCAGTGGGCTGCGGCCTTGTTGATCTCAACGCATTCCCTGTAGTTCAGCGCCATTGGTTTTTCGATATAGACAGGCTTACCTGCTTCCATGGCTCTCAGGGCATATTCCTTATGGCTCCCGGGGGGTGTGGCGATATAAACAGCATTCACCTCTTTGTCGGCAATCAGCTTTCCGGCATCTGAATAATACCTGGGGACATTATGCCTCCTTGCATAATCAGCGGCGAGTTCCGCATTTCGCCTCATTACGGCAACCAGCCTTGAATTATTCACTTTATTGAAGGCCGGTCCGCTTTTCAGCTCCGTCACCTTACCGCAGCCTATTATCCCCCAGTTTATCATGTCAGTCTCTCTTTTGAGGCCCATAATCCAAGGGCCGGATTTGAGATGAAGAAGATCTCTTCCCCACCAGGGAGGAGGTTTGTGCCTTCTTTCAGCCTGGCCGGATCATATTTTATAAGGATTTCCTTCAGTCCGGCATATCTGAAATTCACCGATTCGATCTCTTCCCTTGTGAGTTTTCCAGGGCAATATATCACCGAGAACCTGCCTTCAGTGCTGCCATGGATCAGGTGGGCGGCAGCGCTCAGATTATCGGCGAGTTCCTGATCATGACCGATCATTTCGAGGGTATTCCCGGTACCGCGGTACCCGTATTTCCTTATGAGCCTGTCGATCTCCTGATCTTCCCCGAATTCCTTAAGTCCCGGCGCGATAACTACCAGTTCACCACCGTAGGCCATGGCCATCCGGGTGCGGTAAATACTCTTATTCCCCAGCCAGGTGCTTTTGTATTCTGAAGGGTCGAGCATAACGACAACCTTTTCAAGCGGTTTTTCAAGGACTGTAAAATTCACTCTGGCAGATAGTTCCGCGGCTTCAGTAAAAACCATTTCGTCATCCCCGATAAAGAGGCCCCTCATGACCTGGTTTCCTCTTTCGTCATTGCCGATCACCGTATGGATATACAACACGTACAATCCGGGGATGAAGCTGGCAGAAGCGTAATTGAGCAGCCTTCTTACAGGTGTGTCAGATTTCCCCATCATTCTTTCCATCCCGTATACCGCGCCCAGGAAATGACTTTTGTTAATGCTTTCGGCCCCTCCAGTCCCGATGAAAAGGTTCTTGTTATAGTTTGCCATCCCCGCCACTTCGTGCGGAACAACCTGGCCGACCGATATGATAAGGTCGTGGCCGCCTTCAAGCACCAGTTTGTTTAGCTGGGCAGGCCATGAATAACTTAACTTCCCTTCCGACAACTCCGAAATGATTTCCCCGGGGACGACACCGGCCGTAACAACATCTTTCCTCCAGTTGTGGATGCGAAACAGGCCAGGTTTGACTCCCCTGAACATTTCCGATAATTGTTCCGGCGACATTGGGGAATGTGTGCCAAGAGCCGGAAGGATGTCTGATATCCTCTCTTTGTAATAACTGCAGATCATTGCGGTTAATTCTCCCGCCCTCGAATGGAATCTCGTGAAGTCGGGTGGGATAACAAGAACCTTTTTCCTGATGCCAATCTGCCGCAGCGACCCGGATATTGCATCCGACATTTCTTCCCGTGTAATGACCGATGTTTCCGAGCCTGACCTGTAAAATATCATTGAGAGATGTTTATTTTAATGAAATCTGAACTTCATGATCAGTTACGGGGATAACCTGTTTACGCGTACAGTGATACGGTCCCGTTCCTGAGCAGTTTCATACCCCGCTGTAAGCATTGAATCCCCCGTCGACCGGTATTACCACTCCCGTCACGAATGTCGACATATCGGAAGCCAGGTACAGCATCGTACCTGTGAGTTCCGTGGGAGAACCATACCGGTACATGGGAGTGCCCCCCACTATCTTCTGCGATCTAGGGGTTGGTGCTCCCGTCTTTTCATCAATCAGGAGGAACTTATTCTGTTCCGTAAGGAGGAATCCCGGCGCGATCGCATTTACCCTGACCCCTGTCCTGCCAAAGTGCACTGCCAGCCATTGTGTGAAATTATTAACAGCGGCTTTTGCGGCGGAATAGGCAGGTATTTTTGTAAGGGGCCTGAACGAATTCATCGATGAAATGTTGATGATTGACCCTGATCCCTGGCGCACCATGTCGAGTGAATAGACCATCGTTGGTAGCAATGTCCCCATGAAATTGAGATCGAAGACCTTTTCAAATCCCTCGATCCTCAGTCCAAAGAATGTCAGCTCAGGATTATCGGCATCACTGGGGTCCATGGTTTCAATCTTGGTGGTGGCGGAAGGCGAATTTCCACCTGCACCATTTATAAGGATATCGACTGACCCGAGCTTCTGGTTGATGACCATCTTGGAGGCTTCGAGGGATGCCTTGTTCAGGACATCTGCAAACAACCCTATTGAAGGAATGCTGTACTTTCTCTCAATATCCATTGCAATCCGGTCAGCCTCATCCTTATTAAGGTCAATTATTGCTGTCTTTACCCCATGTGATGCAAGCGCCATCGCCATTTCGGAACAGATTAGCCCTGCCCCGCCGGTAATGACGGCAACTTTTCTTTGTAAATTAAATTCGTCCATTTTCTAAACCGACTCTTGTTTCACAAATTTAAAAAGATACTCAACC
This sequence comes from Bacteroidales bacterium UBA1800, assembly GCA_002319915.1. Lineage (GTDB taxonomy): Bacteria > Bacteroidota > Bacteroidia > Bacteroidales > VadinHA17 > LD21. Next base: position 3,780 of record DCFQ01000055.1, on the reverse strand, counting down.
GATACCAAGGACTGAGACATTTTCCGTCCCCAAAAAGGACAATTGAGAGTGTTTGTTGGTTCATGAGTATTTACAGGTGGTCAGCAAACCCAAAATATTCAATGGCATTCCGGTAAATGATACCTTCTATCAGGGGCCTGATGAGATCCTCGTCTCCCGGGATTATTCCCTTCTCAATCTCTTCTCCGATAAAATTGCAAAGCAGCCTCCTGAAATACTCATGCCTTGGGTAGGAAAGGAAGCTCCGGGAATCCGTTACCATGCCTGCAAACCGTCGAAGCAGCCCAAGTGATGCAAGGTCTTTCAGATGCCGTTCAATTCCGTTCTTCTGATCGAGGAACCACCATGCTGCCCCGTACTGGACCCTGGCTGGTACCGATCCGTCGTTGAAATTGCCGGCCATTGTGATAACGGCCTCATTATCGGCAGGATTCAGGTTATACAGGATAGTCTTTGCAAGCTGGCCGGATTCATCAAGAGCATCGAGAAAGCGCGACATCCTCCTGAGATCAGCGGGAGACCCGACCGAGTCCCATCCAGTATCCGGCCCTGACAGCCTGAACATTCTGGAATTGTTGTTCCTTATCGCCCCGGTGTGAAATTGTTGAACCCAGCCTCTCTTATGGTTCATCCTGGCCACCTCAAGAAGGACAGCACATTTGAATTTTTCTGACTCAGTAGGGGAAAGCGTTTCAAGATTCTGCAGCTTCAGGAGAATATGCTTGCATTCTTCTGCAGTATAGGGCTCGAAATAAAACCGTTCTGTACCTGTATCGGAGAGCCGGCAGCCATTCTCATGGAACCATTCATGACGTTTATCGATTACCTCCAGAAAGGAGTCAAAGCTGGTTATAGTGATGCCGGAGGCGATCTCCAGCCTTTCAAGGTATGACCTGAAAACTTCCGGGTCCTCAATTCTTACAAGACTGTCAGTCCGAAATGCCGGAAGCACAGGTATTCTGAAGGTATCTTTAAGCGACCTGTGATGCTCAAGAGAGTCGGCCGGGTCGTCGGTGGTGCATAACAGCCTGACATTCATCTTTGTTATCAGCGATCTGGTACTGAACTCATCTGACCTGAGCATTGTCGATGCCTCATTGTAAATCCTTCTGGCTGTAGCCGGTGAAAGGAGCTTATAAATTCCGAAATACCTTGCAAGTTCGAGATGTGTCCAGTGATAAAGGGGGTTGCCAATTGTAAACGGTACCGTTTCAGCCCATCTGGCAAATTTATCCTTGGGATCAGCGTTCCCGGTGCAAAAGCGCTCGGGAATCCCGTTCCACCTCATTGCCCTCCACTTGTAATGATCACCTTCGAGCCATGCTTCGGTGAGGTTGTTGAACATGCGATCCTCCGCGATCTCCCGCGGAGAGAGATGACAGTGAAAATCGATTATGGGCTGACCGATACAGTAATCGAAGTAAAGCCTTCTCGATTTATTGTTTCCCAGGAGGAACTCCTCATTTATGTATGCTTTCATGCAGATCGAAATAAGAGTTTAAAAGGTGTAATGCTGCAAACCGCAGGTCCCAACGAAATTAGCAATAGCTTCCGGATTTGCCAAGGAAAACAATGGATGATTGGTTAACTGGTTAACTGGTTAGCTGGTTAAAGCAAGATTGCCCCGACGCGTTGGTCGGGGTCTTCGCTTCGCTATGACACGATTGCACAATTGCATAATCCTTCCCCCTGCCTAACCTTTTGCTATCTTTGAACTCAAAAGAGCTTCGCAATGGAAAACTCATTCTTCAATTCCGGTTTATTCACATATGGCATCCTGCCGCTCCTGATTTTCACGGCCAGGATATGCGATGTTTCGATCGGCACAATCAGGATAATATACGTTTCAAAGGGGAAGAGGAACATTGCACCGATACTGGGGTTTTTTGAGGTGCTTATCTGGATAACTGCCATCAGCAAGATAATGCAGAACCTTGACAACTATTTGTATTACGTCGCCTATGCGGCAGGATTCGCTACAGGTAATTTTGTCGGAATGATAATAGAGGAAAAGCTGGCGATGGGGGTCCAGATGATAAGGGTTTTTACAAATGAAAAGGGGATGGATCTTGTAAAGAACCTTAACAGCGGAGGTTTTGGAGCCACTGCCATAGAAGCCAGCGGAGCCAAGGAAAAAGTGTGTCTCATCTACACGATCGTTAACAGGAGCGAACTTGAAAAGGTGCTCGAAATAATTAACGAGTTCAACCCCAGGGCCTTCTTTACAATTGAGGATATTAAGGCTGTGAACGAGGGTATATTTCGACCGAGGCGTTCATCAGCGGTTATCCCATTTGCGGGTATCCTGAAGTACTGGAGAAAAGGAAAATAAAACAGGGCATGGATTTTGCAGCATTTTACAAGTCCCACAGTGCTGCGAATTTTCCGGCACCGAGATATTTTAAAGCTACGTGGCATCAATGAAGAAACTTTTATATTTTATGGCGGCAGGGGTATTTCTGGCTTCATGCACAAAGCTCGAGCTTAATAAGGAGACCACGATCCAGCCGCTCGAAAACTATCATCTTGATTACCATACATACTTCAGGATCGACAGCATTCATGATTATCGTTGCCCTGCTGATCTGGAGTGTCTCTGGTCGGGCAATGCCGATATTTTTATTTCCGGGTCTGATGGCGTCGTACTTGTGAATATCCTTGCCCAGTTATACTCCGATACCCATAATCCTGTTTATATAGGTAATTACCGCATAAAAATCCTGGATGTTTTACCATACAGGAAATCAGGCGATGCCTTTAACCTGAATGATGAGCGGGTTAAAATCGTGATTAGCAAAAATTAGAGCTTCCGCTACACTTGCTTCATGTCATCCGGAAAATTTTGACTTATTTAACCGGCTAATTCCAGAGTAAATAATATGGTTCTCAATATCATCCACCTCAATGACCGCCTCATTGCCGAGGTTCCAAAGGGGGAAGCTGCAGTCACGGACACAGACGAGATGCTTGATATATTGGCCGATGCCGGGCAGTCGGGCGCTCAGTCTGTCATAATCTATGAAGAGCAGCTGCCTTCCGGGTTCTTCGATCTTAAGACACGTATTGCCGGTGAAATTCTGCAGAAATTCTCAAATTACCGGATGTACCTGGCTGTTGTGGGTTCTTTCGGGAACTATCCCGGCAAGAGCCTGAGGGACTTCATAAGGGAAAGCAACAGGACCGGAAGGACTGTCTTTGTCGGGTCTAAGGAAGAAGCACTGAAGCATTTTTCCGGTCGGAAGGGGCAATAAATCAGCTTCCATAAGATTTAATTATTACTTTTGGCCTGCAAACAATCTTACTGGAATGATAATGGAACAGTTCTCAGGCCACCCACTTTACGGAAGGCACACCATCGACAGTGTGATGGGCTCGATGTGGGATTTCTACAGAAAAAAGTTTATCCCACTCTTCCTGATTGCCCTGGTGATGGCATTTATAACCCAGTATGCTTCAAGCCTAATCAATTTCCGGGAACTGCAATCAATCACGGATCCGGAGGAGATGCTTATGAAGATGCGCGAGTTTATCTGGCCTTTGGTGCTGGTGTCGGTCATCAGCCTTTTCTTCATCACCATTATGCAGTACTATATCCTTTATAACCCCATTGATCCCAAAAGTAACCTCCCTCGAAGCACTGCAAGGGCATTGCGATATTTTATCCCTTACCTTATCCTAATGTTTCTTTTTGCCTTTGCTGCATCCTTTGCACTCTTTCTTGGAATACTCGCCCTTGTCGTAGGAGTTTTCTTTGCTGCACTGTACATTGCCACGATCTAT
>DCFQ01000047.1:585-5510 GCA_002319915.1 Bacteroidales bacterium UBA1800 | reverse complement strand
GCTCGATCGGGTTCTGGGTGGCAAGCACAAGGAACGGTTCATCGAGCAGGAAGGTATTTTCCCCGATGGTGATCTGCCTCTCCTGCATCGCTTCAAGCAGGGCGCTCTGGACTTTTGCAGGGGACCTGTTGATCTCGTCCGCAAGAATAAAATTTGCAAACACCGGCCCCTTCTTGACGATGAACTCTTCCTTCTTCTGGCTGTAGATCATCGTCCCGATAAGGTCGGCAGGCAGAAGGTCGGGAGTGAACTGGATCCTGCTGAATTTCGCATCGATTATCGAGGCCAGCGATTTTATTGCCAGTGTCTTGGCAAGCCCCGGGACCCCTTCAAGCAATATATGTCCGTTGGCCAGCAGACCGATCAGGAGTGAGTCGGTAAGGTGTTTCTGTCCAATGATGACTTTATTCATTTCCATCCTGATGATATCCACGAATGAGGATTCCTTTTCAATCTTCTCATTGAGGAGTTTAATGTCGGCGGTTTGCTCCATAACCAATAGATTTTAAGTAGCTATTATATTTTTCATAATTTGCCCAAAGCAATATTTCGGTCCTCCGTAAAAGGATGCACAAAAGAAAAAATCGAAATTCTAATTTGGAGTTAAGAAGTGTTAAAATTAAGTTAAATAAGGTAAGCTTAAGGGGTTCCAGGAAAATCCCGCCCTGACGGAACTTCTGAGTATAAGCATGATCGCAAGGGGAAAAGTGGCTTCATTGAAGTCCTGGGACAAGGCAAGAAGAATCATAAGGAAAAATACCGAAAGGAAGAACACCAGCCTGAACCATATCTTCCCGTGCCTGTTGGCTAAGACACTTGCCAGGCACATGAAAATTAACGGGTTCAGCCAGATGATGTTGAAGTTGCGTTTGGTCTCCAGGTGGTCGGTCATGAAATTGAAAAAGAGCATCAGCAGGGCCAGGATCGAGAATACTGTCAGAAGGCCGGTATCGAGGATCTTATCAGGAAGCGGCTTGCGGTTTATGGAGGGAAAGATGACCATCAGCACCACCAGGACAGTGAAAATAAAAAACGGTGAAAACAGGAAGTTTTCCTTCATTACCGGCTCCGTGTAATCGAGAATGGTCACTGGATTGGCAATGAGCGGGATCATCTTCTTATCCCTGAAAATTGATGCCTCCGAGAGCTTATTCTTTAGCTCGATTGGCAGGAACATCATGTCCCTGGCCGTTGCCTTCTTATCGACAGGGGATCCCAGCACCAGGTCGATCCCGAAGTCAAGCCAGGGATATGGCCTCTGGTAGATTCCTATCAGCTCCCTGAAGGTCATCTGCTTTATTCTGGGTTCCGACGGCGGGTATATGAGAGCGCTGTCGAGCGTTTTCTCGAGCATGTCGCGAATCCTTGTCGAGCAGTTGTCATAAAGGAAATCGTAACGGTACTTTAAATTTTCCGGCTTAAGGTTATCGGAAATAAGTGTGAACAGCCTGCCTAAATCATCCTGTGTCAGATTGATCTTCTGTGAAACTACCCACCTCTTCTCGCTCCTGTACTCCTGCAAAAAGCTGTCGTAAGGGAAAACTCCGAGCATATAGTCGAGCCTTCCCCTCGCAAACCTCCATGCAAAATGAGGAGTGCTGAAATCGAACACCCCCCAGTTATAAACAACGTCGCTGTTCTTCGCGGGAATAATGACTCTTAGCGCACTGTGGCCATAGATCGAGTAGGTTTCGGTACCCGGCCCGCAGGTAAGCAGATAGACTTCAGCGCCAGACTCCTGCCCTTTCAGCAGATCCGCAAGGGAAAACATGAGCAGGGCTGAGATAAAAATAATCCGTTTCATCAGGGTAGTTTTTGAGGCTGTGAAATCGTAAACTTGTTGTTTGTTTTGTTAAATAACAAATGTACTGTTATTTGGATGAATTAAAAGGCCGGTTTATTGCCGGTTTTCATTTTTTGAGTAGATTTAGCCTCCGTAAAAACATATCTAAAAACCTGATTAATCCATTATTCTCACAGCTATGAAAAAGTCATTCATACTGCTCACCGCCGTAATATTGATCGTTATTTCGTCATGTACCCGCAAGGTCCCGTTTCCATTGACCGACCTGCATGTTCATCTGAAAGGTAAGCTGACCCTGAAAGATGCTGCGGAAAAGTCGCAAAATGAGAAGATCAACTATGGGATTGCGGTCAACTGCGGAATAGGTTTTCCGGTTCACACCGACGCCCAGATCGACTCGGTGCTGGCAACCTTCAGGGAATACCCGCAGTTCCTGCTCGCGATGCAGGCGGAAGGAAGGGAATGGCTGACCAACTTCTCGAAAGAATCGATAAACAGGTTCGATTATGTATTTACAGATGCCATGACTTTCACGGATGAAAAGGGCCGCAGGAACAGGATCTGGATACCTTCCGAGACATGGATCGATGATGAGCAGCAATTCATGGAATACCTGGTCAACACCATCGTGAAGATAATGAACAATGAGCCGATCGATGTCTATGTCAATTCCACTTACCTGCCTGCACAGATGGCTGACCGTTATAATCTGTTCTGGACACCGGAAAGGATGGACAGGGTGATAACAGCGGCAAAGAATAACAATGTTGCGATCGAGATAAACAACAGGTTCAGGATACCTTCAGCCGATTTCATTAAGCGGGCAAAGAAGGCAGGTGTGAAGTTCACGGTGGGAACGAACAATGCCGATGAGAACTTCTCAGGGGCAGATTATGCCATAAAGATGATCAGGAAATGCAGGCTGACACAGGATGATTTCTTTATGCCTGTTAAAAAGGACAGGAACTAGCCGGAAAGAACGGGAAATATCTTATGATAGACCATTTAAACCTGACCAGGATACTGGAATATCTTCCTGGGATTATCCTGGGGCTGACAGTGCATGAGGCAAGTCATGCCTACGTTGCACAGCTTTGCGGAGACACCACATCGAAAGAACAGGGAAGGGTTTCCCTGAATCCATTAAGGCATATCGACCTGCTGGGTTTCATTATGCTTATCGTTGCCGGCTTCGGCTGGGCGAAACCGGTGCAGTTCAATGAGCTGAACCTGAAGAACCCGAGGAAGGATGTTATCCGGATCTCACTTGCCGGCCCCGGTTCAAACGCCCTGCTTGCCATACTGCTCTCACTCACGTACACAGTTGTAATGCACTTCTTTCCCGGCTATCACAACCGGACCATGCTGACTGTGGACAACATATTCATGTATGCGATATACATTAACTGGGGGCTCTTCGTGTTCAACCTTATCCCGATCCCCCCGCTCGACGGTTCACATCTTCTGCTTACTTATTTCAGAAGGTTCCCCGCACTGTACGCGGGGTTTTACCGGTATGGCTCATATTTCTTCTTCGGCATCATCCTGGTGATGGTTGTAACAGGCATCAATCTTCTGCCCATCATGCCCGCGGTTCAGTTCCTTGGGAACGGGGTGCTTTCGTTGTTCGGGAGTATGTTTGGAGGATAGATTTGTGTTTCACGAAGAGCACGGAGAGGACACGGTGTAGCACGGAGCAAGCACTTTTTGATTTCATCTGCGGAATTCGTATCTTGGTGAAAATGCCCGGCGAATGGACGATCGTTTCCAGCAGCCCGATAAATACGAATCGGCGCGGATAAATATGGTCACCGTCCAGATTCTTGACCGTGGTATCTCCGACACTGCCGTACTCAGGGCCATGAGGAAGGTACCCAGGCACCTTTTTGTGCCTCCGGAATACCGGAAGGAGGCATATGATGATTATCCCCTTCCTATCGGCTACGGGCAGACAATCTCCCAGCCATACATTGTGGCATTCATGACAGCGGCCGCAATGCCGGCGCCGCAGAAAAAAGCGCTGGAAGTCGGGACCGGGTCAGGTTACCAGGCTGCAGTGCTGGCAGAAACCGTGAAGGAGGTTTACTCGGTGGAGATCGTACCCGAACTTGCTAAGGAATCGGCCGGAAGGCTTGCCGCAATGGGATACAAGAACGTGAAGGTAAGGTTTGGCGACGGTTATAAGGGCTGGCAGGAATATTCCCCGTTCGATATCATCATTGTGACTGCAGCCGCAGAGCAGGTGCCGCAGCCGCTGGTCGAGCAGCTTGCAGGGAATGGCAGGCTTATCATCCCTATCGGCGCGCCGCAGGAGGTCCAGGAGCTCATCCTGCTTGAAAAAATCAATGGGAAGATCGAAAAACAGCGTCTTACATTCGTGAGGTTCGTGCCTTTCAGAAGACTTTGAGCAATTTATTTATTCTTTGATATGGAGTACAATTATGCCTTGAAGATCAGGCAGGAATGGGGAGACAAGCCGTGTGACCACCCCAGGCTTGAGAAGGTATATTATGCCGGCGCGTTCCTGACAAACTATGCCTGCGTGCAATGCGGGGCCGAGTTCACAATCTATGAAAAGCTGGAGATGGATGAGGCCAGGAAGAATCCCTGAAGAGTATCATAGGGAATGATCCTGAAACTGTTGACAGAGTGGCGGAGAGAGTATTTCCCTCGCTGCAGCGTATCGCGCAGGCCGCTTTCTGATCGTTCATCCTGAATGTGAACGTAAGGCTGTTGCGGCCACTCCTGGTGCGGACCGACTCAAAGCTGTACCCGGTGGCTGGGAAGATAAGCGTGGCTGAGCCATTCATTATCCGTATGATTCCGTTATCGGACCCGTTTCCAGCATCGGGGCACCTGAAATTCCATTCCCCCCTAAGGTTGCCTGTTATGGTACCGGTTGAAGATGAGCCTCCTGCAAGCACCACTATGAATAAATATAAGCCGGTTATTGAAGCTTTCATGGCACTGTCATTAATGTTTAATAATTCCTCCCTTTTCCATTTCAAAAGAATGACCCTCTTCAGAACACCATACCCTTATTCTTTTCATAAAATATTCAAAACCTTCGATCTCTGCCTTCCGGTTTCTTTCCCACCTTTGTAACTTTATAGACTTTATA
>DCFQ01000047.1:0-277 GCA_002319915.1 Bacteroidales bacterium UBA1800 | reverse complement strand
AGACTTTACAGACTTTACAGACTTCTAATCACCCCTATTCCACCTATTACTATCCCGATTATAAGACCGATAGCGATCTCCCTGAGTGCGGCTCCGAGCACCAGCCCGAAGACTAGTCCCGCTCCCATCGGAATGATATACTTCCTTTTCCTTTTTCTGCCATTTTCCTGCATTTCACTTTTTCCCATTGTTTTCCCTGGTTTATGTGCCCAACGATGAAAAGACGGGCTGACTGAGAATTTGCTGCATCGTGTCTTGTATGGTCCTGCAGGTCTTG
>DCFQ01000001.1 GCA_002319915.1 Bacteroidales bacterium UBA1800 | reverse complement strand
AGAATCCGTACATATTTGAGAATGCCACAACAAAGCCTGAGCCCGACTGTGTATAACCCGCAATGATCATAGGGAGCATCATGATCGCCTGAGCGAAGATGATAGGCATAACACCTGCAGCATTTACTTTCAATGGGATATACTGACGAACACCTCCATACTGTTTGTTCCCAACGATTCTTCTTGCATACTGAACAGGAACACGGCGTGTACCCTGAACCAGAAGTATAACTCCCAGTACAACAACAAACAGGAAGAGGATCTCAACAATCAGACCGATTGCACCACCGGCGCCGTTCATTCTGATACCTATTTCAAAAATAAAGTTCTGGGGCATTCTCGCCACGATACCAATCATGATGATCAGCGAAATTCCATTACCGATACCCTTATCGGTAATTTTCTCTCCCAGCCACATGACAAACATAGTACCGGCAGTAAGAATAATCACTGAAGATATCTGGAAGAATGTTCCGCCCATAATAAATGCGCTTGCAGGCAGAGTGTGTGTAAGGTTTACAAGATAAGTCGGTGCCTGAAGAACAAGTACTGCAATAGTAAGATACCTGGTATACTGATTCATTTTACGTCTTCCGCTCTCACCCTCTTTCTGAAGCTTCTGGAAATAGGGGAAAACGATCCCAAGGAGCTGCACCACGATCGATGCCGAGATATAGGGCATGATACCCAGGGCAAAGACCGATGCCTGCGAGAATGCACCTCCCGAGAACATATCGAGCAGGCCCATGATCCCTGACGAAGTCTGGCTCTTGAGGTTTGCCAGTTGCGAAGGATCGATCCCGGGAAGGGTGATATATTTCCCAAGCCTGTACAATGTAATGATACCAAGCGTATAGAGAAGCCTTACGCGAAGGTCCTCGATCTTGAATATATTCTTTATGGTCTGGAAAAATCTCATGAACTTAAAGTATTACGACAGAACCCTTTTGAGCTTCGATTGCCTCAACAGCTTTTTTACTGAATGCATGTGCATGAACCTCCAGTTTCCTTTCAAGGGTACCGTTGCCGAGGATCTTTACAAGCGCATTTTTTGAAACCAGGCCTGCTTCAGCGAGTACAGAAGGGTCAATCTTGTCGAGATTGGCTTTTTCAGCAAGTCTCTGAAGGACAACAATGTTTATTGCCTTGTATTCCTTCCTGTTCACATTCTTGAAGCCGAATTTCGGAACCCTTCTCTGGAGCGGCATCTGGCCTCCCTCAAATCCGATCTTCCTGCTGTAGCCCGAGTGCTGCTTGTCTCCCTTATGCCCCCTGGTGGATGTCCCGCCTTTTCCGGAGCCCTGCCCGCGGCCAAGTCTCCTGCTTTTTTTTACCGATCCTTTTGCAGGTTTTAAGTTACTTAGATCCATGATTCTATATTAATATCATTTATATCTTAAATATTTTCAATTTTGATCAGGTGCCTCACCTTTTCAACCATTCCGAGGATCTGGGGAGTAGCCTCATGCTCAACGCTGTGGTTCATCTTGTGGATTCCCAGGGCTTCAAGGGTGCGTTTCTGTCTTTCAGGTCTCCCGTTTTTGCTTCTGACCTGGGTTATACGAATCTTTGCCATGACGATGTCTTTGCTTAACCGTTAAATACTTTTTCCATTGAAATTCCGCGGTGTTCGGCGATCGAGAATGCATCGCGCATTTCGGTGAGTGCAGCGAACGTGGCTTTTACAAGGTTATGGGGATTTGAGGATCCTTTAGACTTTGCAAGAACATTCTTGACGCCAACGCTCTCAAGTACCGCACGCATTGCACCTCCTGCCTTTACTCCGGTTCCCTCGGTAGCGGGCTTGATGAACACCTTTGCACCACCGAACTTGGCAACCTGTTCGTGTGGGATGGTACCATTGATCACTGGGACCTTAATCAGGTTCTTCTTGGCATCTTCGATACCCTTCGCGATCGCAGTGGTCACTTCACTGGCTTTCCCGAGACCATGCCCAACTATTCCGTCCTCGTTACCGACAACAACAATTGCAGAAAAACTGAATGTGCGTCCTCCCTTTGTCACCTTGGTAACTCTCTGGATGCTAACAAGCCTGTCCTTAAGTTCCAGATCAGTGGTTTTGACTTTTCTTATACCGTTTGCCATATTTTTCAGAATTTTAGACCGCCTTCACGGGCAGCGTCAGCCAATGATTTAATCCTACCATGATATTTGTAACCGCTCCTGTCAAAAACTACAGACTCAATGCCTTTCTCCTTGCATTTTGAAGCCAGTGCCTGACCGACAAGCTTTGCCTGTTCAAGTTTCTTGATCCCGGCTTTGGCAGCGACCTCTTTCTCCTTTGAGCTTGCAGCAAGAAGGGTAACTCCTTTCACATCGTCAATCAACTGGGCATAAATCTGTTTATTGCTGCGGAATACTGCAAGACGCGGTCTCTCTGCAGTGCCGCCTATTTTCTTCCGGATCCTCATCCTGATCCGCGTTCTTCTTTCCAACTTTGTTAAGGCCATGATTTTTTAATTATAACCAGATTAAACACTTGCAGATTTTCCAGCTTTCCTTCTGAGCTGTTCCCCCACAAATTTGATTCCTTTCCCCTTGTAAGGTTCCGGCGGGCGGAGAGACCTTATCTTGGCTGCAACGTGACCGATAAGCTGTTTATCGATGCATGTCAGGGTAATTACCGGATTGCTTCTTCTTTCGGTTTTTGTTTCAACCTTCACTTCATTCGGAAGCTGAATAATAATATCGTGTGAAAATCCAAGGCTCATTTCGAGGTTTTGTCCTTTTGCTTCAGCACGGTAGCCAACCCCCACAAGTTCAAGCTCCTTCTTATAACCCTGCGAAACACCGGTAACCATGTTTGCTATCAGCGCCCTGTAAAGTCCGTGCAGGGATTTATGGTTCTTTGAATCTGACGGCCTGTCTATTATGATGTTATTGTCGACCACTTCCACCTTCAGATCCTTGTCGACGGCATGCTTAAGCTCACCGAGAGGCCCCTTCACGGAAACCTCATTGGTGTCGCTGATGCTCACTGTGACGCCTTTCGGCAGGTTTACAGGTAATTTTCCTATACGTGACATTCAAGTACCCTCCTAATTAGTAAACATAACATAATACTTCACCACCGATATTCTCTTTCCTTGCCTCCTTGTCGGTCATCAGTCCCTTTGAGGTAGAGATTATTGCTATTCCAAGTCCGTTGAGTATCCTTGGCATCTCATCGACACCGATATATTGCCTCAACCCGGGCCGGCTCACTCTTTCGATCTTTTTAATGGCAGGCCTCCTGCTTTTTGGGTTATATTTCAGCGCAATCTTCAGTATCCCCTGCTTATTTTCGCTCTCCACAACCTTATAGCTGAGAATATAGCCTTTCTCGAATAGGATACGGGCAATCTCTTTCTTAAGATCGGATGCCGGCGCTTCAACAACCTTATGACCAGCCATGATGGCATTCCTAATTCTGGTCAGTAAATCTGCAATCGGATCAGTCATCTCTTATCTGTTTCTTTAAAGTAATTAATATTCCTGTGTTTATTACCAGCTTGCTTTCTTGACGCCGGGAATAAGGCCTGCTGATGCCATTTCCCTGAAAGTAATCCTGCTGATTCCAAATTGTCTCATGTAGCCTCTTGGCCTGCCGGTAAGCTTGCAGCGGTTGCGCTGCCGGTTAGGGTTTGAATTGCGGGGAAGGCGGCTCAGTGCTATATAATCACCGTCGGCTTTCAGCTTTTTCCTTTTTGCGGAAAACTTCTCGGCAAGCCTGGCACGCTTTACCTCACGGGCTATCATTGATTCCTTAGCCATATTTTCAGTTTTTTATGTTTTTAAATGGTAAACCAAAATGTTTCAAAAGAGCAAGCGCTTCTTCATCGGAACCGGCAGATGTAACGAATGTCACCTGGAGCCCCATAATCTTTGCAACCTTGTCAAGGTCGATCTCGGGGAAAATGATCTGCTC
>DCFQ01000067.1 GCA_002319915.1 Bacteroidales bacterium UBA1800 | reverse complement strand
GGAGGGGAGATTGGGCGGGGCCAGGAACCATGCGTTCAGCCACGGGGAAGCAGCCAGGTGGATATTGAAGGACGGATCCGGGAAAACCATCGGCCGTGTGGCTGCATTTCTGGACAATGTCAGATCGGCAGCAAACAGGCAGCCCACAGGGGGTATGGGATTTTTTGAGGTGATCGATGATCGCGATGCTGCCTTCAGGCTTTTCGATACCGCTTCAGAATGGCTGAAATCACTAAAAGCGGAGGCGGTGGACGGCCCGATCAATTTCGGGGAGAATGATTCTTACTGGGGCCTCCTGGTCGATGGATTTGTCCAGCAGAGCTTCGGTATGCCCTACAATATGAAATACTACAGGAAGTTTTTCGAGGATTACGGATTCAGGAATTACTTTGAGCAATATTCATATCACAGGGAAGTAAGGACCCCAGCCGGTGAGATGACAACCTTTCCGCCCAGGATCATGAAGGTGGCTGAATGGATCGCAAACAGGCCCGGCTATTCATTCCGTCACTTTACCTTCAGGGACAGGAAGAAGTTCATTAACGATATCGCGGAGATATATAACTCCACCTGGTCGGCATTCAAGGAGGATTTCACACCGCTGAACCCCGGTATCCTTGAAGAATCGTTCCAGAAAGCGAAGGCGCTCATAGATGAGGAACTCATCTGGTTTGCATACCTGCATGAACGGCCCGTGGCCTTCTTTATCCTGTACCCTGATCTGAATCAGATAATCAGGTATTTCAAAGGGAAGCTTGGTCCAGTTAACATGCTCAGGTTTGCCTGGTTCAAGGCTACACACAAAATAACCCGGGCGAGGGCCGTGGTCGGGGGCGTAACCCCTTCATGCCAGAACAGCGGGATAGAATCGGCTATCTTTTATCACATCTATGAGACATTCAGGCACAAACCATGGTATACGGAGCTGGAACTGTCGTGGGTGGGGGATTTCAACCCCAGGATGCTGGCAGTGTACGGAAATCTCGGGGCCCATATAGCTAAAACCCATATCACCTACAGGTATCTTATCAACAACAAGCTTGAGTTCATAAGATACAAGGATGAGATGGAAATGGCAAAGAAAGTGCGAAAGGAAGCCGGGAAGGAGGCTAAATAATTTCCGGCTAATATTTGTTTTTCAAATAATGTTAATTACCTTTGCCAACCCTTATTTAAGGAAAAATATTCAAACCGAAAAGAACAAAGAGATTATGAAACAGGGTATACATCCGGGCAATTACAGGTTGGTTGTTTTTCAGGATATGTCCAATAGCTATTCCTTTTTGTCAAAATCAACCGCCCCGTCGAAGGAGAGCATAAAGTGGGAGGATGGAAATGAATATCCGCTTATCAAGCTTGAGATTTCAAATACGTCTCATCCTTTTTATACCGGTAAGATGAAGCTGGTCGATACCGCAGGAAGGGTCGACAAGTTCATGAACCGCTACAAGAATCACATTGGAAAGAAAAAATAGATCACTTTGCACTGATTGAAAAGGGACGTGAATAGTCCCTTTTTTATTGCTTCGGGTTTGCGGATCACAAGTGCTGAAACCGGTGATCCGGATCATTTCAGGACGCTGATCCCGAAGGCACCGGCCAAACAATAATTGCAGCCATACCCCGTTCAGTTTGTTGGCCGGATTGAAAATCAAACCTCTGACTGATCACATATAATGCCTGCCCGTTTTCAGTGTGCAAATATTGCTTAAATTTGACCGCATTTAAGAAAGGATGGAAAAGAAATACAAGAGAACTATCCATGAGATAATGTCATCTGAAATGGTTGATGGAGAGGGAGATATAGTTCCAATCCTTGCCGATGGCGAGGACGGTGACCTGGAGAGCATGGAAGTCCCGGAAACTATTCCGGTCCTTTCCTTAAAGAATAATGTCCTTTTTCCGGGTGTCGTGCTTCCTATTTCCATCGGCCGCCATAAATCGGTCCAGCTCATAAAAGATTCATACAGGACCGACAAGATCGTAGGTACCGTAGCACAGAAGGATCCGGAAGCGGAAGATCCGGGCATCGGGGACCTCCATGCCATCGGAACGGTCGGACAGATTGTCAAGCTGCTTGAGATGCCTGACGGCTCGACTACGGCTATAATCCAGGGACGGAAGCGAATGATCCTGCGGGAGCTTATTTCACAGGAACCCTATTTCGTTGCCCGGATCAAGGCAATCCCTGAAGAAAAGCCCGAAAACAACTTCAAGGACTTCGATGCCATTGTCGGATCCCTTAAAGACCTGTCGCTTAAAATAATAAAGATCAACCCGAATATCAGCCCTGAAGCATCGTTTGCCATCAGGAACATTGAGAACAGCACCTATCTAATCAACTTTATCTGCTCGAATACTGATATTAAGGTTCAGGACAAGCAGAGACTTCTCGAAGTCAACAACATGCGCGACAGGGGCCTGATGCTCATGGAATTCCTTGTGCAGGAGATCCAGGTGCTGGAATTGAAGAATGAGCTCCAGTCGAAGGTAAAGAGCGATCTCGACCAGCAGCAGCGTGAGTTTCTGCTTCACCAGCAGATGAAGACCATCCAGAATGAGCTTGGCGGGAATCCCCTCGAAAAGGAGATTGAGGAATACAGGAGGCGCGGAGCAGATAAGAAATGGAATGTGGAGGTAAGCAAAATTTTTGACAAGGAGCTGGAAAAGCTTAGCCGGCTTAACCCTGCAGCAGCGGAATATTCGGTGCAGGTAAACTATATACAGACCCTGCTCGATCTCCCCTGGGGGTTTTACACTCCCGACAACCTCGACCTGAACAATGCAAGGAAGGTGCTTGACAATGATCACTTCGGCCTCGAGGAGGTGAAGGAAAGGATCCTTGAACACCTTGCAGTGCTGAAGCTTAAAGGGGACCTAAAGTCACCCATTCTGTGCCTTTACGGGCCTCCGGGGGTCGGCAAGACCTCCCTGGGCAGGTCGGTGGCGAAGGCGCTCGACAGGAAGTACGTCAGGATGTCGCTCGGCGGCCTTCACGATGAGGCTGAGATCAGGGGCCACAGGAAGACCTACATTGGTGCAATGCCCGGCAGGATTGTGCAGAACGTGAAAAGAGCCGGGTCGTCGAATCCCGTTTTCATACTTGACGAAATAGACAAGGTGGGCCAGGACTTCCGCGGTGATCCTTCATCGGCACTGCTGGAAGTGCTTGATCCGGAACAGAACAGTACCTTTTTCGATAATTTCCTTGAAATGGAATATGACCTGTCAAGGGTCATGTTCATTGCTACGGCAAACACGATTGCATCGATCAGCCCGGCGCTCCGCGACAGGATGGAGCTTATCGAGATCACCGGCTACCTGGTCGAGGAGAAGCTTGAGATCGCCAGGCAGCACCTGCTGCCCAAACAGCTCGAAAATCACGGGGTCAGGCCCGACCAGCTGATCATCGCTAATAAGGTCCTTGAAGAGCTGATAGATAAGTACACCAGGGAATCAGGCGTCAGGGAGCTCGACAAGAAGCTTGCCAAAATAATAAGGGTTACGGCAAAGAAAATAGCGTCGGGGACGGATTACAAGCCAGAGCTTTCGGAGGCTGCACTGGCCGAAATACTGGGTCCGCCCAAATACGTGCGCGATCTCTATGCCGGCAATGACCAGGCTGGTGTCGTGACCGGCCTTGCCTGGACAGCCGCCGGCGGGGAGATACTTTTTGTCGAGACCAGCATAAGCCGGGGATCGGGAAAGCTGACCCTTACGGGCAACCTTGGCGAGGTGATGAAGGAATCGGCGGTAATAGCCCTTGAATACCTTAAATCGAATGCAGAACTCCTTCGGCTTCCTGATAATTTTGCAGAAAACTGGAATATCCATATACATGTTCCCGAAGGCGCCATTCCCAAGGATGGCCCATCGGCAGGTATTACCATGGCTGCCTCGATCGCTTCGGCCTTCACTCAGAGGAAAGTAAAGAAGTACCTTGCAATGACGGGTGAGATAACCCTGAGGGGGAAGGTCCTTCCGGTAGGCGGGATTAAGGAGAAGATACTTGCCGCCAAACGTGCAAAGATCAGGGAAATAATTGTTTCGGAAGAAAACAGGAAAGACGTTGAAGATATAAACAGGGTTTATGTGGAAGGTCTTAAGTTCCATTATGTTGAATCAATAATGGAAGT
>DCFQ01000005.1 GCA_002319915.1 Bacteroidales bacterium UBA1800 | reverse complement strand
CTCAATCGCTCAATCGCTCAATCGCACGATTGCACGATCAAGACCTTCAAACCCCTTCGAATCACTGCCTTGCTGATTTAATTCGTATATTTATTCCGATAAACTACAATCCAATGAAAAGATTACTTTTTCTCACTGCTGCAATCCTGACTTTGATTGTCACCGCGTATGGACAAAATTATCAGCCAAATTGGGAATCTCTCGATAAGCGGCCCGTTCCCGGCTGGTACCAGGATGCGAAATTCGGTATTTTTATTCACTGGGGAGTCTATTCTGTTCCGGCATGGGCACCTTTCGGCGACAGCATAAGCGTCTATGACAGGTATGCAGAGTGGTACTGGAACAAGCTGGTCAACTCAGGCAGCAAAGTGAATAAATATTTCCGTGATTTTCATCTTAAGACTTACGGCCCAAACTTCAGATACCAGGATTTTGCTCCTATGTTCAAAGCGGAACTTTTCAATCCGGATCAGTGGGCGGACTTGTTCAGGAGGGCAGGAGCGAGATATATTGTTCTGACCTCAAAGCATCATGAAGGGTTTGCGCTCTGGCCCAGTGCTCAAAGTTGGAACTGGAACAGCGCAGATGTCGGACCGCACCGGGACCTGTGCGGGGATCTGACAAAGGCAGTCAAGAAGACGGGTTTGCATATGGGGTTCTATTATTCCCTGTATGAATGGTTTAACCCGGTCTATCAAAGTAACCTCGAAAATTATGTTGACAATCATATGATCCCGCAGATGAAAGATCTGGTTGTCAGGTATGAACCCGACCTGGTATGGACCGATGGTGAATGGGATCACACTAGCGCAGAATGGAAAAGTGAGCAGTACCTTGAGTGGCTCTTTAACCAGTCGCCTGTTAGGGAGACGGTTGTTGTGAATGACAGATGGGGAAGTGAAACAAGAAGCAGGCATGGAGGTTTCTATACCACGGAATACGGATTGGTCGGCGACAAGGAAGGACTGGAAGATGCCAATATAAAGCCATGGGAGGAGTGCCGCGGCATTGGGACGTCATTTGGGTTCAACAGGACAGAAAATGCAGAGGACTATACTTCGTCGGCTGACCTTGTGAAGCTGTTGATTTCTACAGTTGCCGCAGGGGGAAACCTGCTCCTTGATATAGGTCCGGCTGGAGACGGGACTATTTCCCCGATTATGCAGCAGAGGCTTCTTGATATTGGCCGGTGGCTCGATGTCAACGGTGAAGCAATCTATGGTACGAGAGCTTTTAGAAAACCCGGCGACCTGAAATCCATCAATCCGGAGCTGAGTAAGACAATTTTCTTGACAAGAAAGAACAAGGATCTGTATGTCATTTGCCTTAAGTGGCCTGATAATGAGATAGTACTGAATGGGATCGGTTCTGTGGGGAATCCTCTGGCATCGATGCTTGGGACTGGAAAAGAGGTCGGGTTCAGAAAATCTGGCAGCAGGATACTGATCAAACCACCAGTTCTTGGCCCTGGGGATTTCCAGCTTGCATACGTTTTCAGGCTGAAAAATATATTAAAATAAGGGTTTTGGATCATGAATTTGCACTGCCGGAAATAATCCTGTCGCTGGCAATGCACGGTTGCCGGTTCCCCGGCCGACTTGATACAGACTCCTCAGGAAATTGACTGGAATAGCCATATTGCACTCTAATTGCCAGGTAAATATTATTACTCAAATTTGCCCGTAAACAGCCACTGATCTTCATTATCTGACTACAAGCCGAAAGTTAAAATTCCTTAATTTTCCAAAACATCCGAATAATATCCCATAAATCCATAATTTTATCCTCTCTTATTTCTTAAACCTGAGCTATGAAAAATTTTGAACTGGTTATTCCGGTAATTTTAGTATTTCCCTGAGGACACCGCGTTGCAACTTTCGAATCTCGTACCTTGACTATTTGTGATCACAATTAACCAGCTTATGATTCATTATTTCAGAAAAAGATTGCTGTTGACGATCCCTGTTTTGCTGATTTTCATGTCAGCCACGGGATCGGTCCTAAATTCTCCTTGCACCGGGGTCTGGTATCAGGAGACAGATTCGATCGAGCGACAAGTACTGTACAATGGGAGGGCATGGAGGAACCTCTACAGTAAAATAAAAGGGGACCAGTTCCTCTTTTCCGGCGATTTTCACAACGGGTCAGTCACGATCGGGAATCATGCGTATGATGTATCGAAGCTGAAGTACGATATTTATAACGATGAATTGATTTTGGTTAACGACAAGGGGATCGTCATTCAGATGAATAAGGAAATTACTGACAGGTTCAGCCTTAGCTTTCCCGACAAGAAGTACGATTTCAAAAGGCTTACTGATTCGACGTCCGGTTTGGCTGGTTATGTAAGGGTATTATACGAGGGCGATGTTTCCTTTTTTGTGAAGTACAAGAAAAATATTATGGCCCTTGCCGTCGACAATAAATATGATCTTTTCGATCAGTCACAGAAGTTCTACCTGGAAACAAGAGACGGCATTTTCCTGGTGAAGCGGAAGAACAGTTTTTTCAGGGTTCTTGGCGATCATAAGCAGGCGGTAAAAAGCTATATGAGGACATCCAGGCTAAGGATCTCAAAGCAGGAAGCCGAAAGTTTTGTTCCGGCTGTAAAATATTTTGATAAACTTCTGCACCAGGTTAAATAAAATGAAATTAAAAATTCAGATTGCCCTCCTGACTTTGTTTTTATCAGGAACCCTGCTGGCCCAGGAGGAGATTAAGATATCATGGGACTACAAAAACCAGACATTCAACGAGTTTGTTGCCAGCGCTGAGAGCCTTTACAATATAAAGTTCTATTACAGGGATGAGTGGGTCAGGGACCTCAGGCCCGGCGATTTCCCTGGAATAACATCCCTGAACCAATTCCTCGACCTGCTCTTCAGGAATAAGTCGCTTTACTATCTTATCGATAATTCCGGGGATGTCATAATCACAAGCAATTTTGCCATAAGGGTGGAGGATGCCGGAATTAAATCTGGTCAAACTTACCTTGCACCGACCGAATATGCAACGCAGGAAAAACAGGTTCTGACAGGAAATGCTTTTGTGGATATCGGCAATCCGGCCGACAGGAACAAGCCGGGAAATGTTACTATCTCCGGGTATATTACCAACAGGGATTCAAAGGAACCTGTTTCGGGGGTCACGGTGTTTGAGCAGAAGCTTTCAGCAGGAACCATATCCAATGAATATGGCTTCTACTCGCTTCCTCTTCCCAGGGGGGCTCACCTGATCCAGTTTTCATTCATCGGGATGAAGGAGAACCAGGTAAGTGTAAACCTCTACGGGTCCGGGGAAATGAATATGGAGATGACCAGTACACTCATCCCGTTAAAGGAGACCGTCGTCTCAGCTCAGAAAAATGTAATATTCCAGCGTTATGAGGTAGGGGTTGAAAAAGTTAATCTCACGTCATTCAGGCTGATGCCGACTTCGATGGGGGAATCCGACATTATCAAGAATGTCCTTCTGATGCCGGGGGTTCAGTCGGTTGGAGAAGGATCAGCCGGATTCAATGTGAGAGGTGGATCATCCGATCAGAACCTGATCCTCATGTATGGAGCACCTGTATACAATACATCGCACTTTTTCGGGTTCTTCTCCGCTGTCAACTCCGACATAATGAGGGATGTGACTTTGTATAAGGGAGGCATCCCCGCCCGCTACGGCGGAAGGATCTCTTCCGTGCTGGACATTACGGGAAAGGAAGGCAACCGGAAAGAATTCGCCGGTAATGCAGGGATAAGCCCTATTACGACACATCTCATGGTCACCGGGCCGATTAAGAAGGATACTATAACCTATATCGTTACCGGTAGGACCACCTATTCAAACTGGGTGCTGAAAATGATAAACAATGCGGCACTCAAGAAAAGCAGGGCGTCATTCTACGATCTTAACGCGAGCATTACATATGATGTCAATAAGAACAACAAGATCGACCTGGCAGCCTATATGAGCCATGATGCTTTCAGGTTCAATTCCGATACGGTTTACAGTTACGACAATAACCTGATCGCCCTGAGGTGGCGGCACTTCTTTAATTCCAGGTTCTTTGCACAGTTTTCACTTAATAACAGCAATTACCGGTATGATATATCAAGTGAATCCACACCTTCGGAAGCATTTATCCTTTCCCACAGGATCAACAGCACCGGACTGAAGGCTGATTTCAACCTCTACCAGGGAAGAAATGAGATCAATTATGGCGCTGAACTGACAAGATATTCTGTTTTACCCGGCAACTATCGCCCGGCAAGCGATTCTTCATTTGTCATTGCGAGAACGCTTCAGGAAGAGAGGGCACTCGAGTCGGCACTATATTTCGAGGATAAGTTCACCGTTACCGATTATCTTTCAATAAACGGGGGGATCCGGTTCTCAACATTCATGGGGTTTGGCCCGGCTGAATTCATGGTTTATGACCCGAACTACCCGAAGAGCTCTTCGACTGTTACCGACACACTGAATTTCAGGGCCAACCAGATCTACAGAACCTATATGGGTCCGGAATACAGGGTGTCGCTGAACTTCAGGACTTCACAGAACAGCTCGCTTAAGCTTAATTACAACAGGACAAGACAATACCTGCATCTTTTATCAAACACGACCTCGATATCACCCACAGACACCTGGCAGTTGAGCGATTACCATCTCAAACCCCAGATAGGCGACCAGTTCGCTATCGGGTATTACAGGATGCTCTCCAGGAACAATATCCAGGCTTCCGCTGAGATCTACTACAAGGAGATAAAGAACATGGTCGATTTCAAGGGCGGGGCAAACCTCGTGATGAACGACAATGTGGAGCGGGACCTGGTTGACGTAAAGGGAAGAGCTTACGGGATTGAGCTGCTGCTGAAGAAAGATGAGGGGAGAGTGCGCTGGAGCCTTGCATACACCTATTCAAGGTCGATGCTGAAAACGACCGGCAGGTTCAGTGATGAGGTCATCAATAACGGTAAATGGTTCCCTGCCAACTATGACAGGCCGCATGACTTTGTGGGTACCTTCAATTTTCTTTTCTCAAGACGCTACAGCTTCTCTGCAAACTATACCTATACTACCGGCCGCCCGATAACATATCCGGTCTCCACCTATAATCTTGACGACATGCTGATAGTATATTATTCCGACAGGAATAAATACAGGATACCGGATTATATGAGGCTGGATCTTTCTATAAAGGTAGGAGGGAACCTGAGATCTCACAAAATTGCGAATCCTTACTGGGTATTTTCAATCTATAATGTGCTGGGAAGGCAGAACGTCTATTCTGTCTATTTCAAAAATGAGAACAAGGGGATAAACGGGTATAAGCTCTCTGTCTTTGGCAAAGCTATCCCATCGCTGAGCTTCAATTTTGATTTCTAGTAGGATGAGATTGAAAAGGTACTTAGCATATTTTCTTATGCTCCTTCTGACCGGGGGGTGCATCACACAGTTTGTCCCGGAGACAGAGGAGACCCAGATTTCGCTTGTTGTTGAGGGCCTTATAACCGACCAGCATGAGGTAAATACCATTAAGCTTTCAAGATCCCTGCCGCTTGGCAGCAGGATCACGGCAAAGCCGGTCAGCGGATGCGAGGTGATCCTGAGCGATGACCAGGGTAATTCCTGGAAGCTCAGGGAACATGGTGCCGGGATCTATATCACTGACACTGCGGAGTTCCGGGGAATTGTTGGCAGGAAGTACAAGCTTACGGTCCATGCTAATTCCGATCTGAATTTTTATTCATACGAATCCCTGCCGATGGAAATGAAGCCGGTACCCCCGATTGACAGTATCTACTATGAGAAGGTGACTATCAGGGAGAGAACTCTTTACCGCGGACCTGCTGAGGGATGCCAGATTTATCTCGATGCCAGGGACCCGGAGGGGAAGTGTGACTATTTCAGGTGGGATTACACTGAGACCTGGAAGATACAGCTTCCTTTCGTAATGCCTTTGAATAAGATCTGTTGGGTTACAGAGAATTCCACCGCCATAAATATTAAGAACACCTCGCTCCTGGCCAGCACCAGGATCGTGAAGTATCCGATAAGGCTTATCACAAACCAGACCGACAGGCTGACCAACAGGTACAGTTTGCTTGTAACCCAGTATTCACTTGATGAGGAAGAATTCAAATACTGGGATAAGCTCCGGAGCATAACCGAGGATGTGGGCAGCCTCTATGATATCATCCCTGCATCAATAAACAGCAATATCCATTGCATTGAGGATCCCGGGGAAAAGGTTTTGGGCTATTTCAGTGTTTCCGCAAAATCGATGAAAAGGATTTTTATTGAACAGTTTTTCGCGGGACTGGTAAATCCATATGTATCCTGTGTGACCGATACAGTTTACAACAATGATCCGATTCCTAACCTTAACACCAGTAAATGGATACTGGATGCCAGTCCTTTTCGCGTTATCCCTTCCTGGGTGACTGTGACGGACTACAAAGGGTGCGCTGACTGTACTGTCAGGGGTACTAAAATAAAACCTGATTTTTGGGTTGAAGATAAATAAGAAAGAGATTATGAGTGTTAAATTGACCAGACTTACCAGAGAACTTTTCCTTATCCTTTATGCAGTTTCATTACCGTTGATCGGATATGCCCAGAAATCAGGAGGCTTCCTGGATGAACTCACAAAGAGGTTTGAGAATTACTGCAGGACATATCCCTGGGAGGAGATCTGGCTTAAGACCGACAGAAATAATTATGCAGCAGGCGAAGATATATGGCTGAAGTACTCACTGATTGACAGGCAGAGCCTCAAACCTGCAAATGACAGCAGGATCGTATATGTCGAGGTGCTGAATATGGAAAACAGGCCGGTTCTCCAGAAACGGCTCGGGACCGAAAATGGTTCGGGATATGGAAAGATAACCCTTCCCGACACTCTCCGCTCCGGACCATATTTACTGCGTGCATATACGAATTACATGAAGAATTTTTTGCCTGCCAATTGCTTTAAGCTGAAACTTAACGTATTCAATGCCGTTTCGGGCAACGGCTTTTCAGGGAAAGAGGCGATCGCTCCCGGAGCTGCAGTAAAAAAGGCGGCAGCGGTAACTCAAAATCCTCCCGCTTCGGGATTTGCTGCCGAGATCCTCAGCGGAAATCCCGATTCGGTAGTGGTAAACATTGGAACTACACGTGACTTTCGTTCCCGTGAAGGATCGGATTGTTATCTTTTTGTCGAGACCAGGGGAAATATCGATTTCAGGCAGTCTGTCCCCCTGCTTTCAAATAAAACAGTCGTCATAGTTCCCAAAAAGATCCTGACACCTGGCATAAATCATTTTACGATCTTCAGCCAGAAAGGCAATCCTGTTGCTGAAAAGTTCATCTATTCCCCGGTATCACAGCCCTCAAGTATTAATGTCTCGGCCCGGGATTCATATAAGCGCAGGGAGAAGATCGTGGTTGAGATGTCAGTCGGGAAGGAATCAGCAGGTCCTTCCGGCTACCCCGACCTGGATGTTTCAATCATTCCAGTCACTGGGAAAACCCCTTCTGATTATTTTGATTACCTGGTATTTGGCTCAGAATATGGGACCCTTCCCGAAAAAGCCGTCCGGAAATTCTTTGATGGTAATTTTGAAGGGGACCTCTCCGGCATATTCCCGGATCTTAAGTCAAGCTGGATCAACTGGGAAACGATTTTGTCAGATAAATGGACATCCCTGAATTATGCCAGGGAGAACGAGGATCATTTTATCTATGGGAAGCTTGTCAGCAAAAGCACTGGAAATCCGGATCCGGACGAGTTCCTTTTCCTTTCCATACCAGGGAAAAATGCCACTTTCCAGTATGCACTGACTGACAGGAGCGGGAATTTTACATTCAGGGTACCTGTTGACAGCTATTACCGTGACCTGATTGTTCGACCTGAAAAAAGTGACTTGAATGATGTCATCAAGCCTGAATCCACTTTCTCTGAAGTTTATGACAACGTTTCATTCCTGCCTGATACTGCAGGCAGTCCGAACGGGGACAATACAAGACTTAAGGTAAACTACCAGGTCGAAAAGATTTACAAAGTTGAAGATACGGCTCATTCCAGACCGGCGCCGGTCCATGCCTCGGGAAAGATAAGGTTCTATGGAAAGCCTGACTATGAGCTTATTATGGATGATTACATCAAGCTTCCCGTTATGCAGGAGGTCTTTTTTGAACTGTTGCCCGGGGTAACGCTCAAGAGCAAAAAGTCGAAGTATGAGATTATTGTGACTGACCCGATTGAGCTCAAGCCATTTGAAAACTCTCCTACACTGATGATCGACGGGGTTGTAGTGAATGATCCCGACCTGATTGCCAGCCTTGATCCGGCAATCGTTGAGAAAATTGATGTTGTAAGGGAAAGGTATTTTGTCGGGGATTATATGTTTTACGGGCTCGTCAATGTTATAACAAGGACGGGTAACCTCGGTAATATTCCACTTCCGGACTATGCCGTTCGAATGAATTACAGGGTGGTTGAACCAGTGGATTCCTTTTCCTCGCCAGACTATTCGTCCCCTGCCATGAAGCAGGCCCGGGTCCCTGACATGCGGAACACATTGTACTGGGATCCTTCGGTGAAGCCTGATAATAACGGTGTTGCGAAGGTGGAATTCTGGTCGTCGGATCTGATTTCCGGGTACAGGATCAGGGTCCGGGGCATCACTAAAGACGGAAAACCTCTCTTCTCCGATAAATTTTTCAGGATTGAGAAATAGGATGTTCCCCTGGATCCTTTTTGCTGCATAGGGCTCCTTCTCATGGAGTGACAGGCAAATCCGGTGCAAAATGCGGGAACTTTTATCATTCCTGATCCTCTCTGCGATAGTTACCAATACTTTGAATTTTTATATATTTAAAGGCAGAATGCATTTGAAGGAGTGATCCGCATTGCATTCCGGTAAAGTTGACCTGAAATGCATAATCATTAAACTCACCTTTCGGAAATGGAATCAACCCTGACGTCGAAAACAGGCAAGGCGGTGCCTTATCTCTTCACCCTTATAAAAATGGCCATAGGATGGCATTTCCTCTATGAGGGTATTTCAAAGCTTATGATAACCGGATGGTCATCGGCTCCCTATCTGGCCGGTTCCAAATGGATATTTGCTTCTGTCTTCCATGCGATGGCCGGCAGTGCGGGAATAACTGCAGTCGTAGACTTCCTTAATATCTGGGGGATGATACTTGTAGGCCTGGGGCTGATGCTTGGCATACTTACAAGATGGGCAGCCATCGGAGGGGCGCTGATGCTCTTTTTCTATTTTGTGGCTTACCCGCCCATCCCGGGATATATGATCGGCGTTCCTGCAGAAGGAAGCTATATGTGGGTGAACCGGAACCTGATAGAATTATTTGTACTTGTCGCCTTTGTTTTCGTCCCTGCAGAGTACTTATTCGGTATCGACAGGATGTACAGGCGATGGAGGGAAATGAAAATTCATAAACCTGTCCCCGGGAGTCCGGTGCAGGAAGAAGGACCAAACAAAAGACGGGAAATGATCAGGGACCTTATTACCCTGCCCGCGCTTGGTGTATTCGCCTATGCCATTTACAGGAAAAGGAAGTGGGACAGTTTTGAAGAGAAATATCTGCAGGTGAAAGGAATTGATGCCAACTCAGGAGCCACCCTGCTTAAATTCAATTATGCATCACTCAAGGACCTTAAAGGGAATGTGCCGGCCACATTCATTAATTATACCGATAAAGCTGGCAATCCCGCCAAATTTGAGCTTAGCCGCCTCATAATGGGAGGGAATCTCATTGGAGGCTGGGCACATTCGCGCGACCTGATCTATGTTTCGCAGCTTGTAAAAGCCTATCATCAGAAGGAGAAAATATTTGCAACCCTCCTGCTGGCTGAGAATTGCGGTATAAATACCCTGCTAACCAACCCGATACTATGCTCACTTATTGACGAATACTGGAAACGGGGAATAGGTAAAATACAGTTTATATCTGATTGCGCCGGTCTTCTTTATGACGATAAAGGCTCATACCCGATGCCCTGGGATCAGTATATGGACAAGATAAAGAAGGCCATCGATACGGGAGCCGTTGCATGCTATGTTCAGGGCGAAACAGCCGATTATTACATGGGAAACGGTAAGCCGGATGCGATTGGAAAGGTCCTCGATCATCTTAGGCAAAACAATGTGCTGACAGGCATTGGAGCACACAAGATCGAGACTATCAAAGCTTGCGTAGATGCCGGATTTGAACCCGATTTCTGGATGAAAACACTGCACCATCATAACTACTGGTCTGCAAAAAATCCGGAGTGGCACGACAATATTTTCTGCTACAATACAGACGAAACAATCGCCTATATGAATACTCTCAAGCAGCCTTTCATTGCCTTCAAGACNNATTCGCGCGACCTGATCTATGTTTCCAAACTTGTAAAAACCTACCACAGCGATGAGAAGGTGATGCAGACGCTTGCACTTGCAGAAAAGTGCGGCATCAACGCAATAATTACGAATCCTCAGCTTGGCAGGGTTCACAGGAAATACCTTCATGAGTTCCGGGGCAGGATGAAATTCATATCTGATTGCGGTATCGACCTCGATTTCCAGAAAGGTATCGCCATGTCGCTGGCAGTTGATTCAGATGCACTTTATTGCCAGGGTGAGATAACTGACAGATGGACAAACGAGGCATGGGATGATCCGAAGAAAAGGACGGTTGAGCAGAGAATGGAACTCATAAGGAAAGGGCTGGAGGAGATAAGAAGCCATGGTAAGCCTGCAGGGATCGGAGCCCACAGGATAGAAGCCATCAAGAAATGCGTAGAGTATGGATTGAAACCTGACTTCTGGGTCAAGACCTGTCACAGCCATAATTACTGGTCAGCCCAGCCCGGCGCTGTCTGGCAGGACAATATGTTCGATTATGACCCAGCAGAGACAATAAAATTCATGGGGACGCTCAAGGAACCGTGGATCGCGTTCAAGGTGCTGGCTGCCGGGGCTATAACACCAGAAACAGGCCTCGACTATGCTTTCAGAAACGGGGCTGATTTTGTGTGCCTTGGAATGTACGATTTCCAGATAGTGGAGGATGTCAATATCGCACTCGAT
>DCFQ01000027.1 GCA_002319915.1 Bacteroidales bacterium UBA1800 | reverse complement strand
GGATTTTCAGTCCGTTGCTCTACCTACTGAGCTATGGCACCTTAATTTCGGTCTGCAAATATAAACCTAAAAACCGTAATCCAAAATATTATGAATTATTTTTGCCTCTCTTTTTTGGAGAAGCCGCCAATAGGCAATTATGGCTGGTAAGGCCATTAAATGACAATCCTGCGCGTGCCGGGATCATGAACAAAAAAGCCCTTTGCGGGCTTCTGCAGTTTCCGGACTGAAGAAGGTCAGACAAGCCCCTGCAACAGCAGGTTCCCGCTGTTCGCCTGGTCACCGCCCGAATTGGCTTTTGCAAGCTGCAGCTTCTGAAGGAATTGCGCTTTTGCCACTTCATCGGGGATCCATGCTCCCGTTTCAATCCATGTGAAATTGTCAATCTTTACGATCTTGGTCTTGTGCGAGTGTTTATTTTTCATAGGTTAAAGTCTTATATAATAAACGACAAGAGCCTCAGAATATTACTTTTGAGAACTGATTTCCGTCCAGACGGAATTCAAATGATACCTGCCCGTACAGGTAAAACCGGAAAAAATGGTTTGGTGAAATCAGTGATCAGAAAACGACCCTGATCCGTACCCCGCCCGGGGCTGATCCGACGAAAACAGCTGCCTCAGGCTTTTTTATTGATTGCACCCTGCCGCCGGCTTTTTCCTCCTGCCACTTTTCATAATCCTTCACCGCCCTCACGGGCTGGCTCCAGATCTGGGCCTCCGCAATCACGGTATTTAACGCGAAGTTGATAACCCCGTCCCATACACTCCTTTTGAAAGCAATCCAGGTAACCAGTCCGCTGCCAAGATCCACCACCCCGGTAACGGCATGTGTCTTCCACGACCTTCCGGCCTTCTCCCTGCTGGCAATCTCTTTTAGCAGGAATTCCTGGAAAGCCTGGCTCTCCAATGAATCACCCGGCTGGAAGCCATGTTTTTTTATATAGACTTTCCCGGGGACTACCGGGGTTAAAAGTGTTCCCACGGCTCCAAGGAATGTTGTGGCAGCCCCAAGCGCCATATCCTGCCTGAGTGACCTGGAATCAGAGGAGAGGTTCACTGCTCCCTGTCCAATGGTGGCCACAGTATAGCCGCCTATCCAGGAGTACCACCATACCTGGGCCGACTTTCTGTCATGATCGACCATCCTGTCGAATTGATTGGATGACTGGGCGGAAACAGTTTGTGACACAGAGAGCACTGAGAAGACACAGAGAACAATAAGAGTAAAGCTCCGTATTCCTCGGTGTCTCCTGCGTGCAAGTCCGTGTAACCACTTAATGCTAATTCCCTGCTTCATCCTTTTTCTGAATTAGCTTTGATTCCCTGACAATAGTCGATAATGCAAGGCTGATAACCATAAGTACGATCAGCACCCAGAGAGGCCTGCTCATCGAACCTGTTTCAGCCGACTTGAATCCGTCCATGCCGAAAATGAAAAGTATGCCGGAGACCTGACCGGCAAGGAGAAGGAAACCATTCGACGTACCCTCAGATATCGGGTAGGTAATTTCGGCGCCGTATTGAAAACCAATCGGTCCTGAGCTGAGCAGGAAAAACCCGAAAGCTGCTCCTGAGGCCAGCAATATGAAGTAGCTGGTTGAAATGGTAACGCCTATAAGGCTGATCGTCGCGCCGGCGAGGGCGATCATGATGAAGGGCGTCCTTCGCCTGAACTTATCGGATAGGAAAGGAAGTATGAGCGCCCCCAGCACGCCGCCGGTTATCATGAGTCCTCCGGTCATTCCAGCCTGAACAATCGTAAAGCCCCGGGGGCTGACGATATTTTCGATCCAGGTGGTAACGGCGTTGAATACTCCCAGCCCGATGAAAAAGATCATCATGAGCAAATTGAAGTCCCTCTTTCTGAATATCTGCTTCAGCCCGTCAAGGGCAAGGGCGCGCTCCTCCATCTCCGGTGGACAGGGGGCTACGGGGGGCCTTTCACGGACGAACGCTCCGAATACGATCATAACGACAAGCGCGATCACCCCATAAATATGAAGCATGCCTGTGATCCCGGTACTGTTTACCAGGATGGGAGTCACGATCATCCCGGCAAGTATGCCCATATACATTGAAAGTGTCCCGAGGCCGGATGCAGTGGCCCTCTCTTCAAACGGGAACCAGCGGGCCGCGATCTTGGTGATGGCGTTCAGCAGGAACGGCTGTCCGGCGGCAATACCCACCTGGGTCAAAAGGACAAGATTATAATGCGGCGGGACGATCCCCCTCAGCAGGCCGAAAACACCGGTCAGGATCGCCCCGGTCCCTACTCCGGCCCGGATACCGTAAGTATCGATGATCCAGGAGGCCGGGATTGAAACGACAAGATAAACGATCATGAAGCACATGGAGAGAATGCCTATCATGAGGTCGGAGACGCCATAGAATTTCACTGCCTCGCTTGTTATCGGGGCAAATGTTATCCAGAGAAGCTGGTTGGCTGCAACCATTAGCATATAAACACCCAGTATAACCCACCGATATGGGGTGCCTTTGTACGGATTCCTATCCATAAATCTTATGAGACAGAGATTATTATATAATTATAGTTTCTGGTATACTAATTCGATACCTTCTTTTTTCCCAAGGTTCCGGCTGTACTTCATGTCGGTGCCGTTATTCCAGTGCTCCATCACACCGAGGCTCCCGATCTTCATCCCGTTGCGCTGCGGATCATACTTCGTCTTCGACGGAGGGTTGCCCGCCATTGCGGCTTCGATCAGGTACTGGTCACTGAATGCCATGTCAGGCGCATCGGGCCACTC
>DCFQ01000056.1:24101-45910 GCA_002319915.1 Bacteroidales bacterium UBA1800 | reverse complement strand
ACGATCGCACGATCGCAAGATTGCAAGATTGCACGATTGCACGATTGCATGATTTAATTTTCTTACTTCTGCCGGGTCTTCAGATCGATGAGCTTAAAGATATCATCGAGGTCCGATTCGTCCCTGATCGTTATCGTAACCGGATGAAAATGCCCCGATTGGTCCTTTGACAGGAATTCCTTCCTGATCCCTTCCGAAAGGGTGCTGCCGGAGATCAGCGATTCGGCATTCCCTCCGAGGTAAAATGTAATCCTGAAGGTGCCGCTGACCAGGCCTATCCAGAAAATGGTCTTTTTCTTCAGCTGAAGCTTGAAGAGCCACTGCTTGCCGTCGTTATAGTACCTCCATTCGGGTACGCTGGCAGGATAGTTTTTAACGGTATAATCCATGATCTTTTCCCAGACAGGCCGCTTGTCACCAATTATCCGGAAAATAACCTCGTCGGATGGGTAAACATCCTTGTCGGAAAGTACCGTAACTGTCATTTTATTCCCTTATTAGGCACGGCATAGCCGTACTGAAATGATTACACCAGGTCTGTAATTGCATAATGGCTTTCCCGGATGTCCTCCATTTTTGAGGTGACTCCTGCGTAACGCCATGTTCTGAAAAGTATCCCCGCAAATACGGTGAATTGAGTAACGGCAAACAGGGCGATCATCGAAAGCGAAGTACCCGGGTGCCATGAAGGTAGGAATCTAAGTGTCAGCAGAATAAGGATTACCTGGATGAGTATCATGAAGAACATCAGGAACCAGGAAGACCCGAACTGTTCAAAGGTAAGCCTGAAGCCTGACCCTAACGATTTCATGAAGGAGACTTTTCCGTTTGCTGAGCGCCATGCCCTGCCATAGTCAGCTGCCAGAAGAAAGACAGGGAGGATCAGAAGGAACAGAATAATGGCACCGCCTCCAATGATAAGCACCGACAGCTCGGACCTTGTCTCCGACGACTGAAGGATGACGAAGGCTGCCACCGCCAGAATTACGGCGGCAAAGACGATCATTAACGTGGTCGCAAGGCCGATCATGAAGAATGACCAGAAATCCGATGCGCAAGCCCTGAAAAACTCTGCAGACAGGAAGGACGAATTCTTCTTCCGGACGCTGCTGAAAAGGCCTCCTGCAAGGAATGCATTAATAATAAAACCTATAACCAGGACATACAACATACCGGAGGATATCAGCGACATTATTGACCCGAAGGTTTTGCCCAGGTCCGTGAATACTTCAGGATCGATTCCGTTTGCCAGATTTTCGACAATCATGCTTTGCCCGAATGCAGCATTAAGGGCTCCCTTAAGCGGGACCGAGACTGATGATGCGAGAAGAAAGCTGGCTATCCAGGCAAAAAGGACCCCTTTCCATGCTTTCAGCGCCCGGTAAAAGCCTGATTCTATATGACCGAATAATTTCATCTGATGGCTTTATATAGTGATTATGCTTAAAACGAACTGGACAAAAGTCGTAAACTTCATTTTCAGCCGGCGGAGAGGAATGGGGTCCTTTCTGACAGTCATTGAGTTGTTAATAAAATTGACATCCATCCTGTTTTTGAATTCGGGATCTACCTTTACCCATTCAATCTTCCGGTGCCCGGTGTATTCATAATCCCTGAAGCGGCTTAAACCGTCCCAGTTTTCGAGAATCTCCTTTCCATCACTGAAATGTATCAAAACATCAACCGGCACCGTCATTTCACCTGATCTCTCGAGCTCGGCTGCAGAGGTGTAGAGTGAATCCGCACCAGCGACTTTATTCAGGGTATCTGCGGGATCGACCATCCCTTCGGGTTTGTGGTACAGAATATTCTTTATTCCTGATACTTTATAATCACAAACAGCTGTACCATAAAGTGTTTCATTGAAGAACCAATTCATGTCAGGACCGAATTTATCACCATGCTCACGTTTCACAACTTCATTTACCACATCTGTAAAATCCCTGCCCGAAGGGTGCCTGAACGCCCACTTCCTGTAATATTCCCTGAAAACATCATCCATAGTCTTCTCCCCAATCAGGCCCATGAGCGTGTAAAGCCAGGTGGCCGTTTTCAGGTACGACATCATTGCATAGGTCTCGTGGGGATAATTCCATGAATACTCGGCATTGCTCACATTCTGCCTACCGGGAAATCCCACATATCCCATTCGTGAGTAGGATTTGTCAGCCAGCGTCATGAGAGGGGTATCCATCATTCCGGTATTCTTTCCGTAATAATTATCCATTATCCTCTCCTCCCAGAAAGAATTTACTCCTTCGTCGAGCCAGGGCTCCTCGAATTCATTGCTGGCAAGTATTCCCATGAAATAGGCATGTCCGAATTCATGCACAGTCACCATCTCAGGCATATGAAAAAACGGGGGCATAAAAAGCGAGGACATCGTTGTGAACAGCGTTGTGTATTCCATGCCTCCGGCACCAGCTCCGATAGCAGGCGGATCGACGAAAGTAAGGTAAGGCCAGGGGTATGGTCCTACCCTCTCACTAAGGTAATCAAGTGCGTGCTTAACCGCGGTGAATTGTCTTTCTGCCTGGTACACCCTGTCCTTCGGCATCAGAAGGGTGATGCTTACATTCTTCCATTTATCGATCTTTACGGCATAGCCGGGCCATGCTGTCCAGGCAAAATCGACTATATCCTCTGCCCTGTATGTAACACTCTTTTTTGTCTCGTTGACCACGGTCTCCGAGATAAGCAATCCACCTGAACCAATCACGTACTTTGCCGGAAGGGTGATCTTAACGTCATAGACACTGTGGTCGGCATAAAACTCAGAGTTTGCATGGAACTGGTGGCAATTCCAGTTTCCTTTCCGTGAATACCTCATCCCGGCAGGTTCGTAAACCCCGAATTTGGGAAACCACTGTGCAACAAAGAAGAAATCATTATTGAATCCGGTGCGCCTGATAGATGAAGGAAGCTTTGTTTCAAAACCCATCTTCACGAAAACGGTATCACCCGGCAGGGCAGGATTTGGCATGATTACCCTTATGACCGTCCGGTCGTCTGGGTTGCCGTCGTCGGGACTGGTATATTTCATCAACCCGAGAAGGTCATTCCTGTACCTGTCGGTGAACGAACTGACCTTTATCCAGCCCAGGTCCGAATCTTTACTGCCCGGAGAACCGCCTGACTCCTTATACAAGGTGGTCCGGTTGCTCCTGAATGCATTCATGTAAAGATGCATTTCTATGTCGGGGACTGTATCCTGTGACTTATTGACCCAGTATCCCTCGAGCGTGCCTGACACCGTCTTGGCTTCGGTATCAAGGCTTACATCCATCTTGTAGGTGGTGATGCGGTCGCTGAGCGGGGTTTTATTGATTACCTGCGCCTGTGCCGCGTAAAACAGCAAAGACCCTGCAATTAAAAGAACTAATTTTTTCATAAGATATCAGTCAGGCTGACCTCATGTTTAATGAGCCCGAACCGTTCCCGGTGTAGTTGAATCAGGCAGGTTCGGGCATATCTGAATTTACTTCTGAACAGTATCCTTAGTAAGGGTCAGAGGTATTTCGCCCTCGGAATAATGCGCCTTGCCTGACATTTTCGTTGCATCTTCCATCTTGAGCTGGATGGCAACTTCATTACCTTCAACGAAAACCGTGAACGAAAGCGTGTCCTTTTCCACTTTGGTTTTTTCACCAGGGATCTTGAAATCATTCCCGGTGAATGATATTGATGTCGAATAATTATTGTCTGCGAGTGCGACCTCGATTGTCCCTGAGGTGAACCCCTCTGGTGCATAGGGAGCCTCAAATTTCCATTTTCCGGCAGGATTGTTCTGAACAGTCTGGGCATTTGCCGGCAGAGCAAAAAATGAAGCAAGTGACAGAATCACCAACATTAAGATTTTATTTTTCATATCGATAAGAGATTATTTGACTCCAAATATAGAAATCAAAAATGAAAAATCAGCATGCCCGGTCCTGATATGCTCCTTTAGAAAGTCCTGATGCCGGGAACTCAGTCCGTTTTTAATCCTCCGCCAACGGAAGATCTTCGGGGGAATTGATGTTCTTAAATGCTTTCCTGGTTTTTTCGTTCCCCGGGAAGTCAATGTAACCTGTATTGACAGTTTCTAGGAAATCCCTGACTGATTTGTTCAAATTATTGCTGATGAATTCCTCCAGATCAGAGATTACCGTGCGTTTGTATATGGCATGAAGCGGTTCGATAAGGTTCCCGGTTGACGGGACCAGGATGTCGAATGCCGAGGCTGTGAACTGATGCACAAGACGGCTGATCAACTCTTTATCCGGGAAGGGCATATCGCCGGCAATTACAAATACAGCTTCGCGGGAAGAGCATTTAAGCCCGGCATGTATACCGGCCAGGGGACCTGCGTTCAGATACTGATCATTAGCAAAAAGGCAATTCCCGAGGTAACTGAACTCAGCAGGCGTATTTGTAACAATGATCAGTTCACTGAAGATCTCCTCCAGTACGGTTGTGATCCTTTTGATGATGGGCACTCCTCCGATCCGGAGGTTTGCTTTCACCAGCCCCCCGAACCTCTTGTTAGCACCGCCGGCCAGGATTACTCCGGCAATCCTGTCTGTCATCCTTCTCAGCAGCCTCCCGCTGCCTTTTTCTTTTTAGGCAAAGGCGCAATGGCGGGTTTTGGTGCAGAGGAAGACTGGGCAGGCCCTGCGGTCACGGCACCACCGCCTCCCATTGCCTGGGATGCACCCTTTCTGAAATCATATTTTGCAAATTCCTCATCCGGGCTGGTTGAAACAGGTTTCTGCGGGTTCAGGATCGCATCAAACCAGTAATTAAGCCCCCCCTCGAGGACATAATTGTTTTTGTAGCCAAGCTGCCTGGTTATCATCCATGCCTCATTGGCGGCAAGCGTTCCGTTTGAATAGAACACGTTGGTTTTAACGTCCTGGTTAAGGATATCTGCATACTGGTCAGACAGAAGGTCGGCAATCGGAATGTTGATTGCACCCGGAAGGCTGAATTTCTCAAATTCGGCCTGGCTCCTGATATCGATGAGCCTCAGGGCCGGATCCTTCTTTACTATCATGTCGGCCACTGCATCGGGAGCAATGAACTGTGTCTTTGAATTGAAATCATCCAGGAGGTCATTTGCGGCGATCCTTGTTGAATTGATCGTCTTGTTCTGCGGAACGGCTGCAATGATAATTGCCAGGGGAAGGACGAAGATTGCGAGGAGCTTTAGTGGTTTCATAGAATCTTTATTTATGTTGTTCTGAATTGATCAGTTATTATCAGTATTCCTCTCTCGGGAATCTTTTCTCGGCCCATTCAGCTGCCCAGAACATTCCAAGGGCAACTACAATGAGTAAGAAGCCGAAAAGTCCGTCTGAGAGCCCCAATGACTTGCTGACTTTGGGCTCGCCGAGATAATTGGCCATGTAGAGTTTCTCCCACCATTTGTAGGTAAAGGCAAACCCGTATACTCCCAGGAAGAGGCCCCCGATAAATACCATTGCGTCGATCTTTCCGATCGCAGCGCCGCAGAAGCTTGTCCCCGGGCAGAAGCCGCCCATAATGAACCCGGCACCCATCACGACACCGCCAATGATCGCTGATGTCAGGAAAGTAGGATTCACATAGATCACCTCGAGGTCGATCCAGCCGAAAAGCCCCATGAAGAGCAGCCCCAGCATTGCAGTGATTGCCCCGGTGAAAAACACTTTGAGTACGACGGTATCATAGCCGTAAAAAACGCCCGCCAGCTTCCTGGATGATGAAAAACCGCTGCTTTCGAGTACCCAGCCGAATGCAATGCCGATAAAGAATGCAAGGAACATGTTTGTGTTCTCTGATATTATTCCGTTTGGTGCTAATGGTCCCATATTTATGATCTTAACGTTCTTTTAATTCCAAAGTTCTTTTGCAGTAAGGAAGTTTCCGGGTCAGATCCAGTTCCTTCTGAAGAAATATGCAAGCATGTATGCAGTGCCGAAGATCCCCATCA
The DNA here is from genome assembly GCA_002319915.1 of Bacteroidales bacterium UBA1800. GTDB lineage: Bacteria > Bacteroidota > Bacteroidia > Bacteroidales > VadinHA17 > LD21. The sequence goes on along the minus strand of DCFQ01000056.1, from coordinate 39,957 downwards.
TCGTGATGAATCCGCCAAGTGAAAGAACGGCCATTCCGCTAAGTGCCGCCCCGCTGGTGCACCCTCTTCCGAGCTGTGATCCAAAGCCAAAGAGCACTCCGCCCGCAAGGGCGAATACCAGGCGGCGCCTGGAACTGATCTTCGGGGAGTGTTCCACCTTCAGCTTCAGCCTTCCCGCGATCGCACCCGAAAGGAATCCTCCGACCAGCACCCCCAGCATTTCAAATACCAGCCATGATTTCATAGGGTTGGCACCATGCGCCTGGGAATATTCAGCCATGAACGGCATTGTCTTTACCGCGTTTTTGTCGACTGTCTGGATCGATGTCGCAACAACGCTTTTTATTGCACCGGAGGCGCCCAGCCCCCTTCCCGAAATGAAATTGGCGGTCAGCAGGACAAGCCCGAGCAATACTCCGCCCAAATATGGGTTAAGGTACTTCGTCTTCTTGATCTCTTTTGTTGTAGCCATTGTGTAGTATTTTTTGATTTCCTATAAGCTTACGTTTATCAGTCTCGAATCAGGATTATATTGTTTAATGCACTGCAAATTTACAGTTATTGCCGGTTTAATAGAGCCACCTGCTTACCTGTCCCGCATGCACTATTATGAACCTCAGCATCAGGCTGCCGAACAGGACCAGGACTGGAGGGACAACCGCAGGGATATGGACCTTTCCCAGTTCGAGGATCTCCAGCAGGGCCGGCACCAGCAGTCCAAGAATTACGGCAAATATCCAGAACGACATTGTAAAGTCGCCGCCAAGGAACATCCGTGCCGCTTCGATCTGGACCTGCGTGCTTGCAAGATAACCCATGAACATATGAATGATAAGGAACAATTCAATCCCGATAATCACAAGGTCAATTCTGGCAAACTGCTTTCTTTCCGCAGGATTTTTTGACAGGAGAAGTGTTGCAGCAGCGCCTGCCGAAAGCCCTGAAGCAAGGAACAGCGGGCCGAGGATGGATGTGTTCCACAGCGGCCTGGCATTGAATGCCGAAAGAAGGATCCCGGTGTAAATGCCGAGGATGATCCCGTAGATCAGCATCACCCAGGCCAGGGCTCTCTTGTACTTGTTGAAGAACTTCTCGATCTCGTAAATCCATTTGTACTTCCAGTCCCATCTGGGGAATATATCCCTGATGTGAAGCGCGCTCCAGATAAAAGAGACAGGTGTGATGACCATGAGTGTCCATGCTCCCCACGACATTGGTGACTGAAGCCGGATATTGGTGTAGAGCTTCCAGAAATAAAGCTTGTGTCGCAGGTCAATGAACAGGGCTACAAGGCCAAGCACCAGCAGGATTGGCGCGAGGAACGGCGTGATCCGGACCGCAGTATAGTAATCCTTTTCTCTGCCCCTCAGGTAATAAAGAGCCGCAATGCACAAAATCCCTGCAGCCATCCCGCCGAGGAAGAGGTACAACGGAATTTGCCAGTGCCAGATATTCAGGTACGGATCAACAAGATGGTTTATCCTGCCGCTGACAAATAATTCTTCTTTCATAGAATGTCCGGTTAATATTGTTAAATCAGGAAATAGAGCTTCGGGTCTGTCCCGGCTTCCGGTATGAGGGTCTTGAATTTCCTCTTTTTCAGGACCAGCGAAACGTCACTGTTGGGATCGTCGAGATCGCCAAAGTAAATGCATTTTGTAGGGCATACTGCAGCGCAGGCAGGCGGCATTCCATTCCGTATCCTTTGAACACAGAAGGTGCATTTGTCGACGTAGCCGTCAGGATGGGGGTACCTTGCATCGTATGGGCATGAAGCGATGCATGCTCCGCACCCGATGCATTTGTTCTGTTTTACCAGGATGATCCCTCCTGTATCGAAATGGCTGGCGCCTGTCGGGCAGCATCTGACGCAAGGTGCATTCGCACAATGGTTGCATCTCTCCGACCTGATCTCAATTTCTAGCTGCGGATAGCTTCCCGCCATGGTTTCGACAACCCAGTCGCGGCAGAACCCGATGGGTACATTGTTTTCAGTCTGGCAGGCAACAACGCAGTCGCTGCATCCTACACATTTCTTCGTATCAACTGCCATTGCATACCTCATGATGCCACCTCCTTTCCAGGTTCCCGGGTCAAAAATGTAACAAAATTCCCCCTCATTCCAGTCCCCCCCATAACAGGATCGACCAGGACACGCGTGATCAGCCGGGTATCACTGGCCCCTTTCCCGTAAGCCCTGCTTAATTGCTTCCCGGTATGGCCGAACCCGTGAACGATATAGACCGAATCCCACCGGATCCTTTCGGTCACCCTTACCTTGACCGGGAAATCAGTTACGGCATCATCCTGGTTCTTAAGCCAGACAAGCTGATCGGTCTTCAATCCCCACTCGTTTGCGACCTTTGGGTTGACCCACACACAGTTTTCATCCATCAGGTCGGCAAGGTTAGGATTGTTTGTAGTGCGTCCGAAGGTGTGCATCGGGGCCCTCCCGTAAATGAGCCTGTAGAATCCTTCAGGCGGCTCCTCGTGGGGATAGTATTTCGGCAACGGATCGAATCCAAGCTGTTCGAAATATCCCGAGTAAAGTTCGATCTTGCCTGAATCAGTGGGAAATACGACATTCTCGTCCTCTGCAAAATAGAGGTCATCCTGTTCCCTTTCGAAAGTTTTGACCCCGCTTTTCTTCATCTCTTCGAGGCTGGTACCTGCTTTTTTTAACTGCCAGTCAAGCAGGTCCTCCTGCTTTTCAAACGGGAAATAAGAAGCCAGTCCAAGCTTTTTCGAAAGCTCCCTGGTAATCCAATAACCCGGCTTAGAATTATTCATCGGTTCGGCGGCAGGCATTCTCAGAGCAATTGCCGGCTTCCTGTGAGGGGCAACTCTCAGAGCATCGTACCGTTCGAGGTAGGTGCATTCGGGTAGGACAACATCTGCCCAACCGGTGATTTCCATTGGCATGGTGTCAACAGCGACGAGCAGGTCGAGGTTCTGTATTGCTTTGAGCGTGTTCGGAATATTCGGGATCGTTGAGAGCAGGTTGGTGGCATTCACTATCCAGCCTTTTATCGGATAGCCAGGATTGTTTTCGGGGATGGTTGCATCGATCAGTGCGTTAGAAACGGCTGAACTGGCGACCGGGTACTTTCCGGGGAAAAGGTCCTGTGCTAACCTGGCCGGTTCACTGAATTTGGGAATGTCAGGCTGAGCCAGGCTGAATTTGGCAGGCCTGTAAAACCCGCCTCTCCTTCCCCATGAGCCAAGCAATGCATTGAGAATGGCAATTGCCCTTATTCTTTGGGTATCGTCGCCGTACCAGGTAACATGCCTTCCGGGGTGCACCAGAACTGCAGGGGAAGCATTCGCCATCTCCCTCGCTGTCTTCCTGATAAGGTCAGGCTTCAGAGTCGTGATCCCGTAAGCCCATTCCGGGGTGAAATCCTTCACATGTTCCTTCAGCTTGTCAAACCCGGTGCAGTATTTTTCGACATATTTCCTGTCGTAGTATTCATTGTATATGATCTCATGTGTCCAGGACAGTAATAAGGCCAGGTCGGTGGATGGCTTTATCGGAAGCCAGTATTTTGACTTGCCGGCCGCCGTTGAAAACCTCGGGTCAACGGTAATGATCGTGGTGCCCTTGTCGATGGCATCCGACATTTCCTGGATCTGCCCGTTGTGCATGTTCTCGCCGATATGCGAGCCGATAAGAACCAGGCATTTCGTATCCCTGATATCTGTCACTTCAGGCGAGTACACCTCTTCCCCGAAAGTCGCAAAAAACGCCTCATCACGTGGGCCGCGGCACTGTGCATAAGACGGCTCTGCAATGTTGCCGGATCCGAATGCTTTGACAAGGGTCGTGAAATTTGCACTCCCCGAACCATGGGTAAAGAGAGCGATGCTTTCAGGCCCGTATTTTGAGGCTATGTTCTTCATCTTACCGGCAACATGTTCAAGAGCTTCATCCCAGGATGCTTCCCTGAAAACCTGCTTTCCCCTCTCCTCAACTCTGATAAGCGGGTTCTTCAGACGGTCACCGTCATAGTACATCCCCACTCCGCCGGTTCCGCGCGGGCAGAATCTTCCGTTGCAGTGCTGGTCCTCCTCGTTCCCGGTTATCTTCCATATCCTGCCTTCAGGATTCTTGTAAACCCATCCGGCACACTTCCAGAAACAGACTTCACAATATGTCGGAGTTCTTGTCAGATCAGGATCCACCTTGCCAGGCTTATCAGGCAGTGCGAAAAACCGCCCTGCTTTGTACATGCCGGTGCCTGCTGCAATGGCTCCCACTCCTAGCGCAGTTATCTTAATGAATTCACGACGACTGGTCATATATCAGGTTATAGAATGTTGTGCAAAATAATGTAAAAAAAACAAAACTTGAATTAATATATCGACATTATTAAATATATAAAAAATGATCTGATGGAATTTATCTGTTAATAAATTAACAATAAGATAATTGGTTTAACGATTTGATCAATTGGATTCATCTTGCTCATACGTTTTATCCCCGGTAACCGGCAGCCCGGCAGCAACCGGAAATTTAAATCCCAGCAGGCCGGCAAGACTTTGACCGGGTGTGAAGATGGAATATGCCGGGGCCCACACGGCTGAAAGATACCTGTCCTGTTCCTGCCTTAATATCAGGACCAGGTGATCAATGCCGGAAGAAGGCTGATCTTTTTCGTACCTGTAGCCAAGCATTCTTATGAGTACTGCCAGGTCATTGAACTTTCCGAGGTTACGGGCTATCGAATCGAGGCGGCTTTCAAGCCCCTTCACTTTTTTCGGATTTGCCGGTCTGAAAAAATAGAGCTGGTAGAGAAAATCCTTTACCCTTTTCCTGAAATCGTGGAGGTTCTTCGCCCCCGGCCTGTTGCGGGCTGCCATGAAGCATCCCGATGCCGCGGCATAGGTCAACCCGAGTTCCGATAACAGTGTCGCCGGATCAGGTGTATCCATATTCATGAACCTGATCCTGTAGCCGGATTTCCGGAGCAGGTCCCTTATGTTCCCGGCTTCCCCGATGATTGCGGTGTTCTTTTCAGAACTTCCGTGTCTCGCATTCAGCACCGACTCTATTGCGTTGTTACCTTCGAGTTGAGCAAATACGGAGGGGTATCTTTTCTTCAGATTCTTAAGGATCTTCTGGTGGACTGTACTTTCCCGCCAGCTCCTCATCAGCCGTCCGGCTTCCCGGAAAGCAGAGTATTCCCTGGTGAATGATTCCGTGCCGATCCTTGATTTCACCAGTTTTACGGAAGCCCTCGATTTCTTCATAATCACCCTGACATCATGAATGGTGTGTTCATCAGGGACCTCACCTGCCGAGAGCAACAGGTCAGCTTCCCTGACAAACCCGTAAAGAACCGGTTTGATCTCTTTCAGTTTCAGGATGCCTGGCTGCATAATGAATGTTCAGCAATACATTTATAAAGTTACTAATTTAAACAACTGAATCAATGGCATTGTCCTGAAGGTTCCCGATGACGGTGCCAGGTTCATTATACCGTGTCTGGGCCGCCTGTTCAGGCAGTTTAACGATTTGAGGCTGAAAACTTCGTATTTCCCGGGCAAAAAGTTAAATTTGCTATAACACAGGCAATTTATTGATCATGGGAAACAAAACCAGGGGACAGAAGATCGGGATACTTACTGCGGGCGGTGATTGCCCGGGCATAAATGCTGCAATACGGGGTGTCGGGAAAACTGCAATTGTCAGGTACGGGATGCAGGTGATAGGGATCAGTGACGGCTATACCGGGCTTATAAACAAGGAGTTCAGGGAACTGGATGAAAATGACCTTTCAGGTATCCTCACCCTGGGCGGCACGATTCTGGGAACTTCCCGTGAGAAACCCTTCAAGAACTCAGGAAAGGGGAAAAATGATCTGAGGAAGCCTGCGCTAATTAAGGAGCATTACGAGCAGATGGGACTCGACTGCCTTGTCTGCATCGGCGGAAACGGAACTCTTAAAACAGCATATCTCCTTTCCCAGGAAGGCCTTAATGTCGTGGGGATCCCGAAAACGATCGACAATGACGTATGGGGGACCGACGTCACCTTCGGCTTCGATTCTGCCGTCAATATTGCAACAGAGGCAATCGACAGGCTGCATTCAACGGCAAATTCCCACAAGCGCATCATGATTATCGAGCTGATGGGGCACAACGCCGGCTGGCTGGCACTCTATTCCGGTATCGCAGGCGGAGGGGACGTTATACTGATCCCCGAGATACCCCATGATGAGAAAAAGATCTCTGCATACCTCCAGGAAAGGATCAGGGGAAACAAGCCCTATTCGATAGTGGTTGTAGCCGAGGGGATCAAGACCCCCGGCAGTGAGTGCTCAGCAGCCCAGTATCTGAGCCGGAGGATCGCTGAACTTTCCGGGATCGAAACAAGGGAAACCGTGCTCGGTTATATACAGCGTGGAGGAACACCGTCGCCGATGGACAGGATCCTTGCCTCACGCTACGGGGCCGCTGCTGCGGAGCTTATCGCAAAACGGGAGTACGGAAAGATGGTTGCCCTTCGCAATAACCAGATCATCCCGGTGCCGCTTGCCGATGTTGCAGGCAAACTGAAGCTGGTCGAACCCGACAGCTCGCTAGTACTCAAGGCCAGGAATATGGGAACAAGTTTCGGTGACTAGATAGTTGCCATCCCTAAATACTTATTCAATAAGTTATGAAGAAGCTAATTTTTGTCAGGCATGGCCGCGCCGAAGAGCAATCGGATGAGATCCCCGATTTTGACAGGTCACTCACTGATAAGGGGAAAATCATCTCGGCACATATGGCGGGACTGCTCAGGGAGAAGGTTGAGGGGCCTTTTATCATCGCCACAAGCCCCGCATTCAGGGCTTACGAAACTGCACTGATATTTGCCAGGGAGCTGGAAATCGATCCCGGAACCGTGATCCTGAACAATGACCTGTATACCGGGGCAAACATCAAAACAGTTGCCGGTATACTGGAAGACATCGATAATAAAATTGATACGGTAGTATTCTTCGGACATAACCCTGCCTTTACGGAGATCCCCGACCGGTTATCCAGGGAGGGCTGTGATTTCCTCCCGAAAAGCGGGCTGGTATGCGTTTCATTCAAGACTGATACCTGGGACGGGGTCGTACATGGGAATGGCAGTATTGAGTACTTCCTCAAACCTGAAAAAGCCTGATGAGCAAGACATATATTCCAAAGGAGATCAGCTGGCTTTCGTTCAACGAACGGGTCCTCCAGGAGGCTGAGAACAAGGATGTGCCCCTGCTTGAAAAATTCAAATTCCTTGGCATCTATTCAAACAATCTCGACGAGTACTTCAGGGTAAGGGTCGCAACTTTAAGAAGGCTGTCGGCGTTCGGTCTCAAATCGAAGGAGATCCTCGGATACAATCCAAAGACTACCCTTAAAAGGGTACAGGAAATTGTACTTGAACAGAATGCCAGGTTTGAGAAAACCTATTCAGGACTGCTTCAGGAGCTTGACAAGCACGGGATCCACATTGTCAATGAAAAACAACTGAACGCCGGACAATCGGAATTTGTAAGGGATTATTTCATCTCGGAGGTCCGGTCCCGGCTAATGCCATTCCTGATAGAGAAGGATTCACCGATCCCAAACCTAACAGACGATGCAATCTATCTGGCGATAAGCCTTGCAAAGAAAGGGAACCCGAAAAAGCGCTATGCAGTGCTTGAAATACCCACGGATATCCTCCCCAGATTCATAGTGCTGCCAAAAAAGGATGATGACAAATTCGTTATTTTTCTCGACGACGTTATCCGGTTGGGACTCAGGGATATATTTTTCATCTTTGATTTTGACAATATCAGCGCATATACCATCAAGCTGACAAAAGATGCTGAGCTCGATATCGATGATGATCTCCTGGAAAGCTATACCGACAAGCTCTCCAGGAGTCTTCAGCAAAGAAAATACGGAACGCCTGTCAGGTTCATTTACGACCGGGAAATGCCGCCGGACATGCTGAAGCTCTTTGCACGACTTTTTAAGTTCGGTCACGACGACGTGATGATCCCGGGCAACAGGTACCACAATTTCAAGGATTTCACAAACTTCCCGTATCTCGGGCGCAGGAAGTTCTACTTTGAACCGCTTGTCCCGGTTTTTCACAAGGACATCCAGCCGGGGAAAAGCATCCTCCAGGTGATCAGGAAAAAGGACCTGATGCTTTTTTTCCCGTACCATACCTTCGATCATTTCATTGATCTTCTGAGGGAAGCTTCAATCGATCCGGCGGTGACATCAATCCACATAACCCTGTACCGGCTCGCCAGGAACTCGAATGTGATAAATGCCCTTATGAATGCAGCCAGAAACGGGAAAAAGGTCACAACCGTTGTTGAGCTGCAGGCACGCTTCGATGAGGAAGCGAACATGCTTTGGAGCAACAAGCTTACCGGAGAAGGAGTAAAGGTCATCTTTGGAGTTCCGGGCTTAAAGGTCCATTCAAAGCTCCTGCTTATAACACGTGTCAAAAGCGATATAACTCAACGTTTTGCAGCTGTCGGTACCGGGAATTTCAACGAGGATACTGCCAGGATATACACCGATCACCTCCTTCTAACCTGCAATAAAAAGATCACAAATGAGGTAGTAAAAGCATTTAACTTCTTTAGCATGAATTACCGGAAGGACAATTACTATCACCTTGTCCTTTCGCCGTTCTCCCTAAGGAACAAAATGACCGTGCTGATCGACAACGAGATAAAAAATGCAAATGCGGGGAAGAAGGCATTTATCGATATAAAGCTCAACAATGTTACTGACCCGGAACTCATCGAGCATCTTTACAGGGCCAGCAATGCTGGTGTGACAATACGGCTTATCGTGAGAGGAATGTTCTCATTTGTGACAGGCGTAAAGAATCTGAGCGAGAATATCAAAGCGATAGGGATCGTCGACCGCTTCCTGGAGCACACCAGGTTCATGATCTTCTGCAACGGCGGTAATGAAGAGTGTTATATCACATCAGCCGACCTCATGACGCGTAACCTCGATCACAGGATCGAAGTGACGTGTCCCGTGTTCGACAGGAATCTCAAAAATGAGCTTGGGCAGATCTTTGACATCCAGTGGAGCGACAATGTAAAAGCCAGGAAACTTGACGCGGCCCTGTCGAACAAGTTTGTAAAGCAGGATAAGAAAGCTGTAAGATCTCAGGTTGAAGTCTACAATCTAATACGAAAGTCCGCCCTTAAGGGGACATAATCAACAACTGTTATGAACTACACTGCCCTTGCTGCCGGTACGGTATTAATAATACTATTCTCCTGGTTCCTTTCGCTGAGATACGGCAGGTATCATGGCATCCCCAGGTTTTTCGCATTTGAAAGCATCCTGATCCTGTTCCTCCTGAACCTGCATGCCTGGTTCAGGGATCCCCTCAGCATTCGGCAGATATTTTCCTGGCTGTTTCTCTTTTCGTCATTTTACCCTGCCATTGCGGGTTACCTGCTCCTCAGGAGAAAAGGCAATCCGGACGTTAACTTCGAAAATACTTCAAAGCTCGTCACCGCAGGGCTCTACGGGTACATCAGGCACCCTTTGTACCTTTCGCTTTTCCTCCTGGGTACCGGGGTGATGCTTAAAAACCCAGGAACCGCTCAGATCATACTCGCCATTGTCAACACAGCTGCTCTGTTCTTCACTGCAAGGGTCGAGGAAGGAGAAATGATCAGAAAATTCGGCAGCGGGTACCGGGAATACATGAAAACAACCCGGATGTTCATTCCCTTTGTATTGTAATCCGCGATAAGCCTTTCAAGGCTCCATGATTAGAAAACGAATGGGTCATGCAGACGAAAAACCGCATCAGATCTTGCCCGATGCGGTCCTCCAAATGAATCCAATCAAAAAATGAGTTAAATCATTTTGCCGATAGCCAGTTGAGTACTTTTTCGGATTCCGGGCTTTCCTTTGAATAAAGTACATCCACCAGCCTGCCGTTTCCGTCAATCAGGTACTTCTGAAAGTTCCACTTTACCTCAGAATCCATAACTCCATTCTCACTTCTGGATGTGAGCCATTTGTAGACGGGCGACATATCTTTCCCCTTCACAGAGATCTTCGCCATCATCGGGAAGGTGACACCATAATTATTTGTACAGAACGCACGGATCTCAGCTGCAGTCCCGGGTTCCTGACTACCAAAGTTGTTTGCCGGAAATCCTATGATAACCAATTCATTGCTGTATTTGTTGTAAAGGTCTTCAAGTTCCTTGTACTGGGGTGTAAATCCGCACTTTGAAGCAGTATTGACAATCATCACCTTTTTGCCTTTCAGTGAAGCGAAGTCGAACTCTTTGCCATCCAGGGTCTTGACCTTGAAATCGTAGAAACCCGGTGAGCCGGCAGTTGCTGCCACGGTTGACATGATCATGAAGAAGAGAAGAACTTCGTACTTTTTCATTTTACCATTTTATCTACCTGTTTAACAATGAATACCGGGAAATGTTCGGTCATTTTTTATAGCTCAGTCCCACCAGGCTATCTTTGCACTTCATTAAGCATGGTGCTGGAGGAAGTCCTGTTCATCACCACCGGGAACTTCATCACATCGGGCTGTGATAACTCAATATTGCCTGTCATCTTTGTATTCACCGCCTGCCTTACAAAATAACCCTGCCTGACGGCAAAGATCACCTCCACGGTCCCGGTATAGGGGCCGGTCATCCTTATGTCCATCCCCTGGTTCTGAACTTTAATATCCTGCGTGCCCGTCAGCTTTGACCTGATCCTTGCCCACTCGACCCCATCATTGATATAGAGGCTGTCGAGCATATTGACCGAATTTACGACTGTTGTGCCGGTCATCGATTTGGTACTGGTTTTCAGAGTGTCGGCTGTGTTCCAGGAGTCGCCAATTTTTACAGGATTCGGGGGGAGAATGGGGAAAAAGTTGTCGAAGGTGGAAGTAAGGTTCGATTCTCCGCTGCCCTCGATATTGTAGACAACCTTCTCAGCCTCGGAGAAATCGATGCTTCTGCCGTCAGGCGCAATGATCACGCTGAAGCTTCTTCCGTTTATGTCGGTCACGGTCCCGCCTGAAGAACCCATCGGCGAATCGGTCGACTGGCCGAGAGTGTCCACTACAATATCCAGCTTGATGTTCTTCCCATCAGCATTTGATGCCTTGATAGTACAGCCGAAAGCCCCGTTAATGTTTACATCCATAGGCTGGCCGTTAATATCCATTGTCTGAACTATTTTTGTAGTGTTCAGGTATTTCACCGGTTTTGCACCTGGATAGTTGTAACGGAGCGACACCGGCCCCGTAAGCATCATGTTTCCGCTGGAATCCTGGGACAAACCCGTAAGATGCAACGCAGGGGAGATGAATAGAATGACCACGATCAGAATTTTGACACCTAAAGAATCATTGGTTTTCATTTTTTCATTGATATTAGCTTGTTTAATATTCCATCATCACTCATAGTCAAATCCCTGCCGCCGGCAGAAAAAAATAATGCCCGCTCCTTCAGCGGTTTGCATACAGACCCTCGACTTTACATTCAATTGTTACAACAATATTTTGACAAATAAGTTGGCGCAATCATAATAAGAAGGTGTAACTTTATGGTGAATTTTGAAGTTCAAATAGTCTATTAGGCCATAATTATCTTATCAGTATGAAAATCAAAACGTTCATTTTCGTCATTCTGGCTCTGGCACTGGCAGTAAGTGCCGAAGCCCAGAAAGGCAACAAGAAGATTGTTATAACCGGCACTGTTGTCGATGCCCTGAAGCAACCTGTCGTAAACGCAATTGTAATGATTGACGGGGAGAACACAAGTTCCGTCACCAACTCTGAAGGCAAATTCAGGATCAGGGTGAGCCCGTCCGCCACCAGGATCGGGATATTCACTTTCACAAGCGGCATCGTCGATCAGGCTATCGAGGGAAGAACAGAGATAAACTTCCAGTTCAGCAAATCCGGAACCAACAAGGTAGAGGCAGAAGCAGCTTCACCGGGAGATGAATCGATAAACACCGGTTATGCCCATGTCAAGGCGAAGGATGTCCTTACCAACATCAGCAAGACAGACGGTAGCGGGACGAAATATTATAAGTACAAGGATATTTATGATATGATCCAGAGGACCTCCGCCGGCGTCAGGGTAAATGGTGATAATATCGTGATCCAGGATGCAAAGGACTTTTTCGGCAGCGTTGCGGCCCTCATTGTGGTCGACGGGGTGCCCGTGACGACAATTGCGAATATCCCGCCTTCCATGGTCGAGTCGATAGAGATACTCAAGGGCACTGCAGCCGCAATATACGGGTCCCGTGGTTTTGGAGGAGCGGTCGTGATAAAAACCAAAAAAACGCTTGACTGAAACCGGAACAATGCAACATATCACGGGCGGGCTGGTATAAATATTTTGTCCTGAGGAAGCAAAAATTTGCTTTGCGTTGTTTATTCTCCGGCGAAATAGCAATATCCATACCGTATGAAAGCAATGGTTTTAAGGTCAGTCACTGATCTTGAACGGAACCCTGAGCCGCTCGAAGTGGCAGATATCCCTGTACCTGTGGTCTCGGAACATGAAGTTTTGATCAGGGTGGATGCCTGCGGTGTCTGCCATACAGAACTCGATGAGATAGAAGGACGCACGCCACCGCCGGTCTTTCCGGTAGTGCCCGGTCACCAGGTTATAGGCAGGGTCGTTGAGAAAGGCAATAAGACCCGGGAACTGAATATCGGCGACAGGGTCGGCGTTGCCTGGATCTTCTCCGCATGCGGTAAATGTGCTTACTGCCTGAACGGTCTCGAGAATCTATGTTCTGAGTTCAAGGCTACAGGCAGGGACGCAAACGGAGGTTATGCCGAATACATGTCCGTGCACGAATCATTTGCGTATCAGATCCCCGGGTTCTACACCGATTCACAGGCTGCCCCTCTCTTATGTGCAGGTGCTGTCGGCTACAGGTCTGTCAGGCTGGCAGATCCAAAGCAGGGGCAGAGCATCGGGCTCACTGGATTCGGAGCCGCAGGTCATCTTGTATTGCAGGTGATAAAACACAAATTCCCGGGAGTCAGGATCTATGTCTTCGCCAGGAGCCGGAGCGAACAGGAGTTCGCCCTGGAGCTTGGCGCCGTATGGGCGGGTGAACCCGGTGATAAAGTGCCCGCGCTCCTCGACTCAGTAATTGACACCACACCCGTGTGGAAACCTGTTGTGGAAGCCATGGGCTGCCTGAAGCCCGGGGGAAGGCTTGTGATCAATGCAATAAGGAAAGAGGAGGTTGATAAAAGCTTTCTCCTGAATCTCGATTATTCAAGACACCTCTGGATGGAAAAGGAGATCAGGAGCGTGGCAAATGTAACCAGGAACGATGTCAGGGAGTTCCTGTCGCTTGCTTCCGAGATACCTATTGTACCCGAGGTGCAGGAATACAGGCTCGAAGAGGCGAACGTCGCTCTCCTCGAGCTGAAAAACAGGAAGATAAGGGGAGCCAAGGTGCTGAAAGCAACATGAAGCCCCAGGCTGCGCCATTATGTTGATTCAGTCTTCAGTCGTAAAGCATGAGGCCGGCAGACCAGCCCCGTTGAACAGGTCCGGCGTTGCTGTATTACCCCATGCGAACCTCACCTTTTCCGGCTCCTTTACCTTGTCGCACTGAACGATAACCTTCTGGTCCCTGATCTTTGCCGTGGCAGGAAAGAAAATCCCGTCGCCGCCCGCAATCTCGAAACAGCTTATTTTCTTTTCAGACGAGTGTAATCCTTCGGCATGGTCAAACTCAATAACCGCCTTATTCTTTTCTATTGTCATGGCTTTGAACAACGGCCCTGAGTCCTCAATACTTTTTGTTTTGTAGAACCTGTTCAGTGCCATGTTCGCAAAACGCAGGCCTACATCCTGCTTGTTTTTAGGATGAATATTCGTTGTATCGCCTATATCGCTCAGGATAAGCATCCCGGTATTTGGCACGGAGAGAGCTCTCCTCTGGGCATCCCTCACTTCCGTTCCCTCGTTCGGCCTGCCATATTTGTAAGGTGCGATCTGTGCGAAATAAAATGGGAATTCATACCCCCATTTTGACCTCCATCCGGTTATCAGTGCTGAAAGGAGATCCTTGTAAGCGTAGGCATTAACCGTATTCGCTTCACCCTGGTACCACAATACGCCGGCGATCCTGAATGGTATCATGGGAGAGATCATTGAATTGTAGATCTTCGCGGGTTCAACCGGTCCCCATGGCACAGGCTTTTGCAGGGAAGCGGCGCTTTTCAGAAAATCGTTCTCCCGGATGATCTCTTCAGGCATCCAGGCTTCAGCCGGAGTCCCTCCCCAGCTTGAATTGATGACTCCTACCGGAATACCCAGCTCACTGCTCAGGTCCCTTGCAAAGAAATATGCGATCGCACTGAAATATTGCATGGTCTCAGGGGTACATTCTATCCATTTCCCGGTGAAATGATCCTGCGGGCACCGTGAAGTGGCATTGTTAACTGTAAAGAGCCTGACCCGGGGATTTGCCGCATTTTTGACCTCCTCTTCGGCATTGTTTATCCCGCTCCTTGCAGTCCATTCCATGTTTGACTGGCCTGAGCAAAGCCACACCTCTCCAATCAGCACATTGCTGAACTTTATTTCATTGTAACCGCTTATGCTGATCTCGTAAGGTCCGCCGGCCTGAGGGGTCGGGACCACCATGCTCCATTTTCCCTGGTCACTGGCAACGGCCGTGAATTCCTTCTCAGTCCATCCTGCCCTGAGTGTAACCTTCTCCATGGTTTTTGCCCATCCCCAGAAAGTGATTTCCGACTTTTGCTGAAGCACCATGTTGTCAGAAAATATTTCTGGCATTGACACATTGGCCCCGGAAGTCTGAAAAAAACCTGTTATGACCAGGGCTAAGAGCGCCCTCTTTAAATGCAATTTCATAATATTAAAATAAGGAATTTGAACTGGTTGAAAACCTGTTTTACGGCAGGTAATTGAAAAGTCAAGCCACGGAGCCTCACTGGGTCATTATGTGCTTCACCGCTTTTGCGTCCGGCACGGGATCTGGCCCCGTGATACTCCGTGGCTTAGAATCATTTATCATCCTACGCCGGCATCTCAGGAAGTTTCCACCCCTCCCGGTATGTATGCCTGATGTATCCCGATGCAGCTTCGAGAGCATTGAAGCTGGTATACTGGGTATTAAAATACGGATGTCCGTCGACCACCTTGAATTCATCCGATTTTACGACCTTGACGACATCGGAGTCAGATATATTCGTGAACTTCATGTTCTCTCCGTCCCAATGGAGGGATTTATTCAGCGATTTCAGCCTGATTGCAAGAACGCCGAGCAGCACCATTTCATTGAACGGGCCGGAATATGAGAAGTTGGATGTACCTTCAGTCCTTCTTTCCGGTGATTCCTTGCAGGCGCGGATCCAGTCCTGCTCATGGGGGCCGTCGATATATCCGGTCATTCCCTTGATCCGGCGCAGGTAAGGCTGGACTGAGGGAACTCGACCCGAAGCCAGGCGTGCGTTGAATCCGCCGCAGCCGCAGATCAGGGTGTCCTTTGAACCGACGAAGATGCATCCGCCAAGTCCATCGGCCATAAGGTCGACACCTTCGGGCAGAATATCTGCCCGTGCCGGGAAGAGGCCGCCGTCGTACCAGTAGACCTTAACGGGCGGCATGGCAAGCTTCGGCATGTTATCCCTTTCCGGGAATGTGAACTCGACCATTTCGGCCTGCGGAGCTGACTCCGTATTGAAAGAGGTGGAGCTTCCCCTTACTTTTTCGGGGTAACCCAGCTTAAGTGATTGGTAAACCGGATCAAGGATATGGCAGGCCATGTCGCCGAAGGCGCCGGTTCCGAAATCCCACCAGCCTCTCCAGTTCCA
>DCFQ01000056.1:5669-23875 GCA_002319915.1 Bacteroidales bacterium UBA1800 | reverse complement strand
AAATCCCACCAGCCTCTCCAGTTCCATGGGGTATAGATCTCATTGTACGGACGCATCGGTGCCGGGCCAATGAAAAGGTCCCAGTTCAGAGTTTTTGGCACCGTCATCACCTTTGCAGGTCTTTCGAGGCCCTGCGGCCAGATGGGTCTGTCGGTCCACGTATGGACTTCCAGCACCTCCCCGATCTCGCCGTTCCAGATCCATTCACACAGCTGCCTTACTCCATCACCTGAGTTTGCCTGGTTTCCCATCTGCGTTGCTACCTTATGCTTTGCAGCAAGCCGGGTAAGAAGCCGGGATTCATACACAGAGTGTGTGAGGGGCTTCTGGCAGTAAACATGCTTTCCCATGGTGAGGGCGGTGGCCGATATGATGGCGTGTGAGTGATCGGCTGTTGCAACCATTACGGCATCGATCGATTTCCCCATCTCATCGAACATGGCCCTCCAGTCCCGGTAGCGTTTAGCACCGGGAAACTCCATGAAGCACTTATCGGCGTATTTCCAGTCGACATCACAGAGTGCCACAATGTTCTCGGCCGACATGCCGACAAGGTTGGGGTGGCCCTTGCCGCCGATTCCGACCCCTGCAATATTGAGCTTGTCGCTTGGAGCCTTGTGTCCTAGTCCGCTTACGACACGGCCAGGAACAATTGTAAAACCTGCAGCCGCCACAGCTGCCTTCTTTATGAAATCACGACGTGTCCTTCCTGAATCTGCCATGATGAAATTGTATTACCGGGTTAAAGTTCTTTCAGCTTAATATTCCTGTACCACACCTTGGTGCCATGGTTCTGCAGCGAGATATGTCCTTCGTCATATTTCCCGTAATCGGGATATGCCGACCATTTGCCGCTGTTGCGCAGCTTCACCCACTCCTCGGAGTTTTTCACGTATTTGACCACTACCTCGCCGTTCAGGATCTGTGTCACATTATTGCCGTCAACAACCAGCATTGCCTGGTTCCATTCACCGACCGGCTTATAAGGCTTGACCATGGGGGGATACATAGCATAATTCGCACCGCAGATCTGCCAGTCCTCCAGTTTCCCGTTCCACCCGTCCTGGTCGATCACCTGGTATTCGGGACCGGTCTCATACGGGAACTTATAGGCCGTATCTTCAGCAACCTGCCAGATGATCCCGCTGTTGGCTCCCGGGGTAAGCTTAAACTCAGTGCTCAGCACGAAGCTCTTGTACTGCTTGTCGGTAATGATATCCTGGCTCTCTGCAGCTCCTTCAGTGGTCATCGTAAATGAACCATCCTCAATTTTCCAGCAATCGGGGAATCCGGTAAGGTTGTATCCGTGCCAGCCTTTGGTTGTGGTTCCGTCAAAAAGAATCTGCCATCCTTTTTTTGCTTCTGCTTTTGTGAGGGTATTGGCCGGGGCGCTCCTGTCAATCTGCGCATAGAGCTTTACCGGATCCTTGGTGTCGGATGTCTCGCACGTCACCATAAAGGCAGCCAGGGCTGCAACAATTGTGAAAACCGCAACTTTCTTCATTTCAGAATAGATTAATATTAGTTTTTATTGACCGTTGATTAATTGTTCTTCAGGCTTCAATATCTTGTCCTTTCCGGCAGCTTCATATTTGGCCGACCAGTAATGCTCTATTTCTTCAAGTGACTTACCCCTGGTTTCAGGAACCTTCCGCCAGGTGAGCAGCCATTGCAGACCCGACATTACTGCCAGGAAAAGGAAAGTGAGGGCGCCTCCCGCAGTCTTAAGGAAGTAAGGGAACAGGAGAACTATAAAGAAATTGAATATCCACTGGGTGAAGGATGCAAATGCCAGCGCCCTTCCCCTGATCCTGTTGGGGAAGATCTCCGATACCAGGGTCCAGAATACAGGACCTATACATGATGAAAATGAAGCTATGAACAGGAGTATGCAGATCAGGGTGATGATACCCGGCAGCTTGAAATAAAATGAAATTGAAAGAAGGATCAGGGTGACAGTCATCCCCAGGGACCCTATCAGGTAAAGCTTCCTCCTTCCCACCCTGTCGATCAGGCCGATGGCTACAAATGTGAAGACCCCGTTTATCAACCCTATAAGCGATGTTTGCAGCAGCGCGTTCCTGATCTCGATCCCGACCGACATCAGTATTTTCGGAGCATAGTCCACCACGGTATTTATGCCGCTCATCTGGACCAGTATAGCCAGGAGGAATCCTATCGTTAATACCTGCCGGTTTGATGGTTTAAGCAACTCGGAAAACCTGACCGATTCCTTCGTCTCCCCCGTGACTTCGGCAATCTCCCTGATCTCTGCATCTGCCAGCTCCGGTCCGCCGATCCTGGTCAGCACCTTCAGTGATTCCTCCCTGCGGCCTGCCTTGTAGAGCCACCTTGGACTCTCGGGAATAAAGAACAGGCCTGTAAAGAACAGGACAGAGGGAAAAATTCCGGTCGCGAACATCCATCTCCAGTTATTGGGAACGTCATGAAGGGAATAGTTTATGGTATATGAAATAAGTATCCCAAGGACGATTGTCAGCTGGTAGATCGAAACCAGGCGGCCCCTGTTGCGGGCAGGTGATACCTCGGCAACATACATCGGGGAAAGGACTGAAGCCGCTCCAACCGCCAGCCCTCCGAAAACGCGGGCACCGATGAACCCGGCTGGGGTCCGGGCAAGGGCGGTCGCGGCACATGAAACGGCAAAGAAAAGCGCAACGATAATCAGTATCCTCTTCCTGCCGTATTTGTCGGTGAGTGCACCCGAGCCAAAGGCTCCTAAAATCGCCCCAACAAGCAGCGAGCTCACCCCCCATCCAAGCTGGAGTTCATTCCATCCGAAATAGGGCTGGATGAAAGGGACAGCACCCGATATTATCGAGACATCGAAACCGAACATAAGTCCGCCGAGAGTGGCGATTGCGGTTATGAATGAGAGGTAGCCGGATCTGGCAGCGGCAGTTTTCGAATTTTCCATAAGGCAGTTAAGCGATCAAGGTGTTAAGAGATTTCCATTTATGATTCGGATCCGGTTAAGGCTGGCAAAACTGTAAATTTCCCCCACTAATTTAATCATGATTTTCAAAACAGGAAAGAATTCATGATGAACCTTTGATGTCATGGTACTTTTGCATACGTGCTGAAAATAGCATTTTTTGTCATACGAAACAGGGCTTCCAGGTCAGACCCGGCAGGCATCCGGAGAAAATCCCTGCCGGAACCGGCCGGAATTGCCAATATTTTGCAAAGCCGGAACTCATTATATTAAACATGTTAATAATTGTTAAAAATCCAGTGGTATCCCATTTAATATCCACATCTTGATTATGAGATTCTTCATTTTACATTGTTAAGCTCAGAATAACAATTATTTATATATCACCAGGGACTTCCAAAAAGAAACTTTTCCAACAACAAACCTTAGTGAGACTTCGTGTTGTCCTTCGTGTCCCGATAATTATCGGGACTTTGTGTTTCAAACAATTAATTTTACCACCAAGGTAAACAAAGGACTTTTGATGCAGCCCTCGAAAACCATTATAAAAGCTTATCATTCTGAGCGGAGCGAAGAATCTGTTAATTTTAGTCGGACACTATTTAAAAATTACCTGTACTTTAAATGATCAGAAAACTCCAACTATTGTTTAATGTTTTTGTGAAACAGGAAGGACCTGGAATCTTTGAAAATTATCAAAATCTGATATATGAAACCGGCAAACGTGGAGGAATACATAGATATGGCTCCCGAGGGTGGAAGGGAGAAGCTGAGAGAGATCCGTTCCATTTTAAAAATGGCAGCTCCAGGAGCCACCGAAGACTTGAAATGGGGACAGCCTGTACTTATCGGAAAAAGGATCCTGTTCTCTTACTCGGCTTACAAATCACATCTGAACTTCACGCCGACCGGTCCTGCATTGAAGCCGTTCCACAGGGAACTGGAAGAATTCAAAACAGGAAAGGACACTGTCCGGTTCCCATACGATAAACCGCTCCCGGCCGATCTTATCAGGAGAATTGCGTTATACCGGATGAAGGATGTCGAGGAGAATGACGCGAAATGGATGTATTAGAACCTGCGGATCAAGGTTTTAATGCCCCCCTGCACATCGTACGGGCCACTGATATTCGATTCTCCTCCCGTGATCGGGGCAGATTCCCTGGAATTTTTATTTTTGTGGATTGTACATTAATTACTTGGAGGTGGTACTTTTCCTAAATTCAGTTCCAGCCTCTATAGATCACTTAAAATGTTTGTATATGACTGTAGATGAATACATTGCCTCCTTTCCAGAGGATGTCCGGACCAAGCTGGCCCAGGTCAGGACAGCAATAAGGGAAAATGCACCTGAAGCTGAGGAGAGCTTTGCGTACCAGATGCCTGCCTACAAGTCCGGCGGCAGGCCATTGGTCTACTTCGCGGGCTTTAAGAACCACATCGGGTTCTATGCTACCCCGACGGGACATTCAAAGTTTGCCGCCGAGCTTTCAAAATTCAAACAGGGAAAGGGTTCGGTCCAGTTCCCGCTCAATGAGCCGATGCCACTGGATCTCATTGCAAGGATCGTCAGGTTCAGGGTGACTGAAAACATCGAGAAGAAGCGGAAGTAAACTGACCAGACTGGTTCCCAGTAAAACCTTTGGTATCCTTTATTGGCCTCATTTGTATCACATGCATGATGAACGGCTCTGAACCGGGCATCAATATATTACCCGGCAGTCAGCCAGGGTATTGTTAATAAAATAACAATGACAGATCCCGGAAATATCCCGATCCTGAGAACCTTAAGCCAGCAGATAGGTACCCCCGTCCTCACGACTGCAGCGGAGGTCGCCGGCAGGATGGTGGCACTGCAGGCCCAGGACTACGGCATGTCGAAGTGGGCCTTTGGCATCAGAATCCCGGGATCGACCGAAATAATGATCGATGATGAGATCGATTCCGGTAAAATAATAAGGATGCACTTATTGAGGCCAACGTGGCATTTCGCAGCGTCTGCCGACGTCCGCTGGCTGCTTCGACTTTCCTCTTCGCACATTAAATCGGCCCTGAAATACAGGGACAGGCAGCTCGAGCTGGATGAAAAGATCTTCACGAAGTGCAACAGCATCATTGAAAAAGCATTAACCCAGGGGGAACACCTGTCCCGGGAAGGGCTGATCCAGGAATTGAAGAGGTCCGGGATCCAGATCGACGAGAACAGGGCATCACATATCCTTGTGAGGGCTGAAATGGAAGGTATAATTTGCAGCGGAAAGCAAAAAAACGGGAAACCGTCATATGCCCTGCTTGAAGAACGTGTCCCGCCGGGCGATAGGAACCTGTCAAAAGCCGAGGCATTGAAGGAGCTGGCTTTCCGCTATTTCAGCAGCCGCGGACCCGCCACCATCCGGGATTTTGCCTGGTGGTCGGGCTTGCCGCTGTCCGATTCAAGCCTTGCAGTAAAGCACAACAGCAGCAGGCTGGTTTCAGAAACCATAAACGACAGGACTTACTGGTTTAATGATGCCATTCCCGGCACCGGGCATCTGAATGATAAAGTGCACCTGCTCCCCTCATACGATGAGTTCTTGATCAGCTATGCCGACAGGAGCGCTTCCCTGGCAATGGCCGACAATAAGAAAGCGATATCGTCGAATGGAATATTCTATCCGGCAATCATGACAAACGGCCAGATAACCGGCACATGGAAACGAATTGCCGGGAAGGATGCCGTGATCATTTCCTGTAAAATCTTCGGCGATGCCTGGCAATGCTCCGGGAATGCCTTCGGAAAGGCAGTGAACAGGTACTCCGAATTCCTGGGGAAGGAAGTCAGACCTGAAGCATTATAAAAATAAGCCACCTGCTATTCTACCCCCTCCTTGCCCTTTCCCAATTGACAGTCTGTTTTCCGGCTGCCAGCCTCACCATGCCCCTGAGGACTGCATAAGAGAAGTCATGCACCCCGGGCACTTGTCTTCTGCAAACCATCGGTCTGAGAGGACAAAAGTCATAGTTATTGGTACTGTCTGTCCGTATTTTTGCACAAAAGTCAAAATCATGAACAATGCTATTTTTAATTTTCAGAAGCCTGAAAATGAGCCTGTTTTGTCATATCTCCCGGGAAGCAGGGAAAGAATCCTGATTGATGAGGAATTAGCCCGTCAGTCGGGCAGTGTCGTCGAAATACCTCTTATTATTGGCGGAAAGGAGATCCGGACAGGAAAAATGGGGAAAGTGGTCATGCCCTCAAACCATGGGCATATCCTTGCCAGCTTTCACCAGGCGACTGAAAAAGAGGCAGCGCTGGCCATTGAATCCGCGACCAGGGCAAAGAACGACTGGATGACCCTCTCCTGGATGGAAAGGGCCTCAATAATGGCAAAAGCCGCAGAGCTCATTTCAAAAAAATACAGGTACCGGCTTAATGCAGCCACTATGCTGGGACAGGGCAAGAACCTGTTCCAGGCGGAGATCGATTCGGCATGCGAAGTTATTGATTACCTGAGGTTCAATAATTATTTCGCTTCATTGATCTACATGGAGCAGCCGGTCTCAGAACACGACACGATAAACCGGCTCGAATACCGGCCGCTGGAAGGATTTGTTTACACAATAACACCCTTCAACTTTACGGCGATCGCATCGAACCTTAACGCAAGCGTCACACTGATGGGTAACACCACGGTATGGAAACCAGCATCCACGTCAGTTCTTTCGAACTATTACCTGATGAAGATATTTGAAGAAGCGGGTCTGCCTGCAGGAGTAATAAATTTTGTTCCCGGTTCCGGTTCCCTGATAAGCAGCGTGGTACTGAAGCATAAAGACCTGGGCGGCATCCATTTCACCGGGTCAAACCCGACCTTTAACACTATCTGGAAACAGGTTACCGAGAATCTTTCCGTTTACAGATCCTACCCAAGGATTGTAGGAGAGACCGGCGGGAAGGACTTTATCTTTGCTCACAGATCAGCAGACATTGCAGCACTGGCGACAGCCATTGCAAGGGGTTCATTCGAATACCAGGGGCAGAAATGTTCTGCAGCGTCGAGGGCATACGTACCATCCTCTATCTGGGAGGACACGAAAGACCTTCTGCTCAAAATGATAGCTGAAATGAAGACTGGCGATGTCACAGATTTCAACAATTACATCAATGCTGTAATTGACGAGGCCTCTTTTGACAGGATTATGTCGTATATTTCCATTGCCGGGAAATCAAAGGAGGCCCGGATAATCGCGGGCGGAAACGGTGATAAATCGTCTGGATTCTTTATCGAACCAACCGTAATCGTCACCACGGATCCGCATTTTGTATCGATGGAAGAAGAGATATTCGGTCCTGTCATGACCATCTTTGTCTACGATGACGAAAAATTTGAAGAGACGATGGATCTATGCGACCAGACTTCTCCCTACGGCCTGACCGGCTCGATATTCAGCAAGGATAAATATGCCATGATTACGGCATGCAGGGCGCTGAGGTTTGCAGCCGGCAACTTCTACATCAACGATAAACCGACAGGCGCAATGGTGGGCCAGCAGCCGTTCGGCGGCGCAAGGGCCTCGGGAACCAACGACAAGGCCGGAAGCCACCTCAACCTGATCCGCTGGGTCAGCCCCAGAACAATAAAGGAAACTTTGCTCCCTCCGACTGATTTCAAATACCCTTACATGGTTTGATCCGGAGATTTCAGCTGATCCTGACATAAGCATTGATTCTTAATATTTAAAGATTCCTATATATCTTCGCCAAATGAAGTATATCCTATATCCCGTTATTTTGATGGTACTTTCCGGGTGCACAGCGCCCGGAGAAAGGACCTCCGGATCATATAAAGCCGGATTTAAAATTGTTGATGCAGTTGACAGTTCAAGGGTTTACAAGCCTGGAACCGGTCTGTCAGATTACCTTCATTTCAGGCCATTGAAAATTGACATCTGGTATCCTGCTGTTCCATCACCTGATGATTCACTCCTCAAATTCAGGGATATACTGGGGCTTCTCGAAAGCAGGGCTGTTTATTATACCGGTTCAACGGAATGGAAAGGTATAACAGGTAAGGTCGCACAATCATTCTGCGAAGGGGTGGGATGCTCAGATACCACCCTGCTTCTTGATTACAGGACACGAAGCTGGAAAGATGCCGCGCCAGTGAATGCAAAGTTCCCGCTGGTCATTTACATGTGCGCTTACAATGGAATGAGCTTTGAAAATTTTCCGCTTTTCGAGGAACTGGCAGCCCGTGGTTTTGTTGTGGCCTCAATAAGCTCCATCGGACGCTATCCGGGTGATATGACCATGCAGAAGGAAGATCTCGACGAACAGGTTAATGATGCGTTTGCATCACTGCATGCAATAAGGCAGGAATCAAATATCGATTTCTCAAGGATCGGGCTGGCAGGTTACAGCTGGGGCAGCCTGGCCGGTGCAATCTTCTCTGAGAAATTTCCGGAATTAACCTGCATCATATCCCTGGATGGATCAGAGTTCCATCATTACGGCTTATCCGCCGGTGAGGATTCGGATTTCACCTTTATCCGGCAATCCCCTGAACTGGCTGGATTGCATATCCGTATCCCCTGGCTTCGACTTGAGAGTACGAGGCAGGATGACCTGGTGAAAGTGGATTCCATATTCGATTTTACTCAAAAGGTGACGGGTGAGATGCAGGTATTTAAGATAGATTCAACCAGTCATGAAGATTTTTCATGCATCCCGGCACTGGTAAAGGAGTCAGGCAATTGCAAGGCAGGCGACAGCTACAGGATCATTTCCGATCTTACAATCTCATTCCTGAATAATTATCTGAAGGGTAAGAATACATTCAGGCAGGTGGTAAGCAGGCATCCGGCGCGAATTGTGCCGAAAAATCAGGACACGCCTGAATGAACGACTGCCTGATTGAATCTTTAACCATAATTATTTTATAATATGTCCTCCCGGAAGTGAGTTCACATACATTCCCGACAATGTTTTTCACCGGTAATTATCGCTCATTTGCCGATAAGCTGTGTCCCGTATATTAAGTAATACGTAAATTTGCCTATTAAACCTGAACTAATGAAAAAGATTTTATTGTCAGCCAGCGTGTTTGTGGTCAGTATTTCACTGATGGCACAGAACAGTGCCCTCCTTAAGCTGAACCTTGAAAAGAACAAGGTTTACAGATTAAGATCTGTGACTGAACAGACAGTTTCACAGACTATAAATGGCAATCAGCAGACGGTTGATTCGAAGGTAGGTTATACCGTTTCACTGAAAATGATCGACCGCACCCCTGACTTTATGGTCACTGAGGTGCACTTTGATACCCTTTTCACAAAGACCAATTCCATGGGTAAAATTACAACCTTCAGCTCTGCCGTTGAAGGCAATATCAAATCATCGGAAATGGGCGATATCATATCGTGCCTGATGAACCGGCTCAGCAAAAATGCCCTTTATGTAAAGCTCGATTTTACCGGGAAGCCGGTTGAGATCATCAACCTGAAAATGCTCTCCGACATTGTGCTTAAGGACACAAGCTCCATCACCCTTACCGGGATCATGGGTTCAGCCGTTAAGAAGCAGGTCGGGAATATTGTTTCTGATGATAATCTCAAAACCACGATCGGGATGTTTACATGGAATCTTCCGGGCAAAGAGGTCGCGGCAGGTGAAAACTGGACCACAACCCAGCAGACAAATTCCGGGGGGATGGAGCTGACTATAAAAAATTCCTACCAACTCGACGCCATAAAGGGCGACAATGCCGAAATCATGGCCGAATCCAGCATTAAGGCAGCCGATAATGCAGCGCCGATTAAATCAGCCGGAGCAACCGTAACTTATGATAATTTACTGGGTGTCGGCAAATCAAATATTGTAATCGATACCCGTACCGGACTTGTCGTCAACGGCGGATCCAAAACGCATATTACAGGAAACCTCGGGATCAGTGCTCCTGGCGTGAGCATGCAAATGCCGATGGATATAAATAGTGAGTCAAATATTAAATCTGTTGAATAAGTTGAAAAAGTTAACGTACGTTATTCTGCTGGTCCTTCTCTCATCCTTTTCGGCAAGGGCACAGAGTATTGCGGGGAAAGTCTGCTATGAAAAGGACAAGGCGCCTGTTCAGTTTGCCTCGGTGGCACTGCTGCAGATGCCCGATTCGTCAATGGTCACCGGTGTAATTACCCTGACTGACGGCGGTTACCAGCTTGAAAAGATTAAGCCAGGAAGCTATTTTGTAAGAGCCAGTTTCGTGGGATACACTTCAACAGGCAAGTATATTACGGTCAAAGAGGACAAGGGCGATATTGGTGTTGACACCATCTTTCTTGCCGAGACCACCGCATCACTTAATGAAGTTACTGTCGTTGCCGAACGGCTTAAGGGAAAGGAACTGGTCGACCGGACCGTCTATTCAATTCCGGAAATAGTAGCCAAATCCTCAACCACAGGTTATGATGTACTGAAGAAAATTCCGCAGGTCCTGGTCGATTTTCAGAATAAGATCACTCTTAACGGGAGCACTAATTTCATAATCCAGGTCGACGGGAGGCAGCGCGACAGCGAATTCCTTGCCAGGCTTCTTCCCTCTGATATCCAGAGCATTGAGATCATAAGTAATCCTTCGGGAAAATATGAGGGGAACATCGACGGGGTGATCAATATCATTTTAAAGAAAGAAGCCAGGTTCGGGCTCAGCGGGAACATTGCCGCAACACTGAAGCCGTTCAACAAACCGACAAGTTCCATTTCGGGAAGCCTCGATTATGCAATTGGCAAGATAACATTTTATGCCACTGCCTTCTCCTTCACCCAGGGTCTCGATTTAAATACCTCCACTGATAACAGGTTTACAATGCTCGATTCGCTGACCAGCATGTCAGGGAACGGGAACATAAAGGTCTCGATGTCGTCTGTCAACACGGGTTTCGATTACTACATCAGCGAAAAGGACAACCTCAGCGTGAACTACAATTATAAACCCATCAGACAGCACGTGTTTATCCCGGGAACCACAATTCTCCTTAAAAGCGGCAATCCCCTGAATTCGGTTTCCTCCGAAACGACCAATGACCTCCGCAGCGGGGAATCGAATATTTCATTCTTCTACAAGAGGACTTTCAAAAAGCCTTCCGAGGAATTCACTGCCGAGGCTAACTATTACTGGTTTACATCGGTCCAGGGATCAGATTTCACAAATGCGACACATCCTTATGGGAGTGATCAGGTCCTGAGCACCTACTCAAGGCTTGAGGATGATTCGGACAAAAGAAAATATATTTCAACCAAGCTCGACTACGCCTATCCGATAGGATTGTTCGCCAAGCTTGAAACAGGATACCAGCTTTATTATCAGAATCTTGATTATAATTTCATCATAGATGACAGTGAGCAAAACAACATGTTCAATTACATCGAGCTCAGGAACTCCCTTTACGGTGGACTGACCTTCAACCTGAAGAAGATCGGGTTCCAGGCGATGCTGCGTGTCGAGAACAGCCATATAGAAGCTGACTCGGTCACCAGACCGGATTATTCCTGCTTCCTTCCCTCAGCTAACTTCCAGTACAGGTTCTCTGCTTCCCATAATGTGAAATTCACTTATAACCGCAGAATCAACAGGCCGGGAATATACGATATGAATCCTTACTGGAAGATCGGCCAGAATTACTCGATAACGCAGGGAAATCCCGACTTGAGGCCTGACTACCGCGACCGGCTCCAACTTACATATACCTGGAATTTCGGCAGTAACTACTTCTCGCCTTATGTGTACAATGAATTCTTTTCAGATAAGATGAGCACACGCTACAGCATCATAAATTCACCGGTTGACGGGCTTCCAACAACGCTTTCAAAGCCTTTCAACCTCCTGAGCGGCTATGAACTGGGCGGCGGTATAAATGCCATGCTCTGGTACGTGAACATCAATGCCAGGATCTTTAAAGGCCACTATTCGGGATATTCCGAACCTTCGTTCTCAATACCGGAAAGGGACTATTTCTCCTATGCCCTTACAAGCTATGCTTTCGCAAATATCGATAAGAAAAAAACAACCACGCTTATCTTTTTCCTGAGCTATAACGGGGTAAATATAAACGCGCAATCAAAAACCTACAACATCCCGCTCTATGGAACGGGGTTCCAGAAACAGCTGAAGAATCATGGCTTCGGAGTATTCTGGCTTCTTCCTTTTTCCGGCAATAAGAAATTCAACAGGATTGAAACGGAAACACCTGCATTCACTTCGACAACAGTTACCGGGATTAATTTTTCAAATTATATCCAGTTCTCGTACTCCTATAAGTTCAACAAGGGAAGGAACGTCAAAAAGCTCAACCGTAAAGTCGATGTGGAGAGCGACAGCAAGAGTAACGCCATTATGAATTGATAGAGTTGAAGATTCTGCTGTTCTGCAATTGCATGATCGCATGATCGCACGATTGCACGATTAACCCGACGCGTTGGTCGGGATCTTCGCTTCGCTACGAGATGATTGCACGATTGCACGATCGCACGACCCTAAAATATGATTACAAAGATCCTTGACCGTTACCTCCAGCCTGCCGGGGAATACATTTACGGATTTGCCGATCTCAGAGGATTGCTTGTAAGCAGGTTCGAATGTTATGAATTCGGTATCTCTGTCGGGAAAAAGCTCGATTACACCATAGTCGATGGACTTGTAAACGGTCCTACAATTGAATATTTCAGGCACTACAACCAGATCAACGCCGACCTGGAGGAGGTTACTTTAAGGATCGCCCGAGACCTGAACAATAACGGCTTCCATGCCCTTGCAACTAAGCCTACAATCTCTGCAGGATCGGAGGGATATGAAGAATACCTTGAAAGGCTGACCTACGATATTTCGCACAAAATGGTTGGCACAAGGGCAGGACTGGGATGGATCGGGAAGTCGGACCTCTTCATCTCCGAAAAGTTCGGACCCCGCCTGAGGCTGGATACGATCCTTCTGAAGGAAGATCCGGAGGTGAGGGCCGTGCCTGTGGAAAGAAGCAAATGCGGGAAATGCAGAATGTGCGTGACCGCATGCCCCGCCAACGCGGCCAACGGAAGGCTTTGGGACATATACACTCAACGTGATGAGTTCTTTGACGCATTCAGATGCAGGGAAAAATGCGGAGAACTGGCCAGAAACAGGCTAAATGTCGACGAAAGGATCTGCGGTTTATGCATAAGTGTCTGCCCGGTTGGGAAAAAAAGCTATCTTTAATTCCTGACATGTAAATGACTCCATGAACATCACGCCCGACAGTTTTGCCGAAATATGCAAGCAAGGGGCCTTTATAAGCGCCCTCGTTGCAGGATTCTCCTTTGCATTCCTTGGTACGCTGCTTATAAGTTCAGACCGGAAGAAGATCACCGACTGGATCATCGGTTTCTCTATAATCACAATCGCGGGCCTCCTTGTCTGTTCGCTTGCCTGGACCTTTTGCGCTTCGATGATGGCTCTCTATCAGGTCAATGACAGGCAGGTGATCCCGGAGGTGATCCTGGGATCTCATAAAACCCTGTCATTCATTTTCATCCTGAGCTTCTTTTTCTTTCTTGTAACCCTGGGCCTGAGCGGCTGGATCAGATCCAGGAGACTCGGTATAATCTCGGCCTCGGTCTCAGTAATCGCATTATTGTACTCAATTCTGATCATGAGGCATTTTATATTCTGAACATATATAATGGACATAGATGCTCCGGGTCAGGTGTATTTTAACATAGCAGAATTTTGAAAGATCATTCAGAGAGGGATTACTTTGAAGGTTTGCATCTGAACAACCGGAAGATCGCAGAGGATCCCCTGCAAAAGGGCGACTACGACAATTGCTATTTCAATGCATGTGATTTCACCGGTGCGGACCTCTCGTTCATCAATTTCATGGAATGCGAATTCCGTGAATGCAACATAAGCCTCACACGGCTGGCCCAGACTTCATTCAGGGAAGTATCCTTCATCTCATGCAAGCTGCTCGGATTGCACTTCGAGGATATAAACAACATGATGACATCACTTGTCTTTAAGCTATGCAATCTGGATGTGTGCTCTTTCAACAAGCTGAAGCTGAAAAAGGCCATATTCATCGATTCAAAGCTTTCCGAAGCGGATTTCACAGATACCGATCTGGGCGGTTCGGTCTTCAGTAATTGTGATCTCGACCGGGCAATATTCAGGAATACGAATCTTGAGGGTGCCGATCTCAGGACCGCATTCAATTTCAGGATAAATCCCGACCAGAATCACATCAAAAAAGCCAGGTTTACACTTAATGGACTTCCTGGCCTGCTGGGCAGATACGATATCGAAATTGAATGATCCTTTTGACACTTTCTGATTGACAATATTTGAGAATGTATCTAAAGTCAAAATCCGTTAACCGCAAAGGTCGCAATGTTTTTTCGCAAAGCCCGCAAAGAGATTAAATTCAGGAAATTACCTTTGCGTACTTTGCGCGAACTTGGCGCTCTCTGCGGTTAAATAAGACTTTTAAAATAACCTCTTCACCTTAATTATTGAGGATTAGGAATTATGCACTTCATACTTCTCTCATTGCTGACTGTTATGAGCCTTCACTGCCCGGTATCCCGGGACGCTACCAGATCTCAGGATCACCTGGGCGGCGTGAGGCTTGCATATACACTTAACCTCGGACCGGGCGCAATGCATGTTTCCTTAGACTATACTCCGGTGATTCCCGACAGCACGGTTTTTAAATACGGGAATTTCTTCTACGGGGGCATGAAGGACCTCATGAAGGGTTTGAGGAACGTGAGCTCGGAAGCTCGTTTCAGAGTGGATCCAGCAGCGGGGTCAATCACTTTCTATCATCCCGGGAACACGAAGTTCAGGATAACATATGACATTATCGACACCCACAGGCTTGAACAAAGAGTTGTCGGGGAAATGTTCCGTCCGATAATAACCAGCAGTTACTTCTTTTCCCTCTCCCATACACTTTTCCTGAATCCGGTGATCAGGGAAACCATGAAAGACAGTATACTAATGTCGGTGAAGCTGGAAAAAGGCTGCACATATCCGGTCTTTTTCACCTGTGCCCCAGAACTCAAACCGGGAGAGGTTGCAGACATCATTCTGTCCGACGGGATGGACGCACTTGTTACAGGTGCTTCCGACCTTCACATCGAAAAACGGGAGCTGTCGGGCATAATGAATTACATCGTCCTGCGAATCAACAGGAACAATGGCTATAATCTCAGGAGGTTTATGGATTTTACCGATACCTTCCTGCCCGCCATGGATGATTTCTGGGGAGTTCCCGTAGGATCCTTTTATTCACTCATCGCTTCACCGTTCCTCGATATTAAGTACCACAAGATCTCCGGGACCGCATTCAGGGGAGGGTTCCATGTAAAATACTCGGGCGATACCATCCTGGCTGACGAGGAGGTGGTTTATACCATATCACATGAGATCATGCACCGCTATACCGGAGCCGGCTGTGTTTCGATGGGGGAAGAGAACCAGTGGTTCGACGAAGGATTCACGGATTATACAACCTGGTACCTCGCATCCGAATGCGGCGTTATGCCGCCTGAAAAGCTTGGTGAAAAGGTCCGTGAGGCTTTCAGGGACCTTTCGGCAAACCCGGCAAAGAATACTCCAAATGAGGAAGTTATGAAGCATTTCTGGGAAGGAAAGAACTATGAGAAGCTGCCCTATTGCCGCGGCGCCCTGTTTGCCGCATGGATGGATAAGAGGATCTCCGATCTGAGCAACGGCACCCGGAGCTATCGGGACTTCATGCGAACACTTAGAGCCATTGCGGAAAAGAAGAACCAGCGGCTCTCTGTGAATGATTTCATATCGGCTGCTTCAGGTTTCATTCCGGATGATGAAATAAGAGGTGCTGTTGACCGGTATATCATGAAAGGTGAAATGATCCCTGAAAGCCTGATATTTTGATACCGCCAATTTGAAGGAAAATGATTTAAGAATGGAATAGTTTTTGAGGGATTAATGATTTGATAACAACCTGAAACGGGCTTTATGAATAAAATACTTGCATTCCTTACTTTCTTAGCGCTGGCGGCCACGGCCTGTGAAGATGACGAATTCAGAATTTCGTATGTAAAGCAGCCCGTGCTGTTCCAGGTCGAATATGTTAATTATGCCTGGGGCTATTCCCATAGCGGGATCATAATCGATTCTGCCGGAAACGTGAGGCATTTCAACCTTCCGGAGACCTGGCATTCACCTGACAGCACGGGCTATCTTTCCGAACATGATATGAATCAGAACCTGGCCCAGGCCGGGGAACCTCTTATCATGGTCGGGAAGGATACCCTGATGCATTACTTCAGGAAGCTGGACGGAGCAGCATCCGGGAAACTCTCAGATCCTTACAGCAGGATGTTTGATGCAGGTGAGACGGTTTATTCAGGATTTTTTTATTCCCCGCTGGAAAGAAAATACAGAATGATATTGGTCAAACGTCAGGGTGACTGGTGTGTCGACAATTATTCGAGGGAAGCCGATGAGATCTACAGATGGCTGACATCTGTCTTCGGCCAGGCTATGGACCGGCTCCGCAACTGATGCCATCCTTAAACCTACGATAATCCTGCCCATGACTCCTTCCGATCCTGACTTTATTAACACGTACAGCAGCCTGACGCGCGCCGAATCCTATTCAAGGCTCGAATTTCCCAACACTTACTACCTGGCTTACCGCGATCTGCCTGGGATCATTTCCGGGCATATACAGGGTAAAACGGCGGTCGATTTCGGATGCGGGACCGGCAGGTCAACTAGGTTCCTGAAGCAGCTTGGATTCGATGTCACCGGCATAGATATTTCGGAAGAAATGATCTCCATGGCCCGGAAGCTTGATCCGGAAGGTAATTACCAGACAGTCGGCAACGGGAATTACCGCCACCTGGGACCGGGGATCTATGACCTGGTACTTTCTGTCTTTACCTTTGACAATATCCCCGGGTGGGAGAACAGGACCAGTATCCTCACAGGGCTGAAGGAGGTTCTTAAACCTTCGGGCAGGATGATACTGCTCGATTCCTCCCCGGAATTATATATAAATGAATGGGCATCCTTTTCGACGGCGGATTTCCCGGAGAACCGGGCTGCCCGGACCGGGGATGTCGTAAAGGATATAATGCTCGATGTCGAAGACAGGAGGCCTGTCGAGGATATTTTCTGGACTGAGGAGGACTATCACAGGCTTTTCGGGAAGGCAGGACTGACCGCTGAGGCTGTCCGTAAACCGCTTGGTCATCCCGGGGAACCATTCAAATGGATTTCCGAACTGACCATTGCCCCCTGGATCATCTTCGTACTGAGGATATCCTGATTTGTTTCCCTCTAACCTATCCACCGGCATGATTACCGCATGAATACGAACTACATCATAAAAAGAGTCCCCAGGTCGCGGATAGCCACCTTTGATATTTTCACCGTCGGCTTATCCAGGCACCACATAGCTGCCATACTTGAATTTGATGTCACAGTTGCAAGGAATAAATTGCGGGAGATGAGGAGGAACGGGATAAATATTTCTTTCAATGCTTGGATAGTCAAGTCAATAAGCAGGGTCCTGGAAAAAAATCCGGAAGCTTGTGCTTACCTTTATGGAAAAAGGAAACTGGTGGTTTTCAATGACATCAATATTTCGCTGGTCGTCGAGAAGGAGATTGAAGGGAATAAGGTACCGATGCCAATGGTCATTGATAGGACCGGGGAGAAAAGCGCTGCAGATATTTCACGGGAGATCGAACAGGCGAAAAAACGGGAGTTATCATCCAATGATGTGGTAATCAGCAGAAAAACCGGTCTGGCTGAAAAAGTTTATTACCTTCTTCCTGGCTTTGCCAGGAGGATTGTATGGAGAGTTATGCTCAGATATCCCACAATCGCCTTTAGGGAAATGGGAAATGTCATTGTGACCTCAGTTGGAATGATTGGAAGGATAAACGGTTGGTTCATCCACAGATCCGTTCATCCGCTCTCCTTCGGGATCGGGTCGGTAATCAAAAAGCCCGTGGTCGCCGACAATGAAATTAAGATCCGGGAAATACTGAACATGACCATCCTCGCCGATCACGATGTTATCGATGGCGCCCCAATGGTAAGGTTCCTGGGGGATCTCACGGACCAGATCGAGAAAGGAGCAGTAACTATCGAATAAGTATCCGGAATATCTAGCAATTGCGTAGACCAGCAGATCGGGCCGAGCGTTAAGTCCCGACATGGTATGTCGGGATAGCGAAGGAGCC
>DCFQ01000056.1:484-5376 GCA_002319915.1 Bacteroidales bacterium UBA1800 | reverse complement strand
GCAACCAGCAACCAGCAACCAGCAAACCAGTCAACGAATCCTCCAACCACATAATCTCAGATAAATGTCCCTCTCCTTCCACCCCTTGACCCCAGTTGACTGGCCATCCATTGCAGAGATCTACCGGCAGGGAATCGCAACGGGGAACGCCACCTTTGAAACAAAAGTGCCTGAATGGCCGGTCTGGGACCAGTCTCATCACGAAAAGTGCAGGCTGATCGTCATGTCGGATGGGGAGGTTTCCGGGTGGGCCGCCCTAATACCTGTCTCAAAAAGGTCCGTATATTCAGGTGTTGCAGAAGTCAGCATATATATTGCAGTCCGGTTCAGGGGATCAGGCTTGGGGAAATTACTGCTCGAAAAGCTGGTCAGGGAAAGTGAAAAGGAGGGTTTCTGGACCCTCCAGGCAAGTATCTTCCCGGAAAACGGTGCCAGCCTGAAGATTCACAAGGATCTGGGATTCAGGGAAGTCGGCTTTAGGGAGAGGATAGCTGAAATGAACGGCACCTGGAGAAACACCGTCCTGCTGGAACGCCGCAGCGCTCTCAACGGGAAATAAAGTTTTAGAGCGGGAATCAAATCCAGTCATGCCTCTGCATTGACCTGACAGGCAAATAATCCCTCTTCTTCAGAACAAACTGCGCCGTTCAGACATTTAAAGTAAATGGAACTGAAGGAGAGTTATGGTTTTACAATATCTTGGAGTTTTCCTTGTGGGGATCATGGTCGGATTCCTCGGGGGACTTTTCGGCAAAGGCGGCAGCGCGATAGCGACACCCCTGCTTAATTTGATTGGCATACCCGGATTTGTTTCCGTTGCTGCACCTCTTCCGGCCACAATCCCGGGAACCTTCATTGCTTCGGTCGAATACAGGAAATCCGACCTTCTTGACTGGCCGATCATTATCGTGAGCCTGATCGCAGGAATTCCTGCCACAATTACTGGTGCGTTTTTAACTGGATTCACAGGTTCCGGTCCGCTTCTTATCGTGACGGGGATTCTTGTGTTTGGATTCGGGATCAGCTTTGTATTTTTCCCTGACAAAAATGATTCAAAGTCTTCTCCTCACCCGGGTGCTGCCAGTTATCCCTCGCACTGGAAGTTGCGACTTGTACTTGTTGCAGTATTCATCGGCCTGATATCCGGACTTCTTGCCAACTCCGGCGGTTTCCTGCTTGCCCCGAGTTATAACAGGATCCTGCATCAGCCGATAAAAAAAGCCTTTGCATGCTCGCTTTTTGTATCGATGGTGCTGGCCATTCCCGGAACCGTAACGCATGCGATGATGGGTCATATCGACTGGGCGGTCGCCGGAGTTCTGGCCACTGGCTCGGTCCCGTTCTCACTGCTTGGTGCTAAAACAGCAATCCGCTCCGATCCCGGCAGGCTTGAACTCTGGTACGGGATCATCCTGACAGCACTTGGCCTTTTCTTCCTCGGAAAACTGTTTTTTGGACTACAAACGGCACTGGCCTGACAAATTAGGTTTGACTTTACCTTCAATTTTCAGTAACTTGCATATTTGGCAATACAACTCTTGCCAGAATGAATGAAAAAGCTGCTTCTCATATTGATTTTCATACCTTTTTTCAGTAAATGCCTTGGCCAGTCGTTTTTTCCGCTTAACTATAAAGCGCTGGATTACTACCGGGATGGTTATTATTCACTATTGTACAAAAACTACCGGAGAGCGATCAGTTCATTTACTGAAGCTATCAGATACGATACTTCATTCATCCAGGCATATGAAGAAAGAGCCATTGCCTGCTATTCCATAAGCGATTTTTCAGGCGCAATAAAAGACTTCAGCAAAGCACTTTTATTGAATCCGTACAACTATAATAACTTTTCAAGAAGGGCGCTTGCCAGGTTTCAGCTTCATGACTACAATGGGACGGTTGACGACCTGACCCGGGCACTGGAAAGTAACCTTGAAAAGCCTGATGATTATAATCTGAGAGGAGAAGCCAGTTATTTTCTCGGCAAATACAGCCAAACCATAAAGGATTGCACTGAAGTAATAAAGTCTTTGTCAGGCTCCAGGGATCAGAAGGGGAAAGCCTATCGTCTGCGTGGGCTTGCCAGGATTAACCTTGGCCAAAGAACGGGTGGCTGTTCAGATTTCAGAAAGGCCGGAAAGCTTGGGGATCAGTTGGCCTTCAATATGACAGATATGTTTTGCAGGTAACCGACAATTAATATTCTGATTTAAATGTGTGCACAAATAAGGACAATAATTACAGGGTCGACCGGAATGGTCGGAGAAGGCGTTTTGCTTGAATGCCTTGACCACCCGGATGTCGGATCGGTCCTCGTCATAAACAGGAGACCTTGTGGCATTACCCACCCGAAGCTCAGGGAAATAGTGCATCGCGATTTTTTTGATCTTTGCCATGTTGAATCTGCTCTGGCGGGTTATAATGCCTGCTTCTTCTGTGCAGGAGTTTCATCACTGGGCATGAAGGAGCAGGAATACAAAAAGATAACGTATGACCTGACAATGAACTTTGCCGGGACCCTGAGCAGGCTGAATCCGGACATGACCTTTTGCTATGTGTCCGGTGCCGGGACCGACAGCACCGAAAATGGCAAAATAATGTGGGCAAGGGTGAAGGGAAAGACCGAGAACGACCTTATGAAACTTAGTTTCAGGAATGTATTTGCTTTTCGGCCGGCATTCATGATACCGGTGAAAGGGCAGAAAAATGTGCTCTCTTTTTACAGATACATCATGTGGCTTTACCCCGTAATGCATGGCATATTCCCCGGCTATTTCGGTACCCTGCACGATGTCGGGCTGGCAATGATCAATTGTGCTGCCTTGGGGTTCGACAGGAAGATTCTCGGGGTAAAGGAAATTGTCATGATGGCCCGAAAAAATCCTTGACACCCACCCTGAACACTCTCTTCAGATATTTGTCATACAATAGATTATGACACTTTGAATCTTCCTGTAAAAGTTTTCCTGCTTATATGGCAAAACAATCCGGAAGTGATATAAAGAAACCCGGACTCCTGACATTTGCAACGGCAAGCCTGTTCCTTGCTGCACCTCTTGTAATGATCTTATTTTTAGGTTGGAAGCTTGCCGGATTATCATTTGCCCCTTTTAACGTATTTGACTGGATAACCCGGATCCTGCCGGGCGCTGTCATAACCTTCAGCATCGATTCAATGGTGAACGCGATCAGGTTCCTACAGCTTGGAAGCACTGCTTCCGTGGCCAAGACCATTGAACAGTTGATTGGAGTCATAATTTTTCTTATCGCATGCATTGCAGCCGGTACTTTAACATTCACGATACTGAGAAGATGGAATAAGTCCATTTTCATCCCGGGGCTGGTAATGGGCTTTGTGCTTTTCGCAGTTATATTGCTCATTGATATGGACCTGAACAAAATTTCAACCAGGGACGGGCTTTGGGACCTGGTTGTTTTTTTGGCATGGGGAGCTTCGTTCGGCTGGGTTTTTGACCGTATGAAGTTGAAAGGC
This sequence comes from Bacteroidales bacterium UBA1800, assembly GCA_002319915.1. Taxonomy (GTDB): domain Bacteria; phylum Bacteroidota; class Bacteroidia; order Bacteroidales; family VadinHA17; genus LD21. The sequence goes on along the minus strand of DCFQ01000056.1, from coordinate 1,883 downwards.
AAAACCACTGAGGCAGAACCTGTTTCAGTGGCACAAATCGATCGCCGGAGATTCCTGATCCGTCTGGGTAGTGTATCGGCTGCAATAGTGGTGACAGGTGCAATTGTGGACCTGCTGGCCGGGAAAAAACAGCAAACCATGCCCCGAGTTGATAGATGGTCTGACAATCATACTTTACCGAATGCCGGTGCGGAAGTATTGCCGGCCCCCGGTACCAGGCCCGAATTCACGCCGGTTGACAAGCACTACCGCATCGATATCAATGCCACTCCGCCCCTGGTAAGCGAAGAAAGCTGGCGGCTCAGGATCAGTGGGCTCGTGGAAAAGCCACTGGAACTCTCGTTGCAAGAGATCAAATCCTATGAACCGATGCATCAGTTTATTACTTTGGCCTGCATATCCAACCCGGTCGGAGGCGATCTTACCGGTACGCAGCGCTGGAGCGGTGTCAGCCTGCAGCAGCTCATTCCCGACCTCAAACTAAAACCGGGAGCAGCCTGGTTACGGATTAAATCGGCGGATGGCTTTTATGAAACTGTGGCGGTCGATCTGATCAAAAAAGACGGCAGGATAATGGTGGCCTATTCATGGGACGGTGTGCCACTTCTTCCTGAACACGGGTTTCCCCTGCGGATCTATATCCCCGGGCGTTACGGCATGAAACAGCCCAAGTGGATCGAATCGATCGAGGCAATTGATGACTGGGAGGCAGGCTATTGGGTTGTCCGGGGTTGGGACAGGGAGGCCCTGATGAAAACTACATCAGTCATTGACACCGTAGCCGTAAAAGATGTAATGACGGGGCCGGACGGGAAGAAACTGATTCCTGCCGGAGGGATCGCCCATGCCGGGGACCGTGGCATTTCAAAAGTCGAAGTAAGTATTGACGATGGCGATTGGCAGGAAGCAGAATTAAGAACCCCATTGTCAGACCTGACATGGGTTATCTGGCGGTTTGACGTGCCCTTTATGGAAGGTGAACATAATCTTGCCGTCAGGTGCTTCGATGGTTCCGGCACACCTCAGATCATTACTGATGCCGACACTTACCCCAGCGGTGCCACAGGGCTCGATCGCAGGTCGTTCAAGCCATAGAGAGGTACGTTCACTTTGCCTGCAAGCCCCACTTCAGGGGGGTTGGGGGCAGTATCCGGGCAAGCCCGTACCTCTAAAATACATTATACTTTTTTGGATTACCTGCGGCGATCCCGGTTAGGGGGACGTCAAAAGAAAAAGCCTGACCCTCACTTCGTTCGCTTACGGGTTTTTATGTTTTTACCCGCTTTTGACAGCAAGCTGTCAACAAGTTAAATCTGGTGGCGGAGTGCCTGCGGCGATCCCGGTTAGGGGGAAGTCAAAAGAAAAAGCCTGACGCTCACTTCGTTCGCTTACGGGCTTT
>DCFQ01000056.1:0-170 GCA_002319915.1 Bacteroidales bacterium UBA1800 | reverse complement strand
CCGCTTTTGACAGCAAGCTGTCAACGCGTGCAAAAACATAAAAGCCCGTCCCGCTATCGCGGGTCAGGCTTTTTCTTTTGTCGGGGTGGCGGGATTCGAACCTGCGACCCTCTGGTCCCAAACCAGATGCGCTAACCGGACTGCGCTACACCCCGAATTGTTTTTTTATT
>DCFQ01000101.1 GCA_002319915.1 Bacteroidales bacterium UBA1800 | reverse complement strand
CAAAGCTTGCGGGGCTCGCACCCTTGCATGGATAAGTATCCTTCGCATTTAGCTCATTATTGCCCAGGAGGGGCTTGTCGAATCCCAGCCCGCGCCTGTTGTTATTTTCAGGGAATTGCACCCTGGAATACCTTTCCACCACTTCCTTTTTAAGGATCTGTTCCCCGCCGTAGTCTCCCATTCTCCTGTACAGTTCAAGGACCTTGATCAGATCGCTGGCGGTCGCAAACAACCCGGCATGGCCCGAGATCCCGCCAAGCATTGCGGCTCCTTCATCATGGACCGTCCCGTGAATAAGCTGCTTCCTGAACAGGGAATCGTATTCGGTCGGAACTATCCGGTCGGGGCTGTACCGCAGCCCCGGATTGAATACAACATTATATGCGCCGAGTTTGTGATAGATTGAATCCGTCACAAACCTGTTCCATTCCTCTCCGGTTATTTTATCTATGATCAGCGGTGTTATAATGAAAGCAAGGTCTGAATAAACGTATTTTTTTTCTCCCAGAAGGCTTTTCTTTATTTCGGAGAATATCTTATGTGGATATTTCTTATTGATATACAGGCCATTAGCAACCTCGAGGGGATATTTACCCGAAGGCCTGAAACTGTAAATCCTCCTTTTGAAATTACCGTCATTTTTCAAAGTTTCCTTCCAGAAAGGTATAAATGGGACAAGCCCAGCCTGGTGTGTCAGGATATCCTTTAGAAGCAAACCGCCCTTGTTTGACCTCCTGAAATCATGAAGATAGTAGCCAAGCGTTTTGTCTGCAGAGAACCTGCCTTCCGAATCTAGTAGCATAAGCCCGGCAAGAGCCGATGAGATCTTTGTTACGGAGGCAAGGTCATAGAGGTCGTTTTTGTGGACGGGGATTATTTTTTCATAAGTATGCCAGCCATACATCTTGTGGAAAACGACAATCCCCTTCCTGGCGACCATGACCTCGCATCCCGGGTATGCTCCCGCGGCCAGCCCGGCATTTGCCAGGGAATCAATCCTTTTTTCAAGGAGCTTTGATCTTATCCCTGCTGACTCCCCAACCGAGTATTGTAATCGGAGGCCCCCTTGGGTGGTGATCCCTGATCCGCATCGCCACAGCTGGTTCACGGTTACTGGCAAGACGCCCTTCCCGCCGATTCCACCGAATATCAGCTGGGCTGTGAGGTCCGCTGTGAACGGATTCTCCTGGTATGCCAGCACCACGCCGTCAGCTTCCTTCAGGGCATCAAGCCTGCCGAGGGCATAGGGGTTCCCGAAATATACGACTATTGTCCTGCAAGAGTCAATCAGTTTATGAAGCAAAGGATCGAGGGCAGGAGAGATTCCAAAATCCTTCCCAGGACGCTGGTCCTGATCAAAGATGCCGGCAATAACAAGGTTATACCCGGATAGTTTCATCATCAGGGAAATGGCGGCTTTTTCATTCCCCGGATCGATGGTGAATGTATCAGCTGGGCAATAATCAAGAAGTCGTTCCTGGAATTTTGTGCTCTTGTCCCTGTTCAGATCCACCACGGCGATCCGCAGATCCTGAAGATTTCTGAGGGGGATGATGTCTTTCCTGTTGGTCAAAACCGTCAGGGCGCTTGCATATAATTCATGGATCAATGAAGTCACGGCGGGAGAGGAGAGAGGATCATCGCTGTCACCCTGAGCAGGCAGGTCAGATCTCCCGGGCCCGGCCCAGTACTTGAGAGCCAGTACTTTCCGGCACCTGGAATCAATTTCCTTTATTGTCAGTTCATTTCTGGCGAGCATCTTTTTTATCTCATGTATAGCCGAATCGACATTCATCACATATTCAACAACATCGTTGCCTGCAAGAAATGCCCTGGCTTCTGCTTCCCCCGGGGCGAAATATTTTGTCACACCTTTCATGTTCATTGCATCACTGATCACAAGGCCGCGGAATCCAAGGCGTGATTTCAGAAGACCGTTGATTATCACCGGTGAGAGCGTCGATGGCACCCCAGAAGTTGCATCGAGCGAGGGCAGACTCAGATGTGCCGTCATTATACCCCCGACCCCTTCGTTTATCATCCTGATAAAGGGAAATAGTTCGACTGAATCGAGCCTTGCCCTGGAATGGGTTATCACCGGGAGGTCAAGATGAGAATCTGTATTTGTATCGCCATGCCCGGGAAAATGTTTAGCAGTTGCCAGGACACCGTTTTCCTGAAGTCCCTTCATGTACATCAGGGCTTTGGATGTCACATTTTCCCTACTTTCCCCGAAGGATCTGTAATTGATGACCGGGTTATCCGGATTGTTGTTAATGTCGGCCACCGGTGCCAGGTTTATAGCGACGGAAAGCGAACGCAGCTGGTTTGCAACTGATTGCCCCATCCTGTAAATGAGGGAGTCGTCCCGGACAGCCCCGAGGGTCATCTGGTAGGGGAATTTCCCGACATCGCTGAGCCTCATTCCCGCTCCCCATTCAGCGTCCATTGCGATCAGCAGCGGGACAGATGAGATACTTTGATAGTACCGGGTCAGCTCTATCTGCTTCTCAGAAGTGCCCTGGAAAAAGATTAATCCACCAACTCCGTACTTTCTGATGAGATCAGCGGTCTCAACCTCACCTGAAACCCCGCCATTGGAATATGCTGCGGTCCAAAGGCACTGTGCAATTTTCTGATCCGTACCCAGCGTGCTGAGCACTGAGTCAACCCATGGGTGGTTCAGATATTTGAGAAAAGGCGGTTGCGGTTTCTGTGCCAGGGCCGGCTGAAAGACCGTGAACACCAGGGAAAACATAAGCAGAATAAATATCCGGCAGGTCCTCATAATGCTGATATATCTGGATTTTTTAGCTGTTCTGACCAAAGGTGCAGGATCAAAAGTAATAAATTTTAAGCTGCCCCGGGGGCATAAAAAACTTTGTTCATGACCAGCAGCGATGATTCCGTTCTGCATTAAATTGGTATAAATTGCTATTTTTACACGGCAATTTTAGCTGGAATCATGGCAAAAGAAGGAGGAAGGCTGGCATCCCTTGATATTTTCAGGGGAATGACCGTAGCATTCATGATCATCGTTAATAATCCCGGTAGCTGGGACCATGTCTATCCTCCGCTAAGGCATTCGGAATGGAACGGTTGCACACCGACAGACCTGGTGTTTCCCTTTTTCCTTTTTATTGTTGGTGTTTCCACCTGGTTCTCACTGAAAAAATATGGCCATGAACTGGGCGGACAGGCAATTCTGAGAATCCTTCGCCGGGTAGTGACAATTTTTGCCGTTGGCCTTTTCCTTGCAATATTCCCTTATTTCAGCCGTGACTACTCACACCTCAGGATCATGGGCGTTCTTCAAAGGATAGCCCTTGCCTACGGGCTGGGTGCGTTCATTTGCACATCGGTCCGGAGGGATTACCTCTGGGTGGTAGTGGCAGTGATACTCTTTGTTTACTGGGGATTACTGGCATTTTTTGGCGGTGCTTCACCCTATAGCCTTGAAGGAAATTTTGCACTAAGGGTCGATTCAGCCCTGCTTGGGAAGAATCATCTTTACACCGGTTTCGGGATACCTTTTGATCCGGAAGGATTGCTCAGTACTCTTCCGGCCATATGCACAGTTATAATAGGTTATTATGCAGGGGAGATAGTGGGGAAAAAAGGCTCGAAAGTCAACCCGGCCTTGAAAATGCTTCTTATCGGGGCGGCTCTGACGGGACTGGGCCTGATTTGGAAGAACTTCTTTCCCATCAACAAACCGTTGTGGACGAGCTCTTACGTTCTTTACACTGCAGGTATTGCCATGGCACTCCTCGCAGTGATTTACTGGATAGCTGATGTTGTAAAGCTGCGGAAATGGGGTACATTTTTCATTGTATTCGGCACCAACGCCCTGTTCACCTATTTTCTGGCAGGAGTGTGGATCAAGCTGATCCTTTCGGTGCACCCCGGTTGGGGAGGCGCTAAGCTGAGCCTGTACAGCTGGTTTTATGAAAAGGTTTGTGCTCCCGTGGCGGGACAGCTCAATGGCAGCCTTATGTTCGCGGTCATCCAGGTATTGCTGGTGTGGCTCGCTGCCCTGGTGCTGTACAGGAAGAAGGTGATGATAAGACTTTGAGCGGGGAGGAGAGATGGTCGGCAGGTCTGCTCTGCCGGATGACATGATTGCACCGACGCGTTGGTAGGGATCTGCGCTTCGCTTCAACACGATTGCACGATTCGCATGAAGATACTCCGCAGATGGCCGGAAACATATAATAGATGTCATAAATAACCCTGATGAAGGAAACAGAAGTCATTGCTGAAGGATATAAAGAGCTGTTCGCCACTGACGCGGATACTATAACGCCGTTGCCGAGGTCAGGTTCCGACAGAAGATATTACCGGGTACATGATCAGGGAAGATCAGTTATCGGGACATTCAATTCAAATCATGAAGAGAACGAGGCTTTCGTAGGATTCAGCAGGCATTTCCGGGGAATAGGGCTGCCGGTGCCGGAGGTGTATGGATACATTCCCGACAGGTCTATCTACTTCCAGCAGGATCTTGGGGACGAAAACCTGTACACCTGGCTGCATGGGAAGAAGGAGATTTCTCCTTTTGATGCGGAGACAAAAGTCCTTTACAGGAAGATTCTCGACCGCCTGGTTCAGTTCCAGGTTGCCGGGATAAAGGACCTGGACCTCAACCTTTGCTATCCCCACAAGAGCTTTGACCGCCAGTCGATGATGTGGGACATGAACTATTTCAAGTACATGTTCCTGAAACTGGTGGCAGTACCGTTCAATGAGAAACGGCTTGAGCATGACTTTGAAGTCCTGGCAGATTTCCTTCTTTCGGCAGGCCAGGATTATTTTCTTTATCGCGATTTCCAGACTGCAAATATTATGGTCATTGGTGGCGAGCCATGGTTCATTGATTATCAGGGTGGAAGAAAAGGATCTCCCCAGTATGATGCAGCTTCCCTGCTTTACGATGCAAAGATCCCCATGGACGATTCTGACCGTACGGAATTGTCAGAGTATTTTATTATGAACTTCTGCGCTGTAACAGGAGAGGATGTAGAGAAATTCAGGTGTTTCTTTTCAGGATTCGGTATGATCAGGCTTATGCAGGCCCTGGGCGCATTTGGGTTCAGGGGCCTATATGAGCAGAAGCCAACGTTCACCGAAAGCATTGTGCCTGGTGTAACACTTCTCTCGGGAATTGTTTCCTGTGCCGAGGAAAATATACATCTACCGGAACTTTACGGCGCCGCACGGGCGGTTTCTTCGACGGCTATTTTCAGGAACCTGGCAGCCTTAAGACACTAACTGGATTGATATGAAAGCAATGATCCTTGCCGCCGGCAGGGGGACGCGTCTCGGAGACCTTTCTCTCACGATTCCCAAGGTACTGGTGGATATCAACGGCAAATCAATTCTCCGCAGGATGGTAGAAAAATGCACCAGTTCCGGATTTGATGACATTATGATAAATGTCCACCACTTGTCAGGGATGGTGATCGAAGAGATAAATATGCTCAGAGGGCTTGGTTTCAGAATCACTGTGTCGAATGAATCGGAGATGCTTCTTGATACTGGAGGGGGATTGTTCAGGGCGAGACGCTTTTTCGGAACGGAGCCATTCCTATTATGCAATGGCGATATTCTTACAGATCTTGACCTGAATCAGCTTTATTCATATCATATCCAAAAAAAAGGGCTTGCAACACTCGCCGTAAGGAACCGGCCGGGCAACAGGGTCTTCCTTGTCGATCCCGAAGGGCAGCTTTGCGGCTGGGCAAACAAAGTCACAGGCGAAAAGATCATAAGTAAAAAGACAGAAGAGGATCTGACTGAGATCTCATTTTCAAGCTTTCATGTAATTGAGCCGGAGATATTCAATTATATGCACCATGGCATCTATTCAATGACATCACTCTATTTAGAACTGGCCGCCTCTCAAAGAATTTTTACCCTTACAGTCAACAGCGGCTACTGGTTCGATATCGGAACCCCCGAAAAGCTGCAGGAAGCACGGGTTTTCTTCAGCGGTCAGGGTATTCACTGACTGCACCGGCACAAATCGCTTTTACAGTTTCCAGAAGGATTTGGAGAAGAGCACGAAAACCGGGATAATCTCAAGCCTTCCGACGATCATGAGGATGCTGAGTACCACTTTGCTCACAGCGGGGATGCCTGAAAAAGTATTCAAGGGTCCCACTGATCCGAGACCCGGTCCGGCGCCCGCCATGCATGTGGCAGTGGCGGATGATGCAGAAACAACATCAAGACCTGTTGCTGCGACAACGATGGTCCCGATAATGAAAATGAAAAGGTACAGTACGATAAATGAGATAATGGAAATATTTGAATTCTCACTCGTCGTCTTGCCGTTCAATTTAATTACTGTAACCCTGTTCGGATGGCTCAGCCTTGTAAAAACATTCCGGACATTCTTTATGACTACCAGGTGTCTCGCCATTTTAATGCCGCCGCTTGCAGATCCTGTGCTTGCACCGGCAAACATTAGTATGAACAGGAGGAGTGTTCCTGCCATGGGCCAGTAATTATAGTCAGCGGTAGTATAACCTGTTGTGGTAAGCACCGACAGAACCTGGAAAAATCCTTCCCGGAAGGCTGGCTCCAGTGATTTAGTAGTGCTGACAAGGAGAAAGCTTGTAGCAACGGCTCCCGCAACCGCGGAAATTGCAAGGTAGAACCACAGCTCTTCGTTATGCTTGACCTTCACGAAGTTGAATTTCAGCAGGTAATAGTAGACCACATGGCTGGTTCCGGCCAGGAACATGAAGATCAGTACAATATACTGGGTATATGACGAATACCCCATCAGGCTTGTGTTACGGGTTGAAAAGCCGCCTGTGGAAATGGTGCCGAAGGCGTGGCAGATACTGTCGAAAATGTTCATGTCTCCCAAGGAGAGCAGTACGGCTTCGATCAGGGTCAAGCCTAAATAAATAATGAGAAGCCGGAATCCCAGAGCATTGGCTTTTGGGAGGACTTTCTCCTTGAGAGATGACTCCATGCTGAACAGCTGGTAGCCTGCCACCCTGAATGACGGAAGTATCAATAGCACCAGAAGAATGATGCCCAGTCCCCCGATCCACTGTGTAAAGCTTCTCCAGAACATGATGGAATGGGGCAGGTGTTCAACGTCCGCCAGCACTGAGGCTCCAGTGGTTGAAAAGCCGGAAGTCGATTCGAAGAAAGCGTTTATGAATGATGGTATGGTGCCGCCGATCAGGTATGGCAATGTTCCCAGAAGTGTGAAAATCAGCCAGGAAAGTGTAACAGACAGGTAGCCGTCCCTGTTGCTGAATTTTTCTGTATCAGCGTTCCTTGAAACAAAATAGAGGATCACTGAAAGCGATATTGAAACTACTGCTGGCCATAAGAAAGGGAGGTGATCTTCCTTAAAGATGATGGCAACAGGAAGGCACAAAAGGAATGAGATCGTCTCTATGACAAGTATTGTACTGAGGATCCGCAAGATCACAAGGGGATTGATCAGCTTCATTTGGTGTAACCCGAAAATGCAGACGTAAAGATAAACAGAATAATCTTTGTGAGGGCAGGTCGGAATAACAGATTAAACATTTTGCAATCTGAAGTTCATTGAATGACCGCTGCAAAGTTTTATCTTTGGGATTCACAATCCGGAAGAAAAAAAACTTAAATATGGGCAAAGTACTGGTAATCGGAGCCGGCGGAGTGAGCTCCGTTGTAATTCATAAGATGGCTTCCCTCCCTGGGGTCTTTACTGAGATCATGCTTGCCAGCAGGACCAAATCCAAATGCGATGCAATTGCTGCCAGACCAGGGAACGAAAAAGTGATCACTGAGCAGATCGATGCCGACAAGGTGCCTCAGCTCAGGAAACTTATAAGGTCGTTCCGCCCGGACCTTGTTGTGAATGTGGCATTACCGTACCAGGATCTGCATATAATGGATGCCTGCCTTGCCGAAGGTGTTTCATACCTCGATACTGCCAATTATGAGCCTCTCGAGGAAGCCAGGTTCGAATACAGCTGGCAATGGGCATACCAGGAACGTTACAGGAATGCCGGGATCACGGCAATTCTTGGGTGCGGATTCGATCCTGGCGTTACCTCGATATTCACTGCCTATGCAGCCAGGCACCACTTCGACGAAATACATTACCTCGATATCGTCGACTGCAATGCGGGAGACCACGGCAAACCTTTTGCAACTAATTTCAATCCCGAAATAAACATCAGGGAAGTCACCCAGAAAGGCAGATACTGGGAAGACGGCAAATGGATCCATACAAAACCGCATGAAATTCATAAACCATTGAATTACCCGGATATCGGGCCGAAAGAATCCTATCTTATCTACCATGAAGAGATCGAATCACTGGTAAAGAATTTCCCCACGATCAAAAGAGCGAGGTTCTGGATGACATTCGGACAGGAATACCTGACCCATCTTCGAGTCATTCAGAATATCGGCATGGCCGGGATTGAACCAGTGATGTTCAACGGACGGGAAATAATTCCCATCCAGTTCCTGAAAGCGGTGCTCCCTGATCCCGGTGAACTCGGCGAGAATTATAAGGGGCAGACTTCCATCGGTTGCCGCATAAAGGGTGTCAAAGACGGAAAGCAACGTACATATTACATCTATAATAACTGCAGTCACGAGGCTGCCTACAGGGAGACCGGAGCCCAGGGAGTCAGTTATACAACCGGTGTTCCCGCGGCAATCGGCGCCATGATGTACCTGAATGGGATCTGGAAGAAACCGGGAGTTTTCAATGTGGAGGAATTTGATCCGGATCCGTTCATGGAGCAGCTCAATCTCCTGGGACTGCCGTGGGTGGAGCTGCATGATGTTGATCTTGAGCTTTAATACAGGATTTTTATCTGGATGATTTGATTGATTACGCCAAAATACCATCACCCTGCTATGTGATTGATGAAGAGAGATTCAGAAAAAATCTCACTGTCATTAAACATGTCTCCTCGGAATCCGGAGCTGAGATAATCCTTGCATTCAAGGGATTCGCAATGTGGGGTGTCTTTCCGATCCTGAAGGAATTCATAAGTGGTGCCGCGGCAAGCTCCCCGTATGAAGCCCGTCTGTGCTTTGAGGAGATCGGCGCTCCGGCTCATACTTATTCACCTGTATATACAGAAGAGGATTTTGAACAGATACTCAGGTACAGCTCTCACATCACTTTCAACTCAATTCCGCAGTACAGGAAGTTTTCAGGCATTCTGCGAAGGCATCCGCAGGAGATCAGTGCAGGCATCAGGATTAATCCTGAGTTTTCAGAGATAAGCCAGGGACTGTACAATCCCTGTTCTCCCGGATCAAGGCTCGGGGTAACGGCAGAAGATCTTAAGCGGGATTTCCCTGAGGGGATACAAGGACTTCATTTTCATGTCCTGTTTGAATCAGATTCATTTTCTCTCGAAAGAGTGCTTAAGGTTGTAAGGGAGAAGTTCGGAAGTTTCTTCCCGGCCATAAAATGGATCAATATGGGAGGCGGTCATCTTATCACGGGAAAGAGCTATGATCCCGACCACCTGGCAGGCTTGATCAGGGATTTCAAAAAAGAGACCGGCCTGCATGTCATACTCGAGCCCGGAAGCGCATTTGCCTGGGAGACCGGCGAACTTGTCGCCACAGTAGAAGATATAGTTGAGAACCAGGGAATCAGGACCGCGATCACCGATATTTCGTTTACTGCGCATATGCCCGACTGCCTCGAAATGCCGTACAAACCAAAGATCCTTGGTGCTACGGATACAGTGCCCGGGAAGCCGACCTACAGGATAGGGGGCAACTCGTGCCTGTCAGGCGATGTCATGGGCGACTGGTCATTTGACAGGGAACTTCGCCCGGGCGACAGGATAGTTTTTCTCGATATGATTCACTATACCATGGTCAAAACTACTACATTCAATGGTGTCAGGCATCCTTCGATTGGCATGTGGACGCTCGATGGAAAATTCAGGCTTATACGTGAATTCGGTTACCTGGATTACAGGAACAGGCTCTCCTGAGGCTATTACTCCAAAAAAATCAGGAACTTACACGGAGAAGACATAGTATTCACGAAGTTGCACAAAGTAAAACCCGTTGCATCAAGATTGAGTTATAATTCCCTCCAGTCAGAGACAGCCTAATATTTGAAGGTGTAAAACCTTTTGCATATTTTTGCGGCTCAAATTCCGCAGATGCACAGGAGCAGGGTTAAAACATGGGCGCATTTGTCGCTGCTTGCGGCCAATATCATTTATGGCATCAATTATTCGGTAGCTAAGGCCGTTATGCCAGACCAGATAAGGCCCTTCGCACTGCTTTCTGTCAGAAGCGTGGCTGCCGCCGCAATATTCTGGATTGCGGGACTCTTTGTACCTGCGGAAAAGGTGAGCCGGAAGGATCTGCTCTACCTTCTGGCATGTTCATTCTTTGGGGTCGTTATCAACCAGGGCTTATTCCTGGCTGGGCTGAATCTCACCACTCCGGTCAATTCCTCAATAATACTGTCGACAAATCCCATTTTTGCTTTTGTATTTGCTGCCATCATCCTGAGAGAGAGGATTACGCTTTTGAAAGGAACCGGGCTGGCAATTGGGCTTGCGGGGGTACTTATGCTGATCCTCCAGAATGGGATCCCTTCGCTTGAAAGCTCCACTTTCCTGGGAGACCTTTATTCCCTCATCAATACTATCAGCTGGGCATTTTATACGGTTATAATAAAGAGGATGCTTGAAAAATACCATCCCGTAACTGTGATGAAGTGGACCTTTCTTTTCGGAATGCTGACCAATGTGCCTCTCGGGTACAGGCAATGGAGCACCACGAATTGGAGTTCAATTACCACGCCGGGCTGGCTCGAAATTGGATTTGTTGTGGTGGGTGCCACTTTCCTCGGTTATCTCCTGATCACTTTTGGCCTCAGGAGGCTGAGTCCGACAGTTGTCAGCACATACACCTACCTCCAGCCGCTTATCGCAGCCTACCTGGCTACTCTGTTGGGGCAGGACCATATCACGGTGACAATGATCACTTCAGCATTGCTCATATTTTCAGGGGTGTTTGTCGTGAGCTTTCAGAAAAAGAACAGGCCGGCCGGAGCAAATAGTACGGAATTTACAGCACAAAGTGACTCAAATGCTGGTTGAAGCAGAATTGGACCCTTACCGGGACGAAGACAAAAGCCTTTTATCATGATCACCGGTCGATCACCCCTGATCCTATCAGCTCTTCCCCGTGGTACCAGGCTGCAAACTGACCGGGCGCAATTCCTCTCTGCAGCTTATTGAAAACAATGTAAATTCCGTTCTCTTTCCTGAACAGCCTGGCTTTCTGAAGAGGCTGCCGGTACCTTATCCTTACGCTGTATTCCCTCACCTCATCAAGCTCCATTTCAAGGTCTGGCCTGATCCAGTGGATCTCATTGCCCTTCACGAAAAGACCTTTCCTGTGGAGTCCGGGGTGTGATTGACCTTCACCGACATACAGTAAATTATCGGCAACATCTGTTCCGAGCACGAAGAGCGGCTCCCGGTGACCTCCCACATTTATTCCCTTTCTCTGGCCGACCGTAAAGAAATGTGCCCCGCTGTGTGATCCGATAGTTTTACCGTTCAGAGGATTAAAATGATGCGGTTCTGCTGCATATTTCAGCTGTTCTTCACCGGCATCATCAGGTGGCATCTCATTCCCCCATTTCATGAGCCGCTCATCTGCAGGTATCTCAACTATTTTACCTGGTCTGGATTCCAGCTTCTGCTGAAGAAAAGCCGGGAGGTTTACCTTGCCGACGAAGCATATGCCCTGCGAATCCTTACGTTGGGCGGTTGGAAGACCAAGTTCGGATGCGATCCTGCGTACTTCCGATTTTGTCATGTCCCCAACAGGGAAGAGGGACCCTGCAAGCTGTGCCTGACTTAGCTGGCACAGGAAGTAGCTTTGGTCCTTGTTTTCATCAATCCCGGCAAGAAGGCGGAAGACTTCCTTATGCCGTTTTCCCAGGAGTGCCTTTCTGCAATAGTGACCGGTTGCAACCAGTTCGCCGCCAAGCTTCCTGACCTCTTCCGAGAATGAATCGAACTTTATTTCCCGGTTGCATAAAACATCGGGATTCGGGGTCCTTCCCCCGGCATACTCCGAGAACATATAATCGACAACCCTTTTCCTGTACTGTTCACTCAGGTCAACGAAGTGCAACCTGATACCAAGCCTTTTTGCGACCATTTCGGCGAACATCAGGTCATCCTCCCAATGGCATTCGCTCTGTAAAAGTCCCGTGCTGTCGTTCCAGTTCCTCATGAACATGGCCGACACTTCATATCCTTCCTGGATGAGCTTCCATGCAGCGACACTCGAATCTACCCCTCCTGATAAACCGACGATCACCTTTTTTTTCATTCAGCAAAAGTACAAAATTGGACTTAATTGACCATGGGAAATGGGGGTAGGGTGCCTAGCGTTGAATGCAGGACGTAAGACACGAATTGTGACTTTTGAGTTGTGAGTCGTGATTGGTTGCCGGTTCCTGGTTACCGGTCACCGGAAATTGAGAGCACAACCTGGTAAACGCGTTGGAGTGCCTAGTTGCAGGATTGATTGTGCATATAAACGAATTTACCCCTAAGGGTAAATGCCCTTAAGGGTAAATGCCCCTAGGGATAAATACCCCTAGGG
>DCFQ01000057.1:10433-17647 GCA_002319915.1 Bacteroidales bacterium UBA1800 | reverse complement strand
GTTCGTGCATCACGCATATGCCGACAAGACATTTCCGATATCTGCGGGGCAGACAATTTCTCAGCCCTATACGGTGGCTGTCCAGACCTCCCTGTTAAATGTGAAGAGACGGGATAAGATCCTCGAGGTCGGGACGGGTTCAGGATACCAGGCTGCCGTACTTGCCGAAATGGGAGCCAGGGTATATACTATCGAGCGGTTCCGGGAGCTCTATCTTAAGGCCCAGCAGACTCTTTCAACGCTCGGGTATACTGCAGATTTCTTCCTGGGTGACGGATACGAGGGAAAGCCTCAGTACGGGCCTTTCGACGGGATAGTGATCACCGCTGCTGCTCCGGCCATCCCGGAAAAACTCCTCCCGCAGCTTAAGGTCGGCGGCCGCATGGTAATACCGGTAGGGGACCTGCAATCCCAGGTGATGACCCTGGTAGTCCGTTCAGATGAAGATAAATACGATTATTCATCACACGGGAATTTTGTATTCGTGCCCATGCTGAAAGGTATTGTAAATAAGAAGTAAGAGGCTATGGAAATCAGAAGAATGGTATTCTCGCCGATCCAGGTAAACACTTATATTGTCTGGGATGCAACAGGAGAATGCGCGGTAATCGACTGCGGATGCTATACGGCATCGGAGTTCAGCGTGCTCGGGCGATTCGTGTCGGAGAATAGATTGAAGCCGGTGCTTCTCCTGAACACCCATTGCCACCTCGACCATGTATTTGGGAACCGGTTCATGCTGGAAAAATATAGTCTCAGGACATTCTGCAGCAGGGAAGAAGAACCTGACAGGAAGAACGCAATCAACCACGCAGCCATGTTCGGACTGAAGATGGAGGTGCCTCCGGAACCCGCAGGATTCATCAGCGAAGGAGGAACAGTCATATTCGGTGAAACATCATTTGAAATATTTCACGTTCCGGGACATACGAAAGGCAGCCTTGCTTTTTATGAGCGGAATTCAGAATCACTGTTCACCGGTGATGCCCTGTTTTCCGGCAGCATCGGAAGGACCGACCTTCCCGGAGGGGATTACGAATCACTAATCAACAGCATACGATCCAAACTATTTACGCTTCCGGGCGACACGATCGTATACCCCGGGCATGGAGAGAGTACAACAATTAAAAAGGAATCGGAGTCGAATCCTTTTTTTATCAACAGCTGATTTTCCCGCTTTTATAAAATATATAGTATTGCTAATTTTGCTGTTCCAAATTTTTACAGATTTAACAGCAATTAAAAACATTTACATATGTCTTCTTTAAACTTTGCATACAGGCATATCGGGCCGCGCGACAGCGAGATACCCGGGATGCTGGAAAAAATAGGGATCAAAACGATGGAGGAGCTGATCGGCAGGACTATCCCAAAAGCTATCAGGCTTGAGAACCAGCTCAGGCTGCCAGAGCCGATGAGCGAATATGAGTACCTGAACCATATCCGGAAGATAGGCTCCAGAAACAAGATGTTCAGATCATTTATCGGCCAGGGATATTACGGGGTCGCCCCTCTTTCGGTGATAATCCGGAATGTCCTTGAGAATCCATCGTGGTACACTTCATACACGCCTTACCAGGCGGAGATCTCCCAGGGAAGGCTTGAGGCGCTCCTTAATTTCCAGACAGTGATAATGGAACTTACAGGGATGGAGATCGCAAATGCATCCCTTCTTGATGAATCCACTGCTGCTGCAGAGGCAATGATAATGATGTTCAACTGCAGGTCGAGGCAGGCAGTGAAAGCCGGGGCAAACAGATTCTTTGTTGATGAGGATGTTTTCCTCCAGACCCTTGATGTGATGAAGACCCGTTCCGGACCTCTCGGAATTGAGCTGGTAACCGGCAATTCAGCTGACGCGGCAATTGATGAGACCTTTTTCGGGGGATTTGCCCAATTCCCGGCTGCATCCGGCAGGATAAACGATTACAGGGAATTTGCTGCCAGGCTCCACGCTGCAGGCTGCCTTCTCGGTGTTTCTGCCGACATAATGAGCCTTGCGATCCTGACGCCTCCCGGTGAATGGGGCGCCGATATTGTTGTCGGGTCAAGCCAGAGGCTGGGCCTTCCCATGAGCTTCGGCGGTCCGCACGCAGGGTTCTTTGCAACACGCAACGAGCTGAAGAGAAGCATGCCGGGCAGGATCATCGGCGTTTCGGTCGATGCACAGGGAAACCAGGCTCTCAGGATGGCGCTCCAAACCCGTGAACAGCATATCAAGAGGGAAAGGGCCACATCAAATATCTGTACGGCACAGGCCCTTCTTGCCACGATGTCGGGAATGTATGCACAGTATCATGGCCCTGAAGGTCTGAAAGGGATTTCAACGCATATCCACAGGAGTGCATGTACGATAAACGATTCTCTCAATTACCTGGGCTACAAACAAATAAATAAACAATTCTTTGATACCCTGAAAGTTGAGCTGCCCGAAAATATCCCGGCGGACCTTGTCAGGAAATTCGCACTCGAGGAGGAGATCAACTTCTTCTATCCTTCCGGCAATGTTGTGATGATCAGCACAGATGAGGTAACGACAATAAGCGAGATCAATGCAATTGTCAGGATCTTTGCAAAGGCAGCCGGCAAAACCGCTTCAGAGGCAGAGGCTCTCTGCGATTGCAGGATCATCGAGGAAAAGTTCCTGAGGAAATCAGAGTTTCTGAAGGAATCTGCGTTCAGCAAGTACCAGAGCGAAACAGAGATGATGAGGTATATAAAGCTCCTGGAACGCAAGGATTTCTCCCTTACCCACAGCATGATCTCACTCGGATCGTGCACCATGAAGCTTAATCCTGCAACCTCACTTTTCCCGCTGAGCTGGCCTGAATTCGGCAATATCCATCCCTTTGTCCCGGCCGACCAGGCTCGCGGTTATTACCAGGTAATGGATGAGCTTGGGGAAGTCCTGAAGGAAATCACGGGGTTCACCGGGGTATCATTCCAGCCAAATTCCGGGGCAGCCGGTGAGTATGCAGGGCTTATGGTGATCCGGGAGTACCACATGAGCAGGGGTGAAGGCCACAGGAACGTGGTCCTTATCCCGTCGTCGGCCCATGGTACCAATCCTGCGAGTGCGGTAATGGCGGGAATGCAGGTGGTTGTTGTGGAGTGCGATGAAAAGGGCAACACAAATGTTGGGGACCTGGGGAACAAGGCGGTCCAGTTCCGCGACAGGCTTGCGGCATTCATGATCACGTATCCGTCGACGCACGGGGTCTTTGAGGAGGCTGTTATCGAAATGTCACGGATCATTCATGAGAACGGCGGACTGGTTTATATGGATGGTGCCAACATGAATGCACAGGTGGGACTTACGAATCCTGTCCGAATAGGGGCGGATATCTGCCATCTGAACCTGCACAAGACGTTTGCGATACCTCACGGCGGAGGCGGCCCCGGAATGGGCCCAATCCTTGCAAATGACAAGCTGGCTGAGTTCCTCCCGTCACATCCGCTCGTTCAGACCGGTGGCAGCCACGGAACCACCGCAGTTGCAGGAGCACCATTTGGGAGCGCCCATATCCTTACAGTTTCGCATGCTTACTCGCTGATGCTTGGCTCTGAGGGGCTTACAAAGGCATCCATGGTTGCTATCCTGAACGCCAACTATATTGCAGCTTCCCTTAAAGGCTGGTTCAAGATCCTTTACACGGGCAGCAACGGATTTGTTGCACATGAAATGATACTCGACTGCCGTAATTTCAAGGCAGAGGCCGGCATCACCGAAGCTGATATCGCGAAGCGTCTGATGGATTACGGATTTCATGCCCCGACCCTTTCATTCCCCGTGCATGGCACCCTTATGGTGGAGCCAACCGAGTCGGAACCGCTTCAGGAGCTCGATAAGTTCATCGAAGCTTTGAAATCGATCTGGAATGAGATCCGGGAGATACAGGAAGGGAAAGCCGAAAAGGACGACAATGTGCTCCGGAATTCGCCCCATACTTTCAGGGTCCTTACAGCCGACGAGTGGACGCATAAATACACGAGGGAAAAAGCGGCATTCCCGCTTAAATGGGTGATCGAGAATAAATTCTGGCCCTCCGTGAGCCGGATAGATGACGGGTATGGCGACAGGAACCTGGTCTGCACCTGCGAACCGGTTGATTCCTACAGGCTGGAGACATTTAATTTTCAATAAAGACGTTCAGAAAATCTGAACCAGGGATTGCCAGGCATAGAATCATAATCTGATCAGGCCATGAGATTACCAGCGCTTTTAATCCTCTCGTCAGCCTTGTTGGCTGGATGCGGATCGCAAGGTCCCCGAAACAGGCATGAACCAAAATACGGAGTTGCTATGGATGAGAAATATGAAGTCCGTCTTCTGACTGCCGACCCCGGTCATTTTCACGCAGCTCTTGTACAGAAGACCATGTACCCGCAGGTATCTCCCGATGTATATGTTTATGCACCGGAAGGGCCTGACTGCCGGAAGCACCTTGAAAGGATCGCCTCGTACAACAAGAGGCCCGTTAATCCGACAGCATGGAATGAGATTGTGTATACCGGACCCGGGTTTTTCGAGAAGATGCTTCAGGAAAAGAAGGGCAATGTCGTTGTCCTTTCAGGAAATAATGGGAAGAAGGCGGAGTATATCGACAGGTGCATTAAGGCCGGATTGAACGTTCTGGCCGACAAGCCAATGATCATCTCGAAGGATGATTTTCCTACGCTAGTGAACGATTTCAGGGCTGCCGGGGAGAAAGGCATCCTCCTCTATGACATCATGACTGAACGGTACGAGATAACCACCATCCTTCAAAAGCTCCTGTCGCAGGAGCCCTCGGTGTTTGGATGGCTCGAGACCGGTAGTGCGGATGACCCCGCAGTCACCAAGATCAGTGTCCATCACTTTTCTAAAATGGTCTCAGGAGTCCCGCTGCAGAGGCCTGCCTGGTATTTTGATGTGAAGCAGCAGGGCGAAGGCATTGTGGATGTGACCACGCACCTGGTGGATCTTGTCCAGTGGGAATGCTTTCCTGATAAGATGCTCGATACCTCGGATGTGCTTCTGAATTCAGCAAGAAGATGGCCGACTCCCATATCCCCGGGACAGTTCAGAAAGGTCACAGGCCTGGACTCATTCCCTGCTTTCCTGAAAGACTGGATCTCAGACAGCATTCTTAATGTTTATTCAAACGGGGAAATGGTTTACAGGCTCAACGGTGTCTGGGCAAAAGTATCGGTCACATGGAATTTTGAACCTGCGGCAGGAGGAGGCGACACTCACTTTTCCGTGATGAGGGGCACCGGATGCAGCCTGGTCATAAAGCAGGGTCCCGAAGAAAAATTTGTGCCGATGCTCTATATCAAGAATATAAAAGGGGACCGGACGAGTTTTCTTTCCAGGCTCGGCAATGTCCTGAAGTCGCTGCCTTATGACAGCCTGGAGATAGAAAAGCTTGGAAATGGCGATTACAGGATCTCTGTCCCTTCCAGGTACCGTGTCTCGCATGAAGAGCATTTCGGCCAGGTAACGGCAAAATTCCTGGAGTACCTTAAAAATGGAGAATTGCCCCAATGGGAAGTAAACGCCATGATCACCAAGTATTTCACAACAACGAGTGCCCTCAGGCTAGCCCTTTCAGGGCCGGGGGAAGGAAAAGCCGGAAATGCTTCAAAGTGAATGCCGCGTGAAAAACCCCTGCAGCAAGAGAAGGCAGCCGGGGATGATCAGCTGAAAAGGTCCTCGATAACCATCGAATAGAGATCACCTGTGCTTATGCCGGCATGAGCAGCCTGCTGGGGAACAAGGCTCTCCTCCGTCATCCCCGGGACAGTGTTGACTTCAAGAAAATGAGGGGTATTGCCTACTACGATAAAATCGACCCTTACTATCCCCTTACAGCCGAGGAGATCATAAACCTTCAGGCTTAGCTCCTGGATGGTGGCCGTAAGATCAGCCGGCATTTCTGCAGGGGTCACTTCTTCGGAGTTGCCCGGTACATATTTGGCTTCGTAGTCAAAAAACTCCTTCTTGCTGATGATTTCCGTTACCGGCAGCACCAACGATTTCCCTTTCACCCTCACCACCCCGCAAGCCACTTCACGTCCCTTCATGAATGCTTCAACCAGCACATCATCACTCTCTTTAAGGGCGGTCTGGATTGCAGCCGGCAGCTCTTCTGCAGTTTTGACCTTGGTTACCCCGAAGCTGGACCCGCTTTCGTTGGGCTTTACAAAACACGGGAGGCCTATATGACCTATTATCTGATCCGGAGCAGCTTCATCGTTCCTTCTCAGAAGTATTGCTCTGGCCATGGTGATGCCGTACTCCTTCAGGTAAAGCTTGGATGCTTGCTTATTGAAAGTGAGCGCAGAGCAGAAAGCGTTGCAGCTGGAGTAGGGGATACCGAGCATATCAAAATATCCCTGGAGAAGCCCGTTTTCACCGGGAGTGCCATGGATCGCAATGAAAACGGCATCGAACCTGATCTTCCCGGTGTCTGTTACCAGGGTAAAATCGTTCTTATCGATATTATGGTACCTGCCCTTTTGATCCTCCCAGTACCAGTTAATGCCACGGATCATAATGATATATGTTACATACCTGGAAGATAGGGCTTTACTCACTTCGACAGCACTTTTTACAGATATCCCGAATTCGGAGGAATCGCCGCCGGCAGCAATGGCTATAGTTCTCATCGGTCAAAAATCAGATGCTAAAAGTAAGAATTTTTTGTCAGACAGAGCCCGGACAGGCGATGTAATAAGAAGATCCTCTTGTTTCCCATTTCAAGGATATTATTACCTTTGGTTGAACATTTAAAAAAAAACTTGCAATGAAAAAAGGTTGTTTGATCTGGATCATAGTAGGAGCATTTGTCGCTCTTGTAGTATTTGGAATGATATCCTGGGGCATCAGGGCATATAATGGGATGGTTACCCGGCAGGAAGCAGTGACCAGCCAGTGGGGAAATGTTGAAACCCAGTACCAGCGCAGGGCTGACCTGATTCCCAATTTCGTGAATACCGTCAAGGGAGCTGCCAACTTTGAACAGGAGACCCTTACCAAGGTGATCGAGGCAAGGTCAAAAGCAACGCAGATTACGCTTGATCCTGCAAAAATGACTGCAGATAACCTGAAGCAGTTCCAGTCGGCACAGAATGATCTCAGCTCATCACTTTCACGTTTGATGGTAGTTGTGGAACAGTATCCGCAGCTGACGGCAACCCAGAATTACCGTGATCTTCAGGTTGAACTTGAA
>DCFQ01000057.1:0-10171 GCA_002319915.1 Bacteroidales bacterium UBA1800 | reverse complement strand
GAACTGAGAACCGTATTTCCGTGGAGCGCAGAAAATTCAACGAGGTTGCTCAGACATTCAATATTTATATCAAGCGCTTTCCGAACAATATCATAGCCGGAATGTCTGGCTTTACAGTACGCCCGTATTTTGAATCTGCAGCAGGCGCAGAGAAAGCACCGCAGGTTCAGTTTTAATGAAAAGATAATGGGAACGAAAGCCTCGACTTTTTTTTCAAAGGAAGAACAGGAAAAGATCCTGGCTGCTATCAGGGAAGCGGAAAAAGAGACTTCCGGGGAGATCAGGGTCCATATAGAGACCAGGGTGTCGGGCAGCGTACTCGACAGGGCCGCATGGATATTCAGGAAGATCGGCATGCATGCCACAGCCGACCGGAACGGAGTGCTCTTTTACCTTTCTGTCAAAGACCGGAAATTTGCAGTGATCGGAGACCGGGGCATAAATGAAAAAGTCCCTGAAAATTTCTGGGACAGCACCATCGCGATTCTCCACGACCACTTCAGGAACGGGAGGTTCACGGAGGGGCTTGCCGAGGGGATCCTTATGGCCGGCTCCCAGCTGAAGGAGCATTTCCCGCATCAAAAGGGCGACGTAAACGAGCTGCCGGACGAGATCTCATTTTCAGAGCCTGAATAACATTCTGTCCTATGGTTAAAAGATACTTCATCATATTCACCGGTTTGCTTTTCCTGCTTAATATGTTTTCCGGGAACCTTTCAGCGCAGGATTTTCCGGCAAAGCCCGAGCCACCTAGGCTGGTCAATGATTTTGCAGGCATGCTTTCCAGTGCGGAGATCAGCGCTCTCGAGCAGAAGCTGGTAGCATTCAACGACTCGACATCAACCCAGATAGCGATTGTCACTGTACCTGACCTTCACGGCTACGATAAGAATGATTATGCCCAAAGGCTGGCAGAGGCCTGGGGGATTGGCCAGAGGGGGAAGAATAACGGGATACTGATACTGGTAAAACCCAAAACTGCGGATTCCCAGGGGGAAGTTGCCATTGCCACGGGTTACGGGCTGGAGGGAGTCGTGCCTGATCTTGCCTGTTCACGGATCATCGACAGTGAGATTTTGCCCGCCTTCAGGGAGGGGCAATACTACAAGGGACTCGATAAGGCTGCCGGTACACTCATGTCGCTGACGTCAGGGGAGTTCACCGCTGACCAGTTCATGAAATCAGGAAAAAAGAACGCCGGAGCAGCCTTGCCTGTCGTGATTTTTATAATTGTCCTGGTATTTCTGATCTCGTCCAGGGGAAATGGGAATTCGAATCAGAGGAATATCGGCCACAAAGGGCTTCCGCTCTGGATGCTTCTTACCATGATGAACTCGGGAGGAAGGAGCCATAATGGAAGCTGGGGTGGATTCTCCGGTGGAGGAGGGTTCGGAGGCGGCGGAGGCGGCTTCGGCGGGTTTGGTGGCGGAGGCTTCGGGGGAGGCGGCGCCGGCGGCAGCTGGTAGATCCGGTGACACAGAGATCATGGAGTACTCTGTGTCTTTTCAGTGATCTCTGTAACACCAAAAATTACTTCTATTCCCTGCCCGAGATATAAGCCCTCCATTTCTCAATCACAGCCTGCATATCGGCAGGAAGCTCCGAGTCAAATGAGAGCCTTTTCCCGGTTATGGGATGATTGAATGCCAGGCTCCTGGCATGCAGCGCCTGGCGGGGCAGGATGCTGAAGCAGTTCCTTATGAACTGCTGGTATTTGCTGAACGTCGTTCCCTTCAGGATCCTATCGCCGCCATATTCATCATCATTGAAAAGGGGGTGCTTGATCCAGCTGAAATGGACCCTGATCTGGTGGGTCCGCCCGGTTTCGAGCTTGCACTCGACAAGTGATACATACCCGAAATTCTCAATGACCCGGTAGTGGGTTATTGCAATCTTACCCATGCTACCGTCGGGAAAGACCTGCATGATCTTCCTGTCGCGGATGCTCCTGCCCACATTTCCTTCTATTGTCCCTTCCGGAGGGTCGGGCACTCCCCACACGAGTGCAACATACTTCCTGTCGGTCGTTCTGTCGTAGAATTGCTTTGAGAGCCTGTTCAGGGAGAGCTCGTTCTTGGCCAGGACAAGGATCCCTGAAGTGTCTTTGTCGATCCTGTGGACAAGGCCCGGCCTAAGCTCACCAGAGCTGAAAAGCGGGAGATCCCTGAAATGCCACATCAGTGCGTTCACCAGCGTGCCCGTGTAATTACCGTAAGCCGGGTGCACCACCATCCCTGCCTCCTTGTTGACCACTATCACATGATCGTCCTCATAGACAATGTTGAGCGGGATATTCTCGGGTAAAAGCTCTACCTCCCTTGGCGGCATCGGCAGAACGATCTGGATAAGATCGCCCGGCTTGATCCTGTAATTTGGCTTTACCGGCTTGTCATTCACAAGGATGTTCCCTGCATCTGCTGCATTCTGGATCCTTGTCCTCGATGTGTTCTCGATCCTGGAAGCTAGGTACTTGTCGATCCGCAGCAATGTCTGGCCGGGATCAATAGTAAACCGGAAATGTTCGAACATCTCCTGCTGGTCAGGATATTCTTCTTCTGCCATTATGTTATCTTGATTTTACCAGCCTGAGATAGCCGACAGGCCTGCCGTCCCGCCTTAGGATAACGGTATAGATCCCTGACCTGAGCCGGGAGATATCCACCTGGCTGGAATATGTGATCTTCAGGAGTTCATGTCCTGCAAGGTCGATAATCGAAACCTGGTCGGGCACTCCCCCGCGGAGCGAAGTGCAGGACAGGTTTATAAGGCTGACAGCAGGATTGGGCCAGAGCTTGAAGCTTTTGCCTTCAGGGGGGTCAGTATCATGAATGCCCGTTGTTTTAAGGGCTTTGCCCACAACAGGCCTTAACATCACACTGCCGTTTGCCTGGGAAGCGAACCATTGTCCGTTAAGCCAGTAAAACTGTTTCCCCAGATGGGGAGTATTCAAATCGAATCCTGCGTTGAGGAAAGCTTCTGAAACCTGTTTCCACCCGATGTAAAATGTACCGTTGACCGGCACCCCTTCAGGCAGGACATAGGTGTAGAACCCGTTTATCCTTGCTGCCTCCTCGACGATCTCCCCTTCAACAGAATAAAGAATGTCTCCCGGTAGATCCCCGCTTGCACTCCAGATCATTAGATCAAATGCCCTCCGGTTGCTGTTAAGGTAGCTGTCGTTGAAACAGATCTGCAGAGCCCTGATCGTGTCTTCCATGAAGGTCCTGAAACGATATGCAACCATCGCATTCCTGGATCCCGATCCGTTTATTCCGTACCCCGCCTCGGCTGAACCGTCATCAAATGCAAAGTAGTTGCTGAAAACCTGGTCATAATTTATAGTATCGTTCTGCTTCGGATCAAAATCGTCGGTCTTGAGTATGCATGTTATGTGGAAGAGTGCCGAGTCGTTCCCGTTGGTGTTGAACGTGTAGATCAGGTTCGCATTATAGTCGGCATTGGTAAGGGGATCAATATTTGTCGCCCCGGCGGAGAAGGAGTAGGAGCCGGTGTTCCCGTAAACATCACGGATCGCAAAATTCCTTGTGACATTCCTCACAATTGTATCATTGTTCCTGTAATGGATCGGAATGAATGATCCCATTTCCTGGAGGTATACCTGCTGAAATTCCTGCCATGGCATCGATTCATGCGTCTTGAGGATCGATCTGAGACCTTTCCTGAAAGCAACATCCGTCATTGTTGTGTCCGTTTCGCTCCTGTTCCGGTTGAGGTATACATAATCGAGGTTCCAGATGTCCTGGTTCCCCATCTGGGCCTGGTCATCAAGCTTCTGAAGGCTGGCCCAGTTTGTAAACCGGAACCTGAACCCTGCCTGGAGGTACCTGGCCTGATCAATCCTTATCATTACCCTCCTGAAATCTGAACTTTCCGAACCGGGCATCCTCCATACCGAATACCATTGATCTTCAGCCGGGGCATAGAACTGGAGTGTAAGGCTGTCTTTCATTTCAGGCGGATCGCCAAGTCCTCCGGGCTGGTAATAGAAGCTCAGCCAGATATTGGAGGATGCGGGGTAGGTGAGGTTGATAGGCTGGGAGGTCAGGTGGTCGGCCTCGAAACCGTCTATTGATGCCGCCTCATAAAGCATTCCGGTATTGTCGATGCAGTCGAATGTCGCGACCCCGGTTGTAAGCTGCTGGTCTGTATAGTTGTTGTTTATGAAAACGTAGTCGTCGCTCCATAGATTTTCATCCGGGAATATTGAATGTCCTGAGAAGTCATCGAAGAAAGGGAGCTCGACGGCGGTCTGGGCAACGGCATGCCGGAATTGCCTGCGGGTCTCATGACCGGCTTTTACCGCAGGATTGACCTGCAGGCCGGTAATTGTTTCCTGGGCCAGGATGCCTGCCGGGCATATGAATAAGAAGATAATATAGATCAGCAGCTGTCTGATGGCAATCTTATTTTGGATTGCCGGGATCCTGTCCGGCAATTGAAACGGTATCAAGTGAAACAGAGGTTGAATCATTGCGTAATTTGGCAGAATCGACCGTGAGCCAGAGGTAGATTGAAGATCCGAGCTGGAGAGAAGCATCAGCCTTGAACTCGGGATTCTGCTTGAATACGAAGGCATTCACTGTATCTTCCCTGTTAACAATAGTATTATCGTAAATAAAGGTGCCAAGGTTCAGGGATGCACCCAATATCTTGTTAACGGCGGGTTCCAGGTTAAGACCGATCAGATCGGGAACAGCTGTCCTTTGATTACTGAGACCCTTGCCAAGCACAAGATCAATGATCGATCCTTTCTGAATCGAATCTCCCTCAGCGATATCCCTTCCGTTATAAAGCTGATTGATAACAACATCGATCGAAATATCAGGGATATACCGCAGGGTGCCGATCTCCAGTCCTGCACCTTCGATAAGAGCCAGCGCCTGCCGCTTTGGGAGGTTGACAAGATTCGGCATCGCAACCATTTCCGGATTGAATGCGTTTATTGTCAGAATAATGCTTCTGCCTTTCTTGACCCTGAAACCAGGTTTCGGGTTCTGCTCGGCTATGCACCCTTTTGGCACCAGGGTAGTGTAAACCGAGTCGGAAATCTGGTACCTCATCTTGCTCTTTCTTGCTGTCCTTTCGGTTTGCTCGAGAGTGAGGCCGATAAAATTCGGGACCCTCCTTGATTGCCCGTGCCTGGTGTAAAAATTAAGCCATATAAGCAGTAACATGAGGAATCCGACAAGCATGACAACTGCCAGGGCCAGGTTTTTCAGAAAGAGTTTGCTGAAGATGAAGCTTTTTAGACTCATAAAGGATGTCCGGACTTAATTTATAACGCAAATGTATTGATTAAATTATAAAGGGAATCCCGTTCTGCAGGCTCAAATCCGGCCTCCCTGATAAGAAGGCATATTTCCCCGGCGGGCATCGAGGGATGCTCATCCTCAGCTCCGGCCATCGAGTAGATCCGCGTGGTATCATCAATGGTTCCGTCGAGGTCGTCTGCTCCGAAAGAGAGGCTCAGTTGCGCAGTCTCCCTTCCGGTCATGGGCCAGTAAGCCTTTATATGCAGAATATTGTCGAGAAATATCCTCGAAACGGCATAGTTCCTCAGGTCCTCCGTAACACTCACTTCACCGAGCCACGACATTGAGTTATTGGCTTTCCTGTATTTGAGCGGGATGAAAGCGTTGAAACCCTTTGTCCTGTCCTGCAGGCTCCGCAGCCTTTCCATATGCCCGACTCTGTGGGAGTACTGCTCGATATGGCCGTAAAGCATCGTGGCGTTGGATGAAATACCGAGATTGTGGGCCGTTTCATGGATCTCGAGCCAGGTATCCGCCGTGGATTTCTCAGGTGCAATCTTCTTCCTTACCTCATCATCGAATATCTCGGCACCGCCCCCGGGTATGGAATCGAGCCCGCAATCCCTGAGGTGCTGAAGGCCCTGCTTCAGTGTCAGCCCCGAGATCCTGATCATATGATCAAGCTCGATCGCCGAAAATGCCTTTATGTGCAAAGAAGGCCTGTGATCCTTTATCCTACGGAGCAGCTGGCCGTAATAATGAATATCGTGCCCCGGGTGAACTCCGCCCACTATATGGACCTCTGTCACATTCCTCCCGTCGAATCCTTTCACGATCCCCAGCATCTCCTCTTGTGAGAACTCCCAGCTTTCAGGATCTCCATCCGGTTTGTGATATGAGCAAAAGCGGCAGTTATAAATGCATTTGTTTGTAGGTTCGATATGAAAGTTACGGTTGTAATAGGCATAGTTGCCGTTGATCCTTCTCCGGACGATCCCTGCCAGCAGTCCAAGGACCGCCAGGTCAGCCTTTTCATACAAAGCAATTCCTTCGGCCGGGCTGATCCTTGTTCCTCCCGCCACCTTTTCCGCGATTTCCCTTAAAAGCGGGTCTTTTATATAACCGATGAGATCTGCCATTCAAGTTTTACTGCACCGTAAAAGTAATTAAAAGTCTTGTCATATGCGATCGTGCAATCGTGCAATCGTGTCGAAGCTCCGCGCAGATCCCGACCAACGCGTCGGGGCAATCTTTCACCAGCTAATCGACATTACCAGGGACCAAATAAAAAAGGCACCTTTGCCGGGGTGCCTGTATATTGTTTGAAGAAGCTGGATTATTTCAGCTTCAGATCGTCGGAAACCGTCAGTTTCTTTCTTCCCTTTGCCCTGCGTGATGCAAGGACTCTCCTGCCGTTGGGAGTTGACATTCTTTCCCTGAAACCGTGCTTGTTAGCTCTCTTTCTCCTGGAAGGCTGATAGGTCCTCTTCATATCCTGCGTTTTTTAAAATTGAACTGATAATTTTGAAGCGCAAAGATAGTCATATTTTCAAATAATGCAATCACGCCAGTCATTTTTTACTTATTTCTGACAGGAATGAATATGACCTTTTTTGTTTCAAAATAGGGCTCGGCAAAGAAGTCGCTGATGTTCCAGACGGATGGCTTCTGGCGCAGGGCCTTAATCTCCCCGGCGATATCGCCGCCTTTAAGGTAAAAAATCCCATTCGGAATCGCGTTGATGCTCCTGTCACTGATCCTTCCCGAAGTGAGCCTCACAAATTGCGGAAGCCCTGATACCGCCCTGCTTATGACATAATCATACGTGCCTTTTTCGTCCTCAGCCCTTTTCCGCGATACAATGACATTTTCAAGACCCAGTTCCGCCACGACAGCGGATACCACTTTTAGTTTCTTCTCCACAGAGTCCAGGAGGGTGAAGGAAGAAGAGGGGAAAAGTATTGCCAGCGGGATCCCCGGGAAGCCTCCCCCTGTCCCAACATCGAGGATCCTTGTCCCCGGAGCAAAATCGATGATCTTAGCTATCGAAAGAGAGTGAAGGACATGATGTGTGTAGAAATTGGCAAAGTCCTTTCTTGATATAACGTTTATCCTGCCGTTCCAGAGGTTATAGATATCCCGGAGCCTGGCAAACTTCTCCTTCCTGGTCTCCTCAAGTGACGGGAAATATCTGAATATTACTTCATGCACTACCTGTTCCCGGTCTTGGTGAAAATATTGAAGAGCAGGGATTTTGCCCGGTACAGCTGCGCTTTCACAGTGCCGATGGGAAGATTGAGCTCTGAAGCTATTTCCTCGTAGGAGTATTCCTTGTAGTACCTCAGTTCAATGAGCTTGCGGTACCTGGGTTTAAGCTGGTTCACGATATCTCTCAGGACAGCTATTTTCTGGTCGTTGATCAGGGACTCTTCCGGATCCGGCAGGTCGGACTGGATATTTACAGTAAGGTTTTCCATGTCCTCCTGAAGCTGGTCGATGGGGGTAGGAGTGACTTGCTTCTTCCTGATAAAATCAATGCAATTGTTCGTGGCGATCTTGAAGAGCCATGTACTGAATGCATAATCGGGCGTGAATAATTCGAGGTTACGGAAAGCCTTACCGAAGGCTTCTATTGTAAGATCCTCGGCATCAGAGGTATTGTTTACCATCTTGAGAAGCATGAAATAGATGGAATCACGGTACCTGTTCAGCAGGCTGGCAAATGCTTTTTCGTTGCCGGCCCTGGCCAGATCTACGAGAACGAGATCGTTCTTCGCTTTTTCCGAAAGACCATCATTCATTTCCATACGTTTCTGCCGGTTTTTTTTCTAATGCTGCCCATATAAATAAATGAGTTCATAAACGGTGAGGCCAGGTCAAAAGCCAGTGACCAGGGAAGCGATCCGCGTTCGTCAAGCCTGTGCTGGATCAGGGTAAGCACGATGATCTGGATCGCGAGCCTTACGGCAAAGACCGCCAGGACAAAAGGCCATAGGTAAAGGCGGATCATCAGTGTAACAAAGAGCGCATAGAACAGTACCCTGGCTGCCGGTTCCCCTGCCAGGATAACCTTGTGAAGCAATTTGTAATACCTTGCCGTAGTCAGATGCCTTCTTTTCTGCCGCAGGAATTCCCCAATATTTTTTGCCGGAACGGATCTCGTATGTGCCTCCTTCCGGAACTCAACAGCAGTATTTCCGGAGATGGCATTGGAGTTTACGAAAAGGTCATCATCTCCGGAAACCAGGTGGCTGTAATTGCCGAATCCTTTCCTGTCGAAAAAGAATGAGCGCCTGTAGGCAAGATTCCTTCCAACACCCATGTAGGGGATCCCCCTTATAGCCATTCCTAGGTACTGCATCGCGATCGTCATGCTGTCGTACCTGATGTATTTGTTCAGGAGACCCTTTTTCCTGATGTATCCCCCGTAGCCGAGTACAAAGTCCGTCTTACCATCAAAATGGCTGACCATCCCTTTTATCCAGTCCCTGGAGACCGGCCGGCAATCGGCATCGGTGAAAAGCAGAATTTCGTTACTTGCGGCTTTTATGCCGATGAACTGGGCAAATTTCTTATTGTGAGTGAACTTGGGATCTTTTGTGATATTCGATACTTTAAGGTGCGGGTATTTTTTCAGGAAACCGCCCAAAACATCGAAAGATTCATCCTCTGAACAATCATTTACGACAATTACTTCGTAATCAGGGTAATCCTGTTCCAGCACCGAAGGAAGGAGTTCACGCAAATTCTCCTCCTCGTTCCGGGCGCAGATAATCACAGAGACCGGTAAATCACCTGTTTCCTTCTGAGCCTTCCTGAATTTTGAAGGAGCCAGATAGAAATAAACGTAATAAAATATCTGTATTAATGCTGTGACGCAGAAGCTGATAAAAACTATAAAGAAGAATAGGTTATCCCGGATTACCATCAGACTTTCAAACTTAACAGCAATATTAATAAGATAATCTGAATGCATGAAATGAATTTAAATTGATAAACGGGTTTTACCTCCTAAAAATTATTGACATAAATTTTAACAGGTAAACGAATGAATTACCTTTGTGCATCCGGAACAAAAATAAGTTTATGTTTCAAATCGAGGGCAGGGATACGGAAACCAGGGCGAGGGCAGGGTTATTGCGTACCGCTCATGGTGACATTCCGACCCCAATCTTCATGCCTGTCGGTACCGCCGGTACGGTGAAGGGGATCCTTCAGAAAAACCTGTCAGATGAAATCGGGGCAAAGATAATCCTTGGAAATACGTATCATCTGTACCTCCGTCCCGGGACTGAAATAATAAAGGCGGCCGGAGGGCTGCACAAATTCATGGGCTGGCCGGGAGCCATGCTGACCGACAGCGGCGGCTACCAGGTGTTCTCACTTGCCGGAAACAGGAAGCTTACCCAGGAAGGGGCCATTTTCAGATCTCACATCGACGGATCGAAGCATGTCTTTACTCCGGAGATCATTGTTGATATCCAGAGAATAATCGGGGCTGACATAATTATGGCATTGGACGAATGCGCCCCATTCCCCTGCGATTACAAATATGCCTGCAAGTCAGTGGAGCTCACGCATCAATGGCTCGACAGGGCGGTGGAACGATTCAGGACCACCGACCCGCTCTGGGATTATGAGCAGTACCTTTTCCCGATCGTCCAGGGGAGCACATTTGATGATCTCCGCAAACTCTCAGCCGAGAAAGTCGCTTCCGTCTCGATGGCCGGATATGCCATCGGGGGATTGTCGGTGGGGGAGCCTGCCGAAGAAATGTACAGGGCAATCGAGATCGTAAATGAGATATTGCCCGAGGATAAGCCAAGATATCTCATGGGAGTGGGAACCCCGGCAAATATCCTCGAATCGATCGAGCGCGGCATCGACATGTTCGATTG
>DCFQ01000007.1:201736-212307 GCA_002319915.1 Bacteroidales bacterium UBA1800 | reverse complement strand
ATCTTCTGCTTTAGGTATTCCCTGCGCCGTATCCTGATTCCCTTAGATTTTATCTTTCTCCTGATCCGGTTTTTTTATGAAGAGTTAATACAGCAGGAAGCTGGCCGGTGAATAAGCGTCTATATTGACTGTGAACTTCCCGTTGATAATCTTTATGCCTTTCCCCGTCTTTTGACCCCTGAGATCAACGGGTTGAGCCGTTCCAGCAGCAATTCCCCGGGGCAGGCTGATCTCAGTCATTCCTGGCTGACCGGCCTGCTCCCATAATCTCAATAACGTAACCTCCTGATTTGTTGCAGTATCAGGATAATGGCAGAAAGTTGTCACCCTTATCCCTCTACGAGATAATGACAATCCGGTTTCAGATACCGGCAAGGAACCTTTCCCTGATTCAGAATATGCGGAAAGCATCTGCTGCCTGTTCTCCCATCCTGGTGTGAACAGCGCTTCTTCTTCATTTGCACCCGCTGTGACAGGCCATATCCTGAATGCTGCTTTCCAGGAACCGTCTACCCAGAGGGGATAATTGGTGTTCCACTGGTTGTTGTAAAGGTTTGCAAACAGCTCCGGCTTAACCGGTTTGTATACCCGGGAGTATTTCCACAGCCCCGGCTCCCCTATGCTCCAGAGCGGAAGATCGGATGATGAAACGGCAGCCCCGGGTCCCGATGCCCCATCCCTCACCATTATGCCAAAGTCCGTTGAAAAGAGGTGATGATTTGTTCCGGGCACAAGATCCTTTGCCGGATCGAAGGGTGCACTTACATGACTTACCCTGATCATGGGTTTGTTTATGGCCAGTGGTACACACAGCCATCCCCCTTCAGGAATTATCTCAGCCGATTTCCCGTCCACGCTCCATTCAATATCAATATATGGTTTCCCGTCAGGGAAAAAATATCTCAACGTATATCCTTTTGCCAGTCTCCTGGTATCCTTTGTTGACAAGATGGCCACGATGCCATTCGCATCTTTTTTAACCGAAAGATCCCATTTCCCGGGAGTGAACCGGTTGTAGGTCACGCCAGGATCAAGGTTTGGCTTGTTGAAATCATAGTACGGAAACCCGTACCAGGTATAATAGACCTGACAATATGCCTTTAGAAATGAATCGACTTCTGCCTTCGCGAACCGCTCATGCATGAACTGACCTAGAGCATGTTCCCCTGAATCAACGAGCTCCCTTCCGTCACTTTTAAGTACGAGCGAGGAGATCCCTCCCCTTCCGGTATCGAATGTCACCCTGAAAAAAGATGTTTCAAATACAGAGCCCTGGATATCCTGAGCCCCGACACCCTTTTCACCTGTAAAAGGAAATGTTTTATACCCTCCTGCAGGAACGTCAGGAGCAAGAAACGATATGGCACGACCATCCTGCCTGACCGGGATTTTGATCCCTCCCTGTATATCCGTCAGAAATTCCGGGGCATCAATGCCTGATGGAATTTCAACGGTTACCATGTCAGATCTTACATATGGCAGGGGATTGAACACGACAATCCTTTTCCCTTCGGCTGCAACCGATGCTGCAAGTTTCGTCATCAGCTCTGAAATTCCATTCCGTGTAATTTCCATTGCATCGGAAGCATAAGCTGCATGCCATCCGAAGGTGGCAAGCTGCTTCTCATATTTCCCCTGCCTGAGGTTTTCCAGCCACGAAGCGTGA
Source organism: Bacteroidales bacterium UBA1800 (assembly GCA_002319915.1). Taxonomy (GTDB): domain Bacteria; phylum Bacteroidota; class Bacteroidia; order Bacteroidales; family VadinHA17; genus LD21. The sequence continues at coordinate 210,641 of DCFQ01000007.1, read as the reverse complement.
TCAGGCGAACCGAATGACGGGCCGGCGATTCCCCATGTATGTTCAGCAAACAGGCTGCTGCGGTCATAAGCCCGGCTCAAAATCCCTGAAACATCTCCATCGGTGATCTTCCAGCCTGCCATTTCTGTCCCGAGAATTCCCAGGCTGACCTGGCCGGCAGCGGTTTTCCTGTGGATCTGTGTCGCAACCGGCATTGTCATCTGACCATGCGTCCAGGTGTCCGGCATATCACCGCGAACCACGGGTATCGAAGGATCATTTTCGCTGATTATTGCATCTGCAAAATCCGACGGGCGCCCGAAACGGATCTTCACTCCGGGCAGCTGCCTTTTCAACGAACTTACCAAAGTTTTGACAGTTTCGGCCGTTGGCGGTCCGGAGTTGTCACCTGTAACCTGGAAGCAGAGCCATGATTTATGCGTCCAGTTGTCAGGAGGAAGGGCAGGCCAGCTGTAGCTGTGGAATGAATACCCGGTAAGCACCCTTGAACCGTCGGGGCCTTCCCACCAGAACAATTCAGGAACCTCAGGATTGGGGCTCCACGGATTGACGCCGATATGCACAAATTTTATCCCGGCTTTGCTAAGCAGCGTCGGCAATACCCAGGCCTGCGAGGGCATGTCCGTGAGTTTGGCATCAGCCGGCAGGGGTTTATTGAATTTCCTTGCAAGCCGGGTCCCGCTGCCGAGCGACCTGACGAGTTCCTCCAGGTCTGCGGCCTCTGATTCAAAAGTATATGGAAGGGCGTGCCATACTATCCTTCCGTCCCTTATGGCCTTCTCAATCCTGGCACGTCTTTCAGGCGTCTGCTTATCATCAAGTATAACTTCCATCACCCAGGCGGGAAGCATCCATACGAACCTCTCTTCCTTAGGGGTATTCAGGGTATCTTCAATCAGTTTCAGGGCCCCGTCCATCATCCCGGTACGGTAATAATCGAGCACCTCCGGCACCGGGTGAGTATACCCGATGTCACAGTGAGTTTTCCAGACAAGGACAACCTCCCCGAGCTGAGGCCATTTTTCGTTGCGGGCAATATCCGAAAGATCAACTGAAGCTGAAGCCTGCGATCCCGGTGAAAGGGCAATGTCGGCGTAGCTGTAAATGTTGCCCAGCCTGTCGGTCTGATGCATTGCCTTAAGGGCCTGCTTCCCGGATCTGACTATGTTATGGGAGCCCATGAACATTGCGCGCCAGACTAGCGGCTTTGACGATTTATTGGCAAATGAGGTTTCGTGATCGGATTCATGCCTCACCGAAACCAGGCCTGAAAGGACCGGCACATTTTCCAGGGTAACACCCGGTGTTTTATCAGTCAGCCGGGGGCAGGTAATTACGACCTTCTCATCAGCCACCGGCTGAATTCCCATGAGCCCCCTCACAATACCCTCTATCGCCCCGCTTGCTCCTTCGGGATAAGCCTTTCTCTTGTCTGAATGGATCTTCTGAAGAAAGCCATAGGCATCCCCGTTCAGGCCGTTGCGGTAAAAAAGGAACGGCAGGTAAGAAAGTACCTCGATCTGGGTGTTCCTGATATCGTTAAGCGATTTCTCAGCTTTTGCAGGATCTTTTATTACATCATACCAGAGGAGGAACTCACTGTTGGCGATACCCCCGCGATAAAACTTACCGTCGGTCTTGTAAAATCCGTAGTAAGAAAGAGCATCACCGTCCCACCAGAGTGAGTCGAGCAGACGAAAGTACTTTTCAGCCTTCTTCCCGTAGATCTCACTTTTCGCCTTTTCTCCCCGTATTCTGAGGATTTTCGAATAGACTGCAAAACCATTGCAAATCATTCCGAGGAGGTCGCTGCTGACAGAAATGTCAGACTGACCCTCATCATATGATGGAATACCCCTGGCAAAACGGTACTTCACTGTTCCCGGTTTCAGGTTCATTACCGGTGGCCTCTGCATTATGTCCCGGGCGCCGAGCTGCCACCGGTCGGTATACTCATTAAGAGTAAGCTCAAAAAACCTGTCAAATACGGGATCGGTGATGTAGGTTGAATCGCCCGTCCACTGGTAAAGCTTATAGCATGCGTCGATTATATCGAAGTTAGCATTGAGGTTGTACCAGAAATCATCATCCGACGCATAATCAACGGGTGCGGGTTTGTTGTAGCGGTTTATCTCCCAGTAGGAGCAGTAATCCTTTCGTTCAGAAATGTTCCCGACGAATTTCCTGAACATGTTCAGGTTCGCTTGTCCCAGTCCAATGATCTCACTGCCAATACACTGATGACTCACATCTCTTATGCAGAAAGCCTCCCTTCCCGGCAAAGCCGCTTCGTACCATGGGCCAACCGGATCATTTCCGGAACCTGCATAGCCCAGGGAGGTTGATTTTGCCCAGTTGAACAATGAAACCAGAAATGTATCAGGGGAACTAAGGACAAGATCCCTGTTGCCTGAAGTAAGGAGATCATACTCGCGGGCAGGCTTGCAGGAGAAAAGCGAAGCAAGCAGGAGGAGGGCTGCAGCAAACAACCCTGAAGACTTCATTAATTTCATTTTGAAATATAAATAAAAGGATTGCCAATGAATGTTACTCCCGAAACAATATCGCCCGACGGATAATAATGGTGCATCTCCGCTTCTGCGGCTTTTTTCCCGGCAAAATATGCCTTGCCGAGGTATTCACGTTTCAGAATATGAGCGTAAATTGAATCGTGCCCATAAACCATGCCCGTCCTCACGTTCGCGACAACCGCCTCTCCCACTCCATCACCGAAGACCCAGCTCATAGCCGTGTTCCTGTTGTTCTTTGCTGCAGCCTTCATCCAGTTCCCTGTGGAACAGCCGTGATTGATGGTGAAAAGCGCTCCGGTCTTCATTTTTTCGATTTCCAGCGACGGTAACGAATCACCCTGAAGATCCTGCCTTCTCTCATTGGAGTGAACCTGGATGTAAAAAACAGAGTACGAATGGTCCCTGAATTTTCCCAGGAGAGAAGTCCTGGAGACACTTTTCGCCCTAATTGAATCCACATTGTCAGGCCCGTACAGCACCGATGCAACATCCTTCACAAAGTGATCCGCCCCGTCGGGCCAGTCATTGCCCGTTACAGCCAGGGCCCGGCTTTCAATCATTATTTTACCCGAATAGTACTCATGAGTTTTCTTCAGGAAAGACCGGAGCGTTTCAATTGCCTCATCACCGTCTTTCTCAGCAGCCCTCATGTTAGCCACCCATATTTTCAGCTGCGGTTCGCCGGAATAGGATTCCGGAACTCCGTTGCCGTCAGAATCAATGAACCGGAGATCAAAATCTTCATAAAAAAGCGGATCAGGGTTGTCGAAATCATGCATATGAAACCTGTGCATCGGGATTGCTCCGGCAAGGATAACCCCGGAAAGATCCATTGTATTACTGAGGTGCTTTATGGCAGTGCGTACCTCATCAGGTTTTTCCCAGGTTCCGCATATTATGTTAAGGTCGACCGGAAAGGCTGATTCGACATCCTTTCGGTACTGAATGAACTCCTGCTTAAGAGACTTATATGTACCCGTATGGACCAGAAGTGCCACTTTATCCCTGTTTGAAGTTATCCCGGATCCGTTGGACTGATACTGATCACTTCCGCCATGCAGGTCCCCGTCATGACTGTTATTCCTGAAACTCACAAGAAAGATAAATGAAATGAACAGAAGAAGATATGACCTCCCTTTAACGAATTTGAAACTCATCGACATTGTACTAATGTAATATTAGATTATTACAATTGATTTAAAATTGCAGGTGCTTTCAGGCAGGTGCAGGTTAAATATGAAGGGGCACAGACATCACCCCTTGAACCAGAAATTCATCTTAGACCCCTGATGGCTGTGCCTCCTTCATCTACCTAACCACTGACTATGGTACAAAGACCGGTTCTACAGCCGGATCTGGATTCTGGACCATTGATTTATTATTCAGAGTCTCTTGATCAGGGATCATCAGGACCAGCATATTGGAGTTTGCCGGTACAGCCAGATCAAGATCATTTCCATTAGCAAAAGATTTTGTGACAGGCAACTGAAGCCTCTTAATATCGAAGTAATCCAGTCCTTCTCCGTACATTTCCTTCCGCCGTTCAAGCAATATCGCCTGGATCAGTTCGTCCTGACCGCCTCCGGTTGTAACGACTGCCCCGGGGCGTGCATTCTGGATCATATTGAGTACCTCCAGCGCAACCGTGGTATTGCCCTGCCTTGCGGCAGCTTCGGCTTCAACCAGGTACATTTCTGCAGCACGGAGATCAAGAATATCGCCGTAAGGTGCGCTTGATCTCTTTTCCAGGAACTTGACCGAGGCATATTTCCCGGGCTCAGTCGGATGCGGCATATATAATGCCCTTGGATCATCTTTCATTATGTCAAGAACAAAATGAGCTGACGGGGTAAGAAGACGGTATGGCACCATCGTACCGGCCTGCCCGTAATCCCAGAAAGCCGGAAGGTATTCGGAGGTATAATCCTGTTCAGTCTGGGGATAGCCCAGCACCCATTCGGGATTACTCGTGGTAAATCCATCCTCGTATTCGGCCATGCTCATCAGCGGATACCTGGTCCTTATCTTATTTGCATATTTCTGTGCATCGACCCAGTTGTTCATTGTCAGGTATACATCGGCCAGGAGGAAATTCACAACATCCTGATCATAGTATGCAATATTGGGCCTCTGATAGTTAGCCAGCAATGTTTCCGCATCTGTAAGGTCGCTAAGTATTGCGGCATACACCTCCTCCACCGATGCCCTGGAGATCTCTTCCTTTATTTCCGATGTAAGAACCAAAGGTACTCCGGGCTTGTTTTTGGCGATGAAATAGGTGTGCTGATAAAAGCGGATAAGGTTAAAATAACACCTTGCCCTGATAACTTTGGCCTGCCCTTTAATTTCATCCTTTTTTTCCTGGTCCCCCTGGACATTGTCGATATTCTCCAGGATTATATTGGTGTTGTAAATGACTCCATACCAATGTTTCCATAATCCGCGTGAAGCGTACTCAGTTGAAAGGTAGCTTTCAGGATTGTAAAAACTTGCATTTTTAAAAGGGGTCATCATCCCGTAAATAGGATTCGGATCGGTATTGATATCAGAACCGTAGGCGGTGCCAAGCAGTTTCACACTGGTTGCCATATTAGACATCCATTCGGGCACATCATTCTTTAATTTGCTGTATGTTGACTGCAGCAATGCATCGATCATGGTAATGTTATTGTAAACGATCTGATCACTTACAGAATTTGTTGGCTTAGTGTCAAGTATTTTACTGCAGGAACAGTACAGGAAGCTGCTTATAATAATAAACACGCTTAGACTTATATTGATCTTCCTTTTCATTTTTTCCCTTTTTTTAGAATGTAACATTTATGCCAAAATTGTAGTTCCTGGTTGCGAAATAAGTCAGTCCTGACAGGTTTTGGCCCCATAATCCTCCGGCTTCAGGATCAGATCCCTGGGCTGCAAGTTTACCGGTGGTAAAGAGATTTTCACCCCTGGCATATACACGAACTCTGCTGATCTTTAACTTTTGTGTCAGTTCAGTTGGGAAGGTATACCCAATGACCAGGTTTTTCAGTCTCATGAAATTGTTATTGACAATCCATCTTGAGCTGCCAATATTCTGCCTTGAGTAAGCCGTATTCGAGTAATTCTCATATATTTTGGCATAATCGGTTTTATCACCCGGTTTCTGCCATGCCTGGTCCAGGTTATCATAAACCGCCCAGCTTTGTCTCAGAGTACTCGATTCGGCATTGTTGTAATCATAAACAATTCCACCGAGGCTGTAATAAAACATCATGCTCAGATCAATGCCTTTATACCTGAGGTCTGATCCGAAAGATCCAAAGACCTTAGGCAGGGTAGATCCTACATTTACCCTCTGCTGTTCATTGTTCACTTCCGAGAAATTCTCTGTTTTTACTTTGTTTGTCACATTGCCATTATCATCGTAAGTGTATTTCCACCACTGATTCCTTCCGTTTTCAGGGTTGATACCTGCCCAGTCGGAGCAATACATATCATATCGTGATTTCCCGACCTGCCACTTAAAAAACGCAACACCTCCATGTCCGTCCAGGTCGGTCTGTGACATTTTTGATTCAAACGGAAGGGAAGTGATCTTGTTCTCATAGTGAGTTGCATTGCCATTGATGGTCCAGATAAGGTCGCCTCTCTTGACAAGGTCAAACGATAGTTCAGCCTCATAGCCTGTGTTTTGCAAACTGCCAATGTTCCGGATTATAGTGGTCCATCCGGAAGATGTCGGCAATGGTACGTCCAGCAATAAGTCTTTGGATTTTCTCTTGAACAGTTCGAAAGATCCTCTTAATCTGTCAAACATAATAAACTCAGCTCCGATATTCATATTAATATTGGTCTCCCATTTCAGGTTCGGATTGGCAAGCTGGACTGGTGCCATGGCGAGATTCCCGTAATAGTTACCGTTTACACCATAGTAACTCTGGTACCCGTAATATGTGCCTATCTTGTCATTACCCAGTTCACCATAGCTTGCTTTCAGTTTAAGGTCATTAAGCCAGCCTGAAGCAGAGTTGAGGAATCCTTCACGGGAAATGATCCAGGCTGCTCCGGCTGAAAGGAAATTCCCCCATCTTCCGTTTGCTGCAAACCTTGAGGATCCGTCTGCCCTGTAACTTGCATTAAAATAATACTTCTTCCCGAAGTCATACTGAAGCTTCGTGAAGTAGCTCAGCAAGTTGTATTCATCGCTGTTTGAGGAAACACCCGGATAGGTAATTGCCTGGTCAAGTTCTTCAAAGAAGGGTAATGCGAGACCTCCGCGACTTGCATAAACACTGCTGTTTTTATACAGGTATGCTTCCTGTCCTACAAGCAGGTTCAGGTGATGATCACCATTTAACTGCTTGTCATAGGTCAGCAGGTTGTTAAAGTAGCTGGAGGATGAATTAACTGCCGATCTGTCGATTGAACCGTTTTCAGGTATATCCAGCTGTGAACCGTCATCCGGAGGATAATTGAGCCTGTGTGAGAAATTATAGAGCTGGTAGGAATAGGTCGTTTTGAATCTCAGGTCAGGGGTAATTGTCGCTGTGAGCGATGTTGTGAGATTCATGTTCTGGTCAATGTCCTTCTTATCCTGGTACAACACCATCATGTCGGGAGTATACTGGATGCGCCCCGTCTCATTTCCGTTGTCAATTGCAAGCTGATCTGGGATCATCGGCCGTGTCTTAAATTTACCCGCCATATAATCATAGATAAAAAATGTATTTTCCGGTGAGAATACGCGTGTCGGCCTTACATCCAGGGGTGCATTCCTGTTATCGCCTGATGAAAACATAGCTGAATTACTCATGTCCAGCCACTTGGCAAGTTTGGTATCAAGAGTCAGACGGGTGTTATATCTTTGGTAATTATCACCTATCCAGGTCCCCTTGTCATTCAGGTATCCCAGCGAGACATAGTATTTGTTTTTATCGTTAAAGGAGCCGGTTGCACTTAACCCGTATTCCTGCTTCAGGCGATGGTCAAACATAAAGCCATATTGATCGAAATTCCACAGTCTTTTTGCGTCGGATTTTACTTTTCCGTCGAGCCCGATCGGATAATCAGTATCCCATCCCGAGTGATACATCCTGGTTGCACCTCCGGGTATATTAAATGGGATAGGTTCATAAAATGATCCTGAGACATTTTCAACGGCATATTGCCTGGCATCAGCATCATTCATACCCAAAAAATCTGTCGCATCATTGTAAAGTCCTTTCCAGACTGTCTCCCATTGTTTTTCAACAGAGACTTTTTTGGGATATGGGACAGCAAGTTCAGAAGTGCCAAATGAGCTGAAAAATTCAATTCTGGGTTCCCCCGAGGTACCTTTCTTTGTAGTGATAAGGATAACCCCGTTTGCGGCGCGGGCTCCATACAATGAAGAAGCAGATGCGTCCTTCAGCACAGAAATGGATTCAATATCCGAGGTTGAAATTGAGTTCAAAGACAAATCATACGGCACTCCGTCAACCACATAAAGAGGTGCTGATGATGCAGTCATTGAACCCAGTCCCCTGATCAGGATGCTTTGTTCGGCACCCGGCTGTCCGGATGTTAAAACAACCTGAACCCCCGGTGCCAATCCCTGCAATGATGAGGAGATATTGGTCGATTTGTTGATCTCAAGTGTCTTCGAATTCACCACTGCAACAGAGCCGGAAATTGCCGACCGTTTTGTGGTTCCATATGCGGTTATTACAACCTCATCGAGGTCCTTTATATTGGAAACAAGTGCAACATCGAGGCTAATCATTCCGCTTAAAGGTACCTCCTGTGTGTTGTAGCCAACAAAGGAGAATACCAGAACTGCATTCCTGTCTGTGACTTTTAAGGAGTACTTCCCATCTGTTCCGGTAATGATCCCATTGCTCGTACCCTTTACGACCACATTCACACCAACCATCGCTTCCCCGGTCGCTGAATCCGTAACTTTACCGCTGACGGTACCCTGTTGCTGATCAGAGTCAGCACCCTTTATTAACGCCGGTGATAGGATTATCTGCTTGTCAAATACGAAATAGTTGACGCCGGTTCCCTCAAATAAGGATGCAAGGATGTCGGATATCTTCTCATTTTCCACAGAGATTGAGACCTCCCTGTTCACATCAATCAATTTTGCATTATATAGGAAATAAAATTGACTGCTGGTTTCTATCTTCTCCAGTACATTTGCTACAGTTACATCCTTTAAGTCAAGATTAAGTTTCGTATTTTGAGAATAAGAATCACTCGCATACATTTGAAAGACTCCGACAAAAAGGATAATTAGTGTATTTCTCATATGCTTAAGGATTTTCCAGGAATTTAGGTTTTTCAGATAACTTCCTGCGTATCTGCAATATTTTTTCATAAATTTGAATGATTTAGTGGAACAATACCATTGT
>DCFQ01000007.1:131111-201400 GCA_002319915.1 Bacteroidales bacterium UBA1800 | reverse complement strand
GTAATTCTTCATAGGCATCAGGATTTAGGTTAGTTAGCGGGTTTAAAGTTTATTGTATATCTCTATCTTTCTTTTCTCGAATGTTCCGTCAGGTCTTTTCACACGAGCCAGATCATTATATTTAATGGGTGCCGTAAACTGGAGCAGCTTCAGCACCTCATCAAGTGTCTCATTCTGGAAGGTGCCGTAATAGACGTATGAATTCAGCAAAGTGTCTTTTATCTGAATGTTCACATTGTACCATCGGTTCAGTTTCTTTACGACTTCTTCAAACGGCTCATATTTGAAAGTCAGTTTCCCGTCGATCCATGATAGTCTGTCTGAAATATTTACATGCTGTATCAGACCTGAATTATCATAGTTATCAAATGTGAAAGTCTCTTCAGGTTTCAGTATTGCAATGCTTTGCTTAAAGCCTGATCTTTTGCTGTAAATTTCAACCCGCCCGGACTTGAGGGTTACTTCCGTATTTTCCTCATCCGCGTATGCCATTACATTGAATGCCGTTCCGGTAACTTTCACATCAATATTCCCCGTCGAAACAATAAAAGGTTTCCTTGGATTGGTAATAACCTCAAAAAATGCTTCCCCATTCAGAGCTACCTTTCTTTTGTTCCCGGAAAAACGGGCCGGAAATTGTAATGAGGAACCCCCATTCAGCCATCCTTTTGATCCATCGGGCAGACTAAAATCAGTCCTTGTCCCGTATGGTGAATGGATCTCCGCCCAGGTTGCATTGCTTCCGGGAGACATGGTATCATAATAAAGCAGGACAGAAGCCAAAAGCAGGGGTATAAACAGAATTGCCGCAATCCTGGTCAGGACCACCACGAAGCTTCTCCGGACCGGGGTCGGTAACTGATCCTGGCTGCTCAGGTTGATCCTGTGATGGATCCTGTCGAGAATGTGGTCATCATTGTAATCACCCGTCTTCATCCCGGGATTTGATCTCTCCCAGAAAAGAAATGACTCTTTCTCTACCTCATGTCCGATCTCCGGATCTTCAAGCCATTTCATTATCAATTCCTTATCCCTGTCAGTTCCTGAACCATCCAGGTACCTGATCAATACCCTGTTATCGAAAACTTCCTTATATTCCTCCATATTATGGTCCTCCGGCAGAACATTTAGATTTCCCCGAAATATAGTCTCCGGATAATCAAATTCCCGCTTTTCAGTAAATAATATCCGGCAGAGGATGTTATTTCCCAAAAAACAGATAATTTATAATGAATCTAAATGATGGATCGCACTACTATCTAATGAAAAGCCAGAAAAACAGGACGGAAAGGACGCCGCCTTCAGAAAGTGATTTTCTCAGGGAGCTTCTTGCCGAAGCAAGGTAATTCTCAACAGTTTTCCTGGAAATACTTAGTTTTGAGGCGATCTCTTCGGGGGAAAGATGCTCCTCAATGCTCAGGATAAGAATGCTTTTCATACGGGATGGCAGTTTCCCGATCAGGTTGTTGGTTGTTTCAACGAGGCCGTTGTATTCAATTTCGATCTTTGTTGCATCGTCCTCTGACGGCATATTCTTCAGCACCTCCTCGAGAACTCTTTTGTCAGATTCCTGCTTCCTGAATTTTTTGCAGGTCAGGTTATAGGTTATTTTAAAAAGATACCTGCTGAAATCCATGTATTCGTTTATCTGTACCCTGAACCGCCACAGGTTAAGAAATACCTCCTGGACGATATCTTCAGCTTCTTCCTTGTTCCTTAAATAACTAAGGGCAAAGTAGTACACTTTTTTATTATACCTTTTGAAGATCTTATCAAAAGAGAGCGGGTCCCCTTTTTTAAGCATCCCGACAATCGCCTTATCATCAAGGGGCTGTGTCATAAAAGAAGCAGAATTTCCAGTGCAAATTAGTCATTTTTGCAATATGGGGAACTGGGATTTAATTTATTTCCCAAAGCCGCCGTATGAGTCGATTTTTATTGCCTGGGGCCTCGCTCTGCCTGCGAGAAGTTTCACGGAACTCTGTGTAAACTGAGTTATTCTATGCCTCAACGGGATAGCTTTCACACACCATCGACAGAACAGCCTGCCTCGACGGCCAGTACTGGTATAAAAGTATCCTTCCCTGGCCCAGGTCTTTAAGTATTTTACCTGCAGGATGGTCGCCAAGCTCCAGCCTGACGTCTGACCGGCTTTTTGAAATTCCCGCTTCACACTCGCTGAAGCTAAAATCTGACCGGAGAAGCCTGTTTTGCTTAAGGGTCACCGGGTAAACGCGCTCCCTACCGCAAGGTGCGACAGCAAGCTTGCGGCCGGAGAGCCTCAGGATAAGCTTGCCATCCGAGACGGCACTGCATCTAACCCATTCACCGTCGTCAGTGAAGCTTATGTCCGACAGAAGCACCGGGGAATCCGCCATTTCAGATCCGGCTGAACACGAGATCCGTGTATTTGCCTGAAGGTGCAGCAGATAGATCATTGGAAACTCCGGCGGCCTGCGCAGTATTCCAGTCAGCACCGGGGATTTCCTGTCCATGATGAAGGGGACACCTATTGATACCTGGTTATTTGGGCCGATATCGGAATCCTTGTATTCCGATGCTGTAATGGTTACTATGCAATGCCAGGGAGTGACGCGGTACGGGTTCATCCTGGCGGACGGCAATATGTCAATAATCCTGTCGATAGGTGCAAGCATAAATATGCCGAAGCTACGCAGGCTGCGGTAAAAGATCGGGACTCGCAAGTCTTCCTCCCCGAATCTGGCGGCCGTTTGCTTAATGCCTTCAAAGTAATCATTCACAGACATAAGTACCTCCTTCTTTTCGAATGTTTGAATGGATTTTACACTAAAACCGGTTTGTATCATAAAGCTACGCCATGAATATCATTCCGGCAAACTTTTTTGCAGTGCTTTCATCACTTACCGTAACGGTAGTGTCCTATTATCCTATATCCGAACAGGCAATCCTCCATGACCTGGCCGGCTCCGATATTATGCACCACCTGGTACCTGCCGGCGGAAAGGGACTTTTTGTTTACCACGATCCCGATATGAGTAACACCTCCCCCCAGATCCCAGCAGACGATATCTCCGGGCCTGTAGTTCGCGGGGTCCTGGCCGGTGGCAAGGGTGAGGCCTTTCCTCGAGAAGAAGGTCATCAGGTTAGGCACCCGCCTGTGATCAATATTTGTATCGGTCGCGGTAAGCCCCCACCTGTGAGGATAAGCTCCGAAATCAGCAGCCATATCCTCATGCACTTCTTTCTGAAGATCAATTCCGACTTTCCGGTATGCCCTTATGATCACGTCGGTGCAAACACCTTTACCGGCAGGAACATCGCCTCCGGGATATGCTATCCTGAAATACCCCGGGGAATAAATGACCTGTTGCTTCGTCAGTTCCAGTGCAGCATCTGACAGCCTCGTCCGGAATTCATCACGGACATTCGGTCCCTGCTGCGTGAAGAACAGAAGGATAGTCAGCCATTTTATCATATCATATTTCCTTTAATTGGGGTCAGCCCCGGTAGCCGCCATTGCATTTCCGGGGATCGTCAGGTTTTTGTATCCCGGCCTTACGGACTCAGGGCTTTACTTTCCTGCTTTTGCCTTCAACATAAGTCATGAAATCAACACCATCCCTGGACATTTGAAATGAAACGCTGACAGTGCCAGGATCAAGCAACTTATAGACCAGCTTGAATACCGGGCCATTGTGTGATCTTTCGCTTGTAAGAATTATTGATTTTTCATTGAAATCAACTGAGTAGAAAATCGTATGTCCTTCATTGTCAAAGTAGACTGCTTTGTCCTGGTTGCCTTCGGTACCAGGGTAAATGATCATCAGATCATCATGAATGGTCGCCGGTTTATCAGTGGTTGCAGGGTATTCGGAATGGCTTTTCCTGACCAGGATGTTTTTGTCAAGGTCATAGGAAAAGGAAAAAGTTCCTGATCCCTGTCCGGGAGCCCCTTCACCTTCGCCGGCCCAGGTACCCGTAAGCCAGCTCCATTTATCCCAGGTATGGTTCTGCTGTGCCGGGCATATCGCCGCAAAGACGGCAAAAACGAATATTGAAATGACTTTCTTATTCATTGGGGTAAAGGTAAAAAATCAAACCACATAGCGGATAACTGACCAGGTATGGAATTGGATATATGCTTCAGGTGTGGTCTATTGTGAAGGGGAGGAATCCTGAATGAGTCCTATTATATTCCCGTCCGGGTCCTTAAGGGCAGCTATGGATCTGCCTCCCCCGACGTTCTTCACATCCTGGATTATTGTAGCCCCGTTATTCAGTAGCGACTGTTTTATCTTGTAGATATCATCGACCTTATAGTATACTGTCATCCCCTGCCTGTGTCCGCCGGGATCGAGGCCGATCTCCTGGTCGCCAATCCTGAATCCGATATACTGCGGGCTTTCAATATATGGCTCAGAACCCAGTATATTAATAAACAATGCCCTTGCCTTTTGCAGATCCTTTACTGGATAAATTACGGTCCTTATTCCTGTATTCATCTCACCCGGTTTTTAACTTCATCCATGTCCTGATCCCGAAGGATGCAGGACCCTTCTGGTTCAAACAAACCTTGACAGTCATTGTTCGCTCTACTAAGGAGCCAGGCATTCAGACCCTCAGCAAGCCGCGGAATCCCCTGTGGCCGTAAAATGAAGGGGCGCTGTTATGATAAATGAATACTGTGTCATAACGGCGGTCAGCAAAGATTGCGCCGCCGGCTTTCCTGATACGGGGCGGGGTTTTCACCCAGCTTGATGTTTTCAGATCGAAGCTTCCAAGTCCCTGCAGTTCCCTGTACTGTTCCTCCGTAAGAAGTTCAATACCGATTGAGGCTGCCATTTCGATGGCATTACCATTGGGATGCACCCCGTGCTTTTCCCTTTCATCCAGGCCCTCACGGTCATAACAGAGATTTCTCCGCTCTGCCGGGGTTTCCGCCGAACAGTCATAAAAATTATACTCGCCCGTTTGTTCATCACGCCCGACAACATCAGGTTCCCCGCCGGTTCTTTCCATCTCATTCAGCGACCACAGTTTCCGCGGATCACCATCCAGCCTTGCCAATACCCCTGCCCACTCCAGGCCCTTGTGGCGGTTCATGTTCCTGTCGAAACGGGTTTTCAGCACTGCCAGCAATTCCCGGCTTTGCTCCGGTGAAAGCTCCTTTTCCGTTTTGTTTGACATTGGTTTTACAGTTGCCAAGTTTGCCAGAATAACAGGGGGCTTGTCCTATTGTTCATTCCCGGTATATCAGAAGCATTGACCTTCGTTGTCAGGCAGCTTCGGCAGTATGACTGCGATCATGAATACGGATGAAGGCGGAAAGCAGTGTGTAATTTTGGTTCTGAACAGCCTTTATTCGTTAAGGATCTTATAATTGCAGCACAAGACCTCCCCGGAGTCCTGAATGCGAAGATGCATTCCATTCCCGCTGCACCATTTGAATGCCCTGCACTCTCTGCATATCCCCGTCTTCATCCAGTCTCTGTCACGCATAACATTGAACCTGCTGTTCCAGGTATCGAGGAAGTCAGAATAGTATATGTTGCCCTGGGAAAACCTCCTGTCAATATTGGGACAAGCTGAGATCGATCCGTCAGCCAGGACAGATGCTATGTTTATGCCTGCCCTGCAGAAAAAGATAGTGTCGCGCACTTCCATTTCATAATTTCCGACAAATCCTTCACATTCCAGGTTAAGGGCAATCCGGCCTGCTTTCCTTGTTTCAGTTATGAATTCCATCAGGGCCTTCAGTTGGGATCCGGTCAGTCTTAAAATGGGATTATCAATGGCCCTGCCGGTCGGGGTGATTGTAAAAAGCCGCCACCTCTTTACCCCGGCGGAGATCAGAAGTTCGCAGATTTCATTCAGCTCTCCGAAATTCTTCTGATTCACGCATGTCACAACATCAAATACCAGTTCGTCGCGCCTGGCCAGAATGGAGATTGACCTGAAAGCAGCTGCAAAGCACTCTTTATTTCTTAACCAGTTGTGGCTCGCCTCCAACCCGTCAAGGCTCACAGTTACGGACCTTAGACCTGCTTCCACCAGGCTCTTTAACCTGGCCTCCGTCAGGAGCACCCCGTTTGTCACGATACCCCATTGGTATCCCTGCTTTGCAAGTTCCCTCCCACAGGATTCGAGATCCTTCCTCACCAGGGGTTCTCCCCCTGTGATAACAACCATGACTTTACCGGGATCGTATTGGTCCCTGATCCGTTCCGTCACCTTGAGAAAGTCGGAGGCTGGCATATCCGGGACCAGGCTGCCGTTCCTGCAGTCGCTGCCGCAATGAATGCAGGTCAGGTTGCACCTGAGAGTGCATTCCCAGAAAAGGTATTGCAGCTCGTGAAGTGAGATTTCGCTCTTCCGGTATTCCTTGAACAGATCAAATATCAGCCGTTTTTTGAATGAAATATTTCTACTTTTCACTCTTTACCAGCATGATGTTCACGTTTTCCTTAAGCTGCGAGGCAATTTCACCGGGGGTCAGCACGATGATCGTATCCTTCCGGAGATAGCTCCCGTTGGAGGGACCGTCAACATCGGTAATGGAAAGATCGAGGCTGGTTGCGGAGTTATCCAGTTCACAGCTGACCGAAAAGAGGCCGTTGCTATCCGTCTGGCCAACCGCTCCCAACAAACTGTTTTTGACTTCTACCTGGATCCCGCTTATTGCGCTTGATGAGTCTTTCGACTTTATGGTACCTTTTGCATTAAGAAAGTTCGATGCCAGGGTACCGTACTTTGCACAAAATGTTAAGAACCCTGTGCTGCAGACCCCAAGGAAAATAAGGATGTTCCTCAGGAATCTCCTTTTAAGTCTTGTGGTGATTTTCATTTTTTCTATTATAAGGTTCAGGTAATCAATCCGTAAAAGCCGGACTAAATTCTATATGCCAGCCCTGCCGACCTGATGCGCATGCTGCTGTGCTCATTCTGAGCCAGTCACGCTGCCTTAAAAAGGCACAAAAATTATGCCGGTATATTAAAGAGGAAAGACATCCTTGTCTTCATGCCCGCCAGATGAGCGTGGCGATCCTGTCTGCAAACTCAGCCAGCAAAGGAGCGGGGAAACCGTGTCCCATGCCCTGGAAAATGACCAATTCGGCTCCGGGAATAGCCTCAGCCGTTGCTTTACCTCCGCTTAGATCACACATTTTGTCGGCAGCCCCATGGATGACCAGGGCAGGAACATTAAGCTGCCGGAGCATTTCGGTACGGTCGCCCGATTTAAGGACTGCCACCGACTGCCGCAGCATGCTTAACGGATCGTGATCGCGGTCCCAGGCGCGACCGGCACGCTCCGCCACGGCAGCTTCATCCAGCGGGTAAGCAGGCGATCCAATTGCCTTGAGTGATCTCAGCTGCCAATCAATATATCCCTGGCGGTCATCTCTGGGCGGAGCACCAAGATGCCTCAGCGCGCTGAAATCGGGCTGACCGACTTTACTGTTCCCGGTCGTGGACATCATCGATGTCAGTGACCTCACCCTTGCCGGGTATTCGATGGCAATTGTCTGTGCTATCATCCCTCCCATCGAAGCACCCACAAGGTGAGCATAGCTGAAACCGAGCGCATCCATAAACCCGATTGTGTCGGCTGCCATATCCGAGAGAGTGTATGAAGCCGTAGAGTAATCCCCTGCTATCGCGGCAGCCAGATCCGGCACCGGAGCATCACTGAAATGTGTCGACAAGCCTGAGTCCCGGTTGTCAAACCTTATCACCTGGAGGCCATGTTTTACAAGCGCATCGCAAAACTGTTCCGGCCATACGATCATCTGGGCACCTCCGCCCATGATGAGCAGAACCGGCGGCGATGAATGATCCCCAAACCGCTCATAAACAATGTCAATACCGGACGGACCTGTGTTTCTTGCAGTTTCTTCACCCATATAGGTTTTTCCTTATTACTGTTCCTGCAAAAATATGAACTCCGTCCACAATTTGGATCAAAATTGTGTCCCTGCAAGCGATTTTGATCCTGGCCTATAATTCCCGCAGGCTGTACCACCCCGGACGGGAAACTCAGATTAGCACCATCCGGACCTCGTCGAAATCGATCAGGTAGACCTGGCTCTCGAGTTTTACCTGGACATTCTGCAAATACTTTACATTCACTTGTTTCGCTTTGAATCTGACCGACATGAATTCCAGCTCACTTTTATCATTGGGAATTTCAAGCTCAAATTTACCTGCCGAGTCAGTTACCGTCCCGTTATTTGTTCCGCGGATCACAACAAGAACTCCGCCAAGGGGTCTTCCGGTGCATTCTTCACTTACCATTCCCGAGACAGGATGCTTCAGAGGTTCATCCTTAACCCTTTCGCCTTTGAATACTACCGGCATTCTGATCCTGCAATCAACGCTGCTGCCCAGGTCCTTCCCGGGCTGCCAGTCATTCAGCAAGCCTGCGACCCGGATCGCCTCGGCATCATATGCGGCATTGATCCCCTTCAATACGTTGATATCCTGTACTTTCCCTCCTTTGGTGACAGTGAATTCCACCATGACCACTCCCTGGATCTTTTTTTCATTGGCAGCCCCGGGATATTTAAGATTATGATCGATGAACTCCCTGAGTGCAGCCACACCTCCTTTATATTCCGGGGGAAGGCTGGCTCCATGGAATTCCTGGGCGAAACACAGAAATTGGGCCTGCAACAGAATGATCAATATAAGGCCCCTGCTGGCATAAGATTTTGCACTTGGCATGTTTTCGGATTTTAAGGGATAATATGGGATTGATTGATCGGTAGTCATTTGGGAAAAGGTATTGTTGGGCGAAAAGCTGTTTTTACATTATCGACCGTTAAAGGCATGCTTTACCCCCGCTCGTGCCTTATTTTAATTGAACATATCCGCTCTGAATTACAGCATATCAGAGTATGACCTGTCAATCAGGTCCCGACTGTTCAGTTCAAAGTACTCAAAGTACCTGTAACACTGCTTCTTAAGCTCCTCCACTGATAATTCGCCTTTGCTGTCTATGGCCTCGACTTCGAGGAATGTTCCAAGACCCTCAACAACGTCAAAGTGGAACTTGACGTTGCCAATAAAATAGATCTTCCTGTCCTTTTTAACTACCTTCCTGATCCCCAACTGTCTTACAAGGATGTTTTTCAGTGCCGCATCAGGTTCAAATCTATAGAGGATCACTTCCGACAGCTTTGGAGCTGAAGTGTCTTCCCTGTCATAGCTGATCAGGGAGTTTTCAATATTGCCCTCCCTGAGCTTCAACCTTCCGCTCTTCACATTGAAATAGGTATCTGTCTGGTGATCCGTTCCCCGGTATTCAGGCTTTAGTTCCAGCAGCTTGTTCTCATATTTTGTCAGGTCGTTGACCTTTGCCTTGAATTCAAAATTCCTGATGTTCATTTAATTGAATCTATATACCAGATGCAAATTAGCAGAATTACATGATTTTTTGTTACACAGAGATCACGGAGAAGTCACAAAAAGCACTGAGATCTATGAAATTGACTCCGTGCTCCTCTGTGCCCCTCTGTGTAAGTTCTTTTGTCGTTCCCTTTTAGGGGACCTGGTTCATATCATGGACCTCCGCCGGAATTCTGATGGTAATGCTTGCACCTCCGTTCTTACGGTTTTCGGCGACAACAGTCCCGTTATGAGCCTCGACGAATCCCTTCACAATTGAGAGTCCCAGCCCGAGACCCCCGGTTATTTTCCCGTCGATCCTGTAAAACTTGTTGAAGATATTCTGAAGCTCGCCAATGGGGAAACCCGGCCCGCGGTCCATTACCTGCAAAATGAAGGAAGGCTTGTCATTGTACATTTTGATCCTGATGGTGGTTCCGGGCTTCGAGTACTGGGTCGAATTAAAGACCAGGTTGAAAAGAGCCTGTTCCATGAGGCCGAAATCAATTCTGACAAGGGGTGTGTTCTCCGGGATTATCACTTCAAGTGTAAACGGAGCAAGTTCTGCCTTCAGGTCTTCCACCACTTTTGCCGCAAGATCATGAACATCATGCCAGTCAAGGCGGGGTGAGATCTTCCCCGACTCGAGCCGCGACATATTAAGGAGGTTCTCAATAAGCCTGTTGAGTCTCTCCGATGCCTCGCTGATCTCACGGTAGAGATCCTCCCTGGAATCCTTGCCGGTACTTCCCGACATCAATGTGTCGGAAGCGCCCATTATTGTTGCGACAGGGATCCTGAGCTCGTGTGAGATCGAGTTGAAAAGGCTTTTATAGAGCTTGTCCGATTCATCGAGGACCGAGGCCCGCCTGGCAATCTCATTGAGCAATTCCCTCTCGATCCCGTTCGAGATCTGGGTCCTGTATGCATCCCAGAAAGCCTCTTCATCAGGTCTAAGCCTGCGCTCCGGCTTCACCACCACGATCCCAAGCTTCATTTTATTGCCGTTGAGCGGATAGAAAGTGTATTTATTTGAAGGAAGCGTGTCGGTATATCTTCCTGCACTTCGGGAGTGCTTGAACGACCACTCCGCAACGCTCAGTTCATTTGGCGTGAGGGAAAATGCACCTTCAGGCATTATCCGGCTGCCAAGTATATTGCTCCCTTCCTGGAGAATAAAGCCGCTGTCGAATTTGGAGTATTTCTTTATATACCTGACTGATAGCCTGATCACTTCTTCAACACCGGAAGTCATCGACAGCTCCCTGGTGAACTGGTACAAAGCATTGGTCCTCAGCTCCCTCTCCCTCGTAAGCCTTTCCTGCTTTCTGACTCGTGATGTCAGGATCCCTCCCAGGAGTGCAATGATGAAAAACATCAGCAGCATAAGAAGGTCTTCCGGTCTGGAAATATGAAGCGTCAACGGGGGGGGAAGGAAAAAGAAGTCCCACAGCAGGGCGCTCAGCGAGGCAGAAAGAAGGATGGGGCCTATCCCGGCAAAGATCGCAAGGATCGACACCGTAAAAAGTAATCCGAAGGCCACCACCTGGTAACCAATTATTTCCTTCAGTGGGTAAAAAACAGCAGCGGTAAGGATGGTAAATAAAGCCGAGATTATATAGCTCGATAAGGGTGAAGAGAACCTGAAGAGACGGAAGTAATTCATGTACTTATCCTTTTCGTGCTGATCGGAACCCACAACATAAACGTCAATATTCCCGCTGTCCTTGATAAGCCTGTTGACAAAATTGCCGATCCTGAAATATGAAAGCAGGCTCCATTTCCTTGGTTTTCCGATGATTATATGGGTGATGTTTTCCTTATGGCCCAGGTCGAGGATCGCCTTCACAATGTCGTTGCCCGAAGTTGTTATGACCTCAGCGCCAAGCTGGCGGGCAAGATTCAGGTTTTTATTGAGCTGTTCCTGGCCGCCGGCAGATAGTCCGCCGGGCGTCTCAACGTAAACAGCCATGAGGGAGGCTCCCATCGTATATGAAAGGTTCTTTGCCCAGCGAAGCAGCTTTGCCGAATATGGGCTTGGCCCAATCACAGCCATGAGGTGAAGGCCGGATTTCCACGGGCCCTTGATCCGTTTCCTGTGCATGGAATCGAGTAGGTCCTTGTCGACCCTGTCTGCCACTATCCTGAGCGACATCTCTCTTAGCGCATTGATATTCTCGATCTTAAAAAAGGTTTCAAGCGCTTTTTTGGATTGCTCGGGTGCATAGACCTTTCCCTCCTCAAATCTTTTGATCAGCTCTTCAGGAGTTATATCGACAAGTTCGACTTCATCAACTTTTTCGAATATCTCGTCCGGCACGGTTTCCCTGATAATGATGCCAGTGATCTGGGATACCGTTTCGGTCCGGCTTTCAATATGCTGAACATTCAGAGTTGTGTAGACATCAATCCCATTCTCGAGTATATCCAGGACATCCTGGTATCGCTTCAGGTGCCTGCTCCCCGGGGCATTCGAATGAGCGAGCTCGTCAACCAGGACTACCTGGGGTTTTCTCGCCAGCACGGCATCCAGGTCCATTTCCTCAAGGGCGGCCGATCTGTACACCAGTGTCCTGCGCGGGATTATCTCAAGACCCTTTTGCAGCTCCTCAGTGTCGGGGCGTTTATGGGTCTCGACATAACCGATTATTATATCGGTCCCTTTTAACTTTTCAATCTGTGCCGCCTGAAGCATCGTATAGGTCTTCCCGACGCCGGCACACATGCCAAAGAATATCCTGAGCTTCCCTTTTCTGATGCTGTTGTCATCCCTGTGCAGGGATGCCAGCAGTTCATCAGGATCAGGCCGTATGTTTTCAGATTCATTCATGGTCCGGGGTTTTTCTGCTTGATTTTATCTGTCTCGATATTCAGTAGTAAAACATTGACCCTCTTTTCTCCCAAAACCGGTAATCCGGTTGGTTCCGTCAGTCTCTTAATGCAATTCAGCAGCTCTTCCTTTTGGTGAGCGGTGAATTTTCTTGAATCAGCCACTCTTCCGGCCTGAAGATACGCAGATTCCGGCGAAATATGAGGATCAAGCCCGCTCCCGGACGTAAATAACATTTCAGAAGGCACAACGGTTGATGTATCGAGACCGTTTTTCACGCAAAATTCCCTTCTGCGCTGCGCAGCAAGCTCTTTAAGCTTCCGGCTCGCCGGCCCCAGGTTGGAGGCTCCCGACGGCACGGCGCTGTAATCCGTTGCCGATGGCCTCGGCCAGAAATAACGGGCGCTGTCAAACTTCTGTCCAATCAGCTCCGAACCGATGATATTCCCGTCTGCCGTCAGAAGGCTGCCCTCCGAGCGGAACGGAAAGACGACCCGTGAAATGCCCGTTACCAGAAAAGGGTATATCAGTCCCGTCAGCAGCATCATTGCCAGGAGATACCTTACCGATACAATTATCCTGTTTTTCATTCCATGCAAGATATACCGGCATGCACCCGGTTTATTTCTTTATTAACGATTCTTTGTTCCCCGTGCATTATGTCAGACCCAGGCCGGTAATTATCAAATCGATCAGCTTGATCCCGATAAACGGGACTATGATCCCTCCCATTCCATATTTCACCAGGTTCAGGGCAAGCACTCTCGATGCGGAGAGCGGCCTGTACCTTACCCCCCTGATTGCAAGCGGGATAAGGGCAATGATGATCAGTGCATTGAAGATCACTGCGCTCAGAATGGCACTCTGCGGAGAGGCAAGTTTCATGATGTTCAGTGCGCCCAGGGGAGCGATACCAGCGCTTGTCACATAAAGCGGAGCGGCAATTGCGGGGATTATCGCGAAGTATTTTGCCACATCATTCGCGATGCTGAAGGTGGTAAGTGCACCCCGGGTCATCAGCAGCTGCTTTCCTGTCTCCACAACCTCGATAAGCTTCGTCGGATTGCTGTCAAGATCGACCATGTTACCGGCCTCTCGCGCAGCCTGCGTGCCGGTATTCATGGCAAGTCCGACATCGGCCTGGGCAAGTGCCGGGGCGTCGTTGGTGCCGTCGCCGATCATACCTACCAGGTGCCCGTCAGCCTGTTCCTTCCTGATGCGTGACAGCTTATCTTCGGGTTTGGCTTCTGCAAGGAAATCATCAACACCGGCCTCAGCTGCAATAGCCGCTGCTGTAAGGTGATTGTCGCCGGTAATCATGATGGTCCTGATCCCCATTTTCCTGAGCTGCGCAAACCGCAGCCGGATTCCTCCCTTCACCACATCCTTCAGATGGATTATTCCAAGCACCTTGTCATTCTCGGCAACAACGAGGGGGGTAGCTCCCTGCCTGGCAATTTCTGCAACCGCCTCCTCGACCTTCCTGGGCATGAACCCGTTTTGCTTCTGGACAAACCCCTTTATCGCATCGGCTGAACCCTTACGGATGCTCTGCACCGGAGCACCTTGTTTTTTGATATCAATACCGCTCATCCTTGTCTGTGCGGTAAATGGTATGAAGACCGTGTCGAGCATTTCCCTTCCCCTAAGGTTGAATTGCTCCTTTGCCAGGATCACGATCGATCTTCCCTCCGGGGTTTCATCGGCAATTGATGAGAGCTGGGCCGCATCTGCCAGGTACTCCTTCGCGATGCCGTCGGCGGGGATGAAGCCGGTTGCCATCCTGTTGCCCAGCGTTATTGTGCCGGTCTTGTCGAGCAGCAGGACGTCCGTATCGCCAGCAGCCTCTATGGCTTTCCCACTCGTGGCAATGACGTTCTTCCTGAGTAGCCTGTCCATACCGCTTATCCCTATCGCGCTCAGCAGGCCGCCTATCGTCGTCGGTATCAGGCAGACCAGAAGTGATACAAGCACGGGAAGGCTGAGGTTATCTGACGGAGGCAGCCCGGAGCTTCTGAGGCTGTAGCCGAAGTAGGCCGGCATGGCTGCCACCACTAGGAGGAAAATTATTGTTAGTCCCGACAGCAGGACTATCAATGCTATCTCGTTGGGTGTCTTCTGGCGTTTCGCACCTTCGACAAGTGCGATCATCCGGTCGAGGAAGGTGTTGCCGGGGTCAGATGTGACCTTCACTACAATCCGGTCGCTTATGACCCTGGTACCGCCCGTCACGGCGCTGCGGTCTCCCCCGCTCTCACGTATCACCGGGGCCGATTCGCCTGTTACCGCCGATTCGTCAACGCTGGCTATTCCCTCAATGACATCACCGTCGGAGGGGATCATATCGCCGGCCTCGCAAACCACGATATCTCCGGCTTTCAGGTCAGTGGCCCACACTGACTCTTCATTCTTTCCCCTTAACCGCCTTGCCCTTGTTTGCGTCCTGTTCTTCCGGAGACTGTCAGCCTGGGCTTTGCCCCTGCCTTCTGCCACAGCTTCGGCAAAATTTGCAAAGAGCACCGTGAACCACAGCCATAGGGCTATCTGCAGATTGAATGAAGAATACTCCCTGCGGATAATATCACCAGTAACCACTATAGTTGTGAGAAAGGCTCCTATTGCCACAATGAACATTACAGGATTCCTGATGAGCACCCCCGGGGCAAGCTTGATGAACGAGTCTTTCAGCGCCTGGATCAGGATCCCCTTCGTAAGCAGCGCCCTGCTGCCTGATTTTTCACTTTTATTCATACTCCAGCCTCCTAAAATGTCACTCCCAGGTTCATAAGGTAATGTTCGACCACTGGTCCGAGGGCAAGCGGGGGAAAGAAGGTTAGTCCTCCAACGATAAGGATTATGCCCAACAGAAGCGCAATAAAGATCCAGTTGTCGGTCCTGAATGTCCCCGGAGAAACCGGTGTAATTTTCTTACCGGCCATGCTTCCTGCGATTGCCAGGACCGGCACTATGATGCCGAACCGGCCTGTCAGCATGCCAAAGCCTGTCATAAGGTTGTAGAACACCGTATTTGCATTGAGCCCGGCAAACGCGCTCCCGTTATTTCCGGCGGCCGAGCTGAACGCGTACAGTATCTCCGAGAGGCCGTGCGGCCCGGCGTTGTTCAGACCAGATAATCCCGCTGCCGTGGAACATGCAATGGCGGAGAACACCTTTATCACGATTGAAGGGGCCAGTACCGCAATAATTGCCATCCTGACCTCAAACGCCTCCACCTTCTTGCCAAGGTATTCGGGCGTTCTCCCCACCATCAGGCCGGCTATGAATACGGTAAGGAGTACAAAAATGATCATCCCGTACAGGCCTGACCCGACTCCCCCGAAAATTATCTCCCCGAGCATCATGTTGAACATTGCCACAAGTCCTGCAAGCGGGGAGAGGCTGTCATGCATGCTATTCACGGAACCGCTTGATGTGGCGGTCGTCATTACCGACCATATCACGCTGTTGACCGGGCCCAGGCGCATCTCTTTCCCCTCCATGTTAGTCATAGCATTCAACGCATGGTTCGGACCCAGCTCGGAATGAAGTGAAATCGCAAGCCCGGCAAAAAGCAGGATAAGCATGGAAATGTAAATCGCCCATGCCTGGCGCCTGGAATTGATAAAATGACCATAGGTGAATACGAGTCCGGAGGAAATGAGGACAATGGCTAAAAGCTCCAGGAAATTTGTGAACGGGGTCGGGTTTTCGAAAGGATGTGCACTGTTCGCATTGAAAAATCCTCCACCGTTCGTGCCGAGCTGCTTAATTGCGATCTGCGATGCCGCAGGCCCCAGTGCGATTACCTGCTCATGACCCTCCAGTGTCGTCGCTCTTGCATAGTGTGAAAATGTCTGCACCGAACCTTCGCTCACCAGGACAATCGAGAATATAATCGAGAGTGGAAGTAAAACATATACGACCGAACGGGTCATATCGGCCCAGAAATTACCGATCGTTTTTTCCTGCCTTCTTGTAAGGCCCCGGAACATGGCGAGAGCAACGGAGATCCCGGTTGCGGCGCTGACAAAATTCTGGACCGTTATACCCAACATCTGGACAAGGTAACTCAGGGTATTTTCACCACCGTATGCCTGCCAGTTGGTGTTCGTAACAAAGCTTACCGCAGTATTAAATGCAAGGTGCCAGGAGACACCAGGAAGTCTTTCCGGATTCAGCGGAAGGTGAGCCTGCAGCATCTGGAGGAGCATGAGCATAATAATACCGGCAATGTTTAAAGCAAGAAGACTTTTGGCATAGGTCTTCCAGTCCATCTCCCTCTTTTCATCAACCCCGGCAACTTTATAAACAAGCCTTTCGAGCCATCCCAGGACCGGTTTCAGAAAATGCTTGCCGTCCATGAATATTCCCGCCATCAGATTTCCCAATAGTGGAGAAAGGCTTATCAGCAGAAAAAAGAATACTATGATCTCGACATAATCTGCGGCTTTCATTTCAGAGAGTAATTCTATTCCGTGTTTCCCGTACGCTGATAATAACCTTCAGCTGTTCCCATTCATATTGACTGCCTCAAATTATGGGGTGTTTTTATTGAACAGCTTTTTCAGCAGGGCGACAAGAAGGTGCATTATGCCAAATAGCCCGAAAAGCAAAAGAAAGAATATCAATATGGTGCCCATCATCTTCCTAAAATTTTTCCGGTTTTATCAAAGAATATATAAGGTAGCACATTAGAAGAGATGCTACAATGATCCCTATCACGTAACCCGGTCTGACTGCAGCAGCAGCCTGGTGCCGGACCGCACTTGCAAGGAATCCTGCTGCCATCGTGTACGTTCCCATTTTTGCTTCGGTTTTTTACGAAGCAAAAGTAGGCTGACAGGTATAAGGGATTTGTAAAATAACTCTTCTCCTGTATAAAGGAATTATAAAGAAAGAGTGATGGTTGGCATTACTGCGCTGGTGTCTCGTACGGGCCTCCTTCCCAGTGGGATTGTGGAAAAGGTCGAAATCAAACAACCTACGTGGGTGTATCAAAAGTTACTTTCCCGGCAAACCAACCTTTGTGCGACTTTGTGTTGTCCTTCGTATCCCGATATTTATCGGGACACAAAGGTTGACACAAAGGTAAAAAAGGATTATTATAGAGCTTCTATGGTTTCTCCCACCCTCCTTGATATTTTGAATATGCAGTGGTTGTCACCTGAAATGATTAAATTTGATCAACACCTGAAATTCCCTCATCTGACCAATAATTCTGACCCGGCCATGAAACGAAGCGAAGTAAACGATATAATCTCCAGTGCAAAGGAGTTCTTTTCAGGACAGAAATTCATGCTTCCCGAGTGGGCACACTGGCCTCCTGAAAAATGGCTGGGCAAACGCGGCATCTGCAATGAGATTGCTGAGAACAAGCTGGGCTGGGACATTACGGATTTCGGTTCAGGAGATTTCTATGGGGTGGGTCTGACCCTGTTCACCATCAGGAACGGCAACTGGAACAGGAAAGACAAAAGCTACTGCGAGAAGATCATGATCTCCGAAGAGGAGCAGGTAACTCCTATGCACTTCCACTGGTCAAAATCCGAGGATATAATCAACAGGGGCGGCGGCAACCTGGTCATGGAATTGTACCAGGCCACCGGGGAGGATCATCTTTCTGATAGTCGGGTCACAGTGAGCATTGACGGGATACTTACCGGTGTAACCGCCGGCGAACAGCTGGTACTGAAGCCGGGACAAAGCATATGCCTGACTCCCCGCCTCTACCACAGGTTCTACGCGCAGAAAGGTCATGGGAAGGTTCTTATCGGCGAGGTCAGCATGGTTAACGACGACGTCAGCGACAACCGGTTCTATGAAAAAGTGGGAAGGTTCCCGGACATCGATGAAGACACCCCGCCAGTTCACCTCCTTGTAAATGACTATCCCTTGTACTTCTGAAGTAATAAGTAAAACTTTATGGCAGGCAAGATCATTGTTTCAGGTACCGGGTGCTGCCTGGTCGACATCCTCTACAACAACATCGATTTCGGGGGAGAAACGATCCTTCCCTTCCTTTCAAGGGTTCCAGGGGATGGGGGACTGGTCCCCGGGAAGCTGGTTTTCGAGGAGGAATTTGAAAGGTACTGCGGTGTTTCGCTCGACAAATTCACCGAAGCAGTGATGGGAGGGAGACCGTGCAATAAGCTAAATATCGGAGGGCCGTCCATTGTCTCCCTGATCAATGCTGCCCAGATGACAAGCCGGGAAAACTGCGAGGTGCGGTTTTACGGGAGCGGCGGAAATGATAAAAATGGCAGGTTCCTGCTGGATTCCCTCAAAAAGACCCCTGTTGTCCTGAGGGACTACAGGTTCACCGAAAACCGGACACCTTCCACCCTGGTGTTATCTGACCCGGATTACGACGACGGTCACGGCGAGAGGATGTTCATTAATTCGATCGGATCAGCCTGGGATTTCCAACCTGATGAGCTTGACGAGGAATTTTTCAGCTCAGATATTGTGGTCTTCGGCGGAACAGCCCTTGTGCCGCAAATCCACGATAATCTTTCAGCACTTATCAGGAATGCAAAATCGCACGGATGTGTCACCATCGTAAACACGGTGTTCGATTTCAGGAATGAAAAAGCTGATCCATCCGGAAGATGGCCCCTCGGGGAAGATGACGAAAGCTACCGCCTGACCGACCTCCTGATCGCAGACAATGTGGAAGCCCTCAGGCTGAGCGGGACAAATTCCATTGATGTAGCCGTTGAATTCTTTATTGAAAAGGGGGTTCACTCTTTCCTCATAACCAACGGATCTTCAGACCTTACTGCTTATTCCGATGGCTCCTTCTTCAGGGGATTTCCTGTTACGAAGCTGCCTGTTTCACAGGTTATAAAGGATAAGGTCAGAAACAGTGAGGGAGGCGACACAACCGGCTGCGGCGATAATTTTGCGGGAGGGGTGATCGCATCCGTTGTCAACCAGAAGAAATTCGGGGCAAGCCATCCCGACCTGCCGGAGGCCTGTTCATGGGGGGTAGTGTCAGGCGGATTCACGTGCTTTTACATGGGAGGGACCTATATTGAAGGGCAGCCCGGCGAGAAGCTTTCACTGGTGAAGCCGTATTACGATTCTTACAGGGAGCAGCTGCTGTCGGAAGTGAATCTCCCTGGTATCAACGGCTGACAAAACTCCGGATCATATCCGCAAGCACCTTAAGCTCATGCGGGTCCTCGAATATTGAATGGCCTGTGGGGAAAGGTTCAAAGATGACCCTTCCTGCGCGTATTCCTGAATGTTCTGCCTGGTATCTTGCAGCCGCGAGCGGGGTTGCAAGATCGAAGATACCGCCGGCAATCATGATCTTCAGATCCGGATTCATGGCGGCTGCCTTTGAAAGCTCCGGCAACACTGTGAAATAAAACTCTTTCAGTGCAGATGTCCAGCTCCAGCGGGTATTTACATCAAGGTTCAGGGACCTGTACCTGCCGGTATCCCGTAATCCGAGCGAATTATTGAAGTACTCTTTCATCCTCCTCACCGCAGATGTATCGCTTCTTCCCATCGACGGATCGTTATACGGCGGTTTGAGCCCGTTGTCAGAAGGCCCTGTCTTCCTTCCGTCGAGCTGCCCGATGCGTTTGTTCTCCCCTGCAAGCAGCAGCATTTCGAAATCCTCAGCGCTTATCCTCAGGTCCCGTGCCAGGATGGTGTCAGCCGGAAGCCCCGTGAGGGCCGATAATTCCGATGCGATCCTCTTCTTCTCGGTGGCGGGGATAGAAGACCCCCTGGCAAGGGCAGAAAGGT
This sequence comes from Bacteroidales bacterium UBA1800, assembly GCA_002319915.1. Classification (GTDB taxonomy): domain Bacteria; phylum Bacteroidota; class Bacteroidia; order Bacteroidales; family VadinHA17; genus LD21. The sequence goes on along the minus strand of DCFQ01000007.1, from coordinate 181,446 downwards.
ACTTTCCGGATGCAAATCCGTACGCCCTGCTGAAAGCAGCTGATCCATCCTTTTCTGACAAGGAACCTTTGCCGTGATACTTTGCTATCGCCGCCATCGAAGGCAGGGATTCAATATAAGACAAATCATTGCCGGCTACCGGCATCCACGACGACATGTCAAAAGCCGCCGAAAGCATGATCACGCCGGCAACAGGAAGATCGCTGCCAATGCCGAGCATTTCAGCCGCCCTGATTGTCCCGTAGCTTTCCCCGCACAGGTAAACCGGTGAGTCCTTCCGGTCATATCTTTCCTGCCATTTCTTTATGACATAAATTATTGAAGCTGCGTCACCTTTTACATCCCAGTACTTCGCGCATGAGTCAGGTTTGAATATCCTTGTGTAGCCTGTTCCGGCCGGATCGATGAATACCAGGTCAGCAACGTCCAGGAGGCAATCGTTGTTGCCGGTCATCGGTCCATGTCCTGATGCCGGAAAGATGCGGGGCCCGAAAGCATGGAGATGAAGTGGCGAGGAAGAGGCTCCCGGGCCTCCGTTGAAGATGAATATGACCGGTCTCACTTTTTTCAGTTCATCATTGCCCGAGAAATACGAAAAAGTGATGACCGAGGCCGCAGGGTCTGTGTCGCCATTTCCATAGAGCAGCGTCTCTTCAGCCACGGCGGTGTAAGCGAGCTCCTTCCCGTTGAACGTGCCGGTGGTGGTTGTGCGGGAATATCGTGGTACCTGACCGGATACCGGCTCCGTGATAAAAAGCAGCACCAGGACCAGGCCCGGCAATCCCCTGCTATTTTCTGAAAAACGACTCGAACTTTTCATTGTCCCTAATCTGCAAAACGGGAATGCTGTCTTTCCAGGAAACGGAAAAAGCGTCTGTAAGCATCCCGGTTGAGAACCGGACCGGAACGCCGGATGTAATATACCTTGCGAGCTCAGTCTTAATGGAGTCGGCCGGCACGAATGCGGAAGCTTGTGATGCAAAATCACTGATGCTCAGCTGGTAGCCTGGATCCATCTTCTGACGGAATTCCTTAAGCGATAACATCAGGTCATGAAGGTTTTTTTCACCGTTGCTTACCCGTCTGATCTGGTTGTCGAGATAAAATGCAAATATCGAACCACGCCTGTACGGCAGCTTGTTATAGTCCCCCATTTTCCAGTAATTTGGCCAGATGCTGTCGTTGGGAAGCTCCTTAACCTTGCTTGAATAATGGCTCACAAGCACATTATTGAACGATCTTTCAAACTGCGAAGGTGTCATCATCCCGGCTGACAAAAGCGTGTACCAGGTGAAATAGTCATTGAATCCTTCCGCAAACCACTGGTCATTGACGCCCGATTCAATTAACCCTCCGATCCAGTGATGGCCGATCTCGTGTGAGATCGTGAAGATCCTTTCCGGGGAGAGGATCGTATCGGTGTTGTATGAATACTTCCCGGCGAACCCGTTCCCAAGACCCATGCCGCCAATATTATGGTCGATGGAGAGGAAAGGCTGGAGTATCAGGAAATAAGGCTGTGGAGACTCCTCCTTCCAGAAGCCGCAGATCGCTTCATAGTAACTTTTGAAATATCCGCTCAGGGCCTTCCTGTTAAAATCGCTGTTCCTGACAAGCCTCAGGACAAGATAGTTTTCGCTACCCGCAGCCTTTACCTTTTCGGTAATCATGCCGTCAGCCCCTGTGATCAGTTTGTACATGAAGTCCTCAGGCTTCCCGACAGAAGGTCGCGATCCGTGATTTTCGGGATCGAACTGCTGGAAAAGCCTGAAGGGAGGAAGCTTTTTCCATACCACCGATTGCGTTACTTTTTGTTTCGGATCTCTCAGGACAGGATTGAGGAACAGGTTGATCCCGTGGCAATAGAGGTAGTCATTCATTATGATCGGCCTGAAGAGCTCTCCCCTCAGCCCGTGTTCTTTCATCCTGGTGTCGACGATATCGTAATCGACGGTAACCGGAAGGGTGTCCCTGCAGAAGAGAGTGAGCTCCCTTGAGAAATCGTCGAAGTTGACCCTGACCCCCTCCTGCGCTTTAAGGCCCGTAAATCCTTTCACAATATCTGACTGGCCCCCGAATCTCGGTTCCCCGTAAGTAAAAAGGGTGCTTCCCTTTTCGATGGGCTTGTAAACAAGCTTTACATGGATCCTGCCTTCCCTGAAATAGCTCAGTTCGTAGCTCAGGTCGGGCGTTATCCGCGAATGGTCCCGGCCGCATCCGGCAATCAACAGCAAGGCGGGTAAAAAGTACTTCAGTTTCATTTTTCAGTTAAGTTGATATTTCTCAATAAGATATAGCATGATGGCGAGATTGACCGCTCCGAGCCTGACATCTTCAGGATCGGTAGTTTCGTAGGTGTCGTTGGTCGAATGGTGCACCGTGAAATAGCTCTGCTGATCTGACCATAACGCAGCCATGGGTGTACCGAAATTCTGGTTCAGGGGTCCGATATCTGCACCTCCCGCGTTAAGCCATTTCCCACCTTTATATGGCTCAAACAGGCTGGAAAGTCCCCTCAGTTTCTCCTCGGATTCAGAGGAGAGACCGGATATTCCTATGCTGAACGGGGGGAAGCAGCCAGAGTCAGATTCCAGTGCAAAGACGTGCACCTCATTCTTTTCCTTTGCCGCTGCGGCATAGGTCAGTGCGCCGTTGATCCCGTTTTCCTCATCGGCAAACAATACGAACCTGATAGTATGCCTTGGCCTGTAACCGGTTTCCTTCAGCGCCCTTAAAATTTCGATGGTCAGGACAACGCCTGTGCCGTCGTCGCTGGTGCCCTCGCTCACATCCCAGCTGTCGAGATGGCCCCCGATGGTAATGTACCTGTCTGGAAACTCCCAGCCCTTAAGCTCGCCTATCACATTGTGTCCCGTCGTGTCGTTGAATATCCTGCCGTGTGTAAAGATCTCAGCCTCGATCGTTTTCCCCTTCAGGTATTCGGCTTCGATAAAATTGGCGTCGCGGGTGCTCACGCATACTGCCGGTATCCCCGGGACACCCGGATCGTTATGCTGCCCTCCCGTATGCGGATAATCGTCGATGCTGCCGGTGAGCGAGCGCACGATAATTCCCTTTGCCCCGTACCCCGAAGCCACTGTGGCTCCGGTTGTACGATATTTCGCAAGGCGCGAATACTCACCGATGGAATTTTCACCCTCCCTGAACTTTGGTCCGAAGAAGATGATCCTGCTCGCAGCTTCCGCCCCGTGCTTTTCAAGCTCCTCAAATGAGTCAACCATCAGCAGTTTACCCTTTACTCCTCCAATACCGCCCCCAGAAGAGTTCCCCATAGCAGCCACATTTATCCTTTTTCTTGCCACATTTCCACCGTCATCGGAAAAGCTGATAAATGCACTGTCCTTCCCTCCCCTCTCCCAGTGATTTACTTTGCATGGCTGCAGCCACACAGTATCCGCTCCTGCCCTGACGAGCTCTTCCCTTGCCCACTGTTCTGCTTTCCCCATTGCCTCTGATCCTGCCATGCGGCCGCCTATTTTCTTTGTAAGAAAGTACAGGTTATCAGTGCACGATTTGCTATTCAGGATGTTCGCGGCAATCTTTTTCACGAATGCGAGGTCGTCGTCCGGTTCCTGCTGCATCCCTCCGGCTGCCGTGATCCATCCTGCAAGGAGGATAAGAAGTAGAATTTGTTTCATATTGTGGCTGTGATCTCTGTGTAACTTGTTATGGCTTGTTTGATGTTAATGTTTTACCGAAAGCAAATCTATCAATTTCTCAATGTCCGAAATTGAGTTATAGACTGATGGTGAAATCCGGAACCTGTTGTCGTACAGCTGGATGTTGATCTTTGCATCCGCCAGCTTCCCCGCAAGCTTCTTACCGGCATCCCGGTAAGCGAAAGAGACTATAGGAGATGATGAATCCTCGGGAGTAAGGGGAAGGAATCCCATCGAGGGAAGCCTTGATTGCAGAAGCCTGATCATCGGCTTGCGGTGTTCGGTAATTGCGGCCGGACCCAATTCCCGGATCAGCTCCAGCGATTTGCCGAGGGTGGCTACTGCCTCATTTCCCAGCGATCCGACTTCAAAGTGACCGGCGGCATCGTTGGTCTGCGAATAAGTATACGGTTCACCCCCGGGAGGGTCGAACGGGAGCATATGGGAAACCGAATCAGCAAGCTGGCGGTACCCGTACTGGGCCCTTTTCACGTGATGCATGCTCTCTTTCGAAACATACAGAAATCCGGCACCAAAATCTCCCATAAGCCATTTGAAGGACGATGCCGCACAAAAATCGACCTTGCTGTCGTGGACATCAAGCAGCACTGCACCGACCGCCTGCACTATATCGGCATAAACCAGGGCCCCCCGCGAATGGGCTATTTCGCACAGCGATTTCAGGTCGTGCGTAAAGCCATTGACCATGCTGACAAGCGAGACAGCGACAAGCCTCGTTCCGGGAGTGATGGCCGCCTCAATCTGGTCGGGCCAGATCCTGTTATTGCGGGGTGTGATAACGTGCACATCCGCGCCCTGCCTGGCCAGTTCGCTGTACATGTAAAGCGATCCGTCGAAATGGAGGGCATCGGTCACTATCCTGGCTTTTGATCCGGGGATCCCCAGTCCGTTGACTATCATGTTCTCACCGGCCATGGTGCCGGGTATCCACGCAATCTCGCCGGGGTCGGCATTGATCAGCCCTGCATACATCTTTTTTACCTCATCCCATCCTGTTCTGAAATCAGGCCTGGAATTCCCGTTGGCCTGCCTGAAATCGAGGTACTCCTTGACGGCTTCTGCACTCGCCCTGCTCATGGGGTGAGTATATGCCGCATTCAGGTAAGTGCCTTTAACGGAAAAAAGTCCGGGGCAGGGCAGCCTGACCGCTTCGGTATCCGAAGACGGGGCTTCAAAGGCCTGATCAGCCAGGTGATCAAGAAGCCCGAATGATAAGGGTGCCACCCCTGCAACCGAAATGAACCGCCTTCTTGATAAATTATCAGGAGCACTCATGAATCGGGGGTTAGGTTTATAACATCACGTTAAAAGTACCAATTCCGGCGATTTAAAATACAAAACAGGGCGGTTTGTTGGAGATATTGGCCAGGCTGGATTGCCAGACTACCGGGAACGAATCTTCCTTGCACATGAGGCACAGGGCTATCAGCTCCAAATGTCCGCTGTCCGGGTCCACACCCTGTGCTCACGGTGCAATCTGCATAAAAACTTCCCCCTCTCTATCCCGCTCAGGGATCGAGGTTCCTCCCCAGGTGGTATGAAATTACAACTTTTTTGTTAAACAGGGACCATTTCAGCCTAATTTACAGCAATTTCCACAGAATTTTCCTTCGAACCGAAGGCTTTTGCCTTAAGGATGATCTTCTATGCCCGTGCCGGGGCGAACGATCACAAGGCATTTCCCCTGCCGGGTACTCTTCCGGGGCTGAAGGTTAATGCTTTATTGCCCGGCGGCAGCTGCTGAGATTATCCTCCCCGCTGTCTCCTTGTCAATATTCCGCGCGAGGCCGCAGATGCTGTACATCACATATTCCAGGCCCTTGTTCCTGAATGTTTCGGAAAACTCCGCGTCACCAGGGAATTGCCTTCCCCCTTCATCGACCGCTCCAAAACGTAGGCCGTTCAGGAATGTTTCAACGATAAGCTCTACCGGTGAATTCAGGAGGATACCATCGGCCAGCGGTCCGAGAACCCTGTCGCCCCGGTGTAATTTCCTCCTCAGGTCGCAGCCCACCCGGAAAACCGTGTCACCGAGTGAACGGTTGCAGAACCTGGTAAGCAGGTCATCAGTATGCTCGGTGAGTTCAGCGGATGTAAACTCGCCGGGATACTTTTTTAACAGGATGTCTGCGCACTGGAGCATTGCAGCCCGGGTAAACTCCATAACCGGCCTGATCTCCAGGAGGTCGGCCAGCAGCCTGATATCGGGATATTTCCTGTATCCCTTGTATGCCGCTGCCACATGGCCGAAATTATGTATGTGCGATTTGCGGTCGACCCATGCTTTCATGTTCTCTTTCGGGGCCAATCCCTCGACTTCCGGGATAGGATTCCTGAATCCTTTTTTATCGAGGATAAGAGTATTGAACGGTTCAGCGTAAACAAGAAGCGGGTCCTTCTGTTGAACTTCGAGAGGCATGATAGGCACCATTTTCCCGATGCTTGTCTCAATCAGGCCGACGAGCGACCCGACAGGATACCCGGGCCCAAGGATCTGCTTCAGCATTCCGCCTGCATAGAGATCAGCATTATGCATATTCTCCGCCAGTATCACATCCAGCGGGAGGTTGCCGAATTTCTTACGCCTCAGTTCCAGGCCGGCCGCAAGGTTTGAAATTGCCTCCGGCAGCCCTTTCTGTCCAACAGAGACAGCAGCAATATCGGCTTCCGAAATCTCCTCCGCCACCTTTTGCTTCTCTTCAGCCAGGACACCCCTGACATTCCTGATATGGATCACGGATTCGGGCCGGTCGCTCTTAATGATCACACTATACTCCCTTCTCCTGTTTAGCTCATTGATCAGCACTTGGGAAATATCAATGAAAACAACCTCGAAGCCTGCCCTTGAAAAGAGCTGCCCGATAAAAGACCTTCCGATCTTCCCTGCCCCGAATAAAACTAGATTCTTCACCCGTACGACCTGATCACTGAATATCACTGACAGCTATGAAAAGCTCAAATACTGACGATTCCCCGGGATCGAGAAACGGCAGGAGGTTTTCGCCCCTCAGGGTTTCCCTCGATTTTGAGTGAACATTCCCAGGCTCAATGCCCAGGACATACTCCCCTGCAGCCATCATCTTCCATTGGGAGACAAAAGGTAACGAATTTACAAGGAAGCTTATCCTGACTTCTGTATTAATTTCCCTGTTTCTGAGAATTATTTCCGTCATCCCATCAATTCCGCCTTTAATGGTATGAAAAAAGACCTGTTCCCTGAATGAAGGCTGCGGTCTGGTAAAGCGCCGGAAATCATTGAGCCCCTTTGCCGCTTCCGGATCTCGGGCGGCTGTCGAGGAGGGGTCGATTATAAGCTCTGAACTCTCTGAAAGCAGTGGGTAACCGAAATTCATGTGATAAAGAAGTGTCAGCGGAGTGGTCTTGTTACCGGTGTTCGTAATAGTGTCCTTCAGATGTATCTCGCTGCAGCCGAGAGCCGAGGATATTTCCCTTTCCATTCTCAGCCTGTTGCCAAAGAGATGACCTTCCTCGACAACCCCGCGGATCACGATCCGGTAACTATCCCCCGTCCATCCGGAAAGATCGGCAACCTGCTTTGCCGGCGTAGTGGAGATCCGGCCGTGAAGGCCGAGAGCTTCATTGTCATCGGTACACGGCGAACCAAGGTAAGTCAGGCCGCATGTAGTCAGAAGCCCGCCTGTAAAAGTACGGAGCCACCCGATCCCTTCCGGTTCATAAAACGCAGGATTGGTCTCCCCGTTGCCGGTCAGGTATACAAGATTCCTTCCCCTGTAGGATGCAAGGGAAATATCCATGGCCCTGTCGGGCAGAACGGTATACTGCAGGCCGCTGCCGGTATTGATATCAGCGGCCCTCAATCCGCGGGCCCATCCGTCGGAAAGGACATACTGCCTGCATCCTCCGGCCTGGGCAAGATTGCCGACATACTTCATTAATTCGCGGGTATCCATTTTTCTTGGATTTGATGTTCAATTTTACTGTAATTCAGTATTAATCAAGCGTTCCAGAACTGTTTCAGGGCCGGGTAAAGCTCCCGGTATGAACTGAATTTGCGGTCATATACGCCCGCCTTTGCCTCATCTGGCCTGAAAATGATATTTCCGGAAAGGCCGCCACTGACCAGTTCACTGACAGGGGTATTCCGGTCTGCGCTCATCGCGAGCATTGCTGCGCCGAAACACCCGGCTTCACTGATCTCGCGGACTATGATATCCTTATTCAGGACATCTGCTTTGAGCTGGTTCCATTTGTGATTACGGGTCCCGCCGCCGGTAGCTATGAAGGTGCTGATCTTCATGCCCGATTTTTCCATCAGCATCAGGTTCAGCTTCATTTCGAGTGCGACACCCTCTAGGAGGGCCCTTGTGATCTCACCCTTTGAGGTCGTATGCCGCAGCCCCAGGATCGCACCCTGTGCTTTCGTGTCAAAGTAGGGTGTCCCGGTTGCGGAGAAATAGGGAAGCACCAGGAGTTCGGAGGGGGTATCGGGCATCTGGTCCAGCAGCAGTGAATAGGCATTCTGCCCGGTCGATTTCGCCAGCTCTGTTTCCGGTTTTCCAAGCTCATCGCGCATCCAGCGCAGGATATTTCCGCCTGTCAGGCTGTAGGCGACACTTGTGCTCTTTCCCTTTAAGGTGTAATCGTAGCAGCACAGGTTATTCTCCTGAAGCTCGGGGGAGAAGCTCGGCTTGTCGAGTACCGGGCAGAAGCATTCCACGGATCCTGTTGCGTACATGCACATCCCGGTGTCAATCACCCCGGCACCCAGGGCAGCGCAGGTCTGGTCATGGCCGCCGGCAACAAGCACCACTGGATTCCTGAAGCCAAGCCTTGCTCCCAGCTCTTTTTCAATGGTTCCGGTGATCTCACCTGATGGCGCGGGGATTGCAAGCCTCCCGGCGTCCAATCCGATTGCATCCAGGATCTCAGGGCTCCAGCTGTGAGTGCCGACGTCAAAGAGCATCGTCCTTCCTGCCAGGGGCCAGCTGATCCTGGGCTCAATCCCCGCCCGAAAATGGAACAGGTCCTCGAAGCACAGGAAATACCTGGCATTGGTCCATGCTCCGGGGTTGTTCCTCTTTATCCATAGTATTTTGAAGAGTGTAAACAAGGGATGGGGAGTATGCCCGGTTATCCTGTATATCCTGCCTGTTCCGAACTGGCGGCTCCAGTCTGAGGCGATATCCCCCGCCCGTGAATCTGACGAGACCATGGCATTTCCGAGGATCCTGCCATGACTGTCGACCGGCGTAAAGGCTTCTCCCTGGCTCGAAATGCACATCGCCGCCACCGGATCCGAGATCCGGGAGTTCACATCGGCGATAACCTCGAAGCACTTGTTTATGACCTCTTCAGGATCCAGCTCCGCCCAGTCGGGACGAGGATGGGATACCGGATACTCACGGTATGCCGAAGCGAGTTCAGTGCGTTCGCTGCTGAAGACGACAGCTTTGCATCCGCCGGTGCCTATGTCGAGACCTAAATAGCTCAAATGATTGCGGTTTAGATTTCGGTTATCTCATAGCCCAGGTAGCGGGTGAAGGCTTCGCGAAGCGCCTTCTCGCACAGGCCCGGCGTAACGCTCACATGGTGCCTGTACCCGTTGTACCCGATATTATGGAGCTTTCCCTGGAGGTTCCCGATCTTTGCCACGCCGCCGCATCCGAAAAAGCCCTCCTGGATAGTATCGGAAGTGAATTCTCCTTCCCCGGTATAAACAAACAGCTTCCCATCCTGCGTTTTCGAGCTGGCAAACGTCAGCTTGCAGGGGGCGATCCTGCCAACATTGCATCCGAATCCGCAGCCGGCGCCGAACGATTTTGCGAACATGGGATGTTCTATGACCTCACCCTTTCCGGTCATCAGACTTTGCGGGACGGGACCGCAATGGAAGAGGATGCATTTATCAGGATCGTCGCCGTAGTTATTGTTCCAGTCGAGGCAGGTGGCCGGCCGTCCCGATGCAAGATGCAATGCATACATGGTTATCGCATTGCAGATATCGAGCTCACAAGCTGCGGGGATTCCGCGGTCGTTGATCTCGCTTAGAAGGACGCAGGGAGCAACACCGAAGTCCTTTTCCATCTCGATCCAGCACCTCAGGGCAAGTGAATCCATGCTGTACTCCTCGATGATCTCATCTATCACGACACCGAAGCGCACATGGTTCTCGAATGCCTTTTCAGGGACCTTGCTGAAATCGGTATAGCTCCTGAGCCGCTCTGATTTTTCCTTTGCAGCACCCGATGAAATATCGAGCTTCCTGACCCTGCTGAAAACTTCCGACAGGTCGAGGACTTCCGTTGTAATTCCATATTTCTGGAGTACAAGCTCGTCGTACCTGACCGTCTTGAACGCCGTGGTCCTGGCCCCGATCGCACCAACCGTGGTCCTTTTCATGCCGTTGACGATCCTGCAAACCCTATCGAATGCATCAATATGTTTTATGAACCCATCCGACGACGGGCGGAGTGTATGGGGCGGGAAAACGGTAAAAGGCACGCTGTACTGGCAAAAGACATCCATGATCGAGAACTTACCGCAGAAGGCGTCCCTTCTCTGCTGGAAATCCATTTTATCAGGTTCATCGGGATAGGCAAGGATGTAGATGGGAACCCCTGCATCCTGCAGCGCCGCTACAGCTCCGTTCTCATCCCCGAAATTGGGGAGCACGAGGATCACCCCGTCATATTTCCCGCGGTTATCCTCAAGGAACCTGGCGTACTTTCTGCCTTCTGCCGTTGTTTCAACAGCACCGTATCGCGTCAGGGCGCTGTCCATCATGAGTGTCCCGTAACCAAGCCGGCCAAGGATCGTGCTTACTTCCTCCCGGGCTATTGCAATAAGTGATTCGGGGAAGAAACCCCGGTTGCCGAAAAAGAGCGCGAATGTCGATTTTTGGTTTTTCATATTCTTAAGTTTTGAGTTTTGATTCCGTTGAAAATGATGTCAGCTGATCCGGCAACATCCAGCTCGTTCCGCAGTAAATCCACCATAGTTTCATAAACGGCCTCCTGCGCTTCCCTGACCGGATTCATAATAAGCTTCTCGTAAGGCTGCCTGATCGCCGTTGCAATATTGATCTTTGCAATGCCGTGCCTGAACGATTCCATCAGGTACTTCTTTGAGATCCCGGTCCCGCCATGAAGGACCAGCGGAACGCCGGCAGCCTTGTCGATCTTTTCAAGGTGATCGATGGCCAGCCTGGCTTCGATCTTTTTCCCGGTCCTTGTTGCAGCCGAGATCGCTCCATGAACATTCCCGATCGCCACCGAAAGCCAGTCTGCGCCTGTTTCTGCAATAAATCTTCCGGCATCTTCCGGTGAAGTGAACCCCTTTCCGGTCGCGAAAAGCTCTTCGTACGGAGGAAGCGGGCCGGCTTCATGACCCATCACCGCCCCCAGCTCGGCTTCAACCGGAACTCCCGCGCGGTGGGCCATCTCAACAACCTTTCCCGTCGCTTCAATGTTCTCCTCAAGCGTCAGCCTTGAGCCATCTATCATCACCGATCCGTACCCAAGGTCAAGCGCCTCTGAAATGATGCCGGTAAAGTCCGTCAGCAGGTTATCCTCGTCAATCACAGGCACATGATCGAGGTGAAGCCTGGTGAACCTTTCATCCTTCAGCTTCAGGTACTCATCCCTTACGGCTTTCATGCTTCCCGATCCGAATTTTATCCATTCCAGGCGCGCGACCATTATGAGGCCGAAAGTCCGCGTGTCACACAGGGCCCTGATCACCGGCTCCATCATTGGAAGGTATGGGATGTTGAACCCGGGAACAGCTATGTTCCTCTTCCGGGCGAGGTTTATTATTGTCCCGGTCCCGCATGATTTGATGTCCATTTCGATCAGGAATTAATTTCAACTATTACGAATTTAGTTGATAACCTGGTCACCGGATAGCATCCTTTTTGCCAAAATATGCACTATATTTACATGAGTTTATATCATTTTCCGGCATTCTGTCAATATTATGCAGATCACATACGAAAAGCTCGTAGTCGACGAAAACAGTCTCTTTCATTTTCAGGAGTTTCGACAGCCAAGGTTCACCTCCCCGTTTCACATGCATGATGAATTTGAGCTGATAGTGATAATCAAAAGTCACGGGAAGCTCTACCTTGGAAATAATGTCCTGAACTTCAGTGACGGCGACATGTTCCTGTTCGCCCCTGGATTGCCCCATTGCTTCTACAATACCCGCGGCTATGAAAACGGGAGCGAGCCGGCTCATGCCTTCGGCATATTCTTCCGGAAGGACTTCCTCGGTGAAAGCTTTTTCAGGAAGACGGAATCCATCAGGCTGAACAGGCTTATCAGGAAAGCCGAATACGGGATACGGATACTTAACCCTTCCGCTGAATTAATAAACAGGATGTTAATGCTCGGAACAAAAAGGAACCTGGAGAAGCTCAGTGATTTTATCCTCATCCTTAATGAGCTCTCAGGAAAGAAATGCCTCGAGCTCTCAAATTCTATCGGCGAATTCACCTCGGGACTGAGCGATTCCAGAATTGTGAACGATATCTTCAGATATGTTGCCGAGAATTTCCAGGAGAGGATAAGCCTCGCCGGGGCAGCTTCAATCGCCAGTATGCAGAAGTCAGCTTTCTGCAGGTATTTCAGGAGGAAAACAAAGAAGAAATTCTCCGAGTTTGTGAATGAGATCCGCATTACCCATGCCAGGAAGCTGCTCACCGAAACCGACAAGTCGGTGAAGGAGGTTGCCTATGAATGCGGTTATGAAAGCAATTCGTATTTTAACAGGCAATTCAAGGTCTCCTGCAATATGTCCCCCTTTGATTTCAGGAAAAACTTCAGGCCGGTGTGACCTCCATAGGAAAAAAGTTTAGCTGAACTCCGGTTGAAAAATCAGCTGCATTCAGACACATTGAAATTCAGTCAAAGAAATTAAACCACTCGTGGAAAATTCTGACGGGGTTGTCAAAACATACCTTTATAATCCGGCAGGAAGAATAATTTTCGGTGGAATTTAACAAGTTTCCCCGAAAGTCTGATGCAATACATACAACGCCATCCCTGCATAAAAAAGGTTGCCCTGGATCTCCTTAAACCTGTGCTGATCATGTCCGTTCTTTTCGGATCATTTCAGCTTAAAGGGCAGGATTATTACTATAAATTTGAAGGTTCCGGGGCTTCCGGTTCGGTTTCGACTGTGAGGGTCAAAAACCTCTCCTCAGGGGAGGTCCTTACAATATTCGGCAGTGAAGTTCTCCATCTTACAGGTGATATTCCTGATAATGTTGAAATTGCCAACTCCATAAAAGTATACCCCAATCCTGTTAGCCGCGACTATGCTGTTTTGCAGATCCATGCTCCGCTCGCCGGCAATGCCGTGATAAGGGTGTACACCCTCACCGGCAAGCTTGTGGCCAGCATCCCGGCATTCCTTGGTAACTACGGCCAGTCCTACCGACTTTCTGGCCTGAGCAGGGGTTTTAACGTGATCAGGGTCGACGGGAACGGATATCATATGTCAGTCAAACTGATGTGGAATACTGAATCTTCCGGAACAGTGAAGCTTGTGAAGATCAGCGATGAAAATCCGCTCGATGATAACCTGCCCGGCCAGGGGAGCAATGCTGCCCTCGATACAGTTGCCATGCATTACAACGACGGGGACCGCCTTCTCTTCAGGGGAACCTCCGATAACTTCAAAACCCTGATCGTTGACATCCCGGCAGCAGACAGGACGGTTACCTTCCCCTTTTACCCGTGTTCCGACGGAGATAATAACAGCTATACTGTGGTGGAGATCGGGTCCCAGGTCTGGATGGCGGAAAACCTCATGTCAACGAAGTACAACGACGGAACCGCAATTAATTTTCCCGGTACTGACGACAACTTTTGGAATTCTGATTCATCTGGCGCATATTCATGGTATGGGAACGATGAGGCCGCAAATAAAAATATTTACGGGGCGCTGTACAACTGGCATGCTGTCAGCAGGGGGATCCTTTGCCCTGCAGGATGGCATGTACCGTCCGACAGGGAGTGGATGGCCCTCGGAGATTTTCTCGGCGGGGATGATGAAGCAGGGGGAAAGATCAAGGAAACGGGCACAGGGTCATGGACAGGGCCAAACGCCGGTTCAACGAATGAAAGCGGGTTTTCAGCTCTCCCGGGTGGAAGCAGAAGTAGCAGGGGATTCAGCCAGATGAAGATGGACGGGTTCTGGTGGAGTTCAAGCTTTCGCAAAAACGTCCTGAAACCTTCGGGCTGGAACCTCAGTTACAGCTCCGGGACCCTGACGAGAAGCAACGACGGCCCAGCAAATGATGGCTATTCATTACGCTGCCTCCTGGGAACGAGTGTGGTTTCGCTTCCCTTCGTACTCACCGGACAGGTGAGCGAAATTTCCACAACATCCGTTTCAGCAGGCGGTATGGTGACAAGCGACGAGGGTGGTCCGGTAACGACTGCCGGAGTATGCTGGAACACCTCTGAAAACCCGACGGTTGAAGACGACAAAACTTCAAATGACCTGAAAGACGGGGCATTTGACACAAATATAACCGGCCTTAAGCCCGGTACTACGTATTATATCAGGGCTTACGCAACCAACAGCGCCGGAACAGCGTACGGCGACAATATCAGCTTCTCCACCGATGTTGCATTGCCAACTGTCACCACTTCCCAGCTATCAGGGATCGGTCCGGCAGGAGCAAGCTCCGGAGGCAATGTCACCGACAATGGCGGAGGCATCATTACGAGCCGCGGGGTATGCTGGAGCAGGCCCGCCAATCCTACAATCAATGACCCGAAAACTGCCGACGGAACTGGGACAGGCAACTTTACCAGCACCATCACAGGTCTGCAACCGGGTGTATCATATCATGTGCGGGCATGGGCGACAAACAGCGCCGGGACCTCCTACGGTGCCGACCTGGTCTTCACAACCTCCACCGCTTTGTCAGCCGTGACCACTACCCCTATTACAGGTATTACCGCTTCATCCGCATCCTCCGGCGGCACGATCACGAATGACGGAGGCGGAATTATCACCGCACGGGGTGTATGCTGGTCAACCAGCGCCTCTCCTACCGTGAATGACGCGAAGACAACAAACGGTTCAGGTACGGGGACCTTCTCTTCGGCAATCTCCGGGTTGAGGCCCGGGACGACCTACCATGCCAGAGCCTATGCAACGAACAGTGCAGGGACGTCTTATGGAGAAGACATAACATTTACGACTCTGGTAGCCCTGCCGGAGCTGAGCACGATGGCCGTTTCAGGCATAAGGCAGACCACTGCTTCCGCGGGAGGGAACGTTACCGGCAACGGAGGGGGATCGATCACCGAAAGAGGAGTTTGCTGGTCATTGTCAGCTTCACCTACCATAGCTGGATCAAGGAGTTCTGACGGAACCGGGACCGGAAGCTTCGCCTCGTCTGTCACAGGACTTCTTCCTGAAACCACTTATCACCTGCGGGCCTATGCCACGAACAGTGCAGGGACCGCTTACGGCAACGAGCTGACATTTACCACACTCAGCGAGCTGCCTGTGTTGACGACCTCTTCTGTTATAAATATAACAACAACTTCCGCTTCATCAGGCGGAAACATATCTGATGACGGCGGCAGGACAATCACAGGCAGGGGTGTCTGTTGGTCTCAAAGCGCTAATCCGACGATAAGCGGAAACAGGAGCTCCGACGGCACCGGAACAGGAACTTTCACCAGTTCCATCACCGGCTTGCAGCCCGGAACGACATACCACGCAAGGGCTTATGCTACCAACGGGGCCGGGACCGCCTACGGCGCAGATATATCTTTTACGACAAATACCGCTCTCCCAGAAATTTCCACATCACCCATTACCGCAATAACATCCTCTTCAGCCTCCTCAGGAGGGAACATCACATCAACCGGTGGCGGAAACATAACCGAAAGAGGCGTCTGCTGGTCGACAGCAGCTTCACCGACAGTAAGCAACCCGAGGACAACCGACGGGAGCGGCTCCGGCAGCTTTACATCATCTGTTTCAGGACTGCAGCCGGGCACAACCTATCACCTCAGGTCGTATGCCACAAACAGTGCAGGAACGGCTTACGGTGAGGATGTGTCATTTACCACGCTGATAGCGCCCCCGGAGGTTACCACATCTTCCGCCTCAGGAATCACGCAGACTGCGGCAACTGCCGGTGGGAACGTCACAGACGCAGGTGGCGGGACAGTATCTGCCAGGGGGGTCTGCTGGTCAACCGTTGCCAACCCTTCAGTCACAGGCAACCGGACCAGTGATGGTTCCGGGACAGGCTCATTTACCAGCCAGATCACCGGGCTCCAGGCAGGAACGACATATCACATAAGGGCTTATGCAACAAACAGTGCCGGCACATCGTACGGCAGCGACCTGACCTTTGCGACAACGGCTTATCTCCCAACCCTGTCCACCGCAGCGGCAACAAATGTGACCGGGACGACAGCCACCTCAGGAGGGGCTATCTCCTCCGACGGAGGCGGAACGGTTACAGCAAGGGGTGTCTGCTGGTCAGCTTCACCATCCCCAACGATCAGCGATACAAGGACATCAAACGGAACAGGAACGGGAACATTTACCTCATCGATCTCAGGCTTAAAGCCCGGGACTGTGTATCACGTGAGGTCATATGCCACGAACAGTGCCGGAACGGCCTATGGTGAAGACCTTACATTCACCACCCTCGTGATCATCCCGGTACTCACCACGACCACGGTTACGGGGATAAAGCAGACTTACGCAACATCAGGCGGGAATATTACCGATGACGGAGGCGGGCAGATCACCGAACGGGGAGTATGCTGGGCGACTGCATCCGGTCCAACGATCAGCGGCAGCAGGACCTCTGATGGTTCCGGAAGCGGAACCTTTGCAAGCAGCATCACCGGGCTTCAGCCGACCACCCCCTATTACGCCAGGGCATATGCGACCAACAGCGCGGGGACAGCCTACGGAAACGAAGTGACGTTTTCGACCCTTAGCGAATTCCCCTCCCTTACCACGCTCCCCGTCACAAATATAACCCATACCGGTGCAGCATCCGGGGGAAATATCACTGATGACGGAGGTCATGCAATCACCGAGCGGGGCGTCTGCTGGGCATCGTCTGCAAATCCTTCAACCAGTGACAACAGGACCTCAGATGGTTCCGGCAGCGGCAGCTACAGCAGCGCAATCGCAGGGCTCACGCCGGGTGCCGCTTACCATGTCCGCGCATATGCAACCAACAGCGCCGGGACATCATACGGGCAGGATATATCATTCTCGGCTATTGCCGACCCGGCAACTGTGACCACATCCACCGTCTCAGGTATCACCGGGATATCTGCAGTATCCGGTGGCAACATCACATCCGACGGTGGAGGGTCCATAACCGTACGCGGAGTATGCTGGGCTGAAACTGCACAGCCGACAACCGCCGGCTCCAGGACCACAGACGGCACGGGAGCGGGGGTATTCACCTCGACCCTGACCGGGCTGAAGGCGGGCACTACTTACCATATCAGGGCATACGCAGTCAATAATTCGGGAACATCGTACGGGGAGGATATCCAGTTCACAACTCTGATAATACCCCCCACCCTCACAACGACATCGGTTACAAGTATCCTTCAGACGACAGCCTCTTCAGGCGGGAACATTACCGACAGCGGCGGCGCCCCTGTCACCGAGCGCGGCATATGCTGGGGGACGACCTCCGGTCCGACAGTTAGCGGGAACAAGACAAGCGACGGATCCGGGAGCGGCAGCTTCACCAGCAGCATCACCGGGCTGATTACCGCAACTACTTACTTTGTCAGGGCCTATGCCGTCAACAGCGCCGGGACATCCTACGGAAACGAGATCAGCTTCAATACCCTTCCCCCCGGTCCGCCGGTGATAAATTTCATCCAGCCAACAGGCGACAAGCTTCTGCATTCGCGGGGAAGCAAAAGGGTCATTTATACCAGCGATCATTACATCAAATTCAGCAATGATTACGGAGCAACATACAATGCCGGTGTAAATGTAACCGGGATCTTTACGCTGTACCATAAGGCAAGGATACTTGAGAACGGGACCATCGTGCTCTTCTGCGTGAATAAAATGTACTATTCAACCGACAACATGACCACGATAAACCCCTGCACCGTCCTGGACAAAAACGGCAGCCCCTATACCTACCACACACCGGTAAGCGACAGCTATCCCGGCAGCTACTTCCATTTCATGAACGGCTTCGAGGAGAAGGCGGGAGTATGCCTCCTCGGAAACTACGGGAATTCAGCAACCGGGGCATGCCCCATCAATCTTTATTATTCGCTCGACGGGATCACCTGGAAAGTGATCTATACCTTCGGCCAGGATCCTAACTGCACAGATAACGGTACTCCATCCGGCGGCACCGGCGGAACGCTTCTCGGGGACCCGACCAATCCATTGATCGCCAGGCATGTTCATGCAATAAATATTGGGGATGACGGCAGCTTCTACGCCTGCACAGGTGATGTGGGCCCTGAGATGCACTTCCTTAAGTGTACATACGACCGCGGCAGCGACACCTGGACTATAAACGACGTCCTGGCCGGAGCCAGCAGGAACTGGCAGCGGATGAGAGCCCTGGGCGTATATGTAAGGAACGGGTATTATTACTGGGGATCCGACGGCCCGGGAACCTTTGATTACAATGGCGTCACTTACGATTGCTGGGGAATCTATAAATGCCCGATCGCCGATATTAACGATCCTTCAAAGCATGTGCTGCTCCAGCCTCTGAACGATTCCTGCTATTCCTTCTACAATGACGGGCAGCTGGTCTTTTCCGGTATGCAGAGCTATAACTATCTGTATATCTCCCTCGACTACGGGGAGACTTGGTACCCGTTCCAGAAACCGTCGTGGATGACAGGCGAGGTTGCGGGGGTATGGCACAACAGCGGTGACAAGACAATCGTGACCGAACAGGGGGTGATCATAACGAGCGATTCGTTCTGATATCCTGGTTTCACTTTTGCCCGGAAGCGAATCTTTTCGCCAATTCATAGCAGGATATCCATTCGATCCCGCTGCCGAAGATACTGTTGATCCTTTCGGAAAGCATAATGAGACCGTCGAGGCCAAGCCCTGTCCCCTGGGTAAAAAGCGATTGCCAGTGGGTTACGATCACAACCGGAAATCCGGTTTCGATTAGCTGCCTTATCCGGCCAGTTTTCCCGTCGCGGGAAACAAGCCTGTCGATGCCGTCCTTGATCATGGCTTTCCGCTTGTCCGTATCAGGCTCATCCATCGTCCAGAAAATATCCCCCGCATTCGACGGAACGCTGACAACCGACTGTCCGGTCTCCGCATTCTGATACTCCACGTACATCGGGTAAGGATTCTCATTATCACTCGCCGCATTGAGGAAATACCATGTCACGGGTCTTTTAAACAGAGCCCACTGTGCATCTCCGAGGGCTTTGGCGTATTTCTTTTCGACATCGATCCCTGAGACCCATGGTGAAGTGATCCCGTTTGCCTCAATCCCCACATTCCTGAGTATCTGAAAAGCAAGGGTAAAGTATTCAACAATTTCGTCGGGATCAGCCTGGGTTATCCAGACATCTTCGTAAATATGCCGGAATTTCCCGGTCTTCAGGTCATAGGCGTTAAGATGGGTCAGGTATTCCGGGGTTATGTCAAAGCGCGGGGCTATCCGGTCCCTTATTATCTTCAGGAATTCCTGAAGATGATCCTGCGGGACCCTTTTGAGCGATTTATCGATTCTCCCGAGGCAGCTTGGCATCGGTATCAGGGTGAATTTCCCCCGGAGCCCGTACTTTTCGAAAGTATCAGCAACCCGTCTTGTAAACTCATGGGGGACGAGAAGCGGGGTTTCGTAGCCCGGGAGTTCGTAGAACAGCGGATCTACCGGTGCCCCATCATCTATGATCAGAGAAATTGGCACCGGGCCCCTGATCCGGCTCTCCGGGCGGGTCACTCCGGCAAGGGGTGAAAAAACTGATCCACCGAGCGATGCGGAAAAAGCACCGGCGGCAATACCTGAGCCGGCGTATCTGATCATTTGCCTGCGGCTGAGAATGCGTGAAAGTGGTCTGATTGTTTTCATGGCTATTTTTGACGTGGATTAAATTCCGGGATGATGGTCCTATTCGGTAAACCTGTACCCTATCCCCGATTCTGTGAGCAAAAGCCGCGGATGCGACGGGTCGTCCTCGATCTTTTTCCGGAGCTGGGCGACGAATACCCTCAGGTACTGGGTCTGACCGATATATCCGAACCCCCAGATCTCCTTCAGGATCGACTGATGGGTCAATACTCTTCCGGAGTTGCGTGCAAGCACCGCCAGGAGTGCGAATTCGGTGGATGTAAGCTTGAGGATCTCACCGTTTTTCCGTGCGGTATGGGTCTGCAGGTCGACCGAAAGGCTGCCAAATGTCATTACGGGTGATTCGTTGGCTTCGCGGGACTGACGGAGAGCAGCCCTGATGCGTGCAAGCAGCTCCCCTGTCCGGAATGGTTTGGTAAGGTAATCATTTGCCCCGTTGTCGAGAGCGGAAACTATGTCGTCTTCTGAATTCCTGACGGAAAGAATGATAACCGGCTTCTGGTACCACTCCCTGGTGCGCTTCAGGATGTTAATCCCGTCATAGTCAGGCAGGCCGAGATCGAGAATGATGAGATCCGGATGATTAGTGGCAGCTGAGACCATGCCATCTTTTCCCGTGGCTGCTTCGCAAACCCTGTAGCCGTTTGAGGTAAGGGTAATCTCGAGCAGCCTCCTTATCTGCACCTCATCGTCGATTATCAGAATTGTTTCAGGCATTTCTCCCGGATTCTACGTTTGCCCGATTTATTATCCATTTTAAATTATCAATAAAGGTAAATTAAAAATTGAGACCGGAAGCAATTATTCACCTCAGGATCTGCATTGCGGCAGACTTCAACCTTGCTGCGGTCGGGCGATGACACAGGAACAGAAATAGGATTGTCCCGGAGCTTTTTACGGTCTTCTGATATGCAATAAGCACGGGAGCGGTAAGGAGGGAGACAAGGTTTATAACCTTTATCATCGGGTTAAGTGCCGGTTAATCACTGGTTGCCATTTTATTATTAAACCTCCTATTTGACTGACAACTTATTAGCTTTCTTGATTTTAGTTTAAAATCTGCCGGCAGTTGAAGGTTCGACGGCCGAGTCATGAGAAGCTTTTTTTAATCCGATCCTAATCTGATATTAATCATTTCTTAATCTTCCATATGTGGTATTGGGGTAAATTTATTTATTTTAGGATAAATTCAGAAGCACAGAGGTTTTTCTGTGCAACGAACATGGAAGATCCATGACCAAATTAACCCGACCAACTAATGACCAGAACCCTTCATTTCTTGTACATACTGTTTTTCGTTTTCGTAATTCTCCTCACGTTGGCCTTCCTCACATATAAGGGTTTCTCCTATTATAAAACAAGCCAGGAAGAACGGTTCTACAACCCGCAGTACAATGCTTTGAAGCCAAGCGGTTCCGTGGGGCATGGATTGGGTATTGCCGGTTCGCTTTTCATTATTATCGGTGTCTTCACCTATATGGCAAGAAAGCGGTACCGTTTTTTGTCGCACCTTGGGCTTCTCAAGTACTGGCTCGAGTTTCATATCTTCATGTGCATACTCGGGACCCTGCTGGTCGTTTTCCATACTTCATTTAAAATCGGAGGCGTTGCGGCCGTGAGCTTCTGGAGCATGATAGTCGTCTTCACAAGCGGGATAGCGGGACGCGTGATATATCTTCAGATCCCGCGGACAATCGAGGGAAGGGAACTCGATCAGAGGGAAACCAGGGATCTGAGAAACAGCATCATTGATGAGATCAGGGGATCGTACGGCCTCAACGAGGAGAGTCTCAACTTCATCAATTCTACCGCCGAAAGCCTGTCAGGCTCTTACCGCGAAAGCCCCTCCATTAATTTCGTCAGGAGGTACCACGACAACAGGAACTCCGTCAGAGCCATAAGAGGCACTTTAAGGGAAAATAACCTCTCGAGGCACGAAAGCTCGAAGATCATTTCGCTAGTCCGGGATGATATAAGGCTCGGAAGAAGGATAGGAAGGCTCGAGACTATGAAGAATCTTTTCCACTACTGGCATATTTTTCACCTGCCTTTTGCCATCCTGATGCTGATCTTTCTGGTCATGCATGTAATCGTTACGGTGGCACTCGGCTATAAATGGATCTTCTGAATATGGATCAGACCCTCGTAAACCTGGCATTTTATTCCTCGACCGCGATCATCGCAGCGATAGTTGTGGTGATCTACATCCGCAGGAGGGAAAAGCAATCCAGGATCACCGATGAAAAGATCAGCAAGGCTGTACAGGAGGGTTTGCATGAGCCGGTGTCTCTTCACCCCTATGTGGACCTCAACAGGTGCCTTGGCACCGGAGCCTGCGTGGAAGCATGCCCTGAAAAGGACATTCTCGGGATGAGAAAAGGTAAAGCCGCGGTAATCAATGCATCGAGGTGCATCGGCCATGGCGCCTGTTTCCATGCATGCCCCACCGAAGCCATAACCCTCAGGATAGGCACTGAAAAACGAGGCGTGGACCTTCCGCATATCAGCAAGACCTTTGAAACGAATATCCCGGGCATTTTCATTGCAGGTGAGCTTGGTGGAATGGGGCTTATAAGGAATGCCACTGAACAGGGAAGACAGGCTGCAGAGAACATTGCCGGCGTGCTTAAGAAAAATGAAAATGCAGAATATGACCTGGTAATAGTCGGCGCAGGCCCTGCAGGCATCGCGGCTTCACTGGCCGCCAAAAGACATGGAATGCGGTTCCTGCTTCTCGAACAGGATACGCTCGGCGGTGCAGTCTTTACCTATCCCCGGTCAAAAGTGATAATGACCTCCGCCATGGACCTTCCCCTTGAAGGAAAGATCCGCCTGTCGGAGACCAATAAGGGAGTGCTTCTGAAGCTGTGGCAGAACATCATTTCCAGGCACAGTATCCCTCTCCGGGAAAACTGCAAGGTGGAATCGATATCGAAGGACAATGACGTCTTTAGCCTGTCAACATCGGATAATCAGCAATTTACCTCATCTTACGTCCTTCTTGCCATCGGCAGGCGGGGAAGCCCGAGAAAACTGAACATCCCCGGGGAAAACCTCGAAAAAGTGGCATACCGCCTCCTCGAACCGGAGGCGATCACGAATAAAAATATCATGGTCGTGGGTGGAGGGGATTCCGCGATCGAATCCGCACTTCTTCTCGCCGAGGAAAACCATGTGATCATCTCGTATAGGAATGAAGTATTCAGCAGGGTAAAACCTGCCAACGGCAGTGCGCTTAACAAGGCGCTTGCATCAGGAAAGCTGGAGGTGATGTTCAGGACAAACCTTATTAAGATCGAGGACATCTGTGTGACCCTCACCTCAGAGGCTGACGGGCATGAGATCCAGCTCAGCAACGACCTGGTATTTATTTTCGCGGGAGGAGAGCTTCCAACGCAGTTCCTGGAGAAAACAGGCATCAAAATAACCCGGAAATTCGGTGAGACTATTATGAAACACTAAGCTGCAAACGCCACCGCCCCCTGAACGGGGAGGAGACCAGCAGACCAAAATGAACTTCGGACAAAAAATATCGCTCCTCGCAGCTGCCTCACTCCTCACAGTGAGCAGTGCCGTCGCGCAGATCTCGCCAGGAGACCTGGCAAAGCCTCATGAATTCCTCGAAGGTATCCCAAACTGCACAAAGTGCCATGTTCTCGGTTCAAAGATCAACGGAGACAAATGCCTTGATTGTCACACAGAGATCAGGGAGCGCTTGTCGGAAGGTAAAGGGTATCACTCTTCCGCAGAGGTGAAAGGGAAGCAATGCATTGAGTGTCATAGCGATCATCACGGGAAGAACTTCGACATGATCCATTTCAACCCTGCCGATTTCGACCACAGGCTTGCAGGTTTTGAATTATCCAAACCGCATGCGGAACTGAAATGCGGAGATTGCCACAATGCAAAATTCATTAAAAGTGAAAAGGCCAGGGCAAAGAAATACACTTACCTGGGGTTGAATGCTTCCTGCCTGACCTGTCATGCGGATTACCATCTCGGTACCCTCTCATCATCATGCCTCAACTGCCACGGACCGGAAACTTTTAAGACCGCACCCGCATTCAGCCACGACAAGGCCCGGTTCAGGCTTCTGGGAAAGCACAGGAGTGTCGAGTGTGTCAAATGCCACAAATTTGAAACGATCAACGGATCAAAATTCCAGGAGTTCAGGGGAGTCGCCTTTGCATCCTGCATAAACTGCCACACCGACCCCCATCAGGGCAAGTTCGGCCAGGATTGCCGAAGATGCCATAACGAGGAGTCATTCCAGGTTGTGAAAGGGATGAATAATTTCGATCATAACAAGACAAACTATCCCCTTGTCGACAAGCACCTTTCAGTTGATTGCAGGGCCTGCCACAAGACGAAGTTCACCGACCCGGTGAAGCATGACCGGTGCACCGATTGCCATGAGGATTACCACAAGGGGCAGTTTTCAAAGAACGGCGTTTCTCCCGATTGTTCGGACTGCCATAACATAAAAGGCTTTACGATCTTTTCATACACAATTGAAAGGCATAACATGGGTACTTTCCCTCTTAAGGGAGCACATGTTGCGGAGCCATGTTCCGA
This sequence comes from Bacteroidales bacterium UBA1800, assembly GCA_002319915.1. GTDB lineage: Bacteria > Bacteroidota > Bacteroidia > Bacteroidales > VadinHA17 > LD21. Next base: position 157,095 of record DCFQ01000007.1, on the reverse strand, counting down.
TTGCCACAAACAGCAGGGCAGCTGGCAGTTCAGGAACATAGGGACCAAATGCGTCGACTGCCACCCCGATATTCATAAATCATTCATAGACGAGAAATTCTATCCCGGCAGCAAATGCCTGACCTGCCACAACGAATCTGACTGGCACATAATTGCGTACGACCACTCGGTCACCAGCTTTCAGCTTACTGGTGCGCATATGAAACAGCCATGCACCACATGTCATATGAAACCGGGACCATCAGGCGCCAGGCTTCAGAAATTTGCGGGGATGTCAGGCGATTGTTACACATGTCACAATGATGTACACCACGGGCAGTTCGACCTCAATGGCAGTACGGACTGTGCAGCCTGTCACGGCACTGACCGCTGGACGCCAGCGAAGTTCGATCATAACAAGACCGCCTTCAGGCTCGACGGCAAGCATGTCAATGTTCCCTGCGCCGGCTGTCATAAGCCTCAGCGGGAAGGTAATGCAACATTCACGGTTTATAAAATAAAAGACTTCCGATGCGAATCCTGTCACTTCTGATATTATCGGGCCTCTTATTTGCCTTTTACCATTCGGGGCCATCACCTCACGGGCCAAATTTCCGGATAGACTGCAAGGTCTGTCACAGCACCAAGGGATGGCAGCTCGATAAATCGGTCTATTCCTTTGACCACAACAAGACGAAGTTCCCGCTCAATGGCCAGCATGTGAGCCTCGACTGCAGGCAGTGCCACATATCGCTGGTATTTTCCGAAGCCAGGACAGAGTGCCGCGACTGCCATAAAGATATCCATGAAACCACCACCGGTCCTGAGTGTGCAAGGTGTCACACTACCGCCTCATGGCTCGTGAGTGATATTACAGGGATCCACAGGATGAGCCGTTTCCCATTGCTCGGGGCTCACCGGACAGCCGATTGCAATCAATGCCACAAATCGGAAAACCCTCTTCGCTTCGATGTCCTGGGAGTGAACTGCATCGACTGCCACAGGGCTGAATTCCTGGCCACGAATAACCCCAACCATGTTCAGGCGGGCTTCTCGGAGGATTGTGCTATTTGTCATACGATCAATTCGTTTCAGTGGACCGGCGCGGGATTTAACCACGCTTTCTTCCCGCTCGTGCAGGGCCACTCGAACCTCAAATGTTCCGATTGCCATACCAGCCCCAACTACCGGGATACAAAGTCCGACTGCTATTCCTGCCACCGGCAGAACTATGAGGCTACAACCAATCCCAACCATGTGGCTTCTAACTTCCCGACGAATTGCCAGGAGTGCCACTCCCTGAGCCCCGGCTGGAAGCCAGCGACCTTCGATCATGGCTCTTTCCCGCTGACACTGGGTCATTCATCGCTGGACTGCGCAGCTTGCCACAAAAACGGGAACTACACTTCCGTTTCGGCAGTCTGCTATTCATGTCACCAGCAGGATTACCAGGGCACCTCGAATCCAAACCATGCTGCCCTTCAATTCTCGACCGACTGCAAGCTGTGCCACACCACCAATCCAGGATGGAAACCTGCCACCTTCGACCATAGCGCGTTCCCCCTTACGCTCGGTCATGCAAATGTCGCCTGCACCGCTTGCCACATTAACGGAAACTACACAACCACGTCTTCCACGTGCTCTTCCTGTCATCTCACCGATTATAACAACACTACAAATCCATCCCATAAAACCCTGAATTTCTCACTTAACTGCACTGATTGCCATTCGACCAATCCCGGCTGGACCCCGGCAAAGTACGCGCAGCACGACGCCCAGTTCTTCCCGATTTACTCGGGCAGGCACAACGGGGTCTGGACGAGCTGTACCGACTGCCACAACCAGCCTTCGAACTATGCATTGTTCACCTGCATCAGCTGTCATGAACACAGCCAGGCGAACACCGATCCCCGCCATACCGATGTAAGGGATTATGTCTATAGTGCCACTTCATGCTATTCCTGCCACCCGAGGGGGACCGGCGGGGACAAAAAGAAGTAAAAGTAAAGCTATGAAATACAGGTATCTGATTTTCTGTTTCTTCCTTCTGGCGGGCTCTCAGATCAGGGGCCAGGATCTCAGTAAAAATGTTACCGGCCAGGTCTCATTCGTGTCGTCGCAGAATGTTTATGTGAGGTTCACAAGCACCACCGGAATAAGTGTACATGATACACTTTTCATCTCCACCGGAAGCAGGCTTGTGCCTGCGCTTGTTGTTGACAACATCTCGCCCTCCTCATGCCTCTGCACCCAATTGACCGGTGAGAGCCTGCCGGTAGGCCATTTGATCATTGCCCGGGCAAGGAACATTCCCCGGCAGGCAGAAATACCTCTTCCTGATACGAGCAAGCCTGAAGCAGAACCGGCAAAGGAGATCACGAAAGCTGCTTTACCCGCTGCCGGAGAAATGAGCCGGAGCTTACCCGCAGAAAAGAAAGGCAGGCATGAGAAGATCGCAGGAAGCCTAAGTGCAGCTTCCTATTCCGATTTTTCCAATACTCCGGGGCCCGGTGACCAGAGATTCCGGTATACATTGTCAATAAACGCTGCAAACATCGGAAATTCACCGCTGTCGGCTGATGTTTATGTTTCATTCAGGCACAGGTCGGGCTCCTGGGATGAGATAAGGAAAAACGTATTCAACGGCCTGAAGATCTATTCCCTGGCTCTGAAATATGACATTGACACCACGATGAGCCTGAAACTCGGAAGGCAGATAAACCAGAGGATCGCCAATATCGGGGCATTCGACGGGCTGGCAGCCGAAAAGTCGGTGGGTGGGTTTTCGTTCGGTCTGGCCGGTGGATCACGTCCGGATTACATGACCTATGGCTTTGACTTCAACCTTATGCAGTTCGGGGGTTACATCTCATACGATCACAATTCGGCTGACAGCTACTCATCGACCTCCCTGGCCTTCATGGACCAGCTCAATTCGGGAAAGACCGACAGGAGGTTCCTTTACCTTCAGCATTCGGGGCTCCTTGCAAAGAACCTGAGTGTTTTCGGCTCGGTCGAGGCAGATCTCTACAAGCTGGTAAACAACCAGTCCCAGACGAGCTTCAGCCTTACATCCTTCTATTTCTATCTTAATTACAGGTTAAGCGACCGCGCATCGGTTGGCGTCTCGTATGATGCGCGGAAGAACCCAATCTATTACGAGACTGCCAGGACTCTTCTCGATACACTGAGGGAGAATGCGCTCCGGCAGAGTTACAGGGTAAATGCCAGTATAAGGCTTTCGTCCACTCTCAGGCTCGGTATTCAGTCATCATACCGTTATCTGAAGACAGACATTAAAAAATCAGGAAGTGCCGGAGGTTACCTGTCATACACCCCGAAGGTCAAAAATTACCTCGCGCTCACCCTTTCGGGAGATTATATCACCACCGGCTATATGAACGGGTATTCCGGCGATCTTTCCTTCCTCACCAGCCTGGCAAAGGGAAGAATGCAGGCAGGTGCAGGGTACAGGTACCAGCAGTACAGCCTTCCCGAAAGCCTCCAGAACCTCACCCAGCATATGGCAAATGTCAATGTTTACTGGCAGCTCTATAAGAAGTTGTCATTGTCTGTGGATTATGAGCTGACTTTCGAAGGGAAGGCCAGGTATAACAGGGTCTACCTGCAGCTTCTGAAGAGGTTCTGACCCTGAGATTTCGCCGGCACTGATCCTGTCCCCTTCCTGCGTGGGATGATTACGTTCCGGAATGCCGGAGCAGGGTAAACATTTTAGCTCTCATTCTAAATTTTCTGTTCTCCCTAAAAAATACTTGACTGGAATTCAAATGGTTCTTAACTTTAATGTTGAAATTTGTTAGAACCTTATCCCTGAATCGGCAGAATACCAAATAGAAAATGAAAAGGGACCTGATATCTTTCAGTCAGGTATTCGTAGTTTCAATGGTTCAGAAATTATCCTTCCGCCGGGATATCCAAAACGGAAAATATCCCTCTGTTTCAGCCGGCCGCACCCTCGAAAGCGGTAAAAACCCCTGTTAACCACTAATTAACGCCTCATTATGCTTAGATTCTTCCGTTCACCAAATGTTGAAGGACCGCTTTCGGTGATCCTGATCTTTTCATTTCTTACGATGATGTCAGGCTGCTCCTACTTCAGGGTTTCTAAATCCCAGGAGCCGCCGCATCAGGCTGTTGTGAAATTGCAGGGTATGGGTAAGCTCATGATCCTTCATTTCAACGACAAGATCTGGCAATTTGTCGATATAATTGCCACACCAGATACCATTTCAGGCAGCATCCTTCCGATTGTTGGCCATGAAAGATATAAAACAGCGCACACCGACAGGGTAAACAGGTACAAGGCCAGCGGGGCCGCCAATGAACAGTATATAACCAGTGAAGTTCACATTTATGCCACCGGCTTATCACAAACGTCCGGCAATAAGGTAGCGATCCCGACAGGGGAAATAGATAGAATTGAGGTATATGATCCTGCCACAGGGGCCAATATTGCGAGCTTCGTATTCGGTGCCTCAGCAGTGGCAATGGCGGCATTCGGTCTCATATTGATTATTGCGGCGTTGACAAAAAGCTCCTGCCCGTTTGTATATTCTGATAACGGAAGTGATTTCCTTTTTACGGGTGAAATTTTCAGCGGGGCCACCCAGCCGGGCCTTGAAAGGGATGATTACCTGCCATTGCCGAAGCTCAGGTCCGATGGCGGTTCCTATAAAATAAGGCTGACAAATGAAGTAAATGAAGTTCAGTCAGTCAATTCTGCCGGAATTATAGTGGCTGACCACCCGGAAAACACGTCTGTATTGATTGATAAGATCGGGGTGATCCATTCAGTCGGAAACATTTCCCGCCCGGTTAGAGCCACCAATAATTCAGGATCTGATGTTCTGCCTTTCATTGCGTCAAAAGACAGCCTCTCCTATTCAGGTGACATGAAAGATCAAAACAGCAGCGGGATCGAGGATATTTACCTGAAATTCAAAAGACCCGATAATAGCGGATCCTCAAAGCTGATCATAAGAGCTAAGAACACGTTCTGGCTGGATGTCCTGTTTTCAAAATTCCATGGGTTATTCGGTTCAAAGTATGATGAATTCGTTTCAAAGCAGGAATCGAGTCCGCCGGAAAAGCTGAAAAAATTCCTTCTCGACCAGAATATTCCGCTCTCTGTTTACTGTGAGAAAGACGGAAAGTGGGAGTTTGCAGACTATTTCAATATTGCAGGTCCAATGGCATTCAAGGATGATATTTTAACAATTGATCTGCCTGCACTGAAATCCGATACGGTTTCACTGAAGCTCGAAACAGGCTTTCTTTTCTGGGAGCTCGATTTTGCCGGAATGGATTTCAGTAAGGATGAAAAGATCATTACTTATTCACTAGCCCCTGATGAAGCCATTATGGGTAATGGTGATGACGTAAGCAGCCTGGTGTCATCCAGGGATAAAAGTTACCTTGTCCTGGATGATATCGGGGATAATGTATCCCTCACATTTGCAGAGCCTTTGCAGCAATCCTCAGACAGAAGCGTTTTCCTGCACACTTCCGGATTCTACAAGATAATAAGGGATCAGAGAGGACCTGCCAATGTAAAAGCTCTCAAAACATTCAAAAGACCCAACCGGTTCCCGCGCTTTTCAAGGGAGATGTACGAACAGGCGCTCGGAAATTAGCTTCTGACTGCCAATACTCAGTATCGAACCAGAACAAAAAATTAAAATGGTAGTATCAGGTATCCGTGCCAGAATTGTCAGGACCGGCATTTTACTGAATATCCTCCTCCTGGCACTTTTTTCTGCCAGGCCTGGCAGATGGACCAGCCTGTTGAAAGAGATCGGTAAGAAAAGAATGACCATCCAGGGTTTGCCGCCTGCCGGAAAATTCATTAAGGAGCAAGGTAGATTTTTCCTGACCGAAAACATCCCGGGATGGCCCTCACGGGCATTTAACGGTTTTTTCAGAAACGAAATCAACAGGATCCTGAAGCCGGATAGCAAAGGCCCCCTGTCGACGATCATAATGGCGATCACTTCGAAATGCACTCTTGCGTGCGGCCATTGCTATGAATGGAACAATATCTCCGCCTCCGAGGCCCTTGCCGTCGGGGATATTATGAGGATAGTCGACAAAGTAAAGGGTTCAGGAGTAAGGCATATCCAGCTGAGCGGAGGTGAGCCGCTCGAACGTTTTGAGGATTTGCTTAAAATAATAAAGTATGCCTCTAGGGGAGCCGACGTCTGGATTCTGACTTCCGGATACGGCCTCACCAGGGAAAAGGCTGCTCTTATGAGAAAGGCGGGCCTTACCGGGGCCGATATAAGCCTTGACCACTGGGACGCCCGGGAGCATAACAGGTCAAGGAACAATCCGAGGGCTTTCGCGTGGGTGAGAGAGGCCGTAAGGAACTGTAATGAAACGGGACTGGTCACTGCTCTGTCACTTTGCGCATTCAAAGAGTTCGTGTCGGCGGATAACCTGGCAAGGTATATCGACTGTGCCAGACGATGGAACTCAGGATTTATCAGGCTGCTCGAACCCCGCCGGGCAGGGAAGTTCCTTGACAGGAATGTCGAGCTGGAAGAGGATCAGTTTAAGCTGCTGGAGGCGTTCTTTCAGGAAACAAATATTTCACCTGAATATTCCGGGTTTCCTATAATCACCTTTCCTTCCTGGACCCAGCGCAGGACAGGCTGCCTGGGCGCAGGGAACCGGTATCTTTACATCGATTCAAAAGGAGAGTTTCATGCATGCCCCTTCTGCCAGCGCAGCGCCGGTAATGCCGTTTCATCCGGGATGGACGAAGCCATATCGCTTCTAAGGAAATATGGCTGTCAGAAATATGTCCTTAATCTTGCCGACTGATACCGGATCAGGCTTTACCCTCCCTGCTGAGGGGTTTGCGGGCTTGTCTTCTGCAGATCCTCCAGTTTTTCTTTACCATATGCCAGCCTGGTGATCACAATAAACAGTACCGGTACCACGAATATCCCGATAAAGGTTGCTGCAAGCATCCCCCCGAAAACCGTCCAGCCGATTGTCTGCCTTGCGACAGCTCCCGCCCCGTTGGCGAAAATTAGAGGTGAGATCCCGAAGATAAAGGCAAAGGAGGTCATTAGGATGGGTCTCAGTCTCAGCCTGATCGCTTCAATTGTCGCAGCAATAAGCTCTGTGCCGCTATCGACCCTTCGTTTCGCGAATTCGACGATCAGTATCGAGTTCTTTGCAGCAAGACCTATCAGGGTGACGAGGCCGATCTGGGCATAAACATTATCGTTAAGTTTCGGCACGAGGGTAAGTGTAAGGATTGCGCCGAATGCGCCCAGAGGGACTGCGAGAAGCACCGAGAACGGGACCGACCAGCTTTCGTAGAGCGCGGTAAGGAACAGGAATACGAACAGGAGCGAGATCGAAAAGATCAGGATCGACCGCGATCCGGCTTCGATCTCCTCACGGCTCAGCCCGCTGAACTCATATCCATAGCCGGCCGGCAGCACCGAAGCTGCCGTTTCCCTGAGCGCCTTGATCGCCTGCCCGCTGCTGTAGCCCTTCGCCGCTTCCCCATTGAACTCGGTTGACCGGTACAGGTTATAGTGCGAGACCAGGGGAGCGCTCTCAATGACCCTGTAGCTGACAAAATTGCTCAGGGGAAGCATTTCTCCCGAGCTGTTCCTCACATAGTACTTGTCGATGTCGCTTATCTTGTCCCTGAAGGTAGTATCTGCCTGGGCCACAACCCGGAAATCCCTTCCGTAAAGAGTAAAATCGTTTATATAGAAGCTCCCCATCAGGGTCTGGAGCGTAAGGAAGACATCCCCGATCCTGACCCCGAGCGTTTTGCATTTCTCCCTGTCGACGGTAATCCTGTATCCGGGAGTATTTGCTGTGAAGAAGGTAAATGCGCTGCCTATCTCGGGCCGCTTGTTGGCTGCCATCATGAATTTCATGACGACATTCTGGAAAGCTTTCAGGTCGTCGTTGCTTTCACGCTGCTGAAGCACAAAGCTGAACCCTCCGGTGCTTCCCAGGCCCGGTATTGCGGGCGGCGAGATCACAATCACCCTGGCCTCCTTTATCGAATAGAACAGCCGGTTGAGCTGTAAAAGAAGAGCTTCGAGGTGCTGCGATTTCTTCTTCCTGTCAGCCCAAGGCTTCAGCTGGCAGAAAATCGTGCCGCTGTTTGACTTGAATGAGAAATTGATCACGTTAAGCCCCGACAACGCGGCATAATGCCCCACTTCCGGCACCTGGTCGAGCATTGCCATAATCTTGTTCAATACCTCGATGGTCCGCGTTGTGGAGGCTGCCTCGGGCAGCTCGAATGTAAGGTAGAACCGGCCCTCGTCTTCCAGAGGTATGAAGCCGGTAGGCTTGTTTTTAAACAGGAGAAGGGCGCCGGCAATGATCATTACAAGCAGGATTATGACATAGCGCGAATAGTTTATCACATGACTGACTGTCGATGAGTAAGTATTGAGGCTCTTGTCAAATGCCCTGTTGAAGTATCCGAAAAGCTTCCTGAGGCCGCCCTGCCTCGATTCGGTCCTGGGGACCAGCAGCAGTGATCCCAGTGCCGGGGTAAGGGTCAGGGCAATGAATGCGGAAAGAAGCACGGAGATTGCGATGGTGACTGCAAACTGCTGGTAGAGCTTCCCGACGATCCCGGGGATGAATCCGACCGGCAGAAATACCGCTGCCAGTATCAGGGCAATAGCAACCACCGGGCCGGAGATATCCTGCATCGCCCTGAAAGCCGCTTCCTTCGGGGTAAGGCCCTTTTCATCAATATACCTCTGGATTGCCTCGATGACAATAATCGCATCATCGACCACTATCCCGATTGCCATCACAAACCCGAACAGCGTCAGGGTATTAATGGTAAATCCCAGGGGCTTGAAGAATGCAAAAGTCCCGATGATGGAAACAGGTATTGCAAGAATGGGGATAATAGTTGCCCTCCAGGTCTGGAGGAAGATAAATACGACCATGACAACCAGAAGAAGGGCAATTGTTAATGTTTTAACAACCTCGTCAATCGACACCTTGACCACCGATACGGCTTCGAAGGGGATACCGTAGCTGAGGTCAGGGGGGAATGACTTTGATACCAGGTCCATCTGCTTATAGATCCCCTTAGCGGTTTCCATGGCATTGCTTCCCGGGAGCTGGAAAACGAGCAGGAAAGCCGCCCGCTTCCCATCAACATAGGAGTTGCCGGAGTAGTTGAATTTGCCGAGCTGGACCCTGGCCACATCCCTGAGGTAAACTATTGACTTGTCGACAGGATTTGTCTTTATAATGATATTCCCGAACTGTTCTTCCGTCACAAGACGCCCTTCCACGAATGCAGTATACTCGAAAGCCTGGTCGGCAGGCTGCGGATTGGATCCCACGATCCCTGCTGCAACCTGGATATTCTGTTCCTGGACTGCCTGGATTATGTCACCCGGTGTGAGGCTGAACTGTGCGAGCTTCTGGGGATTAAGCCAGATCCTCATGCCGAAATCATCGGCACGTGTGAAAACGTCACCCACACCCTTTACCCTGAGAACGGCATCCCTTACAAAGAAATTCGTATAGTTGTCCACGAATTTGATGTCATGGGTGCCTTTCGGGGAATAAATTGCCACGACCATCAGGATGCTCGGGGTCCTTTTCCTCACCTGTATCCCCAGGTTCTTGACCTCCTGGGGAAGTATCGGCTCGGCTGTATTGACGCGGTTTTCCACATCGAGGGCCGCAATGTCGATGTTGGTTCCCAGGTTGAATGTGACGCTCATCCCCATCGATCCTGTGTTGGTGCTGTTCGATTGAATGTATGCCATCCCGGGGACACCGTTCACCTGGGTTTCGATGGGAGTCGCCACCGTCTGCTCGACCGTCTGGGCATCAGCCCCGATATAGTTCGCCGACACCTGCACCACCGGAGGTGTAATGTCGGGATACTGGCTGATCGGGAGGCTGGTTATCGAGACGATTCCGATGATTACTATTATAAGCGAAATGACTATTGATGTATTCGGTCTGTTGATAAATATGTTCGATATCATGGCAAACGATTTATTTTGACTGCCCGGCAGGAGCCTGTCCCCCGGGATTATTGGCGGCTGTCAGCACCCTTGATCCGTTAAAAACCTTCTGTATCCCGTCCACAACTATATTGTCGCCGGGACTGAGCCCCTTCTTTACCTCGATGAATTGCCCCAGGACGAGTCCCGGTTCGATCTTTGCTATTTTTACTCTGCCGCTGTCGATCCTGTAGACGAAATACTCGCTCATCTGCTCAATGAGCGCCTTATAGGGTACCACCAGGTGCTCGCCGGATCCGCTGTTGAGGACCCTTACCCCGCAATTCATTCCCGGCTTGAGAATCTCATCCTTGTTTGGGAATACAAGGCGTATTTTTATTGTCCCCGACTGGTTATCCACTGCCCTGTCAATTACGCTTATCCTCCCGAAGTATCCATAATTGGTGTTGTCGGGCAGTACCAGCCCGAATGTTGAGTCCGGGTCTGATTTGCTCTCCTTCACCTCCTTCTCCCTGAGAGAGGCAAACTCCGGGATTGATTTTTCATCGACAATGAAATCGACACCGACCGGGTCGTTCGATGAGATTGTCGTGAGCAATGTTTGCCCGGGAACTATGTAGGCGCCTGTCTTTACGGATGAGAACCCTATGGTCCCCGAATACGGAGCTGTGATCTGTGAATAGTTGTAATCGGTTTGTGCGCTGATCACTGCGGCACTGGCAGCAATGACCTGCATTTTCGCATTCTCCAGGTTCGTGATCGCATCATCGTAGACCTGGCGGGCGACGGCATTCTGTTCATTGAGGGCCGTGTACCTGTCGGCATCCCTGCGGGCTTTGACCTGGTTAGCCTCCGCAATGCCCACGTTTGCCTTTGCCTGGTTGAAGGCAGCCAGGTACTTTGTCCTGTCAATCTCGTAGAGCTTCTGTCCTTTTGAGATATGTGATCCTTCCCTGAAAAAGATCCCGGTCACATACCCGCTCACCTGGCTGTGTATCTCGGTCTGGTTCAATGCCGCCACAGTCCCGGGATAAGAATCATAATATGACACTTTCCTGGCGCTTACCGTATATGCACCGACCTGCACTGCAGCCTGCTGCTGCATCGGAGCCTTGCTCCTGGTGCATGATCCTGATGCCAGGGCGAGTGCACCTGTCAGAAAAATTATGGTGATTTTCTTGTTCATTGGAAAACTGAATTAAATGATTAGTAATCGACTGAAATCCTTCCCAGGGCCCGCTCCACGTCAAGCTTGCTGAACATAAGGGTGTAAAGGGCATTCAGGTTATTGATCCTGGCCGACATAAGATCGGCTTCAGAAACAATAACCTCGATGTACGCCTTGATACCCTGGCTGTACTGAAGCCTGATCGTATTGTATACCTCCCTGGCGATATCCACGTTCTTTAGTGTTTCCCTGTACGCTGCAAGATAACTTTTGTATCCGGCCATTGCCTGGACATACTCCGAGCTGATCTGGTCCCTCAGCCTGAGTGTATCGAGGGAGAGCCGTTCATATCCCAGCCTTGCCTTCCTGATGTTCTGCATCCTTTTGGTTCCCTGGAAAATCGGCAGCCCGATGGTCAGCCCGATTGCCGAATTTGGGAAAGATTTATTGTAAAGGGTGCTGAACTGGTCATTCTGGTAATTGATATTGTAATCTGCAAATCCTGAAAGGTTTGGAAGGAAACTGAGCTTATTGTAAAGGATATTTGCACGCTGCAGGCTGATATTCGTTTTCAGCAGCTGATATTCGATCCGTCCATTGAAATCAGGAACCTGGAGTGTATCGAGCAATATCCCGCTTCTCATGGAAGCATGGTTGTTCTTCAAAGGCAGCTCCTTGTTGTCGGGATAGCCCATCAGCTGCTTTAGCACGCTTATCTTGCTTTTGATAGCCTCTTCTGCACCCCGTTTTTCCGCGATTGCGTTATTTAACGAGATCGTAGCCCGCTTGTAATCAATATTGTCAGTGATCCCGCTCTGGAAGCTCGCTAGCGCATCGTGCTGGCTTTTAGTCAGCCTGTCGATATCCTCCTGGATTATCCCCAGCTGTTCAACCGAAAGCAGGACGTCATAGTATGCCTTGCTGATCTGGACAACGAGGTCCGTAAGGGCGCTCTTTGTAGTCTGGGTTGCCTGCTTCCTTACGAGGGGGGCAGTCGAACCCGCAATATACACATCCCTGTTGAAGATTGCCTGGCTAAGGTTGAAGGATATGCCTGAGTTATAATTCACACCAGTGGTTACCGGCATTTTCGGCCCCGTCAGGTCTGAAAAATTGGGCAGGTAGATTACCGGGAGCTTCAGGTTCTTCTGCAGGCTTCCCGAAGCGTTAAGCTGAGGCAGCCAGTCTGAAAGAGCTATCCTTATGTCCTGCCTGGCCAGCTCCTCATCAAGCTTCAGCTGCCTGACCAGCGGTTGATTCTTAAATGCATACTTTATGCAATCCGTCACGGTTGCACTGTCAATAATGATTGCGCCGCTCTCCTGTGCATGTACCATATTCAGGACAGTGAGCTGGAATATGGCTGTAAAAAGTATGGCTCTACCAACCGGCAATCTCATTTTCATTAGGATACTGACTTATTATGTTTTCCGGAATAACTTTCACATCTCCGGCGAATCTTCTTAAATGCAAATGTCAATAACATTGCATCCGCCGGTTTTGTTTAACGGAGTCTGAAAATTTGAGATTTTTGTTTCATGGAGAGCACGGACCTGCCTGCCGGTAGGCAGGGAAGACACCGATGGAGAAGGCAAGGTTGAAACCGGAGAAGCTTTTAAGAACTTTCAAGGAGAGCGCGTAGAAGACACGGAGGACACTGAGGGGGCCTCTGGGTCCCGATAGCTATCGGGATCTGTGTAAGTTCTTAATCCGTAAGATCCTTTCGTATCGAGAACCAGAAAATTGATCCCTTTCCGGGCTGGGATTCCACCCAGATATGGCCGCCGTGGCGTTCCACAATCCGCCTGCAGATGGCGAGTCCTATACCTGTCCCCTCGTATTCTTCCCTTGGCAGGAGCCTTTGGAAGATCTGGAAGATCCTTTCAAAATATTGGGGATCAATGCCAATCCCTTCATCCCTTACTGAAAACACCCAGTGGTTTGTGTATTCCTTAGAACCTATGGTGATCCTGGGTGGTCCGCTGCTGAATTTGATGCCATTTGAAACAAGGTTCTGGAACAGCTGGAGCATCTGGTTCCCGTCAGCTTGAATGACCGGTAGGCCGGTCTTTTCAATTATGGCACCGGTGGTCTCGATCTTGATTCTGAGATTTCTCTTCACCTCATCAAGGACACTGTTTAGATCGGTGCTTTCAAATTCCTTACCCTTTGAATTGACTCTCGAGTATGCAAGCAGGCCGTTAATAAGGTCATACATCCGCTTTGAGCCGTCCACTGCAAAGCCTATGTATTCGTGGGCATCCTTGTCAAGCTTGTCATTGTACTTCTGGGCAAGCAGCTGGGTAAAGCTTGAGACCATCCGGAGGGGCTCCTGGAGGTCGTGTGATGCAACATACGCAAACTGTTCCAGCTCCTTGTTCGATCGTGCAAGTTCCGCATTGATCTTAAACATGGCTTTTTCAGCACCCCTCTGCATTTCGGTTATGTCAATTCCCACACCGATCAGCTTCAGGGATTCATTCTCCTCACGATACCGTTTACCCTTAAGCGTAAGGTATTTCTTCAGCCTTCGCCTCGAATTGATCCTGATAACCGTCTCAAATGATCTTCCTTTCTCAATGGTTCTGCGGAATGACTCCCTCAGTTGTGCAAGGTCCTCGTCCATTATGAATCTTTCAAACGATCTTAATGATCCGTCAAAATCCCCGTGGGGTATGCCCAGCATTTCCTTCATGCGGTTATCCAGACTGAGGTTATCGCGTTCAATATCATATTCCCAGATTCCGATATTCCCCTTTTCGAGGGCAAGCTCCAGCTTCCTCCTCGATTCTCTCAATTCCGTCTCAGCCTGCTTTCTCTGTGTAATGTCGTTCCCCTGGGCAATTGTCGAGATCAGGGTCCTGCCGCCGTTTTCATAAATATTGGCCGAATTCCAGAGGACTATTTTTATCTCACCGTTTTTGCACAGGATGGGGATCTCAATGCTCTCCCAGAAATCTCCTTCGAGGGTTTGCCTTATCTTATCCCTTGATTTCCCCAATGACTCGTTTGGTAAAAGCAGGTCAAGCCTTTCACCTGTGACCTCAGCTGCCTCATACCCGGTTAGCCTTTCAAATGCCTTGTTGAAGAGGACAATTTCAGATGCCGGATTCCAGACAATTATCGGGGCATTCGCAAAATTGATAAGCTGTTCCAGGTAGTTCTTGGTTTGCGAAAGTTCATTGGCAACACTGACCCTCTCGGTAACATTCCTTACATAACCGATCAGGCCTTCTATATTATCCTTCGAATCACGGAACGGGAGATAGGAGCCCTCAAAGTAATTTGTGACGCCATTCCTGTCAGTGATCGATGTACTGAAGTTCTCCCTTATACCTGTCTGGATAACTCTGCGCTTTAGAATTGAAAGTTTCTGAGCGTCTTCCCTTTCGATAATTTCAAAATCTGTTTTGCCGATCATTTCATCGGCAGAAAGTCCAAGCTGGGGATTCAGGACCCATAAATACCGGAGCTCCTTATCCTGCATGATAATATGATCGGGAGTACTGGTGCTGATGATCCTGAATTTTTCCTCGCTTAAATGTTTCTGTTCTTCCAGCCTGATTATTTCAGAGATGTCGGATATCACCGCAAGGCATTTGTTCGCGGTGACCGGTGCGCTGCACTGTACAAATGCGGACAGCCTGCTCTCATCCACCTTACGCAGCCTTAGCTGGCACGATGCCTTGGCATTATCAGAAAATACCTTCGCCAGCAGGGTTTTGAAACTATCTATTGAATCCCTGGTAAGGTATTCACTGAAGTACCTGCCCACCAGCAATGAGCGCGGTACATTAAGGATAGTGGTAGTGGTCAGGCTTGCTTCCAGTATCATTCCCTTGCGATCGAATGCACAATATGCAATCGGTGCAAACTCATAGAAATCATCATACTTTTTTATAGAAGACTCCAGCTCATCCTTTACGCCCAGGAGTTCTTCATTTTGAAGCTCAAGCTCGATCTTGTGAACCCGTAGCTCCTGCAGGAGATTCTCAGGGCTCTCCCCGGCCTCCTTTTCCTGGGCTGAATTCCTCGCTGCACCATCCAACCGTCCTTCGTCCTTTGTGGTTAAATCCTCCTTTTTCTTCCCCAAGCTCCGATTTTTCTTCATAATGCATTTAAACTGAGTTAGTGCCAAGAACTATTACACCTGCAATTCTCCCCGAATTATCAAGAAAGCTATTAATGGTCAGGGATATTGTCCTCGTCTTGTCCCCCGCACTTTTGACCTTTATTTTGATCTTCCCGGTGTCATTTTTGGCAATTATCCCCTTGAAGGCCTGTTCGGCTTCCTTTTGTAAAGGAGCCGGTACAAACGTCTTTATAAAGTGCTGATTCAGTACTTCTTCCCTGGTTTTTCCAAAGTATGTTCCGGCGGCGTTGTTAAACTCTGTAATTTTCCCGTCCGTTGATAAGCCAATAACAATTTCTGCATTTGATATTATCATCGTATCAAGAATTGACATGACCCTATTATAGCACAACTCCAGCTTTTTTGCCTTTGTAATGTCAGTGAAGGTTATGACCACCCCGTCGATCTTCGATTCAATAGTCCTGTATGGCATGATCCGGACATTATACCAAATGCCTTTGGATGTCGAAACGGCTTTTTCTGAGGTAATGAGCGTAAGCAGGACCTGGTTTGCATCCCCTGTCAGTTCTGGGTACTCGAGGTCAGTAGTGAGATCTGTGACCGGCCGGCCAATATCACCCGGAATAACCTTGATGATCTTCGATACCTGTGTAGTATATCTTCTGATATTAAGCCAATTATCAAGGAATAACGTTGCAATGTCGGTGCTGTTGAGAAGGTTTTTCATATCATTGTTGGCCCGCGACAATTCATCCAGCTTTGATTGCAGCTCGACGTTTACCGTCTGAAGCTCCTCATTGAGGCTCTGCATCTCTTCCTTAGATGTTGTGAGTTCCTCATTGGCCGACTGGAGCTCCTCATTGGTTGACTGCAATTCTTCATTTGAAGAAGTCAGCTCCTCCTGCGAGGTCTGCATCTCTTCCAATGCTGCCTGCTGCTCTTCCCTGGCACGCTGGAGTTCCATCTCCAGCTCCGATAAACGTAAACTGCCTTCCGGATTCTTCCCTTTCAGTCGTATTTTTTTTAACTCTGCGGGTGAATCGATCTCGGTAAAGATCAAAAGGATCGTGCCGCTGAGGCTTTCCGGCTTCTCAATCCATTGTAGGGTCAGGTCAATTGCCTGCATGTCCCCGTTGCTGCCTACCCTGATGTTATGAGCTGTGATCCTGTTCTTTTGCCTAACCACCTTTTGAAGCAACCTGGTGAGCTCGCTTCTGAGCCCTTCCCTTGCCATGGCATAAATATTCCAGTTGGCCTTTCCGGCTGCAGGTTCGAGGTACTTGCCGGTCCTGCCGTTTATATAGAGAATATCCCCCCTGGCATTCAGCAGGACTGCCGCAGGGACATACTGCTGAAGAAGCAGCTGGTCGGCTGAGGTCTGAAGGTTTTCCACCGGGGACTTTAGCCTGGCAAAAGGCTGGCCTGCCGCTCCGGTCTGGGCAAACGACGACGGGAAATCGACAGGTTCAGTATAAACTACGACTTCATTCCTCCTGAAGATCCTGACCTTGGCCTGGATGGGTGTGAAAAGATTGGTGAAACCGCTTATTGTTTCGGAATTGCCAAGCATCAAATGCCCCCCAGGAAGAAGGCTGTAGTGGAAAAGAACTATGAGCTTCTTCTGAACTTCGGAATCCAGGTAGATGAGAAGGTTCCTGCAGGTAAGGATGTCGAGCTTGGTGAACGGCGGGTGCATAATTATATTCTGAGGCGCAAATACGACCATCTCTCTTATCTCGGCATTTATCCTGTAAGTGTTCTCCGATCGTACAAAGAAGCGGTTTAGCCTGTCTTGCGACACATCATTTGTAATATTGGCAGGGTATGTCCCCTTTCTTGCCTTATTGATGGCTTCCGGGTCAATGTCGGTCGCAAAGATCTGCATTGAATAATTGCCATTCGGCTTAATCGATTCAATGTACTCCTTGAAAAGGATGGCAAGGGAGAAAGCCTCCTCTCCTGTCGAACACCCGGCAACCCAGGCACGGATAATATAGCCTGATGGCCTCTCAGCAAAAATTGAGGGCAGAACTTTCTGCCTTATCATATCCCATTGGCCCGGATCGCGGAAGAAGGAGGTGACCCCGATAAAGAGCTCCTTGTAGAGTATGTCCATCTCCCTGGAGTTCTCCTGCAGGAACCTCACATATGATGAGATCTTGTCGATCTTGTGGATGCTCATCCTGCGCTCTATCCTCCTGTAGATCGTGCTCTTTTTGTACATTGATAAATCGTTGCCGGTCCTTGCCCGGAGCAGGATTATGATCTTTTCAATTGCACTTTTATCCTTTTTATCCGCTTCAGCCTTTATTTCATTTTCCTGGTAGTGCCTTACATGCGACAGGATTATCCCCGGAAGCTCGCCGGCGGGCGCAACTACATCGGCGAGTCCCGCGTCGATAACGCTCCTCGGCATGCTGTTGAATTTTGCTGTTTCGGGACTCTGCACCAGGACAAGTCCTGATTTTTCCCGTATTGCCCGCACTCCAAGGGTTCCGTCGGTTCCCATTCCCGAAAGGATGACCCCAATCCCCGCTTCCTGCTGGTCGTCGGCCAGCGAGCGGAGGAAGAAGTCGATCGGGAACCTCAACCCTCTTGGTTCAGTCGGTTCAAACAGGTACAAATTCCTTTTGTGGACCGACATTGTCTTATTCGGGGGAATAATATATGCGGTATTGGGCCTGATCGTCTGCCTGTCCTTTGCCTGGACAACCTCAAGAGTCGTGATGCGGCCAAGCAATTCCGCCATTGCATCCTCGCGTGTGGGATCGAGATGCTGCACCACCACGAATGCCAGGTTGCTGTGCTCGGGTACATTGCTCAGAAATTGTTCGAGTGCTTCAAGCCCTCCGGCTGATGCCCCGATCCCCACTATCGGCAGCTGCCCTGATAATGAATCTTTTTCTTCCCTGCTGCCGGACCCCTTTTCCTGCCTGGTATTTATCCCCGGGACCGCCTGTTTTTTAATGATTTTAGCCATGATTACGTTACTTTCTTCAAAGCTACAATTTCTTTAGGTCATGGACTTTAAACTATATCTGTAATTATCCGGAAAAGGGAGGGTTTATTTGAACTCTCACCTCTGAACTCATTATTCATGCGACCAGTGAACTACTCTTAACTTAATACATACACTCGCTGATATTGTTCACGGACTAAATCTTAAATAAAACCCTGATACGGTATTTCAAAGTTTTGTAAATTGGTAATGAGTTTTCTGACAAGCAACGTTACAAAGCAATTTATGCCTGACCTGATTAAATCTTCCGGAAAAATGAAAAACGACACCACCCTTAAACCCGTGAATTCATCAAAACCGCAGGCTGGAAACCTGTCGCGCCGTAGTTTCCTGTCGTCATGCGGCTTCTGTGCAGCCTGCGCCGCTCTCGCCCCTCTCTCTTTCCTTCCCGGTGCGGCACCGGTCCCGGTTGTCGGCAAGAAGCTGAAAATCAAAATTATCTATTCTTTGCATGCTCCTGTCCAAAACCAGCCCGACTGGCCGAACACCGGGTTCGACTTCAGGCCCCACATGGAAAGGTTCACCGGTTTGCTGCAGAAACAATTCCCCGGTTATCAGTTCATTGCCATGATGGCTTCAGGTCCTGAGGAA
Source organism: Bacteroidales bacterium UBA1800 (assembly GCA_002319915.1). Lineage (GTDB taxonomy): Bacteria > Bacteroidota > Bacteroidia > Bacteroidales > VadinHA17 > LD21. The sequence goes on along the minus strand of DCFQ01000007.1, from coordinate 138,238 downwards.
GCCGGAAAGATTGCCAGGGAGGACCTGAAGGATCCGGCCGACGGTTTTATCGTTTTCCAGATGAACTGCTGGAACCAGGTGGTAAACCGGATCTCCGAAACCGGAAAGCCGGTCCTCTATGTGGATTTCCAGTTCGGGGGAAGCGGTGGGTTCCTTGTCTATAACGCCGCATTCCTCAGGCAGAACAAGCCAAATGTCGGGTTTGTGGCCTCGTCAGATATTAATGATCTTCTGGCTTCAGTCGGATACTTCAGCATGAGCGCAGGTGGAGCCGGATTCGGCAAGGCAGTCGCGGAGGTTCGCAGGAAACGTACGCCCGTTCCCGGGAAGCCGGCAACAGCGGGCGATAAGCCGGATCTTCTTTCCGCGGATGATTGCATTGCCAGGATGAAGCAATCGAAGATCCTCGCGGTCCAGGATCAGAATGCGAAGATCGCCTCTCCGCTCATGATGATGCCGGTTGAATTCATTCCGTTTTCGGAAGTCAGTGATGCCTGGAGCAGCGCCGGCAAGGATGAGGCAAGGAGTATCGCCGAAAAATGGCAGAAAGAGGCCAGGCAGGCGACCGGGGTCTCGTTTGCAACGCTCGAAACATCCGCAGCAATGTACCTCGGGATGAAGAGCGTCCTCAGGAAACACGGGGCAAGCGCGATTACCATAAACTGCCTCGGGGGGTTTTATGGAGGACATATCCATGCCTATCCGTGCCTCGGCTTTCACGAACTCAACAATGAGGGCCTTGTGGGTGGATGCGAGTGTGACGTAAACTCGGCTGCAACGATGCTTGCATTTTCGATACTCACCAACGGCAGGCCGGGGTATATATCCGATCCAGTGATCGACACTTCAAAACGGCAGATCATCTATGCGCACTGTGTGGCCTCCAACAAGTCATTCGGCCCCAAAGGGCCTTCGGGCGCATTCGACATAATGACACATTCCGAGGACCGGCAGGGAGCTTCGGTGCGCTCTATCCTTCCGGAGGGGTATATGACGACCTCACTGCAGCTTAACGAGGAAAGGAAAGAGATCCTTTTCCACCAGGCAGTTACAGTGGGCAACGATCCCGATGACCGTGCCTGCCGGACAAAGCTCTGTGCTGAACCTGTTGGTGACATTGAAAAGCTTTTCACGATGTGGGACCGGTGGGGATGGCACAGGGTGACTTTCTACGGGGATCTCAAAGGACCGGTATATGAGCTTGCAGGTAAAGCCGGCTGGAAGGTGGTCGAGGAAGCCTGAAAATCAGCCCACCGGATCCGGTATCTGAAATAAAACCATTCCCCTGCTGATTTGTTATCAAAGATCGGCAAAGGAATTAAATGGTATGAAAGCATATTATTCAACAGATTACGGCGGACCGGAAAAATCAAAATATGGGAATTTCCCCGATCCCAGGCCGGGGCCTGACCAGTTGTTGATCGAAATAAAGGCGGTTTCGCTGAACCCGGTCGACTACAAAAAAATGAGGGGTGCTAACAGGCCATATGAGATCTCAGATTTCCCCAGGATCTTTGGCACAGATTATTCAGGCATTGTAAGTGAAACCGGTAACAATGTGAAAGGATTCATCCCGGGTGACTGGGTTTACGGCATGGTCAGGGGTATGACCAGATTGCAGGGAACCCTGGCCGAACTAGCTGTAGCCGATGAATCGATGGCGAGAAAGATCCCGGAGGGCATCTCATTTGAGGATGCGGCCTCACTTCCGGTAGCAGCGCTCACGGCCCTTGCGGGAGCCAGGAACTGCATGGTCACTCCAGGCAAAGAGGTGCTTGTCAACGGTGCCACAGGCGGGGTGGGGCATTTTGCCATCCAGGTCGCAAAGTCCCGGGGAGGCATTGTCACTGCCATCTGCTCTCCCGAAAATTCGGGCCTCGCACGCCTTCTTGGTGCGGTTGCTGCATTCGGATACCGGCCTGAAGAGCTTTCAAGGCTCAATTCCATGTTCGATGCGATCATCGATGCCTACGGCATAATGGATAGTGAGTCTGTCCTCAGGCTGATCAGGCCCGACGGTACATATGCTACCACCTTGCCCGGTCGCTCAGGTATCCTGGGCAAATACCCTTCACACAGGATAAACGGGATAACACTCACAGACTCTAACCTCAGGAACCTTCCGGAAGATTATTCCGAGATTGAAAACCTTGTGCTCGGGAAAAAGATCCACCCGGTCATCGAGAATATCTTCCCTCTCGAAAAATCATCCGAAGCTTTCAGGGTCGCAGAGTTCGGGAAGCCAAGGGGTAAGGTCATCGTAAGAGTACCTGACTAGCAGCTTCAGCGTCAATATTAAGGGAAACATTATCACCTGAATTTTGTTAGCGTTAGATGTCTAACCTTAATATTTACTGATATGCAAACTATATTGGGATCGACTGGAACGATCGGGACATTACTTGCGGGTGAACTCAGGAAATACACCGACAAGATCAGGCTTGTCAGCCGTAGTCCCCGGAGGGTGAACAACACCGATGAGCTTATGTCGCTTGACCTTACCCTGCCGGCAGCCATTGACCGGGCGGTAAAGGGTTCGGATGTCGTTTACCTGGTAGTTGGTTTTGACTATAACATAAAAGTATGGGAAAGCCAATGGCCCACCCTGATGAAGAATACTATTGATGCCTGTATCAAGTACAATGCCAGGCTGGTTTTCTTCGACAATGTTTATTCCTATGATGAAAGTGAGATCCCCCATATGACCGAGGAATCGAGGATCAATCCGCCGAGCAGGAAGGGGGAGATCCGGAGGGATATCAACGAAATGCTTCTTTCCTCAGTAAGGGAGGGTAAACTGAACGCCCTGATAGCCCGGTGCGCTGATTTCTATGGGGCCGACAGCAACACAAGCATCCCCTACCAGGTGATTGTCAGGAACCTGGTCGCCGGGAAGAGCGCCTCTTGGTTCATCAGGTCCGACGTTTGCCACTCGTTCACCTATGCTCCTGATGCGGCAAGGGCAACTGCGCTTCTCGGCAATACACCTGATGCTTTCGGCCATGTCTGGCATCTGCCCACCGACAGCTCAAGAATTACCGTCGCTGAATTCACAGACCTTGTGGCTGCAGAGCTTAAAGAAAAGGCCCATATCAGGATCATACCGATGTTCATTGTCAGGATGATGGGAATATTTAACCCGCTGATGAAGGAGATGTCGGAAATGATGTACCAGTATGATCGGGACTATTTCTTTGATTCATCGAAGTTTGTGAAAAGATTCGGGATCAAGCCGACTCCGTATAAGGATGGGATCAGGGAAATGTGCAGGACTCTCAGCAACATCGAAAAGAGGCCGGCTGCCTGATTTATCTGGCAAATCTCGGGAAATTGAATTATTTTAGAGGCTGTTGAAAAAGCCGGGGTCCATGGCTGTACCGTGAGGACAGAACCTGAATCCATAACGGCCTTTCCAGCGGCCTCAATATTTTTCCGGAATACCGGGTTAAACACAATTAGGAATGTATTCTCTTCAATCTCATTACCAGGAAGCCATCAGGTTCGCGACTTACAAGCATCTTGAGAAAAATCAGAAGGTAAAGGGGACCGAATTGCCATATGTTGTTCATCTCAGCAATGTAGCCATGGAGGTTTTCGCAGCATCTGCTGCAACCCCCGGCTTCGGCCTCGATTATGCCCTCCAGGTAGCCCTGCTCCATGATACGATTGAAGATACTGATACTACGCCGGATGAAATAAAGGAGCAGTTCGGAGCTGAGATCCTTGAAGGAGTCATTGCAATGTCCAAGAACGAGAGTCTCCCGAAGGAGAGGCAAATCCCTGACAGCCTGGCGAGGATCAAGGTGCTGAGGAAGGAGCTGTGGGCGGTGAAGCTGGCCGACAGGATCGCGAATCTCCAGGCTCCGCCGTCATACTGGTCAAAAGAAAAGATCAGGAAGTACCAGGATGAATCGAGGCTTATTCTCGATGCCCTGGCTGACGGGAACCAGTACCTGGCAAAACGCCTTGAGGATGTTATAGACGATTACAATAAATATCTGGTTTAAAGGGCTGGCAGCCTTGCATGTAGTTAGTAGGGGTTTGCGTGAATTTGTGTAGAATAGAAGTAAGATTTAACCGGGCCGAGCGTTAAGAAATTACCCTGTGGGTAATTTCAGCGAAGGAGCCAGGTTGCGGGGAGGTCAACCAGCTGCCAGTATCCAGTAACCAGCAACCAGCAATCCTATGGAAAAACTACTTGGAATCCTCGCCCCCATCCTGATCTCCGGACTCATATTCCTTCTAAACCTGCTGTTGCCCGGGAGGTGGGTCACAGGGTACATCACAAAGCCGGGAACCAATGAGAAGATGAGATACCGGCTCAACGGCCTGAGCGTATTCATAGTGATGGTGGCGGCCTGGTACCTGCTGGGTTACTTCGGCCTGGTCCCGTTTGACTGGCTCTACCGGTTCCGGTGGTTCGGGCTGGCGGGAGCATGCTTCTCAGGGCTCATTTTCAGCCTGGCAATCGTCCTTCCTTTCGGCAGGGTGAGAAGATCATTCGCTGCGGATCTCTGGTTCGGACGGGCAGCTAACCTGCAGGCGGCGAAGGGAAAGATCGATATTAAGATGTGGCTCTATCTTACGGGCGCTGTCATGCTCGAGCTCAATGTCCTGAGCTTTCTATCCTTCCATCTCAACAGCTTCAGCCCTGATTCCTCACCGGGGATATTCATTTCCGCCGGAATGTTGTCGTTCTTTGTAATTGATTATCTGACATTTGAGGAAGTCCACCTATATACATACGACCTTTTTGCGGAGAGGGTCGGCTTCAAGCTGGGGTGGGGATGCCTGGTCTTCTATCCCTATTTTTATGCTATTCCCCTTTGGGCCACAGTATCGATGCCCGATCCCGGCACTCCCGGCTGGCTCATTACAACGAGCGTCCTCATATTCATTTGCGGATGGATACTCTCCCGCGGTGCAAACCTCCAGAAATTTTTCTTCAAGAAATCCCCCGAAAGGAGCTTCCTGAGGATCAGGCCGCAGACGATCGGTAATGACAGCTATTCATTGCTGGTAAGCGGGTTCTGGGGACTGAGCCGCCATATAAACTATCTTGGAGAGATCCTTATGGCTGCAGGGATCGTCCTGGCTGCAGGTTACCCTTCAATGCTTCTTCCCTGGCTCTACCCGGTTTATTACATCCTGCTCCTCTTCACAAGGCAGGCGGATGACAACAGGCGGTGCACACTGAAGTACGGGGAGCTATGGAACGACTATGAAAAGAGGGTGCGCTGGAAGATCATTCCGTTTATCTATTGACGCTGCCGGGTCAGCGCTCTCCGGGGGATTGCCGGTAGAGTTTACCCGTCGTATCACCCATGATTGTCACCGCCATCTTGCGGGGAAGCACCTTCTGCATAAAGAATGATGCCATCCGGTTTGCCCTTCCGGTAATAAATGAAGGCTTTTTCCCGAGATGTTTAAGGCATTCAGCAGCCACCTCCTCCGGGGCAAGGACCCTCGGCGCGAATATTCCTGCTTTTCCGGGCTTGCTTGAGATATAGCCGGGGGTTGAAGTGGCCCCGGCACAGCAGGCAATCACATCCACATTGCTGCCCTTCCATTCGTACCAGAGGCTTTCGGCGAGGATCCTGACGAAGGCTTTTGTAGCCGCATATACCGACAGGTACCCGCTTCCCTGGAAGCCGGCTAGCGATGTCATCAGAATAACGGCCCCCCTCCTTCTCTGCACCATCCTCCCGCCGAAATGGTGGACCATACCGAGCATGGTGGTCATGTTCACCCTCGCCATTTTAAGGTGTTCTGCCGGATCATTTGCCAGGAACGGGCCTATCTTCGAGAGGGCGGCATTGTAGACCAGGATGTCAGGCTCTTTCCCGGCAAGCCCTTCAATGATTCTGTCCAGCGCCCCTTCTTCAGAAAGATCGCACGCGATATAATCTGCATTCACTCCGAACCGGTCCTTAAGGTTGCCTGCGAACTTTTGGAGCGGTTCCCTGCGCCTTGCAACGAGTACAAGACCGATACCCTGGCTTGCAAGAAGCTCTGCAAAGGAAGCCCCGATCCCTTCGGAAGCTCCTGCGATCAGTGCGGTTGTTCCGTATTTTTCCTTCAGATTCATAGCCGTGGTCTTTAAATCTTCCCCGGAAGCTCCTCCTGTTTCCCATGCGTTCTGAAAACAGATGTGAGGATCTCCCCCCAGTTCAGAGACCGGTCCAGGGAAGGGGCCTGATCCGGAGAGGGTAAAGGAGTGCTGTCGAAAGCCTCTTGCATATATACATCCTCCTCGAAGCGCGGCTTTGGGCTGACGTTGGAATGTCTGGCAAAATACCCGGCTTTAGGCCCGGCTTTCTTTTTCCCCGGCAGCAGAGAAAACCGGGGCATCTCCCTAACCGTAGTAACCGTGTCTCCCTGCAGGCCTGCAAGCTTATCAAGTATCATTTCTATTTCGGGGTGGTTCAGCTCTTTCCTGACCTGAAGGAGAAGCCTGATGATCCTTTCAACAAGGCCGGAATCGGTCAGGCTGATTGTCATAATGGAATAAGAGGGATCCGAATAATAATAGAGACCCTTCTGCTGCCTGATCGGGGCATTATATCCAAGGATATCGCTTCGCATCACCCGGATATCATCCCTTATCGTCCTCTCAGAAACAAGGTCATAGCGGCCCCTGTACTCGGCCAGTGCTTCGGAGCATCTTTCGATCAGCTCCCCGATCGACCATTTCCGCCTTCCCCCGTAAAGGCACGAGTTAATGGTCTTATACCTGATCAGTGCATTGAGATTCGACGGCATTTTAATTTTTTTCAAATGCAGAATGACTGCAATCCCGGATAGTTGATTTGTTCCGGTTTTAAAGATAAGGAATTTTTACTTTTAAAGTCTGGCAAGTCGCGCAGGTCTTGCAGGTCCTGCAGGTTTTGCAAGTCTTGCAAGTTTGGATTGTCTGTTATTAACTCAAGACATACCAAACCGGCATAACATACCAAACCGGTAAAACATTCCAAACTTGCATGACGATCAAAATCCCCTTCGTAAAAAATACGCCTTTCAACATAATAGGGGGAGTTATTTTTGAGTTAGGAAATTATAGTTAGATTCGAGGGTCAATACCCGATACTTCTGATGCCTTCAAAACTCGCCTGCCTCTTCTCTGTAAT
>DCFQ01000007.1:128289-130780 GCA_002319915.1 Bacteroidales bacterium UBA1800 | reverse complement strand
GTCGTTATGAATGCAGGCCTGGACGGGTTCTGTTCCGACGTATACAACCTCCTCAGGGGCGATGCGGTAAAGCCTGATTTTGAGGTGTTCAGAAAGGCCATGACAGGGTTCCTGAACCTTAAGTCGCGGGAAGGCATAGCCAAGAACATTCTTACCATAATCGACTTTTCAATCTCCTCCAGGCTCGAGCGCATGTGGATAATTGACCTGAACACGCTCCAAATTATTCATCACTGCCTGGTTGCGCACGGTCATAACAGCGGGGAGGAGTTTGCCAGCCGTTTCTCGAACTCACCTGCGTCACATGAGAGCAGCCTGGGATTCTATGTTACCGGCGGAGTCTATACAGGAGCCAACGGCCTCTCCATGATCCTCGAAGGGATGGAAAAAGGGATTAACGATAATGCCCGGGCAAGGGAAATAGTCATGCATGGCGCTGATTATGTAAGCACGGAATTCATCCGGCAGGCTGGGCGGCTCGGAAGGAGCTTCGGCTGCCCGTCGATACCGCTTGAGGATCATGAAAAGATCATCAGGACACTTGCCGGGGGCTCATGCCTCTTCATCTATTACCCCGATGAACGGTACATAAGCTCCTCACCCCTGCTGATAAACGGCTCTGCTTCAGGTGCGATGTTCAGGCTTGTCAGCGAGTCGTGCCTGATCACTCGGCTGACTGGCCCCTGCTCAGTGCAGCAGGCTGTGGCTGATCCTTCTGCCGGGGGAGATTTTCAAGGGCGCTGATCAGCGTCCGGTCCCTTTCATAAATATCAGCCGGGAAATACACCTGGCCGGCTTTGTCGGCCCAGGCGGTAAAATATAGGATATAGACCGGTACCGGGTCTCTGAGCACGATAGTCTTCTCCTTTCCGTCGTCAATTGCCTTCTGAAGATTGCCGCTATTCCACTCTGGATCATTCCTCAGGAGATAAGCCGCAAGTTCGTGAGCCATGTTTATCCGGATGCATCCGTGGCTGAATGCCCTCCTGCTTTTTGAAAAGAGGCTGCGCGAAGGCGTGTCGTGGATATAAACATTGAAGCTGTTGGGGAATATGAATTTGATCTGCCCCAGCGGATTTTTCGGGCCGGGCTCCTGTTTCACCTTGTACGGGAACCCGCCGGGAGAAATGTTTTTCCAGTCTATCGAAGAGGGTGCGATCTCTGTTCCATCATCCCGCACAACTACCATATCGTTCTTTTCGAGATATGAACTGTCCTTTATTATTTCGGGCAGGATCTCGTCCTCAAGTATAGGATCCGGGATCGACCACGAGGGATTAATGACAATATATTTCAGCACCGAGCTGAAAACGGGTGTCTGTTTTACAGAACGGCCGACAATGGCAAGCGATTGAAGCACTGCGCTGTCACTGTCGATGAGGGTCAGCCTGTAACTGGCGATATTGACCATTATGCAGCGTCCGGGCAGGCTGTTGTTCAGCCACCTCCACCGCTCGAGATTGGCTTCGATGGTCCTGATCCTGGCTTCCACCGGGATATTCAGGGCAGCTATCGTGGCCTTTCCGGCAACGCCGTCCGGTTCGAGCCCGTTCATTTCCTGGAAATGCATCAGATGTTTTTCGAGGTTTTCGTCATAAAGCTCTTCGTCCCCGGGGTCGAAGCTTATCGGCCCTTCGGTGACCGCAAGCCTCTTTCTCAGGATGGCGACATCTGGATGGCGCAGCCCGCGCGCAAGCTTGGGGAGGGTAGTCGTGAATTCTTCCCATCCGCCTGCCGTGTCAATTTTGCGGTATTCTGCAAGAGCGGCTTTGAGGTCGAGGTATTCAGGGTTTTTTGGGGCAAGATTCTGAAGGACAGAATTGATGTTGCCCTTGAGCAGGATGCTGTCGGTAATTCCGACCAGGTCACGTTTGTCGGTCTTCCAGGAGACCGACCATTCCGGATAGACCGAAACCGGATCAGTGCGCCCGCCTGAAAGGTCGGATGCCAGTGCTGAAAATGCTCCGGAAAGCAGCGACTCAAGCCTGTGTACATCCCCGGGATCCGCTTCCGGTGAGGAAATTATCCTTCCCTCAAGCCCCTTTATCTCGCCAAGGTGATAATCTTCGGGATTTAAGCCGTCGTAAGTTGTATTCTCAATTGCCGTGATCATCTGCGATATCTTTCCCGCACTGTTCCATTCTGGGGAAAGAATGCTCCTGCATTTTTCATAAAGAGCTTCACTAGTGGTTGAGGAGCTCTTTTCCCTGACAGTTGGAATTTCTCCAAGTCCCGGAGCTTCCTTCATCTCCATGGCACCCGGTGGCACATGGCTGGTCAGCTTTGACGATGAACAGCCGTCCATGGTCAGAAGGCAGGCAAAAACCACCAAACCGGAAAGAATAATCGATCTTATCTTCGCATCCATTGAACTCGTTCACCAGTTTCATTCCGGAAACAAAAAACCTGGAAAATAGTTTGGTGTTCTATCCCAGACTTCCTGATTTTTGTTACGCCGTCCAAACGCCCTTGTTCGCCCCCAACCCCCCTG
>DCFQ01000007.1:122156-128040 GCA_002319915.1 Bacteroidales bacterium UBA1800 | reverse complement strand
GTTCGCCCCCAACCCCCCTGAAGGGGGGCTTAAAATCCGTGTAAAGATTCACCCCCTTTAGGGGGCCAGGGGGTATTCATTCGGGCCTAATTCCGTGTAAGAATTCACCCCCTACAGGGAGCCAGGGGGCAATCTTGCCGGGGGGCAATCTGGGGTCGGGGGACAGGCCAGGGGGCAGTCAGGGGCGAACAACTGAATCCTGCAGTTGTTTAATTGTGTGATTGTTTTACGGAACAATTGGAAAATCGTTAGCTTTAAGGCTATGAGACAATTACTAATTCTAAGAACAATTTTATTCATCAATCGTCATGTATTTAAAAAATTCAATCCTCACAATGTTGATATTATCAGCTTTGACCGCCTGCAACGTTAAGGAAAAGGATATTTCAGCAGGGCTCAAAAGCATCTCTGCCGACGATCTGAAGCAGAACATCTCTGTCCTGGCCTCGGATGATTTCAAGGGAAGGTTCCCCGGGACCGATGGAGAAAAAAAGACCATTGACTACATCGCCGCCCAGTTCGCCAAAGTGGGCCTGAAGCCCGCAAACAACGGAAGCTGGTTCCAGGAGGTCCCCCTTGTAAGAATAACACCGTCATCACCAATTAAATTTTCAGTCACTGGTGCGAAAGGCAGGGCCGAATTGAAAGAATATGATGATTTCGTGGGGAGCACGCCGCTGCTCACCGGGAAGATCAATTTCGACAATTCGGATATCGTTTTTGTAGGATATGGGATAAATGCCCCGGAATACCGCTGGAACGATTATTCAGGCCTGGATGTCAGGGGAAAGACGGTCGTAATGCTGGTAAATGACCCGGGATATGCAACCGGCGATACTACACTGTTCAACGGAAAGGCCATGACCTACTATGGCAGATGGACTTACAAGTATGAGGAGGCTGCCCGCCAGGGAGCAAGGGCTGCCGTAATAATCCATGAGACTGGAGCAGCAGGCTATCCCTGGGAAGTTGTCAGGAACAGCTTTACCGGCCCACAGCTCGATCTCGAACAGAATGAACTGTCGAATTCGAGCCTTGAGTTCAAGGCCTGGATCACTACTGACGAAGCAAGAAAGCTCTTCGAGGCTGCCGGGCTGAATTATGACAATACGGTCAGGATTGCATCTCATCGGGGATTTATACCGGTTGACATGCACCTTAAGGCGTCAGTTGAGTTCAGCAACTCAGTGGCACGCCTGACATCAAATAATGTTGCCGGAGTCCTGCCGGGAAAGACGCGCCCTGACGAGTACATTATTTATACTGCGCACTGGGACCACCTGGGAGTCAATGATGCCCTAAAGGGTGATTCGATCTTCAATGGTGCCGTGGACAATGCAACCGGGGTGGCCGCCCTTATCAGCATTGCAAAAGCATTTAAAAGCCTGCCATTTACGCAGGAGCGCTCAATTCTTTTCCTTTCGGTCACGGGTGAGGAGCAGGGGTTGCTGGGCAGTGAGTATTATGTCAGCCATCCACTGTACCCGCTCAATAAGACAGTAGCGGACATCAATATGGACGCGCTTGATATTTTCGGGCCAACAAGGGATATGACGATAATCGGATACGGATACTCCAGTCTTGATAATTTCGTTGTTCCTGTCCTCAATGGGTATGGCCGTTACCTTATCCCCGATCCGGAGCCGGAAAAGGGAGGCTATTTCAGATCCGATCATTTCAGCTTTGCAAAAGCCGGGGTCCCGTCCCTCGACCTCTCCGGCGGGATTGACGATTACGAGGTAGGCAAGGAGCTTGGCAGGCAGGAGCGCGACCAGTGGACAATGCAGCATTACCATAAACCGTCTGATGAGTATGATCCTGCAAAGTGGGATTTCGAGGGGATGGTCAGCGATATAAAGGTCTACTTCCAGGTCGGTTACGATCTCAGCATGACGGACCAATTCCCCGACTGGGTTGACGGCAATCCCTACAAGCCCCTGCGTGACAAGATGATGGAGAATTTGCCAAAATAAGTATTTACTGATAGTTTTTTAACCGCAAAGAACTCCAAGCGATACCAAAGTACGCAAAGGAGAAAATAACAGATTCTTTGCGACCCTAGCGAATTCCTGAGTTGTCGAAATATTTCGTGAAGGAACTTAGCGGCCTTTGCGGTAAGATCTGAATTTATATTTCAATGAATTTCCCGGGATCGAACCTGCGGTGCTCATTGTACATGACATACCCCAACTGGTTCGACACCAGCCTCGTCTTCCCGATACTGAAATCCCCGCTGATATTGTGGTAATGCCCGAATATCCAGTAATCAGGCTGCGTCTCGTTTATAAAGGCGCTCAGTTCCACGGCAAATGCATCACTCAGAGGGCTCGACCTGTACTCTTCGGGGTAATTCAGGAATGTAGGCATGTGGTGAGTTACCACAACAACCGGGTCATCCCCTGGCCGGCTAAGTTCCTCCTTCAGGAAGGAGAGGCATTCCTCGTGGGCTGAATTGTAATTTGCAACAGTTAGCATCAGTCCGTCATGCAGTATGGCACGGAAGTCCGAGTACGCAATTTGAAGCTCTTCCTTCCCGGAAGGTCCGATCTTTGTCCAGAGTGTAGAAAAGATCATCCTGACATTACCGTTCATCACGGAAATGTTATCCACCAGGCGGATGTTGTCCCTGATTTTCTCATCCAGGGAATGGGATCTTTCGGTGATATCGGAATGGTAATATTCATGATTCCCGGGGATCCAGTATGTAATGCTGAAGTTATCGCTCAGGTAATCAAAGAAATCCCTGTGCTCATCCATCTGCCTGAAGGGAACTATGTCGCCGCCCAGCACCAGTATGTCCCCCACCGGTTTCAGCATGTTCCTCCTGAAGTACTCATTGTTTTCAGGGAATTCAATATGGAGGTCGGATGCGAACTGGATTTTCATGATTTTATGCGATTCATTTTGCCTGCGGCTAAATTTAAACAATTGAATTCAGATTCCGTTCGGGGGGCGGAGCGATTGTTGATAGTGGAAGTGATTTGTTACACGGAGAACACGGACCTGCCTGCCGGTATGCAGGGGAGGCACGGAGGAAAAGGAGGTTTCGGGAGGGAATCGTGCAGGAATTATTCGTAAATTTGTATCGCATGCGATATATTCACATGAGATTGGTTTGAAAGTGAAATTGGTATAACGAAAATTATGGAAAAATCAATTTATCAGTTCAGTGCGACCAGCCTGGCGGGCAGGGAGGTCAAAATGGAATCCTACAGGGGAAAGACCCTCCTGGTGGTGAATACCGCGAGTAAATGCGGATTTACGCCTCAGCTTGAAGGCCTTGAGGGGCTCTTCGAGAAATACCGTGACAAGGGCTTAATTATCCTGGGTTTCCCCTGCAATCAGTTCGGGAACCAGGAGCCGGGTGATGAGAAGTCGATTGCAGAAGGGTGTGTCATAAATTATGGGGTGACATTCCCGATGTTCTCAAAAATTGAAGTCAACGGGAAAAATGCCCATCCCATCTATAAATATCTCAAATCGAAGCTTAAAGGGTTATTAGGCGGCACGATAACATGGAATTTTACGAAGTTCCTTATCGATGCCGGAGGCAAGCCGGTAAAGAGGTTCGCCCCCTCAACGACACCGGAGGAGATTGACAGGTTTCTGAGCTCAATGTTGAACTGAAACACGGGAAGATGAATAACGATCAGCTTAAGCTGGACAACCAGCTTTGTTTCCCGGTCTATGCGGCATCCAGGCTCATAATCCGGGAGTATCAGCCGCTTCTCGGGAAGCTCGGCCTGACCTATCCCCAGTACCTTGTTATGCTGGTGCTCTGGGAGACGAACAAAGTCTCGGTGAATGACATCTCCGGCAGGCTCATCCTGAACACCAACACCGTAACACCGCTTTTAAAGCGCATGGAATCTATGGGGGTGATCGTCAGGAAGCGCTCGGGCAAGGATGAGCGCAAGGTGGTAATAAGCCTCACTGAAAAAGGCAGGGTGATGAAGAAAAAAGCCGCAGCGATCCCCGGGAAGCTGGCGGCACGCCTCGGGTCAGGCGAGCTCACTGCCGCAAATCTCGGGGACATAAGGCGCTACCTTACCACTATGGTCGCCTTGCTTTGTGAAAAGGGGAAATAAGCCTGGCCAACAGAACTATCACTCCAAAAAACAGGATATGTCAAAACACATTGGTATTGTTGCCTGCAGTTACGAAGGGGCGGCCCTCTGCTACCGGACCATCTGCAATGAAGGCGCTCGCTTGCTGGGGGAGCACTCTCATCCTGAAGTAAGCCTCCATAATCATCCCCTGAATGAGTACATGGAGTTCATAAATACCGGGCAATGGGAAGGGGTGGCCGGGCTTATGCTCTCTTCGGCCGGGAAGCTTAAGAATGCCGGTGCGGAGTTCCTGATCAGTCCCGACAATACGATCCACGAGGCATATTCCCTTGTTGCCGGACGATCGCCGCTCCCATGGCTCCACATAGGCAAGGAGGTAGCCAGGGAGGCACAGGCCCAGGGGTTTGGGAGACCTGGGGTCCTTGGAACGAGGTTTCTCATGGAGGGACCGGTTTACCAGGAGGTGATGGAGGAAAGAGGTCTTGACTGTCTTATTCCCCCCGAGGAGGAAAGGACAAGGATCAATGACATAATCTTCAGTGAGCTGGTGTACGGGATAATCAATCCGGGATCCAGGAGGTTCTTCCTTGATGCCATTGAAGGGTTAAAGAGGCGGGGTTGTGACTGTGTGGTGCTCGGTTGCACTGAGATCCCGCTGATCGTGCTTCCCGGGGAATCGCCGTTGCCGGTCCTTGATTCGACAAGGATCCTTGCAAGGGCAGCGCTGGAGTACTCGGTGGGGCAGTAGGTCTTGCGCAGTCTGGAATGTCGATTTTTGAAGACTTACAAAACCTGCAAGACCGAAAGACAAGAGGAGGAATCAAAAGTCAAAATCCGTTAACCGCAAAGGTCGCAAAGTTTTTTCGTAAAACTCGCAAAAAGTTTAAATTCAGCAAATTACCTTTGCATACTTTGCGCGAACTTCGCGTTCTTTGCGGTTAAAATCAGACTTTTGGTACATCCACTTAAATCTACATTACCGGTTTTTCCGGAGCTGCCGGCGGTGCGGGGGGATCAGGCGGCTGCTGCATCATCCTGCCGTTCTCCTCGAGCCATTTCTTCTGATCAGGGGTCAGGAGGTTCATGATCTCCTTCCTGTTTGCATCCCTCATCTCCTTCATCTTCTCCTGCATGCCGCTCCTTAACTTCTGCATTTCATCCTGATGCTTCTGCCTCAGATCTGCTATCTCCTTCCTCTGCTTATCCGTGAGATCAGGGATCCTGCCTATCATCGGCATCCCGGGCCTCTCACCTGGACCAAAGCCGCCGCGCATTCCGCGGTGCATCATTTCTGACCGCATCATCCGCATATCCATGCAGGGACATGAGAAATGCCCTTGCATTCCCCGCATCGGAGCCATGCCCCGCATTCCACCCGGACCCATGCCACGATCCATCCGGCGTTGCATTACAGAATCCTGCCCCGGCATCATCTGATGCATCGGCATATTGCTCCTCCTGTGCATTGCCATCCTGGTGCTGTCAGGTCTCATGCCCCTCATTCCCTGCTGGGCGCTGAGAGAAAAATTTCCTGCTGTCATGAGTACCAGCAGGATAGTCGTGATCTTAAGAGTGCTTTTCATACTTTCCATGTTATATCTTTAAATTCTGACACTGCTTTCCTGTTCACTTTCCCGAACAGTTATTCCTTAGACAAACGGTTTAGTTGATTTAATCCCTGTGAATCCTGGATTAACAATTCGTTAACTTAGTTATCGTGCAATTGTGCAATCGTGCAATCATGCAATCGTGTCGGAGCGTAGTGAAGATCCCGACCGAAGAGTCGGGACAATCGTGCAATCGTGCAATCGTGC
>DCFQ01000007.1:115063-121906 GCA_002319915.1 Bacteroidales bacterium UBA1800 | reverse complement strand
GTGCAATCGTGCAATCGTGCAATCGGGTGGAAAATCTTCCTTATTTTTACGTATTGTTTAATTTAAACTCGTGCTAAAATGTCTACAATTAAAAATTTTGAGGATCTTGATTTATAGAAATGCTCAAGGGTATTGGTGAGTCTAATCTATTCTGATTTTGCCAAATGCAAAGATTTTGTCTTCAGGAATCTGATCACTGCTGCCGGAATATCCATCATGAACAATATTTCTGAAGGATTTTGCCGGAGAAGTGACTCTGAATTCAGGCAATTCCTTAATATTTCAAAGGGTTCGTCAGGCGAAGTAAAAAATATGTACTATATAGCTGAGGACCAAAACTATCTGAACAAAGAAATTGCTTCTGACAGAAGAAATCAGTGCCAGAAGCTAATGAACAGTCTGGGCGGCTTCATGAAGTATTTGAAGGTCAAATAATATTAGGATACCAAATTTCTAAATTGCGAGGCTCAACAATCACTCGATTGGAGGATTGCACGATCGCAGGATTGCACTAACTTACCCTGAACACCCATACATACCTCGAAGGCTGGTTGTTCCTGATCCGTTCGGGTATATTGATTACAAACCCGTTATCCTTTTTTTGCCACCTTAGCTGACCTTTTGAGCCGAGCATTTCAACCCTGGCCCCCGGGTTTAGTGAAAAAGTTGTCATGCCGATCTGCGAAGGCATTTTTTCGTCCCTGTCAGCCAGGTAATAGATATAAATGGTGTCATTCCCTTTTCGGGTTATGCAGACCTTTCCTTCCTTGTAAGGTGCAATTGCCCTGGTCCTGTATATTGCTTCGCCGTTTACTTTCATCCAGGCACCCATCTCATCTAGGAGCTTATATGCATCATCATGCCATTGACCCAGGGGACCAGGAGCAATGTTCAGCAGGAGGTTTCCGCCCTTTGCCACGATATCGACGAGCAGTTGAACGGCATCGTGACCACTCATGTACTTTGCGTCAGGGACCCACGACCATCCTCCGCCTGCGATGATGCATGATTCCCAGGGGTACGGCAGGGCTTTTTCCGGTACCCTGTTCTCCGGGGTAAGGTAATTCTGATTCTTCCCGTAAACAGCCCTGTCGACCACAATGAGTCCCGGCTGTTTTGCCCTTGCTTCCTGTACCAGCTCATCCATCCTGATATCCTGGCTCTGGATGTGAATGAACTTGTAATCAGGAGAATTGATCTCCCGGTGGATCTCTTCGTCACTCATTTTCTGCACCCAGCCGCCGTCGAGCCAGAGAATATCCATTGGTCCGTACTCCCCTCCCATCAGTTCCATGATCTGCCCGTGGGTAAACTTTACAAAATCTTCCCATCTCTCCGGGTAAGCTTTGATGCTGTAGTTCACATTCCTGTCGGGAGTTGCAAAGTTCGGCCACCAGTAATTCTCACTGTGCCAGTCGGGCTTTGAAAAATAGGCACCTGTCCAGAAACCCTCGGCCCTGAAGGCATTGAAGATCTCTTTGGCAACATTGGCCTTCGGATGTGTGTGGAAAGGTGTCTTGTCCCCAGTTATTCTGTAACCGGTGAGTTTTGTATCGAACATGCAGAATCCGTCGTGGTGCTTCGTTGTGAAAACCACATACCTCATCCCTGCATTCCTTGCGGCTTTAGCCCATTTGGCAGGATCAAATTCCACAGGATTGAATGTCGTCTGCAGGTTTTCATACTCTTTTTTGTACCCGACGTAGTCAGGGATCCTTCGCCTGCACCAGCCTTCATCCTCGGCGCAGATCGACCAGGATTCAACGACTCCCCACTGGCTGTAGGGGCCCCAGTGCATCAGGAGACCGAATTTAAGATCCTGCCATTTTTCTAGTTTCTGCAGTACAAGCGGGTCGGTCTCCTGGACATATCTTTCGGATTCCTGGGAAAAGGAAAGCTGAGTTATTGCAGTGCAGAGGATCAAGAGCCAGAATACAGGTTTTTTCATACAACGGGTAGTTTTGAAGTTAATGTACCGGTGGCCTAATTGAACATAAAGATAATAAATCCCTGACCTCCTATACTCTGTGTCTTCCCTGCCTACCGGCAGGCAGGTCTGTGGTCTCCGTGCCAGTTCTTCCCTGTACCGGTTCTTCATTTTCTTCTCAAAATTCTTAATTTTGGTCCCCATAAAATTTATTCGCAAATGAAAAGGCCTTTAATCCTTATAATCGTTGTATTGCTTTCCGTCAATCACGGGCTACTGGGGCAGACAAACACTGCCGATTCGATAAAGTCAAAAAACACGTACCCTGGCGGGACATTCTACAAAGTTGAGAGTATCAGACATTTCCGGAACTGCCGGAAGCCCAGGAACATCGTGCTGATGATCGGCGATGGGATGGGTGTCGCACAGGTGTTCGCTGGCATGACCGCAAACGGGGGGCATCTTTATATCGATAATTTCGACCGTATAGGGTTTTCCAAAACCCAGCCGTCAAAGGGATATATTACCGATTCCGCAGCCGGAGGCACTGCAATTGCCACCGGGGAAAAGACCTACGACGGTGCGGTGGGTGTCGACACGCTGAAAAAACCTCTTGAGAATATCCTTGAGATTGTCCGGAAAAGAGGATTCTCGACAGGTGTTGTGGTTACAACGGAAGTGACTGACGCGACTCCCGCATCATTCGTTGCTCATGTACCATCAAGGTACCAGTCGGAGGAAATTGCACAGGCATTTGTGGATTCCGGTATAGACCTGTTCATTGGAGCAGGCAGGGAGAATTTCGAGAACCGGAATGACGGAAAGAACCTTATCCCTGAACTTGCCGCTAAAGGGTACAAGGTGTGCTCAAGCGTCGATGAGATCAATGCAGTGAAAAGCGGGAAGACAGGAGGGTTTCTTGAGAACCTTCCCTATGACAAAAGGGGCGACCAGCTTGCCGTTACAACCGGAGCGGCACTCAGGCTCCTCAGCCGGAACGGACAGGGATTCTTCCTCATGGTCGAGGGTTCAAAGATCGACTCAGGAGGCCATGCAACAGACATGAACCAGGAAGTGGGGGAAATGCTCGATTTTGACCGTGCTGTCGGGAAGGTCCTGGAATTCGCAGCGAAGGATCGCAGAACTCTTGTGGTGGTGACAGCCGATCACGAGACAGGCGGCTTGTCGCTGACAGGAGGAGATATGTCGACCGGGAAAGTTACGGGAAACTTCGCATGGGGCAACCATACCGGCATAATGGTGCCGGTCTTTGCATATGGCCCGGGGGCCGATGCGTTCATGGGGATATATGAGAATACAGGGATCTTCAGGAGATTCCTTAAGGTGCTGAAAATCCGGAATTAGAGAGTAAATTAATTTTTTGTTACACAGAGAGCACTGAGGAGACACGGAGGCCTCTGTGCCAGTTCTTACATTATCTACCTGATATATTTCTGCAGGTTTTTGAACGAAAGCTCGACGTCATCCATCGATTTTGCCGTGTCCTGCTCATAAAAGTAGTACTTCATCCCGGCAAGCTTCGCATTTTCAAAAGCCGGTGAGAAATCGATGCTGCCCTTTCCTATCGGGACGATGGTTTTGGTGGCAAGGACAAAATCCTTCACATGGAACAGCGGGAATCTTCCCGGGTGGCCCTTGAACAGCTCAACCGGGTCTTTCTTTGCCGTTGCAACCCAGCCAAGGTCAAGCTCCATCTTAACAAGGTCCTCGTCGGTGTTTGAAAGGATGTAGTCATACGGCGTGGTGCCGCCCACCTGGTCCCATTCCGTGGCATGATTGTGATATGCAAACTGGATTCCTGCCTTCTTGCAGGCCTCCCCTGCCCTGGAGAACATGTCGGCTGCAACCTTAATCTTATCGAGGGTGCTTATGGCGGTCGATGCACAGATGAGATATTTAAGCCCGCCCTCGGCGGCATCGTCGACGATCTTCTGAAGGTTGTCGGTGAGGTTGGGGGCCTTCATCATCTTTGAATACTGCATCATCATCTCATACTGCTTTTTCTGCTCTTCAGTAGGATTCTCCGGTAGGCTGACCATGGCGCTGAGCGGAGCACCCATGGAATGATTGCCAATCCAGTTCAGGCCCAGGTCGTTGAGGAGAGCCTTTAGTTCCTTCGGCCTCATCCCGTAATACTTTTCATCCCTGTAGTCGGCAGTTTCAATATTCTTGAATCCTATCTCAGCAAGCTTTTTGAATGTCGCTTTCGGGTCCTTCCCCATAAAGGCATTAAGTGTAAAGGTCTGAATACCGGGAGCGGCAAAAGCTTTCTTTTTAAGCGTGGCACCGGAAAGCAGGTCCGGTGCGATCAGGCTTCCCAGGGCAGCTGCTCCAGATAATCTCAGAAAATTTCTTCTGTTTGTCATGACACGATTTTTAAGTTGATGGAGTAAATAATTGTCAATGCGGTTCTGAGCTATAAAAATAATAGATATTTGGCTTTCATCTCCCGGATCATATTTAAAACCCGGGTTATTTAATAAATTGGAGGGGAAATTCTTAACCCTTAAAAAGGAGGTACCAATGCCGTTCAAAGCCGTTTTTATCGCCCATGCACCCGATGCCGACCCGGGAAAGCACCACTCGCTTATTGATACCGGGAAGTACCGGCTCCATACATATGTCGTAAAGTCACAGGATGAGGCCATCAAGGTATGCAGGGACCTCATTTCCGGCGACGGGATCGATTCGGTGCTTCTCTGCCCGGGATTTACCCACAGGGATGTTGCCGGGATCTTTGAAGCGCTGGAAGGGAAGGTTGCCGTTTGCGTCTCACGCGGCGACGGCCCCAGCAGCATGATTACAGGACCGGTTTTGCAAAGGGAGTTTTTCGGAAAGTAACCATGCTCCTGATTCAACCTATCATTCGCGTCAAAATCCCGGAATTGGTCTCAAACTTTGCATTATGAATAAATTACACTCAGCCTTCCTTGTTATCACAGGATTCCTGATCCTTCCCGCGGCTTCGTCGTGTGTCAAAAAGGCGCCGGATTTTGAATATTCATCGCCATTTTATAAGATCTGCCTTACCGATACACTTCCTTTCATCAGGTACTTATCCGTTGACGCGGCAGGAGCCTCTCAGCTGTCGAACAACACCATCCTGTGGAAACCCGATGGCAACGGAGAGGATTATGTTTTGAGGGTCGTATCCGGGTCTGAGTTCACTATTACCGGCAAGGGAGAGAAAAAGCCTTGCTGGGAATTCAACTTCAACGAAAAAGACTTCACAATAAGGTCAAATTATACGGGAAATAACTCCCGGGCTGACCTGACCGCTAAATTCTCGAAAAAAGAGGATCATGTGACCCTTCTCGGGCTGATGCCTGAAAAGAACAGGACATGTTTGCCTGCGATCCTTCATTTCCCCGATATGGGCTCGCTAAGGGTCACGTCGGAGAGGACCGGCCAGGTCATAGGATATGATGCAAGCCGGCGGGTCGAGCCGAATTTCATCTCGATCACTCTCCCCCGCGCGACAGCTGCTGAGGGAACTACGGGGTACAGGTTTGAGGAGGTATCCGTCTACCCGGTGTTTCCCGGTGTGGAGGAGGCAAAGTACGAAGGGTTCAGGAGGAATTTTCTCAACCTTTTCCAGGTAAATCCGCGGCTCCGGGTCCTGGCCAACAATTCCTGCAGCGATCCCTGTGCATTCACGCTGTTCATGTCGTCGATGCTTGCCCGCAAAACACCAATGCTTGCCGATTCCCTGACAGCGCTCGACATTGTCAGGATGTCGGTTGAACGCTACCTCAACGGTATGAAGGCATATGGGATGTTCGGCTACAACGGGACCTGGGAGGATGAGAACGCCGGCACCGACAACAGCAAGGCCCAGCCGTACGACTATCTCGACACTTACCCTTCGCTTGTGATCTCAGCTTGCAATTACATTGAAGGATCGGGGGACATGCAATGGGCAAGGAAATATTACGGGAGTATCAGGGAGTGGTTGGACCGGCAAATAAGACGCGACAGGAACGGGAACGGGCTGGCGGAGTATGAGTTAAGCGGGAATTCCGGTTCCTGGGATGGGGTCCTGCGGCCGGCAAATTGGTGGGATACAGTCGGGTACGGGTTTGAGGATGCATTCAGCAACGCCCTTACCTATGACGCCCTCAACTTGTTCACCAGGATCGCGGAGCTTACCGGCAATACCGCTGATGCTGAGATTTACCGGCGGCACGCCGAAAAGCTCAGAAAGTCATATTTCAACACTTTCTATAATCCCCGCAGCGGGGTCCTTGCCGGATGGAAGAGCCGTGACGGCAATCTGCACGATTACCATTTCCTCGTCGTGAACAGCATGGCTGTTTATTACGGCCTTGTTCCTGAGGATAAGGTCAAACCGGTGATGCTTGCCCTTTGGAACAAGATGCAGGAGGTTGGTTACAATGATTTCACCCTTGGATTACCGGGCAACCTTGTATCTGTGAGGAAAGAGGATTACACCCACCATGATCCGCGCTGGGGCGGCGGCGAGAAAGAGGATGGAAGCGATGCCTTCCAGCGGTATGAGAATGGTGGTGCATCGCTGAACTGGTCATTCTATACACTCGAGGCATACCGTAAGGCCGGGCTCACGGACCAGTACAATAAGATAAGCTCCGGGATAATGGAAGGCATTGCCAAAGGAAGTTTCCAGGGCACCTGCCAGGGAAGCGGGATGACGAAGGACTGGAAGACCTGGAGCGGTGAATGCTGGGGATACGAGGGGTTCCTTTGCGACGGCTACCTTGCGTTGCTGGCTCTTATGCCTTATGGGGATAAATAAAGTACAGTTTCTCCGCAGAAAGTTTACTGGTTTACTGGTTTTTTGGTTAACTGGTTTTACAGGTCTTCTGTTCTTCTGGTCAAAGATTGCATGATAGCATGATTGCACGATTGCATGATTG
>DCFQ01000007.1:51712-114803 GCA_002319915.1 Bacteroidales bacterium UBA1800 | reverse complement strand
GATTGCACGATTGCATGATTGCATGATTTTACGATTGCCGGGCTGGCGGATAACACTATGGAACGATACTCCAACAGCTGCAAATATTAAATGCTCCATACACCCGGATTATTCCACTTCTTTTCCTAATTTTGATTGGCCCGATTTTTTCTGCAAATTCGGGTGGAAACATAACCTTTACCTGATTTTAAGTTCCTAACCAACAACCTTAAATCTATGACCATTCAATTAATCCTTAAGCAATTTAAAAAAGCTATCCTGTTGCTGTTGCTTGCAGCAGGATCAGGGATCGTTTCGGGGCAGGTTACCGTAAGAGGAAAAGTTTTCTCTTCGGAAGATAAAACCCTCCTTCCCGGGGTAAACGTCACCGTTAAGGGGACGACTCTGGGTGTGATTACAGGTACTGACGGTTCGTTCACCATCTCCATCCCGGCAAAGGGAAGCATCCTCGTCTTCAGCTTCATCGGGTTCAATACGGTGGAGCAGCCGGCTGACGGCCAGTCTCCGATTGAGATCTACATGGTGCCCCAAATAAACAAGCTGGAAACAGTCGTTGTGATGGGGTACAGCAACAAGAAGCGAAATGAGATCACAAGCGCCGTGACCACAGTCTCCTCTGATAAGCTGATGGATGTGACCTCGAACGATATCGGCACCATGCTACAGGGAAAGGTTGCGGGGATCCAGGTAATTAATGGTTCGGGAAGCCCAGGAGCCACTCCCGATATCCGGATCAGGGGATCCTCTTCATTCAGTGCCCCGAACCAGGGGCCGCTGTATGTCGTGGATGGGATCATTGGGGGGAATTTCGACCCAAACGACGTTGAAACCATAACAGTCATGAAGGATGCAGGGGCAACCGCACTCTACGGCTCCCAGGCAAACGGCGGTGTGATTGTGGTTACCACCAAAAGGCCAACGTCCGGGAAAGCAAAGTTTGAGGCCAAGGCGACAGCAGGGTTCAGGATCGCGGACCACGGCCATGTAAGGATGATGGACAGCCGGACACTCTATAACTACCACAGGGAGTACTTCCGGGATCCGGTCCTTTTTGAAATTGACGACAGAAAGTTCAGAGCCGCAAGGCCCGAATCGCTGCTGGATGTCAATACTGACTGGCTCGGCGAAGCCTTCAAGCCGGCACTGCTCCAGAATTATTTCGTTTCTGCTTCCGGACAATCTGAAAAGTTATCATATTACATAGGAGCCAGTTATTACGATGAGGAGGGCACCTTTATAAACACGAATTATAAAAGGATGAACCTCAGGGCAAACACTACCTACAAATTCTCCGACAGGGTCTCGCTTACCAACAACATTAACCTGAGCGGATCAAGGACACTGGGGGCCGATTATATGAATATCTATTATTCATATACGAGCATGCCGTGGGACAATCCTTACGATGAGAACGGGGCTCCGAGGAGCTTTAAGAATGCCGAAGGGATCTGGTCAAAAGACAAGATAAATCCTATCCAGTCGGCAAACAACTCGAAACTCAGCAATATGGGATTTGGCCTCGATTATGACCTCGATCTGAATGTCAGGATAACGGATTGGCTTTCCTTCACTTCAACAAACCGGCTGAGCGCGAATGCGTTCATGGACAAACAGTACTATTCGGCAGCCGCCGATAACCTCTCCTATTTCGGGACCGGTTTCGTCAGCTCGAGGAATGATTTCAATTACGGGGGAATAACAACCGACCTGCTTAAGTTCCAGTTCAGCAGCGGCAGCAATTCATTCAACGGTCTTATCGGTTTCGAGGCCGGTGGCGACCATTCCGACTATATCAGGGGGTCGGGCACTGGGATCCCAGAGGGGCTTGATGTTCCAACCGTCGCATCGGGACAATACTCTATCGAGGGAGCGCCTGTGAATTCTGTCATGCAATCATTGATCTCCCAGCTGAACTACACCATAAAAAACAAGTATTTCTTCTCCGGATCATTCAGGGTCGACCAGTCCTCCTCGTTTGCCCCCAACAAGCGCACAGCAGTATTCCCGAGCCTTTCGGCTGCCTGGAACCTGAGCAATGAGGAGTTCATGAAGACCAGCAAGTCAGTTGACAACCTCAGGCTCAAGGCCAGCTGGGGGAAGACCGGGATGAAGGATATCGGACCGTACAAATACATGGAACAGTTCCGGTATGCAACCCAGTATAACGGGCTGCCGGCAGCGGTACCATTCCAGATGGCTAACCCTGATCTGACCTGGGAACAGACGAACCAGTTCAATGCAGGTGTGGAGCTCGGCCTCTTCCAGAGGGTCGATATCGATCTCAACGCTTACAGGAACATCACCAGCAACCTGCTGGTTTACCGTGATCTGCCGCCATCCGGAGGATTCAGGAAGCAGTGGCAGAACATCGGGAAATCGGAGAACACGGGCGTAGAGCTGGCCATTTCCACCATCAATGTGAAGAGCGGTGATTTCACCTGGACTACCGATTTCACGATCGGATACAACAAGAACAAGCTGCTCGGATTCGGGAACGACACTATCCAGAATGCGAACGCCTACGGGATAGTCCAGATCTATCACAATGGCGGAGCACTTTATTCATGGTATGCGAAGGAATATTACGGGATCGATCCTGCAAACGGGTCGATGCTGTGGGTCGACACTGACGGCCAGCCAACTCATGATTACCAGGCTGCCAGGAAGATCGAATACGGAACTCCGATGCCAAAATTCCAGGGCGGGTTCGGAACTGAATTCAGGTACCGCAACCTGTCACTTAAGGCGAACTTCTCCTTTGTTTCCGGGAATAAGATCTACAACTATTTCCGGCGGTATGTTGACCATGACCTGCAGGATGTCGGATTCAACGTGATGATGCCAAGGAGCGACTGGAAGATCTGGCAGCATCCCGGGGATATCGCCAACCACCCGCTTCCGCAGAATGCCATAAACTCATATGATCCTTCCACCAGGTTCATTGAGGACGGGAGTTTCCTCAAGGTTCGCAACATCACCCTGAGCTATGAGCTGCCATCTTCAGTGTTGTCGAAGCTGAAGCTCGAGGGATTGATACTTTCCCTCGGTGCAGACAACTTCTATACGTTCACTGACTTCTGGGGTCAGGATCCTGAGGTTTCAATCGATCCGAACAACGGCCTGCCCGGCTATGCCGAGTTCAAATATCCCAATAACCGGCAGTACGTGGTCAGTATAAATGTCCGATTCTAATAATCCTCAACATGCCTGATATGAAAAAGATTACGATATATATTCTTCTTCTTGCCGGACTGGCATTTGTCCCGTCCTGCGAGCTGAACATTATCCCGACGGATGCACTTACCGGTGACCAGGTCAAAAATACCTCCGATGGGCTGACGAGCCTTGTGAACGGGGGTTATGCCCAGTTTAAGGATATTCCCTCGGGTGAGAGCTCAAACAACTGGTACCTTCGGCAGTTTTTCCAGCTTAGCGATTTTGCAAGCGATGATATCGACTGCGGATACAAGACCGAAGATGATCTGATAAACAGCTTCAGGTACAACGACCGGGCTTCCGAGAAATCGAATATCAACAGCTTCTGGGAGGTATCCTATAAGATCATCTACGGAGCCAATGTTGGAATCAAGATGGCAGATGAGAAGGGCGATGACCCTCTCACAAACCAGCTCAAGGGGGAGTGTTATTTCCTGAGGGCTTTTGCAACACATTCACTTGTCCGCCTGTTCGCCAAACCCTATTCATCAGCCAACAGCTCAACGCCGGGAGTTATCCTGAGGGAATCATCGACCGACGGCGCTCCGAAGGCCAGAGGAACACTTACCGAGACTTACGATTATATTACCTCAAGCCTGAAGAGTGCAGCCTGGCTAATGAGCGGGGATATTCCGGAATCAAGGAACAATAAGGGCTTTGCATCCAGGTACAGCGCCTGGGCACTTCTTTCAAGGGTTTACCTTTACATGCAGGACTATGATAATGCGATAGCCTATGCCGATTCGGTGATCAATTCAGGCGTCTATTCAGTGGAAACTGCTGAATCATACGCGGGATACTTTGCCAATGCGATGGATTCTCCGGAGACGATCTGGTGCATTCCCTTCCAGACTGTTGATGACAAGAAAGAGGCCGCGGTTGCATCCATGATCTACAATGGGGCCAATTGCTGGGGGGAAGAGGGTGCCTCGCCTTCGATACTCGATGCCATGGGGTTTGGGACTCCCCTTATGGATGTTGATGTGAGATGGTCATATATCAATACGTCTGAACCCGGATTGAAGAACGGGGTCAACATTTACTATATCGGGAAATTTTCGGGACAGGATGGCTCCCCGACACTCAGCTCTCCCGTCATGCTCAGGCTCTCCGAGGTCTACCTGAACAGGGCAGAAGCGCTTGCAAAGAAGGGGATGACCGGTGAAGCGCTGGCAGATATCAACACTATAAGGTCAAACCGCATGATCGTTCCGGAAGGGGGTGCAATAGAGGACTACCTTTACGATGCCGGCAGGGACGGCATTACTTCAGACAATATCCTTGACTTTGTGCTGAAGGAAAGGAGGGTCGAGCTTTCATTTGAAGGGCACAGGATCTTCGATATCCTCAGGAACCATCAGGACCTCATTCGTAATTACTGGGGTTACCATCTCGATTCATACAACGGGATACCGGGCGGAAGCGAGCCTGGGATGAGCTCTTCAGGCGTGGTCATTCACCCTGATGATCCTTCTGTGGTCTATCCCATTCCGTCAAGCGAGATAAGTACAAACAAGCTTTGCGTTCCCAACAACTAACCCAATCAGCAGGTAAAATGAAAAAGATTAAATTCATACAGGTATATTTTTCCATTGCATTGATCATTACTGTGATATCGTGCAAAAAGGAGGGCAGCTATACGCTGACAGAGACTCCTCCGCTCGATTTCAAAACCTATTATAACGGACTGACGGTAACTTTCGCAAACCAGGCAAGCAATGCTACCGGGATCAGCTGGAATTTCGGCGACAATTCTTCTGAGGCCGACGGTGATTCAGTGGTCCATCAGTATTCCCAGACCGGGAACTACCTGATATCCATGAATGGTACTGTTGACGGGAAGGCGTACGTCTTTCACACTGTGTTAAGAGTGGATAAACCATCAGTGGTAAGGCTTGATGATAATTCCTTCTCCGACTGGGACGGGGTCCTCTATCCCGATTTCCAGCTTGAGGGAACCGACCACGGAATAAAGGGGAAGGTTGATTATGACGCCAATTTTGTCTATGTGTACATTGAATACTCGACTGATGGGACGGACGGGCTTGCAACACTCGATGGTGCGATCATGGACCTATATATGGATAACGACAATTCGCTGTCGACAGGATTCTCTTCAGCTCTTGGGGCCGATCTGTTGTTTGAGGGCAATATCCCCACCGAATGGTTCGATTATTACCGGTTCACCGGAACCGATCAGTCGGCCTGGGCATGGGACGGTCCCTTCCCGCTTGACAATGCGATTGTCCCGGGATTTTCAGAGGAAGCTGGCGGAATGGTGCGGATGGAGTTCGGGTTATCGAGGGATGTTCTTAAGATCAGCAAGGATGTGTTTAATTTCCAGCTGACTCTTAACTTCTCGGATTGGTCGGGTGAAATAGGATCGTTATCCAAGGATCACGATACGAGGATTGTGGTGCATATGGATAAGCAAAACTGACCTGAAAAATCCTTTTATGATCCTCTTCAGAGAAGCAGCTTTTTTATCACTTTGCAGAGATAAGGTATGTAACAGAAGCGACGCTGGCTGAAAGAAGCATGCCCCATATTAAATCGACCACTGTGACAATAACCGGCCAGTCTTTCAGAGTGGCCAGGTTTGTCAGATCATAGGTTGCATAAGTGATCAGTCCGAAGAGTGCCCCGTACAACAGAGCGTGCAAAAATGAATGCTTTGAAAGCGCCGGGCTGATCACAAAAACAACCAGTCCTCCGATAAACAGCAGATAGAATACTATCGCGGCGAACCATTTTACATCAGGCCTCATAATGAATCCGAGGTGTTTGCTGTAAAAATTCCTTGCCACAAGCACAAGCCATATCATATCTATGACAAAGAAGACTGGCAGAGCAATGAAATAGAGTTTAAAGAACATATACTTACATTTATTGAAAAAGTGAATTTTGTAATATAAGGCTAACGAAATGGTATCTCCCTTATGCTTCTTAAAGGCTTCTCATTTGATCGCTCAAGAGTTGCAGCGACTGAATAAATCCCGGGGTTAACCGGTGAGGCAAGCGTAAATGACTCCCTGGATTGACCGTAGGGTGGAATTAAAACATCCATTGATTTTTCAGCAAGTATTTTGTCACCCTCCCAAATCCTGAGGTACATTTTCCCTTTCCATTCAGTCTCAAGATCATTGATCGCAATTACTTTATATCGGTGAAGGCTGCCAGTTTTTATTTCCTCACCCCATTCATCAAGCATTAATCCTGCGGGAGAAAATGCATCAGGCATATATTTCATGAATTCAGGTTCATATACCAGATTTGCTACATCTGTAAAATGATCGCTCGTCTGCCCGTCGGACCTCGTATATCCCAGTGCTGTAAAATGAAGCACGGCTGAACATTTTCTGCGGCAGCGCCAGAACTCGGTTTCGGCAGCCAGGAAGGTTGCATATGTGTGCCTCCTCTGTTCAGTAGTTGAGGCTTTGCCAAGAAGGTTCACATAAAGGTCTTTTGTAAGTGTGGTCGGGGTTCCATCCCTGTTGAGCCAGAGCCAACCGTATTCGTTGACGATCTTCATGTATCTTTTCTCGTCCGGAGGCCCGCCCGGATTTGTATCAGCAGTGGCAAGATCCATAAGCCTGAATTTTGGATCCTGGAAATGATACGGATGAAGCTCCATCACGTCACCCGGTTCGCGGATATCGGAATAGCTGTTGTCCCAGGGCCGGTGTGAAAGATCCAGTCCCCTGACCCTTCTGACTGCTTCAGCCACCTCTTCGGTCTTCCCGTCGTTGCTTACAGTCTCATTACTGGCGTCCCAGATCACGATGCTGGGATGGTTCCACTGGTCCTTCATCCATTCAGCATATTCTTTTTCAAGCTCAGCAGCTTTGAGCTCGGGCGGCCACACGCACCAACCCTTCCCACCGTACCATACCGGGAACTCATTCTGGATCATTATCCCTTCTTCATCGGCGATATCATACCACTGGTCGGGTGCGATACCTATGCAGTATCTCAGCCCGTTCCAGTGAAAATTCCTGAAGCTTTTGTGTAGGGCCCTGACCCATGCGGAATCCCAGGGAAGATCCTTACATGTGCTGTCCTCAAAAAACCTGTAGAGTGTTATGTTGCTTCCCCTCATAAAATAAGGTTTCCCATTCAGCATGGTCATTCCAGCAACGGTGTCAAGCCTGAATTCACGCATCCCGAAGCGGGTGCTGTATTCATCGCCCGGGGTTGTTACGGTAAGCTTATAGAGGAAAGGATCTTCAGGCGACCATAACCTGCAATTCTTCAAAGGGATATCGACATCGACGGTCACCTCATCCCCGTCAGCTGAAGGGAGCTCCACTGTTTTTACCGCCTTTCCGGATTCCGAGCCCGAACGGTATTCGCTGACAGTGAAAGTGACATCGGTATTTTCGCCCCTGCTCTTGTTCACCAGCCTTGCCTGCACATGCACCTGCTGCCTGTTTATGTCGGGGGCAGCCTGAACGCTTGAAATGAACGGGGAGCCAGCAAGAATCAGCTGAACATTGTCAAAGATCCCGGGAATATACCTGTCCTTCTCAAAATCAAAGCCATCCGGTATCGATGGCGGAACCGAGTTCCTGGATGAACCCACCCTTATGAGGAGCCTGTTCTCCCCTCTTTTAAGCGCATCTTTCACATTAAAATATCCAGGTGAAAAACAGGGAAGATGTTCACCGAGCTCTTTCCCGTTCAGTATCACATTTGTCCCGAACATTGCTTTTGAAACCTTGAGGAGAGCCACCGGCGGTATGCTTCCGCTGATCTCAAAGGTCCTGAAATACCAGAATGCTTCGCGCAGGGAATCCGTCTGATCGAGGCTCCTCCGGCCGGCCACTTTGGGACCCGGGTTAACGAATGGGGGCTCTGCCAGGGAGACCAGTCCCGGTACAGGTACATTGTGTGTGAAAGTATCCGGAACCTTGGACATGGTCCCTTCATCAATCTGCCAGATGCCGTTAAGGGAGATAGTTTTTCTTGGTTTTTGTTCCCTGCATCCCGCCAGGATACTCGGAACCAGGAGCATCAGGTAAAGGATCTTCTTCATTTGACCGTAAGTTTTTTCCATATGTCTTCAATCTTTTCGAGAGATTTTCCTTTGGTCTCAGGCACCAATTTCCAGACGACGATCACGGCTATAAAGCAGGTAATTGCATAAAGCCAGTAAGCGAAGGCGTGATGGAACATTCCGGTGAGCCATGTGTTGCCGTCGAGGACCGGGAAGGTCCAGGAGACTGCCAGGTCGGTGATCCAGACTGTCGCAGTCGCAATCGACATCGCTCCCCTGATCGAATTAGGGAAGATCTCCGACAGCAGTACCCACATCACCGGGCCCCAGCTCATGGCAAAGCCTGCTGTATGGATGAGGATAAAAACAAGTGCCAGGATACCCATTTTTTCACCGTAAAAGGTAAATCCAATGGCGCTCATGGCCAGGCCCATTATTATTCCCCCGACGATCAGGAGGGGCTTTCTTCCGAACCTGTCGACCGTCATGATCGCCAGGAAGGTGAAAACAACGTTCGTTGCGCCGACGAGGATCGTCTGCAGGAGCGATACATCGAGCTGCATGCCGGTGTTCTGGAATATTTTCGGTGCGTAGTAAAGAACGATGTTGATGCCGGTGAGCTGCTGAAAAACGGCAAGCAGGATGCTGATAACAATCAGCAGCCCGCCGAATGAAAGCCAGGGTGCGGATCTCGTTTCGATTGTCCGGCTGATCTCATCGAGTGCCTGGCCGGCATTCCTCTCTCCTACGGTCTTCCGAAGCACTTCGAGGGCTCCGGCAGGTCTGTTTTTCATTGCGAGATACCTGGGCGTCTCGGGAATCAGGAACAGAAGTATGACAAATGCAACGGAAGGAACTGATCCTGAGAGGAACATCCACCGCCAGCCGGTCGTCATATTCCACGACTCGTCGCCATTCCGGGCAATGAACCAGTTGACGAAATAGACGACCAGTATCCCGAACACTATCGCAAACTGGTTCCAAGACACCAGGCGGCCACGGATCGGGGCCGGAGCTATTTCGGCAATATACAGCGGCGACAGCATCGAAGCCAGCCCGATGCCTGCGCCGCCCACAATCCTGTAAAAAATGAACGAGACCAGCGGCTGCATGCCCGGAAGGGCCATCCTCTCCGGGAATGCCGCACCAATCCCTGAAACGGCAAAGAATATGGCCGAAAGCATCATTCCCCTCTTTCTTCCGATCCAGCCGCTTATGAATCCGGCGGTAGCGCCTCCCACAATGCACCCGGCAAGTGCGCTAGAAACGGCAAACCCCGTAATGGCGTTCGCGGTATTTGCCGAAATGACTGCCGGATTCCCGAATTGCCGTAGCAGAACGACAGATGCAGCCGCGAAAAGCACCGCACTGATGACCGCCCCTTTTGCCAGGCCGAACAGCCTGACAAGCATTCCCGAGATCGCCATCCAGACTATCAGAACTGCCACACAAATGGTGATCCTGTAACCAGTTATGACATTCTCTGCAAGAGTGACATCGACCATAAGGGGCACCACAAAGAATTCCCGGATCGCTTTGACAGCACCGGAAACAACGGCCGTGTCATAGCCGAAAAGTAATCCTCCCAGGGTAGCGATCAGGGTGATCCTGTAAACATACGGAAGGGTGCTTTTTTCAGGGTTCATAGGCGGTTCGGGTTTCCGAGATTGCAATCGGGTTTCTATAGGTCTTCCGGATGCTTTCTTATATCGATCATTTATAGTAAAACTTCTCCCTGCTTATTTCAACGAGGAACCTGCTGGGGTATGAAAGAAATGCATTGTAGGTCGCCACAAATGAAGGCATTGTGATCAACAGGTCCTGTTTTGCCCTGCTGCAGGCGACGTAGAACAACCTCCTCTCCTCCTCTATTTCCTCAATGTTCTTAAGCGCCCTGACCGAGGGTATCAACCCGTCGAGGGCATGGGGGATTATGACGCTGTGCCATTCAAGCCCCTTGGCCGAATGGATGGTCGATATCGTCAGGGGATTATCTTCAGATTCATCGATCAGCGGGACCGTTTTGGTGCCGAAATTCCTTGAAGGGGGATCGAGCGCAAACTCGGTAAGGAACTTTTCGAGGGAATTGTATTTTGAAGCGAGCTCAGCCAGAACATTAATGTCGAGGAGCCGTATCTGGTAATCATACTCCCTCGACTGGAGTATAGGTGAATAGTATTCCCTGATGATGGCGATCATCCGGCCGATCGATATGCCCGGAGCCTGGGCCTTGTTGATCATTTCGGCCAGCCGCCTGAGCCCTTCCGCAAACTTACCGGAAGCGTATGATGCCGGACCCAGGGCTCCTTCTGAAAGTATCCTCTCAATGATCTTCCCTGCAGTGGCAAACCCCACCCCGGGGATATACTTGAGCACCCGGTGCCAGGCAACGGCATCGTAAGGGTTCATGATGATCCTGAGGTACGAGATCACATCCTTGACATGTTTCCGCTCGTTGAACTTCAGCCCGCCCACAGCCACATAGGGAATACTCCTTTTATTCAGCTCGACCTCGATATACCTTGCATGCCAGAATGCCCTCACAAGAATTGCGACCTGGTCCAGTGAAACCCCTTTTTCGCGGTATTCCAGTATCCTGTCAACAATGAATTCGGCTTCCGCTTCCTGGTCGTAGAATTTTCTTACTTCCGGAAAGGCATCGTGCAGGATACTTGAATGGAGGTGCTTTTTATACCCAATCCTTGCGTTCAGGATTATTTCGTTGGTAAAATCGAGGATCTTCTGGTTGCTCCTGTAATTCTCCTCGATCTTTATCACCCTGCAATCAGGGTATTTCTGAGGAAACCTCAGGATGTTCTCATAGTTGGCCCCCCTGAACGAATAGATGCTCTGCGAGTCATCACCGACAATAAGGATATTGCGGTTCTCTTCCGACAGGTACTCCACGATCTCCTTCTGAACTACATTTGTGTCCTGGTATTCATCGACCATGATGTACCTGTACTGCGCCGAAAGTCGTTTCCTGAAGAGCGGATTATCTCTGAGCGAATCCCTTAGGACATCCATAAGGTCGTCATAGTCAAGGATCCTGCATATCTTCTTATATTTTTCATATCCCTGCTTTATCAGCTCGATCGCCGGGATGAACTCCTTTAGTCCCGTAAACTCATTTTCAACAACCTCCCGGACACTGAGATTCCTGTTCCTTGCGGAGGAGATGATCTCCTGGATCCGGTTCTTCCTGGGGAACGCCTTTTCCTTTTTATCTATCTTCATCTCCGACCTGATCAGGTCAATCGTGTCGGCAGAATCCTCATCATCGATGATCGTGAAATTATTCGGGACCCCGATAAGGTTGGCATACTTTCGGAGGATATAGTTTGAAAAGGAGTGGAAGGTGCCTCCGAATACCTTCCCGGCGGCGTTGTCGCTGAGCAATTTCTGAACCCTGCCCAGCATCTCAGAAGCCGCTTTTCGAGTGAAGGTCAGAAGCAGTATTTCGCCTGGGTCGATGCCGTTCTCGATCATGAAGGCCACCCGGTGGACGATCACCCTCGTTTTACCGCTTCCCGCACCGGCAATCACCAGCACCGGCCCGTTCACAGTTACGACGGCTTCAAGCTGCGACCTGTTGAGCTGGCCCGCGTAATCGATCTTGTATGTACGTTCGAACTTAATTTCCGAAAGTTTCACCGGCTTTTCCTCGATCGACTTTATGATTGCCTGCAATTCATCGATCTTTTTCAATTCCGGCTCTGTAGAACCGACATTGGAATAATCGGAAATGGACAAGTCCGGCAGGTCGGCCGGAGATTGGGGTCTGCTGCCTTCCGGATCGTTCCTGTGCCTGAGGGCAAGACCTTCAATAAGGTCGAAAAATGAGTTCCCCTGCTGATCATCATCTTCCGGCCCGGACCCGTGGGCCCCCGGCGCCTTATCCCCTGGGCCGGGATCATGCTCCCGGTCCTTCTTCTCCTCCTCAGGAGGTCCTTCTCTGTCGATCATATGGAGATTGTTTAAGATTCACCCGGCTTACCAGAAAAGTATTAATGTACTATTGTAATATTTGTTTATTACATACTGACATCCAGGTCAAGGACCGGTTCCTTTCCGTCGAGGTCCCTGACATGGAAGCGGGCGGTCAGAGTCTTCGCCTCACCAGGCAGCAGTGTTATGAAATTATCGCTCCAGAATGTGGGCCAGACCTCATCCCCTCCTTTTCCCTTCGTCACCATAAGACGGGTGAAAAACTCGAGACGGTCGGTCGTATTCTTTACGTCTACCTTCATAACACCTTCATCCCCTTCATATGAAACATCGTATTTCATTTCCGGGGTCACCTTTTGAAGCCCCGAAACAGCGGTCAGGTCATAATTCTTCCTGTCGGCAGGGAGCCAGTAGAAATTTTCAGATTTAACGTTCCCCTGTGCATCCTTCAGAACCAGCTGAACGAAGAATACCGGCGAAAACCCTGCGGTCTCAGGCAGCCTGAACAATTCCTTGTAACAATCTTCACCAATGGTGAAGCTCTCCTCCTTTTCCCATCTGACCTTAAGATCTGGATCCAGGATCTTAACCGTTGCACTGAGGTTTTCGTGCGGCTTGTGATATGTGTTTATCACTGAGACAGTGTAGTCATTTTCGTTAAGCTGGATATGGAGCGGCTCGAGGGCTTTTTTTGTATAATAATAAGCGGCATTAGGGTTCAGGAACCAGTCATATATCTGCCACAGGACCTGCGGCCATGTCGCGTTCAGCTTCCAGATCATCACGCCGGAGGGTATGTCCCACATCCGGTGGTTATAGGCCTCGAACATTGCGCGGTAGCTTCCAGCATTCACATACTGTGCATTCCGGATATACTCCTGGGCTGAGGAGGGCTGGCCGTAACGCTGCCTGATGGCCCTGTCATATGCCCTGTAAGCGTATCCATTCCCGTCCCATGCATCGTGATAGGCCCATTTCTTATCAAGCGGATACAGGGAATCCTTGGGTCCCTCCCCGAGATCAAAGATGTACTTCTTCATGCTGTTGTATGCCGATACTGCCGGAACTCCAAGCTCATCCCTGAAAAGCTGCAGCTTCACTTCGAGCACCTTGTTGTAATAGTATTCATGGGGGTACCAGGTATAATCAGGCGCCCCGTCGTCCGTAAGCCCGGTAGGAAGGTCCGGCTTGATAAATGGCGTAAGTGAATCGACGTTCCATGCCACGCTCGAGGTCGCGATGAAGGGCCTGGTAGTGTCGAACTGATGGACATAATTCCTGAGCGGGATGTAAAGCTCCTCCCTCACCATCGACTCGCATGCCCCTGCCCACAGGACAAGCGAAGGGTGATTCCGGTACCTTTTTACGATATCGAGGGAGTTTTTGTTGGCAAGCGCCGCATCGATGGGATTGCCGAATGTTTTTGTTCCGGGATAGCTGGTATAGCACTGGTAGACGGTCTCCCACATCAGCAGGCCGTATTTGTCATAAACCTCCATCACCGTTTCAGGAGGCGACGGCATATCTTCGCAGGCAATCATGTTAACGTTTGCCGCTGCCATCAGGCGTCCCTCATTGTACATCCTTTCCGGGCTCATATCCAGCATCATGTCGGGCTGGATCCAGCCGCCGCGGCAGAAGATCCTCTGCCCGTTGACCCTGAATACGCGCCCGAAATCCCCGTTCAGCTCCTTAAGTGAGGTTGTGATCTCCCTGATACCGAAGAGGGTGTTTGAGGAATCAGATATCTTCCCACCGGTGTCAAAAGTAAGCCTCAGGTTATGGAGGTACTGCTTCCCGTAGCCATTCGGCCACCACAATAACGGATTCTTTACCCTGAGCTTTGAAAACTCCCGGGGCGAGAATATCACCATCAGGGTATCCCCCGGCCTGACCTCCACTTCTTTCCTAATTGAAACTGGTTCGAAGCTCCCGGGCATCTCCTTTTTATAGCTGTAAAAGTCAACCTCCTTTAAAAGAGTTATCTCACCCTTAAGGGTTCCCCTAATGGGTTTGCTTCCCGAATTTACCAGGCAGGCAGAAATGTCAATATCGGCGCTGGTGGTGTCGGGCAGCGGGAGGCTGGTAACTATGTACGGGTCGATAATGCTGATATCATCGGTAAATGTCAGGAAGACGTCCTGGTAGATGCCCATGTTCCTGTCCCTGACAACGGGTGCGCAATCCCATCCGGCGGAAAGCTTCAGGGTGACATCCTTGAAGATATCCTCGCCCTGGCCCCTGCCTGGCCCGAAGACCCTGAACTGGTACCCCGGCTCCGGAGTTCCCACATGATCGACCTGGTGAATTTTCACTGCAAGGATGTTCTCCCCGCCAGGTTTCACGAGGCCGGTGATATCGTACTTGAACCGCTGGAACATCCCGGCCATCGTAGCCGGGTCAGCCACCCTTTTCCCGTTCAGCCATACATCTGCCCTGTAGTTGATCCCGTCGAAATTGAGCCAGATCCTCTTGCCGGAGTTCTCCGGGGAAATATGGAATTTTGTTCTGAACCACCATGGGTCCCTGAAAGGATTCGGAATGCCTTTAAGGTGGCTGTACTTATTCAGGTCCAGGCGTTTGCTCAGTTCATCCGAAGCATCCGGGATGCGGAGATCGTTAAGATCGAAATGCGGGTCGGGATAAATGCCGGCTTTCACGAGCGCCCGAAGCACCGTTGCCGGCACGGTTGCGTTTACCCATGCAGAATCGCTGAGCTCGCCGCTGGAGACAAGGCTGTCCTTAACTGGGACTACATCCGAGGATTCGATCTTCCAGTCGCTGAGCAGCTGCTTCCCGGAGATGCCATTGTTTATAGTATTTTTTCCCGTGCTGCATGATAAAAGCAGCGCTGAAGCCGCTGCCAGGCAGCCAAATCTTATTTTCATTATCAAAGGATTATTGATTCATTATAAAAAGAGATGCAGCTCCGATCAATCCGGCATAGTCACCGAGCCCGGAGAGGACCACCCTGGTCTTTTCGGCAGGCACGGGGCAGGTCCATTTCCTGAAGTGCGTTTCCATGGAATCCCTGAAGAACGGGTAGGCTGCGGTGATTGATCCGCCGAGCACAATCATCTGAGGATCGATCAGATTGACCGACCACGCCATTGCGTAGGCAAGATGCATCCCGAACTCACTCCATACCCGCAGTGCATCGGGATCACCATTGGCGGCAAGCTCAAAGATCTTTTCCGGGGCGCTGTCGGTCCCCGAAACAGACCTGTACATCGCTGATACCCCGGTTCCGGAAACATAGTCCTCGATTATGCCGGACTTGTAAGGGGAGGTCCAGATCTCTGCTGCCGTCCCGGTTGAACCGTTTACGAGCCTGCCGCCCATCACCAGCGCACAGCCGAGCCCGGTGCCCAGGGTAAATCCCAGGACGTTTTCCCTGCCTGCCGCCGCACCGAAGAGCGTCTCTCCAAGGGCAAAGCAGTTTGCATCATTATTCAGCATCACGGGGAGCCCGAAATGGTCCTCGATAGCCTTCCTTATCGGGAAGAAATGCATCTGTGGAAGCTGCGGGCATTCGAGGATCAGACCTTCCTCGATATCGAGCGGGCCGGTGGCTCCTATGCCTATCCCTGTCAAATCCCGGACACCAAGCCTCTCCTCGGTCATTACCGCTTCGACCGATCCCGTGATCCGCCTGATTATCTCCTCAGCCCTGTCGCCTCCGCCAGTGGGTATTTTAACAGGCGTGCCCGAGACCTTCCCGTCGGTCCCGACAACACCCGTCAGTATCTTCGTACCTCCCAGATCAACTCCTATAATTGCTTTTTCGGCCATCTGCTCATTCAATGTTTGTGACCTTGCCACCGCGCGAAAAGCTGCCGGCTTCAAACCCTTTTGCCTTGGCATAGGTATCCACAAACAGCTGGACAGGAACAATAGCCTGAACTGAAAAAAGGAACTCATCCTGGTTACTGATAAACACCGGCCTCACGTCCGGGTTTTTCCCACGGTATTCCCCGCCGGTGATCAGGAGGACTTTCCCACCGAACCGTGCGATATCTTCCGCCATTCTTACGCTCTGGGAGAAAGTGTTTCCCTTCGGGGCAAAAAGGAGTGACTTGAATCCTTCCGCAACCATCTCCATGGGACCGTGCCTGAATTCCCCGCCGAGAATGCCTGTTGCCGGTATGTGCAGAGCCTCCTTGAACATAAGTGCGCTCTGGCAGGCCGTCGAATAAGAGGGGCCTCTACCGATTATCTGGATGGTCGAAATATCACCCAGGAATGTCAGGATCTGTCCGGTCGCTGCGGCGCAGTTATCCAGCAGAGCTTTAAAGCCACCACGTAAATTCATTACCTGTTTTACCCTGCGCTCTGTCCAGACACCGTCCAGATGCCAGCCAAGGATGAAGGAAACGAGGCTGGTCGCCACATAGGTCTTCGTCGAAGTCATCTTCTCAGGTCCTGCCTTGCACGGCAATACGATTGATGCTTTCCGTGCAAGAAAGCTTCCTTCATCATTTACAATCCCGATACAATGAACTTTTTCGTCGAGATGGGCAAGCAGCTCGCGGATCTCGTAACTCTCCCCCGACTGTGAGATGCAGATGAGCAATGTCGATTGATCCAGAAGTGAAAGATTATAATGAAGCAGCTCGCTTGTGTTCATTGCAAATGAGGGCATCCTCAAACTATTGAACAGTGCTGCGGCGGCATCGGCAACGAAAAATGAACTGCCCATACCCGTAAGGATTATCCGGCGGGGGCTTGTATCACTGATCAGTTTTTTTGTTTCGGTCAGGAGCGAGAGGCCCGCGTCGCTGCCGTAAAACCCGGCCAGGCTTTCAATTGCACCGGGTTGTTCAAGGATCTCATTAAGAAACAGATTCATAATTTTCTAAAATGCATAAGGTTTAAATAATACAGGAAATGTAGTAATTATCGGTGAAAAAATCGAAGAAGAATAATGATATAAAATATTCCCTGTATGGCTGATTTTAACTTAATTTGATTTTGCGTCATTAAACCAATCTGTTCAAAGAAATGAAAAAGAGTCTCTTATTTACTGCAGTTGTTCTTCTGGTCACAGCACTCGCCTCCCGGGGACAGGAAACCGGGTCAAGCCCGTTCAGGCCCCCGTCAGTACCGCTGGTGACACACGATCCGTATTTCAGCATATGGTCGCCTGCCGACAGGCTTACCGATATGGAGTGTGTTCACTGGACCGGAGCGAGGAATCCCCTTCACAGCATGGTCAGGGTTGACGGCAAAACGTATCGTCTCATGGGAAGCAGCCCCAGCTATGCGGAGCCGATGAAGCAGCTATCGCTTAAAGTACTGCCGGTAAGCACTATATACGAGTTCGGGAATTCAAAGATAAAAATAACCCTCACATTCACTTCCCCTCTTCTAGTCAAGGAGCCTGATATCTTATCACGGCCCATCACTTATGTGACATGGAAAGCTGAGCCAGTAGACAACCAGGCACATGAAGTGCAGGTCTATTTCGACTGCGGCTCTGAGCTTGCGGTCAACACCACCGACCAGGCCGTTACCTGGGATCAGCCCGGCATCCCCGGCCTGAAGACCGCAAGGGCAGGGACTGCAGCCCAGAAGTACCTCAGCAGGGCCGGAGACAATGTCCGCATCGACTGGGGATATGCATATCTTGCAGTCCCGGGTTCACAGGATCCCGTGATCTCGATCGCACAAAGAAAGGCCTTGCTCGACGGCTTTGCAAAGAGCGGCAAGCTGCCGCAATCAGAGGTGTTTTCAGCTCCCAGGAAAGTAAACGAGGGTTATATTTCCCTTGCGGCGGAATGGGATCTCGGGAAAATCTCCTCAGCAGCAACGGTTTGGGCTATGGCAGCTTACGATGATATCTATTCGGTCCGTTACTTCGAGAATGACCTTAAGGCGTGGTGGAGGCGTTCCGGATTGTCCTTCAGCGACCTTCTCACAAAGGCTTCCTTGGATTATGACAAGACCTTGCTCAAGTGCGGGAATTTCAATGAGGAGCTTATGAAGGACCTCGAAAAAGCAGGGGGAGAGAAGTATGCGCAGATGTGCGCCCTTGTTTACCGCCAGTGTCTCGCTGCTCAGAAGCTGGTGGCTGACAAGGAGGGCAATCCGCTTTTGTTTCCGAAGGAGAATTTCAGCAACGGGTGCATTGGAACAGTCGATGTGATATATCCGTTTTCCCCGTTCGTGTTCCTGTTCAGCCCGACCCTGGCAAAGGCAATGATGGAGCCGGTCCTCGATTATGCAAAATCGGACCGCTGGAAGTTCCCGTTTGCACCACACGACCTGGGAACATATCCATTTGCCACCGGACAGGTATACGGCGGAGGGGAAAAAGATGAAACCGACCAGATGCCGGTCGAGGAGACAGGGAACATGATCATAATGCTTGCTGCGCTCGCCAGAACGGAGGGAAATGCGGACTTCGCGAAAAAATACTGGCCTCTAGTGGAAAAATGGGCGGATTACCTGCTCTCAAAAGGATTCGATCCGGAAAACCAGCTCTGCACCGACGATTTTGCGGGCCACCTTGCCCATAATGTCAATCTCTCGGCGAAAGCGATCGTGGCCGTCGCATCATATTCGATGCTGTGCGATATGACCGGGCAGAAGAAGAAAGCTGCTGAGATCCGCAAAAAAGCTGAAAGCATGGCTTCCGACTGGGTCAGGCTGGCCACAGAGGGGGACCACACCCTTCTTGCATACGACCAGAAAGGCACGTGGAGCCAGAAATACAACCTGGTTTGGGATAAGCTGCTGGGATTGAACATGTTCCCTGAGGCTGTCCTTCAGAGGGAAATTGAATATTACAAGAAAGCCCAGGCTGAATTCGGGCTGCCGCTCGACAGCCGCGAAAGGTACTCAAAGAATGACTGGATCACTTGGAGCGCAACGCTCGCCGCTAATATTGATGACTTCAGGACAATATTCGACCCTGTTTATCATTATGCGGAAAAGTGTCCGGACAGGGTGCCTTTGTCCGACTGGTACATTGTTGACAATGCCCGGCAAGTGGGATTTCAGGCCAGGAGCGTCGTCGGGGGATTTTTCATAAGGATGCTCGCCGACCCGGAGCTTTGGAAGAAGTGGGCTGCAGAATAAGAACTTACACAGGGATCATTGAGTCCTCATTAATCCCTGTGTAATAATTTTCCTCGTCAATTCATTTCCTTCGCCAGCGCCATCGCCGCTATCGTCCCGTCGGCCACAGCAGTGGTAATCTGCCGGTATTTCTTGCTAATCACATCTCCTACGGCATAGACACCGTCGATGTTCGTGCGCATCTCATCATCGGTCTTTATGTAGCCCCACCGGTCAAGTTCGAGCTTGTCCCTGAACTGGTCGATATTGGGCTTCATCCCGATGAATATGAATATCCCGTCGCTAACGAGCCTGGTCCTCTCGCCTGTTTTCACATTCTCAGCCTCAGTGATAACCTTGTCGCCATCCCTGGTGAAAGACCTGGGCTCATTATCGAACAGAATGTTTATTTTGGGATTCTTCAGGGCCTTTTCCTGCGCCTGCTTGTTTGCTGTCAGTTTGTCGAACTGGTGAACGATCGTCAGCCGGCTTGCAAAACGGGTTATATATTCAGATTCCTCGACAGCGGAATTGCCTCCACCTATCACGACGACCTCCTTTCCCTCGAAGTACTTCGCATCACATGTTGCGCAATAGGAGATCCCCTTCCCCTTAAGCTCCTTCTCCCCGGAAGCACCCGTGAGATTGGGAGTGGTACCTGTTGCAATTATTATCTTCTTCGCCCTGACGGTTTCGTTGCCGTCAATTAACACCTCTTTCCTCTCCAGGTCGACACTCGTGATATCTACTGCCGACCGGTAAACCGTGCCGTTGGCCTTTGCCTGCTCGCTCATGTTGTGCGATAGCATATACCCGGGCTGCGGTTCAATGAATCCAGGGTAATTCGAGACCATATGTGTGGTTGCGACATTTCCCCCCGGAAGGGCGGGATCGATGAGTACTGTGTTGATCTTTGACTGTCCCAGGTAGAGGCCGGCAGTCAGTCCGCCCGGTCCCCCGCCGAGGATAATGACATCAAATTCGGAGGTGGTGGACCTGATCTGCGACTTTATCCTGCTTACCCGGTCAGGTGTAAGCATGGCATCGAGATTACGGACGATATCGCTCCTTTTAATTGCTCCCGAGAGCCTGCTGCCAACCTCTTCCCCATCCTGGTAGAAGAGAAGCGTCGGTGAAGATTTGACTCCAAGCTTCTCGGCCAGGCTCCTGCTCTGCTGACGGTAAATCTTAAGGAACCTGATATCGGATCCGTACAGTTCCGACAGCTCACTGTATTTTGAAGCCAGGGCTTCACACGGAGGACATTCCGTGGAATAGAAGTCGACTACGACCCGGTCACTCTCAAGAACTTCCCTTTCGAATTCTTCAGCTACTATCTCTTTCATAACAAAACTCTTACGATCCGGTACAACTGTTTAGTTCTTGAGAAGAACGTCCTTTATCACTTTCTCGAAAGTCTGCTTCGGCAGTGCTCCCATCGCTGCCTGAGGCTGCCCTTCCTTCGGAACAAAAAGGATCGTCGGTATGCTCTGGATGCCGAATACCGATGCCAGCTCCTGTTCGCTTTCGGTATCAACCTTATAAACCACTATCTGGCCTGCATACTCCTGGGCAAGCTCCTCGAGGACCGGAGCGACCATCTTGCACGGCATGCACCAGTCAGCATAGAAATCGATAATTGCAGGAAGGGTCCCTTCATACTTCCATTCCTTGCTCAGCTCGAAGTTGAATACCTTTTCCTTGAATTCCTGGGTGGTCAAATGAACCACTTGCTTTACTGCTGTTTCCATATTGCTATTTTTTAGTTATTTACCTTTTTTATCAAATGACGCTGCAAAATTAGATAAAAAAAATGTAAATCGCAATAGTATCACTAATAAATCGCAATATTATCACTGTTTTTTTTTTACCGGCTCTCTCCGAAGAAGGAAAATCCGAGCTCCAGGAGCTCTTTGATGGGCCGGCAATCGGATGCATAGACGGAGCCGGTCCGGTTTTTTGCCACGGAACCGCAGCCTCCGCCGCAGGCAAGCTGCAAGCTGCATTCGCTGCACTCGTTGATTGAAGTGACATCGCGGCCTTCCCATTTCATGATTTCTTCCCTTTCCAGCCTGACCACAGGGTAGAATGTGCC
This sequence comes from Bacteroidales bacterium UBA1800, assembly GCA_002319915.1. Taxonomy (GTDB): domain Bacteria; phylum Bacteroidota; class Bacteroidia; order Bacteroidales; family VadinHA17; genus LD21. The sequence goes on along the minus strand of DCFQ01000007.1, from coordinate 93,489 downwards.
GAGTGCCTCATCCGATTTACCGACGGTGGCAGTGCAGGAATAGATCTTGCCGAGGTAGTCGAATGCCCATTCCGATTTGCATGCAGGGCAGGAGTCGAACAACGGGTCGGGAAGCTCGCCATTTTCCGAAAGGAATTTGGTGACGGAATATGCAGGCCTGTAGAATTCGGAGATAAATGGATATTTGGCAGTGAGTTCGGAGATCCGTTCCCAGAGGGAGATCCTGCTGAAGAGCTTTTCAGGGTCAGCCTGGCAATGATGCAGCTCGTAATTCCTTCCCACCTGGGTCTTGAAATGTTCGCTGGAGGTCCAGCCTTTATCGATCGCAAACCTGGCCAGTTCAGGAAGATTATCCATATTTTCCCTGTCGATGACAATCCTCAGGTTGACATCGAGATCATTGGCCAGGCAGGCATCTATCCCCTTCACGATCTTTTCGAATGTGCCCCCGCCTCCCCTGAGGTGACGCCTTTTGTTATGAAAGTCGGCAGTACCGTCGAGCGTTACCTGTATCTCCCGGATCTTCCCCTTTTTCAGGATCGGAATATATTCCTCCAGGGTATAGCCGTTAGTGACGAAGCAAAGCTTCAAGTCCTCCTCTGCAGACTTCGCGATTATATATTCGATGTTGCTTTTCTGCCTTGGAGAATTCAACAAGGGCTCCCCTCCGAATACTGTTATATACTTCTTTCTTGAAGAAAACTCCTTCCGAACATAGCTGAAAAAGGCATCGATGACCGAAGGGTCCAGTTCAGCCGCTTGATTGGAATACTGATCCTGGTAGCAATAGGAACATGAAAAATTGCAGGAATAATTGGTTATGAAAAATAGCTGTATTTCCTCCTTTTCACGGGCATCAATGAAGTCGAGGTATTTCGTCCTGTAAGCTGCCCGCTCTTCCTCTTCATCAATAAAGTAGCCTTTCTCCGCAAGCTCTTCCAGGAACCGGGGATCGCTCAATGCGCCCCCGTTCCTGACCAGTTCAAGCTGTTCCGCCTCTCCCGGGCTGAGAATGTCAGCATTGCCCGACAGCAGGTTGACAATGAAGTAGTTTTCCGAATTCCGTATCCTTGAAAAAATATTATACCTGGAATACCTCATTCTGCATTCTTTTTAACGCCTGCTTAATCGTGACAGCCTGCTACAGTCTTTGAGATCTTGGCACAGCACTGCGCGACTTTGGCTTTTACCTTGTTGGCTTTGTTTTTGATAAGTGTTTTCATTTTCCCTTATGTTTAAATTATGTAATAGAATTTCAGTGTGTCTTGTTTACGGTCTGGTTGCGGAAATCGTCCAGCTCGATACCATGATCGCTCCCTTTTCATAGGGTTTTGATTCCTCCAGGATGCTTATTTTTACGAATCCGGCCTTCACTACCTGGTCGAGATACTCAGCCCTGGTGACGGATCCCGCCCAGCATTCTGATACTGCCACCGGGTCGTTCCTGTATTCTTCGGGCACCGGGCTATGTGAATAAATGTCGCTTACGACAAACCTGCCTCCTTTTTTCAATATCCTGAAGATCTCATTCCACACAGCCTGCTTATCGGAGGAATGGTTTATAGTGCAGTTTGAAATGACAAGGTTGACAAGGTTATCTTCAAGCCCTGTCTTCTCAAGTGAGCTCATCCTGAAGTGCACGTTTGTGAGGCCCAGACGTTTTGCGGTCTCGACCGACTTCCTGATCATGCCTTCGGATATGTCAATCCCGTAAACGAGACCCCCCTTCCCCACTTTTTCTGCAAGGCGCATTGCATCAGTTCCGCGGCCGCTGCCGAAATCGACGCAGACCTCACCAGGTGCAGCATCCGAATGATCGATTGCACCGCCGCATGAGAGGCAGCACCCGGATTCTGCCAGTTCGCTGTAACGCTTATTGATTTCAGTAAAGTTCATCAGATTTTTTCAGACGTTAAATTTAACAATTTTCATCTCCGTGCGCACGGCAGGCATGGCGTTCCCGAAACGAGGAAACCCAGGGTCCCTCCGGTGAGGATACTCCCCAGCGGACTGATGTCAACTGTGCATGCACCGGTTCCGCAACCGATGAAGAAATACAATAGGTACCCTGAAAATGCACCTGCCAGTATCCCGGCCACAGGCTTCCAAAAATACCACGACAGCAGGAATTCCCTAAACGATCCCGGTCTTGGCTTGGTTCTGCATTCAGTCTCCATCAATTCCTTTTTTGATGCGGCAAATATAAATCAATAAATTTATAAATCGCAATAGTATCACTTAAATCTTTTTGCTATCACCGAAATTAATTATCTTTGTGCCTTAGAAGTATTAATAATGAGACCAGTATTTGAAAATGAACTTTCCGGGGATCAGTTGATCGAATTGTTCCAGAGCGATGAAAAATGCCTGGAGTTCCTTGCCGGACTAAAATGGAAGGACGGATTCAAATGCAGGAAATGCGGTAATGACAATTACTGCCAGGGTAAGACCCCGCATTCAAGGAGATGCACCAGGTGCAAGACCGAAGAATCGGCGGCAGCAGGAACCATTTTTCACAACTGCAAATTCCCGGTAAGCAAGGCATTCTATATCGCCTATAATGTGTGCAAGGGGAAAGAAGAGCTCTCCAGCTACGAATTTGCACGCCGGTTGTCGCTCAGGCAAATGACATGCTGGAATTTCAAGACAAAGATCAGGAATGCCCTCGAAGGCATGGAAACGCTGAATGAAAATGAGAAGATCTCCATTCAGAAGATCCTCACCGGCTGATCTGCGGTTACCTTAAGCCGGGGTTGACCCGGGTGCTCAGCCAAGTGCGCTTTGCACAATCTCAACCGTTTCTTCTGAAGCTTCGGCCATTACCTTCCTGATATTCTTCGCCATACCCTGCGCAAGCAGCCCGGAATTGATCATTGATACATAGACCCTGCCGTCCTCCTTTTCATAAACAGAGATCCTGCATGGCATCATGACCGAAACGATCCTCTCATCGCTCAGTTCCAGCATGCGGCCGGAGTATTTAGGCTTGCAGATCTCAATGACCTTGACAGGCCGGACCATCTTCCCCGACCTGGCCAGCGATTGCTGAAGATCGTGGACGGCGGGAAGGGTCCATTCCCTTTTCTCTGCCTCCGCAATTATGGAGCTGACAGTCTGTTCAAATCCCTGCCTGCTCGGATTCTCAAGAATCAATTGGTCTTTTTCCATATCATTTTCATTTAGGTTAACGGGAAATGGCCAAAGCCCCGCATTATCATTGATTTCCGGGGGTCGCCTTTACTGATTCCCTGATCTCGCCAAGTACCGAAAGATTGTGTTCAGCTTTCCTGGCGATCCCGGTATTCTTTCCCGAAGCAAGCTTCCTGAGGATCGCTTCTGCTTTGTCCCATTGTTCCCTGACAATCAGGGAATTTGCTTCCTTCAGTTTTCCTCCGGTATAGACGTAGCGCTCTTCTTGTGTCACTGTCGGGTAGAACCTGTCGGCATATTCATCGGCAGCGGAGATGCCCAGCTCACCGGCCTGGGTTGATGCCCGCGAGAAGGAAGGTAAAAGTCCCGAGAAATATGAGTAAGCTGTCCTGTTCCCGTATCCTGAGGTCATCGAAACTTCGCTCCTGTTGACCATGTTCCCCGAAAGGTCGTATAACGAAAGGAAAAAATCAGATACAAGATAAAAGCTCCCGAAACCACTTGAATTACCGTCCTCATCCGAGTTGTCGCTCTCATCCTGCATGAGGTACAAGCTGATCGAGTCGAGCGTGACCAGGTAATCCGCTTTGAAAACAGTCGTCAGGAGCTCAACTGTATCTGCCGGTAGCATCAAAGTCTGATCCTGGACCGGGACACCTTTGAAGAGCGTATCCGCGACAAAGAATTTATAAATTGAATCACTGCTGCCGATCCTGTTCATCTCCCGTGCAAACTCATTGATTGCACTCCTGTAAACATTCTGGTTTTCACTCTTTACAGCCTCTGACCAGGTGTAATCGAAAATATTTATAAAGGCAATCCTGCAGGGCTTTATGCTTGCAGATATTTCAGGAGGTTCGCTCTTTTCAAAATAAAGAGGGGCGGCGCATGAAGTAATGATCATAAAGCACAGGCCAAGGATCATCAGATTAATTATCCCGTGATGCTTCCCTGAATTTTCGATCATTCGGTAATCAGTCTTCATGCAGGTCAAAAATATTAAATAAACCGCAAAGACCTCCATTTGTTTTTCAGAGCCCGTAATTTAACGGGTTTCCGGATTTCATCCGGGAGGTCTCTGCGGTCAGATTTCCCTTTTCCGGTTGCTACTCCATCAGCTTTTAACTGTTTTTGAAGCTTCGTCCCAGAATACAGTCTTCCCCCTGAAATATGATTCGTTTGCCATATGGCAGGCAAGAGCCGCATGATTCCCGAAGACTGCATCTTCCACAACGGGTTTGCGGGATTTGACAGACTGGAAGAAGTTCCATATGTGAGGACGCATATCGTCCCAGTCGTGACCACGGTAACTGACCTGATCATAAATTGGCTCCTGCCCTAGCTTCGGGGTATGCTCGGTGTACCATTGGGCCTCGTATTCGGCTCTCATTTTCGACGGGAAACTGCTGTCGTAGTAGCTTGGCGCCAGGTCGATCCCAGGCTGCGGTGTCCAGCTCATATTAAATTCACCGGTGTCGAGGATTCCTTTTGGGCCAAGGAAGCGGGCAAGCTCGGTGGTTTCTGTTCCAAGCCCGAGGCGTACAAATACAGGGACTCCATGGTAATCGAAAAGCACAAGGTGAAGATCGGGCATGTTTCGGCCGTCCTTCCATCTGAATATGCCGCCAAGTGAGGTTGCCGACCTCGGGATCTCGTTCCATCCAAGAGTGAACATCATCCCGCTTATCAGGTGCACCATCAGGTCGCCTGCCACTCCTGTCCCATATTCTTTCCAGCAGCGCCAGCGGGCAAAACGTTCCTTGTTGAATGGGATCTTCGGTGTATCGTTAAGCCAGGTATCCCAATCGAGTGTCTGCGGCGAAAGATCGAACGGCGGCGGGTATTCCCACGCACCTGTGGGATCGTTCCTTCCCAGGGTGAGCTCCACATTCTCGATTTCTCCGATATCCCCGTTCTTGTACATTTCCCTCGCTTTAGCACAGAGATTCGAGCTGACCCGCTGAGATCCGATCTGGACAATCCGTTTGTTCCTTGCTGCAGCGTCAACCATTTCAAAGCCGTCGGAGACGGTGTGCGACATGGGCTTTTCGCAGTAAATATCCTTCCCGGCATTGCATGCATCGACGACTACCCTTTTGTGCCAGTGGTCAGGGACAGCGGCAATAATGCAATCGATATCCTTGCGGTCCAGAAGCTCCTGGTATTTTCTTGTGACCATCAGGCCGGGATTCCCTGTTATCTCCCTTGCAAGGGTGTGGCGGCCGTCATAAAGGTCGGCTGCAGCGACACACTCGGCACCCGGAAGCGTCACTGCTCCCGAAAGAAGGCCGGAGCCCTGCATTCCAATTCCGATGATCCCGAACCTGATCCTGTCGCTGTGTGCAACTTTTTGCTGCATCCTTTCAAAAGGATAAGGTTCCAGACTAATGACCCTGCCTGAGAGCAGGCCGCCGGTGCCCAAAGCGCTTGTCTTCAGGAAGTCGCGGCGAGAAAAGTGGTTTTTCATAGGTATAGTCAGCTTGAGATGAAGTCATTTTGCAGACCAAAGGCCCGCATTACTTTTTCAGAGCCCTGATGGCAACTTCCTTAAAGAACACAATATCATTGTTGCTGTGGTTCTGAAGCCCGAACCATCCAAAATCCGGGCGGCGTCCTCTCTGGGGTTCAAAATCGAATTTCCTTGCAGGTACGGAATCACCTTCGGTATAGTCGGTAACCTTGATGCCGTTAAGAAATACCATCGTCCTTGGGCCATCGAGGGTAATCTCCTCGGTGTTATATTGAGGACCAGGCTTCCAGGCATTCTTTACGAGCGGTTTTGTAAGCGAATAGAGCATGCCTGTTTCATGGTATTCATCTTCTCCCGATGCGGCGGGATCGTTGTCGATCTGAACTTCATACCCGTAATTGACCGGCATCCACTCTTCACGGGGCTCCAGGGGGATCCTGATGAAAATGCCGGAATTATCATTTTTATCACGCATATGCCAGACAACTCTGATCTGGCAGTTCCCTACCTTGCCGCCGGTCCAGTAAAGAAGGCCCATGCCTCCATGGGTCTGGATAAGCCCGCTGTCGACGGTCATATCCCCGGGACCTACATGTTTCCAGCCGGTAAGGTCCTTGCCGTTGAACAGCTGGGTCCAGGCTGTATCAAGGACTGCAATATCCGATGCGGGTTTTTCCATATTAACCTGCTCTCCTGCTTTCTTTTCGCCAGTCTGACTGGTGCAGGATGAGAAGGAAATTCCAAGCATAACAATGCAAATGATCAAGAATAAATCAGTTAATTTTTTCATACTCATTTCATTTTAAAGTACTTCTGATAAGACAATTGGGTTTCGATAATGTTTATTGATATTGTCATATGAGAGGCAGATTAAATGCCCCTGCATTCTGACCGGAGATTTGATTTTACATTCAGGAAGATCGATGTTAACCGTTATAAAAATATAAAAGTAAGGGATATAAATCAATGGAAATATAAATTGTTTAAATTTAAATGCACATTGCAGCAACAGAAACAATTGATTCATGAATAAATTATCGGTAACCGGGTTTGGAGTGATTACAGTCTTACTTTTAACCACTGCATCACTGAATTCCGGCAATAAATCGGATAAGGTGTCACTGCCGGGCTATTCCTGCCAGGACACAGTCAGGAAATACAAGGATGGGTCGTATGAAGGGCTTTCGCGGGATTCTTACACTGACGAGCCATACTGGGGGCTTGTCAGGGTCAAAATTGAAAACGGACTCTTTACACGCATCGACTTTTCCATAAGGGATTCAAATCTCCATGAAAAGTTCGACGGAGCATATGAAAAGCATTTTGAGGGCAACCAGGTCTATATCGAACAAAGCAGGAACGACTGGAACGGGGTAAAGAGCTATCCTCAGAAGCTTCTCGAAAGGCAGGATATCGGCAAGGTGGATGTAGTGTCGGGGGCAACCTGGTCATACAATATTTTCAGGGCCTCCCTGGCGGAAGCTCTTAAGGATGCGACTGTTAACTGATACGGGAGACAATTACCCGTGCCGGAGGACTATTTTATCCTGAAATTCCTGGCATAGCGGACACGCTTGCCATTTGATGTTATTCCCTCGATTATGGCCGAATACTCACCAGGTTCATCAGATGCATAAAGTACTGCGGATGCTTTGCCGTCCTTACCGGTCCTGAACTGAGGATCCCAGTGCAGTGTGTTCCTGAAATCAGGGATACGGCTGGTTCTCAGGGAATCGATTTCATAAACAGGTGAATAAAATTTCTCGGGCTCCTGGCATCCTTCGTAGATCTGCCTGAACACTGATTCGTCAAACTTGAGGTTATTCAGGTTTCCTTTTTTGGTAATAAAGCTGAGGATCCCGTCAAACACGAAATCGCCATAGAAATACCTGACGCTTATTACATCGATCCTTTCAACATCCTTTGACGGCATTTCGAGCAGGCCTTCAATTTCATTGAGCGGGACCCCGTCGACCATTACGAGCGCCTGATTTTCAAACTGCTGGTACGGATTGTCATAGACGATCTTAAACCATGCCTTGTCATATTTCCTGAAAACCCTTACTTCCGGCATGATCTCCTTCACCACCTCCCGTATATTCGTCAGCTCAATAAAATCGGACAAAACCAGCTTTCGTGACGGCAACCCATAGAAATCCTTCATATCAGGGGCCCTCTTATTGGTATCACCTTTCTGCCTGAACGGTTTGTAAAGGTTGTTCACCTGCATGCTGATAACTGCACTGTTAATATTCTCTGCGGCGATGCTGTCAAGATAGAATTTCCCGGGAGTCGCGTCTGAAAAAGTGCTGCAAAAAGATTCGTTCAGCTCTACATAGCAGCCTGACTCATCGTGCAGGAATGGCTGAATGACAATCTCTTTTGGCCCTGAAAGGTCCTTTACGACAAACAGGAACCCTCCGCGGTTGTTGGTTTTGCCGAACTGGCATACCGCCGACCTGCCAACGACGGACAAGGAAATATCGGCATTTATCAGGGGTTCATTCGTCTTTTTGTTCCTGATGGTCCCGCTTATTATCTCACCTTCCGGTTCAGGCAGCCAGACTGAATCAGCCAGCGGGGAACCGTCAGTCACTTCCCTGCCGGGCACTGAGGCCAAACGTTCTCTGGCGTTGTCTTTCAGGGTCGATTTTACCACTGACAGGGAGAGGTCAGCGGCAACAGGGGCTCCTGAAGCGTCCCTGAGTGAAACGCCGATCCCGATCTTCTGACGCGCCGAATATTCCGGCTTGTCAAACTGAATATCCCCAATTACCTGTTCATCAGTGGCTGCAGTTCCGGGGGCATCCACAGCAACCTGGACCTTCCGGCTGTCATCGGTTTTCCCCTTGCCGGCTCTTTGTGCCGGATTGATGAGCCGGTCGACGCTCCTGAAAGGATTTAGAACGGAGATTGTCCTGTAAGCGAAATCCTTCTCCGGGTAATTCAGCATCCATTTTGTATAAGCCCGGATGAGATAATTCCCCGAAGTAAGGGTATCCGGGAGAACGATTGTCCCTGATGCCGAGGTTCCGGCAGAGAACAACTTAAGCTGTACGACTGGATTGTTGGCATCGTTAAGCAATTCCGCATAGAGGATCTTGCTGAAATCCGATGGCCTCTCCCCGGCTTCATTGAACTTATTTATCTTTAACCATACCTGTTCTCCCGCAATGTAAATATCCCGGTCGGTGGTAATCATCAGTCCTTCCCTGAACCTTCCTGGATCACTGCCTGCCGGCTGGGCGTATGAATCTGCGGCCCGGGTAACAGCAAGGGTCATCAGCAGAATAATTTGTATGCGGTTAATCAGGTTTTTCATAGTCATTTCGATCAGGGAATGTCGACCCAGAAGCCAGGTCTGGTAACAGTTCCGTTCAGTTCGCAATCGGAGCATTCTTTCCTGGCAAAAACGACCCTGACAAGCTCCTCTGTCGTATCATTGTAAATGGGCTTAACGAATTGGAATCCACCGTCGTGCATGAACATCTCATAGATCTCGTCCCATGTGGGAGGTTTTGACCAGGAACCCGGCCGGACATATGTCTCAGGTGAAACTGAATACTCATCGCATTTGTACTTAAAGTAAGGCAGGTCCATTCCGAGCAGGTCATTCGGAACAATGAAGATCCTCCTGGTCTTTACAGCCGAAACCCTGAAGTACCCGAGAACTTTCTCATTCTGATCTTCAATATTATAAATATTGCTTATTACCGAGTATGGCTGCTTGTCAAAAATGTTGCCACCCGACTCGTTCACCGACTTAAGGTTGTTCCAGAAATCAAATTCCTTTTCCGACAGTGAAAACTGCCTGATCAGGAGGCTGTATTCGATGCTCAGCCTGTCAGACTGGTCGGAGGAAATAAAAAGCACGGGCTGATTGAGGATCGCGTCCCCGGATGAGCTGCCTGCCGAAGCTATCTCTATGTCAGTCGATTTATTTGACCGCCAGCAATATTCCTTGATCTTATCCAGCTTTAGTATGGTTGTGTCATTTATATAGTTGTACGCCTGCGGGTAGGGCAGCTTAAACTTCCAGGTCTCATCATATTCCCACCTGAAATAACGGGTACCCTCCGGGGGTTCTCCGGTGTCGATAAAGATCCTGATACCCTCAAGTGTCCTGTTATAAATGTTGTCGACAACTTCATCCCTTGCAATGTGAACCGAATCGATATCCGCCACCGGTGTCATTACACAGGGTTCCGACTCATACTGTTTCCCGTCAGGGGTCTGGATATGGAGGATATAGGTGCTTCCGGGGGTTCCCCTGAACTGGCTGTCGCCGGTCCGGTAGATCCCGTTGCCGGTAGAACCAAGATTTATCATATTGCCTTCGCCGTCGGTCAGATAGACCAGTGCGTCGTCAATAACTTCGGGAATGGAGTCAATTGAAGGATATGTCCTTGTCAGCCTTACCTCACACGGGGTGTTCTCATCAGTGACAAGCCCCTCGACCACCAGAAGCTTTTGGTAGCTTTGAAGGTGAGGAGTGAAAGGATCGATACATGTCGTAGTGAATACAGCCACGAACAGCACAACCACCAATAGCAGGTAAACCGGACACCTCTGGACAACCTTCAACATAACCCGCAAAATTTTATTATTTCCACCCCGGGAAGCAAATTAACAGGAAGGCAAAAATAGCATAATTCAGAAAAACCTGTTTACAAATTCATCCCCTTTCGATAAATAATGTAAAAAAAAATGCTCGGGGTTGTAAAATATTTTGTTAATTCGGCAATCCAAATTCACATCAGCCTGAGTAATGCGTTTTTTCATTCTTCCGATACTATTTCTGCTTATTGAATGCAACCTTGCCGCACAGATTATCAGCCGGTCGCATCTGCCTGTCATACCGGCGAACGGGCCGGGTGAAAAAGTCAAAAGCGACCCTGTGAGCGATGCTGACATCAGGAATGTTTACCTGGCTTCGGTTTCACATCAATATGAGTTCGTAAACGGCAGGGAGTTCGTGCCGTATTTTTACAGGAGCAAGACCTCACCCTTCATGTTCTCAGGGACACCATTAGTATCGACACTCTATTTTAACGGGCGGATCTATCATGATATATCGCTTCAGTACGATACTTATACCGATGAGGCCGTTTTTACCGATACAATCAGGATGTTTCATTCCGAGCTGCCCAGGGTGGCGCTCAACAAAGACCTCATTGAGGGTTTTGACTTCATCTTTAACAGGCAAAGCTATAAATTCAGATACCTCAGGGCAAAGACGGCAGCCCCCGGCTTACCCGGCGACGGTTATTATGACGTAGCCTACGAGGGGCCTTCCGAATTCCTGCTAAAACACCGCGGGATGATCTATCAGAAAGATGCAATTGATGAGTACAAGTATGTGGATGTCAAATATATACTTGCCCGGAATGAGTTCAGGAAAGTGACCAGCCTCAGGGATTTCCTGTCGTTGTTCGGCAACAGGTCGCGGGAGGTCAAAAGCTTTATCCAGGACAGGAAGATCAGGTTCAGGAAAGCCGATAAGACGGAAGTTGCAGCTATCCTGGAATACTACGATTCGCTGACGAAACAAGACAAGAACTGAGATGAAAAAGCTTGCGCCGGTAATATTTCTTCTTTTCCTAATCGGGGATCTTCACGCTCAGGAAAATAAATTGTCGCTTCAATTCGAGAAGATCCTCTTCGGGGATCTTGCAGATACCATCGAGAAGGTCATTCCGGTCAGGATCTATTATTCGCGCCAATGGGTCGATACCCTTTTGCTGAAGGTGGGGCCGGGCGAAAAATCAGTGGACGATATCTTCAGGAAGTCACTGCAAAATACCGGCTTTTCATTTTTTGTCTCCGACAACAACAAGCTCATTATAACAAAGGGGTTTGTAAAGACAAATTTCAGCGAGGACTACGTTAATTACCTGAGGTACAAGACCTCGTCAGCCGATACGGTAAAATATACGGGTGCCTCCGCAGCGGCAGAGAAGTCATCGGTCAACGACGAGCTGAAAGTGTTCAGGATCGGCAATCCGTCTTCCCTTGTGAAAGGGGGAACAGCAGCCCTGACAGGCACCATTATTAATCTGGCCACTGGAGAGCCTGTCAACGGGTGTGTTGTTTATGTCGATAAGCTGAAGGCTGGAGCCGTCTCGAACAAGTCAGGCTTTTACTCGCTCGGGTTGCCGAAGGGCCAGTACCAGGTCGAGTACAGGATGATCGGGATGAATACTGTCAGGAGGAATATCATAATTTATTCTGCCGGCGTCCTCGATGTCGGCATGACCGAGAACACCAGCCAGCTTAGCGAGGTCACAATATCGGCTGACAAGGAAAATGACACCAGGAACGTGAGGATGGGAATTGAGAGGATAAGCGTGAAAATGCTGAAGCAGATGCCTCTCGGGATGGGCGAAGCCGACCTAATCAAGAGCTCACTTCTCCTTCCGGGCGTCCAGACAGTCGGGGAGGCTTCGGGAGGGTTCAACATCAGGGGAGGAAGCACCGACCAGAATATGATCCTTTTTGACGGTGCTCCCATTATCAACCCGTCGCACTTTTTCGGGTTCTTTTCAGCTTTCAACTCCGACATCATAGAGAACGTAACGCTGTATAAAAGCGGAATCCCTGCCAGGTATGGAGGCAGGATCTCCTCGGTAATGGATATCACCCTCAAGGAAGGGAGCAGGGAGAAAGTAAATGTCAGCGGAGGCGTCAGCCCTTTTGCGGGAAGGCTGATGGTCGAGGGGCCCCTGTTCAAGAAAAGCAGCTCATTCATCATAAGCTCCCGCACGACTTATTCAGACTGGCTACTGGGAAAGCTGAAGGATGCAAAGCTTCAGAAAAGCACGGCAGGATTCTATGACCTGGAAGGAATGCTGGTCTTTAACCTCAACAAGAAGAACAGTATTTCGATATCCGGGTACACGAGCAACGACAATTTCGATTATTACAAGGAATTCGGGCTTAATTATTCCAACTTCTCTTCCTCCCTTAAATACTATCATTCATTCAGCACGAAGCTGTTTGTGACTGTTGCGGGTATCATCAGCAATTACAAGTATCAGCTGAAATCGTACGATGATCCGGCTACCAGTAACAGTCTCAGGTATAATTTTGACCAGACGATTCTCAGGGCTGATTTCACGTACCTTCCGAATGACAGGCACAAGGTCGATTTCGGGCTTGATGCAACAAAATATTCCCTTCACCCGGGTACACAGGTCCCGATCGGGGTGCTTTCAGAAACACCGGCAAAGACGCTTGAGAAGGAACAGGCCATCGAACCCTCATTATATATCAGCGATGAGATCGAGATATCCCCCAGGCTGCTGTTTTCAGGGGGGTTGAGAGGGACCCTGTTCACGTCGCTCGGGCCGAAGACCCGGTACCTGTATAGCACCGGAGCCACCCGTTCGGTCGATAATATCACCGATACGGTCACTTACAGGAACGGCAAGATACTGCAGGTCTATCCAGGCTTCGAATTCCGGACATCGGTCAGGTTCATGGTCACTATGGATCTTTCCGTCAAGGCAGGGATCCAGCGTAATTACCAGTACCTTAACATGATCTCAAACACCACATCGGTCTCACCCACCGATGTGTGGAAACTTTCGGACTATTATATAAAGCCGCAGCGCGGGGACCAGTTCTCGGTAGGAGTATATAAGAACTTCAGCTCGATGGCGCTGGATCTGTCGCTGGAGGCATACTACAAGAATCTCAAGAACATTATTGATTATAAGAGCGGCGCCCAGCTCCTGATGAATGAACATCTTGAGACGGACATCCTCAGCGGCAGGGGAAAAGCTTACGGGGTCGAGCTCATGGTGAGGAAGAACACCGGGAAGCTTACGGGATGGGTAAGCTATACCTATTCGAGGTCGCTTCTCAAGTTTGACGGGACCTTCTCGGAAGAGAGGATCAACGGCGGAAATTATTTTCCTGCAAATTTCGATAAGCCGCATGATGTCAAGGTAGTCGCAAGCCTCAAGATCATCAGGAGGCTGAATGTCACCTCCAACCTCATCTATAACACCGGCCGGCCCATCACATACCCGGTGGCGTATTACAACTTCGACAACGGGAGCCATATTTTCTATTCCGACAGGAATGAATTCCGGATTCCCGATTATATGAGGCTTGATTTTTCAGCAACCCTGATCGGTAATCTCAGGGCCAGGAAACTCAACCATTCATCACTAACATTTACTGTTTACAATGCCCTCGGGCGGAAGAATCCCTATTCGGTGTTTTTCAAGGTCGAGGATGGGGCGGTGAAGGGTTACCAGATGTCGATCTTCGGAAAACCGATAATTATGGTGACATATAGTTTCCGGATCCGGGGAAATGCTTCGACGGATCTGTAAAAAACTATTTCACAGAGATCACGGAGGAGATACAGAGGTCATGTAGGAAGAAGGTTTCAGGCAAGGTCTTTCACCATCCAGATGTTGCATCCGAAGTGGCCGGATTCCCCGAGGGAATGATCGATAAAAGCGAATCCCGACTTAATATACATTGAAACCGCCTTTTCGAGCTCAGGAAGCGACTCGAGGTAGATATGTGAATATCCCATATCTTTCGCCGAAATGAAGCATTTATCCATCAGGGTCCGTCCGATCCCCTTCCCTCTCCACTCAGGCAGCAGGTAGAATTTCACCAGTTCAGCGAATCCCTCAGGCAATCCGGGCGTCGGGAAGATCCCGCATCCGCCGGCCATCCTGCCATCAGCTTCTGCGATCCAGTAAACCGATCCTTTGGTCCGGAAAAGTTCAAACAGATGGTCGGTTGTAGGATCGAAATAGACAGTGCCGGGCTTGTCAATCTTAAACTCCCGGAATACAGCACGGATGAGGCCGGCCAGTTCCCTGTCGTCATCCGGCCTGATGTTCCTGTATGATATCTCAGTGTTCACAAGCTAACGGAATTCTGTTGGATAAGGTAAAAATACAAATTAATGTATCTTTTTGTTAAATTTGATTCGAATAAACCCTAGCTCCTCAACCCCGATATGGCTCCCGTAATAATAACATCCCCCAGAGCTCCTGTGGCTTTGCTGTTCCTTTTGTTCTTCCTGCCCTCTCTATATCCCAGCGACATCAAGATCACCGGAACGGTCACGGACATGAATGGCGCCATGGTACCGAATGCCAGGGTGTCGATGACTGCCGGCGCGAGGGAGTTCAGTGCTCTGACCGCATCAGACGGCAGCTACTCGCTCAGGATCTCCGGGATTTACGAACTGGCTTCAGGCGATATTGAAGTAGGGATGGCATATCCGAACCCGTTCTCGCTGTCAGTCAACATCCCGTTCATTGTCAACGCTTCAGGAGATATAAGGTTTGCGGTTTACAATTTTGCCGGTCAGAAGGTCTACGATACATACTTTGATTCGATCGATGCCGGAAGCTATCACATAGTCTGGGACGGGTGTGACCAATCGGGGTCGCCCCAGCGCGACGGCTTTTATTTCTATGCGATAACATTCAACGGGAAAACCAGGTCCGGGAAGCTGGTCAAGGCTGCAGGCTTTTCGGCATACTCCGCCGGGACAGCGCTCGAGGCGGACATGATGCCTCCGGTTGTTCAACCCACAGGCGGGAAAATCCGGTTCCCCGTGATTACCTCAGTTACATGCGAAAACTACTACCCGATACGCCTTACCGACATTACGGTTGCAGCCGATACTGTCGTTGACTTCGAGCTTACCCTCAGGCAGGCAATCCCGTTCAGGACCTCCGGGGACTATATTGCCATGCACACCGGGACGGAATACAGGCCGATGATCCTCAAGGGGGTGAACCTGGGCTCCTCACCTCCCGGCTATTTCCCCGGGGAGATATCATATGCCGTCAGCCCGGCTCAATACACCCGGTGGATCAACGATATGGCCGATGCCGGATTTAACTGCATAAGGGTCTATACCCTTCATCCCCCGGTCTTTTATGAGAAGCTCGCAAATTACAACCAGCGCCATCCCGGCAAGCCGTTGTTCCTCTTCCAGGGGATCTGGCTCGACGAGGTGGAAGATGCAGGCGATCCCTCGTCGTACGACCTGATCAACAGGGTAGGGCCATTCACGAAGGAGATGCATGATGTCGTTGACTGCATGCACGGGAACGGGGATATCGCATTCCGGTACGGGAAAGCTTACGGAAGATATCTAAGCGACCTTTCCAGATGGACCGCCGGCTGGATCCTCGGCCGGGAAATAAGCCCCCAGGAAGTGGATTCCACCGATGCCGGGCATAAATCTCTCACATCTTATTCAGGAACCAGCTTCACCATATCCGGAAGTAAGGCTACCGATGTATTCGTCACAAAAATGCTCGATCTCACTGTCTCGTACGAGGACCAGAAATACGGGAGCAAGCGTCCGGTAAGCCTCTCGAGCTGGCCGACCCTCGACCCTCTGGTCCATCCCACCGAGACATATACCGATGAAGACAAGGCATCGTTCGATCTGGAGAAGATAGTGCCAAAAGATCCTGAACCCGGTATTTTTGCGAGTTATCATGCATATCCTTATTACCCCAACTTCGTGAGTGAGGATCCGGGATACAGGGCCTTCAGCGATTCAGAGGGACCCGACAGCTACCTCGGTTACCTTACCGCCCTGAAGGACCACTACAGCCATATGCCCCTGCTGATCGCCGAATACGGCGTTCCATCGAGCTGGGGAAGCGCCCACCAGTCTTTCAGCAAGATGAATCACGGCGGGTATTCCGAGGTACAGCAGGGAGAGATCGATGTCAGGCTTCTGCATAACATCCTTGATGCCGGTTGCGGTGGCGGCTTTGTCTTCTCCTGGATGGATGAATGGTTCAAACCCACCTGGATAGTTGCGTACCTTGAAGCCTATGGAATCGTATCGGGCAATTCGGTAATCCCCACACGGCAGCTCTGGCATAACCTCACCTCCCCGGAACAGAATTTCGGACTTGTCTCCTTCGAGGAGAAAAATGTGCTCCCTTTCGAGAATTACCAGACCGATAAGCCGGGGGGTCCCGTTACAGGCATCTCTGCAACAAATGACAACAGCTGTTTCTTCGTCAATATCCAGACCGGCAATACTCTTGCGGCAGGTGATACCGTGATGATCGCATTCGACACCTACCTGTCCGGTCTTGGAGAATCGGAACTGCCGAACGGAAAGACCCTGCAGAACCGGTCAGAGTTCCTTCTGACGCTGGTACTCTCACAGGATACCTCCCTGTACCACGTCACCCAGGCATACGATATGAACGGGCTCACCCCTAGGTTTGATCTTGCCAACCATGCCCTGCAGAAATTCAAAAGTTCCATAACCGACGGTGCGCCATGGATCACCATGAAGTGGATAAATGACGGCCACAGTCACCAGTTCCAGGAGATCGGCAAGCTGCCGGCTGAAAATTCTGCTTCATTTACGTCCGGGCAGCGTTCGGCTGTTGCCTGGAGCGGCAACAAGATCAGGGTCAGGATACCCTGGACACTCCTTTACTTCAGGGACCCCACCCAGATGGAGGTCATTGACGGGGCAGTCTCCTATGACGGAGGTTATAACTATGTTATTTCGACCGCCACATCCGACGGAATAGGATTGTCGGTGTATTACCGAGGAACAGTTACCTCAACCATCAGCAGGTACACATGGCCCAAATGGTTGGTGGTTCCTGCAACTGAAACAAGGGAGAAAGGATCATTCAGCATCCTGAGATCCGGATTGCTTTCAATCCCCGATTTTGCTAATTGAGTTCAGGTTCGGGCTCAGGCATTTTCGTCCTGGGCTTCTTCTTCTTGTCGAACCCGTTACGCTCAGCCTTTTCCCATCCCTTCTTCCGGCGAAGAGCCTCGAAATTGCCCCTGATGGCAAAGTAGGTATGGATCGGGTAAATGAACGGTTCAACCAGTGCAACGGTAAGAAGCTTCAGAACATCTCTTTTCCTCTTGTACTTGTGGAATGTGATCTCCTCAAACAGTACTGCCCATGTCGACAGGCAAACCGCGAAGGTGTAGACGAATATGAAGAGAAGCAGGTAGAACGGCCAGTTGAGGGAGTTAATGATGATGAGGTAAATGGTGTAGGCAAATCCCGAGAAAGCGATGAGGGGCGCCATCCATTCAAAGAAGAACCAGTAAGGATAGCCAAGGACTCCCAACCTGCCGTATTTCCCGTTGAAGAACATATTTTTGTGGGTCCAAAGCGATTCGACAAGCCCCCTTGTCCACCTGGTCCTCTGCTTGCGCAGGGATTTGATATCTGAAGGAACTTCGGTCCAGCACAACGGGTCCGGGATGTAGCTTACTTCATAGTCCTGGTCATGATCGGCCATATACCGCCTCATCCTGAGAACGAGCTCCATATCCTCCCCTACCGTTTTTATGCTATAGCCGCCTGCCTTGATAACGATGTCCCTGTCGAAGATCCCCATTGCGCCCGAGATCAGCATTAATCCGTCGAGATGACTCCATGCCATCCTTCCGAGAAGGAAAGCCCTGGTATATTCCAGAACCTGTAGCCTCGGAAGAAGCTTATGAGGCACATGGATCTCCCTTATATGACCGCGCTCGACCTCGCAGGAATTGACGATTCTTATCACACCGCCCGACCCGATCACCTTTTTGTCCTTTTCCTCCAGGAAGGGCTTAACCAGCTTCAGGATCGAATCGGATTCAATAATGGAATCGGCATCGATCGATATGAACAGCGAACTCTGGCATATATTGATCCCAGCATTGAGTGAATCGGCTTTCCCGCCGTTGACCTTATCAATCACCGTGAGCCTGTTGTATGAAGGGTTCTTTGACCTGTAAACACCCCGTATCCTTTCACACGGGATCCTGTAGTCAAAATAATAATTCACCCTTATAAGGTCGTAGGCATCTCTCACAAGGTCGAAAGTGTCGTCGGTCGATCCGTCATTAACCAGGATGACCTCATAGTTATTGTAATAGAGTGAAAGCAGCGTGCGGATATTGTCGATAATGGTCTTGCTCTCGTTGAATGCCGGTGCAATAATGGAGATCTTGGGGCTCAGGGGCGAAAGGACCAGCGAATTGTAATTTACGTAACTGTTCTTCCTCAGGTACTTCCGTAGAGCTATTGCGGAAAAGAGCCCCAGCAAAAGATAAGATCCGAAGATAAAGAGGGTCAGGTAGAAAACAATATGTGCAAAAATAAATCCCATATTATTCAATATATTCTGCGGTCAAGAACATGTCTTACGATGATATTGTAATTTTTATATTCCGATTTCATTAGCTTGACGAGGGTTTTCACACCTTCCTCGCCGTTATTCTCGATTGCCTTTGTGGCTTCAATCTGGAGCTGGACATCATCCTCCTTGTCGAGAACAAGCTTGAGGAAGCCCATGAGGGAAGCATCAGGCATTTTTGCCATGGCCCGTATGATCTCTATGCATGTCTGGTAATCCTGTTCCTTGTAGATCCTTTTCATCGTCTCGAGGGTCGAGCGCATATCAAGGTCCCCGGCAATCTGGATAGCCAGTCTCCGGACCTCAGGTGACGGATTCTCGATTGCTTCCCTGATATCATCCTCAGCATCGCGCTGCCTGAACTCCCTGATCATTCTCAGAGCAAACATCACAACCGTCGGGTTGGTGGCCTTGAGCCATTTCTTGAAGGCCGGCACCGGCAGATCGTGCTGGATGATCAGCTCATGCAGGGTTATCTGCTCCCAGAGGGAGAACGGTTTCCTGAGCTCGAACAGGAATCCGAAAGGATCCTTTTCGCTCAGTCTTACCAGAGCTATCTGGGCTTCCATCCTGAGAATATCATTCTTCGAGTTGAGCGCCTTGTATATCGTGAAGTTTGCATCCTTGATGTTCATAAAGGCAAGCTCGCGGAATCCTTTTATCTTTTTATGCCACCGGTAGTCGTGGGCACGCTTTATCGAATCGCTGTCGAGGCCAAGGTAGAGGTATAGCCCTCTCAGCTTTTCCTCTGCATCACCTTTCAGGTTTACGCTCACATCGATCATCTGGTCGACCAGGGCCTGGCGGCGATAGCTGTCGGAAGCGATCTCGCGGAACCTGTCAGGGCTGCTGCCGGTGAACAGGTAATCTATGATCATGCCCTGGTAGGTCTCTGCCAGGTATTGTTTCAGTTTCTCCTCTTTCTCCATCCTTGCCCTGTTGAGAAGGATCACAACGAGCAGGATGATCATAGTGGCGATGGAAATCGTTATAGTAATGATGAGTACGTTGATGAACGCGAACGACTTGCCAAAATAGTTTATCTTCTTGAGCCAAGGGCTGTTGCTGTTCAGGATGAAAAGCTTTCCCAGGGAGCCTTTTGCGGAAGCGGCAGTTGCGGTCGAATCGGCGCTTTCCTTCACGGAATCGATCGGGATAGCCTGGGCGGCAATCATATCCCGGATGGTATCGGGAGCGCCAGGTATCACGGCACCAGTATCGGTCCTGTAGGAAGTCAGGATCGCTGTTGCAACCCGCGGAATTGCAGGCCTGGCCGGTTCGGAACAGGCTTTGAGCATTTCCCTGCTCAGCCTGGTAACCCTGATCTTATAGAACCCGTTCTCTTCAAGCATTGTCACTCCCTCCCCGATAATCGAAACGATCTTTCCATACATCCTTTCCGCATTCTTTTTAAGTCTGAATGCCCCTACTTGTATCGGATAGGATTCCGCCGACATTGCGACCAGGTAATCGAGCCTTGCATTATCGTTCCCGGAAGTAAGCAGGTCCACTGCGTTGTTTAAATAGATAGGGGACGGTGACGGCGGCAGTGAAGCCGGCCTCAGCGGAGGGTCGGCAGTGACCATCGGGAAACAGAGCAGGGATAATATGATGGTAAAGCCCTTCCTCATCACTTCATCTTAATTGCATAAGTAAGGTTTACCGTACCTTCCCACCTGTTTCTCAGCAGCGATTCCTGGAATTCTTCCCTCGAATAGCCGGCCCCGACCTTCAGCATAAGCCTGTTGGTGATCCGTGTATTGTATAGCAGCCTTACGCTGTTTGCCTTCAGGCGTGCAATGTCCTCCTGGATATCGAAGGGTTCATCGGGTGCCGTACCGGTTCCAAGAGTAATCTGGAGGTAATTGATGTCGTTAAAATAGCGGCGCACATTCGCATAAAACGAATATGTGGGTCCCTGGTCCTTAAAATAGGCATAGAATGTCCCCGACAACCAGAATTTCCTGATGTATTTCTCTAACGAGACCAGGCCGATGTAGACACCCCTGTCAAAATAGTAAAAGCGAAGGCCTGCCGAAGCTGCAAACCCCTTTGGCAGGATCTGCCAGACCTGGACTGCCCCGCGGTGCTCAGGGAAATGGGATCCCGGGGAATACGCATACGAAACCCATGCATAATTAACAGGCGAAAGCCTTGGATAAAACTCCGCTTCAAACTGATACTCCGTAGCCCCGCGCAGGGAATCAAAGGGCGCAAGATTTCCGACGTTGACATAGGCAGCAGCGGGTCCGATTCCAAATTTGTGCCCGGCTCCAGCGCTGTATACCTGCCAGAACCTCGTATAAGGCTCTGTGAAATAATCAAAGTAGTACCCGGCCCTCACGTCCGTTGCAACAGGGGTATTCTCCTTTGCCCAGAGTGAAATATCCTTTCTTGCCGACAAGGCATCGGTATTTGTTGGTTCCGTCTTTAACAACGTATCGATAACGGCTGCAGCTTCATCGTATTTCTTTTGCCAGGCAAGGACCCGGCCCAGCAATATGCGGACATCACCATATGAGGGATAGGCTTTCAAGAGCTTCCATGCAGCATCCGCCGCCCCGGAATAGTCCCCGCCAAACGCCATTGTCCTTATTCTTGAGTACTCTTCCTCCGGGTTCAGCTGTTCCTGCGAGAACAACATCCCCGTTCCGGCTAAAGAGCTGATAAGGATTCCTGTGAACAGTATGATAGCCGCTTTCTTCATTAACTATTTTCCCAGAATTGATCTGATCTTCGACACCAGGTCGGAGGGATTAAAAGGCTTGACCATATAGCCGCTTATTCCCAGTTCCCCTGCCTGGCGCTGGACCTGAGGATCACTGAAGGCTGTCAGCATCAGGGCCGGGGTATCCTTCCCCTGATCGGACCTCACAAACTTAACCAGCTCCAGTCCACTCCTGTATGGTAAATGAATATCCACCACCATAAGATCATAATCGTTCTTGAGCAGCAGTTCCATGGCCCTGTTGCCATCCTCTGCCGTGTCAGCCTCATAACCCTCCCTTTCAATAACGACTGACAGTGTCTTCATCGCCATTGGATTGTCTTCACAAATCAATATTTTCATCCTCAGAGATTCAACATTTGACTATTCTTCAAGATAGCATCCTAAGAAATCTCCGCATGATTCGACATCTCAAAATTGGGGATTTTTATCGGGCTAGCAAAGAAAACGGGTACTATTTTGATTGCCTGTGTAATTTCAAAGATAAATACCCGAATTTATATGATTAATGACAATTATGTTCACTTTTATCATCCAAATTTTAAGCATTTTCAAAACTAGGTTTTTAAGCCTATGCCAGCCCCTGCTAAAGCGAAAACCAGTAATTCAGCTTTATTAGAAAGATATTCCTGGGGAAAAGGCTTCGCAGGTATCCGAAAGAGTCTCCCATGGATGCGCCTGCAAGAGTGTTGCTCCCGGTCCTGTCGCTCGACCACACCAGGTAAATGAATGAGCCAAGCCTGTATTCCCATTTTGCAACCAGGTTCGACCTGAACTGGTGGAAATTAAAATCCGGATTGTCAATGGAATAGGAGATTGGCCACCCATCGGTCGTATAATCATTGAGGGTGTATTTTCCATCAACCAGCGCGGGATCCTGGTACACCCGGAACCTGTCGGAATATCCCCGGGCATCAGGATCTGTGATATGCTTGAAATCGGAATAGGTACCTTTCGAAATAAAGGGGCTGCCGTAATACTGTACCGAGAACTCCGGCGTAAGGTTGAGATCCACCCTGAAAGTAAGCCCTATAGTTGTCTGGTCGATGGAACCAAGGATATATCTTTTACCCGTGAAAAGATCAGAACGGTCGATGGTTGTCACGTACTGGAGCTCGTCGTTGTTCCGGGCATAGGTCCCTGTCACTGCGATCCTGAGCATGCTGAAGGGCCTTGCAGAGAGCTGCGGCATAACCTGATAAACCGCTGAGGAACCGTTGCTTCTCGCGTCATAGCTGAATTCAATCTGTCCGGTCACTTTTTTCGACTGGTTCGATCTGACGGTTCCGAAAAACATGAACTGGGAAGGCATCAACAAATCATAGCCGCCGCGAAGGATCTTGGTATCGTATGCTTTTGAGTGAAAGATGAAGTTTGTTTCAATTCCCCACTGGTTCAAAAAGTCAGCGCTTACCGAAAGGTGGCCCCCGGAACCCAGGTAGGTGCCTTTGTAATTCCAGGAGTTGAATTGTTCCAGGTTGAACCTGTAGGTCCGGAATATGGAGACGGGCTTGTTGATCATGTATGAGACTTCACTCTCGAGATTTATCTGGTCTGCGCTCGTCATATAGCCGATATCATTAAGCTCGAGTCCGGGTGACAGGAAGGTCACGCCTGTAGAGTACCTCCAGAGACCTTTGGCACCCTTTCCGATCCTGAATTTCCCTCCCAGTCCTTCCAGGCTGGTCCTGGTTATGTCGTAATCGACATAATCCCGGGCACCAGGCCGCTGGAAATAACGGGCCGAGGATTCCTGCAATGCCTTAATGGCTTCCCTGCTCCCGGTCACATAGCTGCCGATAAGCCTGGCATCGATAAAAAACTCCTTATCGTGCCACCTGTGAAGAAGATCGAGCCCCCCGGTGACAGCATCGCTTGCAAGGAAGCTGAGTGAGGAATCATTCATGAATCTGTTTGTCGATGTCACCATGCCGCCGATAACGGTTGTACCCTCATTATAGCCTTTCTGAATACGGGCGACAGTGTAATTCGTGAGAGGCTCCACCCTGCGCGACGACCGCAAATCGTTTGCATTGCTGATCCGGGCATATTCGTTTGCGGTGAGGCTCTGGATGAGGCCGATCGACAATCCTTTCGAGTTCGTTCCGCTGAATTTCACAGCATCGAGGATCGTCGTCATATCCGGCTGCTTTACAAACTGTCCTGCGCCGGGAGAGACAGAAAGCGATGGGGCATGTCCTATCCTCCTCGAATAGAAGAGGCTTTGGTCGTCAAACTTGTTTTCAAAGATTGTCAGGCCCTCCAGGAAGAAAGGCCTTTTTTCTTCATAAAAGGTCTCAAACGCAGTCAGGTTCATTACTGACGGGTCAGATTCGACCTGCCCGAAATCGGGATTCACCGTCAGGTCGATCGTAAAGTTGCTCGATAAACCGATCTTTGCATCAAGCCCAAGGTTGCCGCCCCACGCCCTGCCGTTTTTAGTGAAGGGGTTCCCGGGCTCTTTTTTCACTGTTTTGAGGTCACCTAGGATATATGGCATGATCTCCAGCCTCCTTGATTTCTTCAACCCTTTTATCCCCCGGAATTCCCCGTAGTTGTATAGTATCCCGGGACCTGTCTTGGACTGGATCTCCCAGTTGCTCTCCTCCTGGAACCTGTCGATCCATCTCCAGGTGTGAAGGCCCCAGACCTGTTCATCCTTGCTGCTGTACCTGAGCTGGCTCAGAGGGACCTCAATCTCTGCTACCCATGCTGAATCTTCCATGCCCACCTTCCCTTTCCATACGGCATTCCAGTTGAAATCCCAGTTCTCGGGATTGAAAAGGACCAGGTCAACTTTCTGACCCCAGGCCGTTATCGTGAATTCAAAGCCTGTACGGTAGTCGCGGTAGCTGTCGAAGTTGATCCCCACCATGTCTCCCACAATTTCATCGCGGACACCGGCAAACCTGTGAATTTTCTGGGGCTCCTTGTCAAATGCCCTGAATGCGACATATATGTTCCGGTCGTCGTACTGGATGTTCATTTTGGTGGGGAATGTGGGTTTCGCACCCTCATTCGGCGTGTACTGGTGGTAATCGCCTGCCCAGGTCCCGTGCTTCCAGCATTCGTCATCGAGCTTTCCGTCGATAACGGGGCGGGAAGTCACAATCCTCGATGTGGTGTAAACCGGTTGTTTACGGACCTGGCTTTTAACCTGAACGGTGTCCTGCTGAAATGACGGATATTCCCCGGAAGCTGACGCAACGGCGGCTCCCGGATGAATGACCAGGAAAAGCATGATAAGCTGTAGCTGTGATCTTAAAAGGCCTCGGATCATGGTGTAAGAGAGGTTCAGGATTTAACAAACAATAAATTTTCAAAAATAAGATATTTACCGGATCTTTTCCTGTCCGCCCTGATATCGCGGTTAAAATTATGCACCGTAAATAAATTTCCTGTAAATATTTTCAAATGCACCATTGATCTGACCATCCGGGGAAATAAATGGTTAATTTCGGATATCAATTTGAAGACCTTATCCCTGGTCCTTAATTTTTAATATGCTCTAAATGAAAAAATCACCTGTCACACTCGTATTGCTTCTCCTTTTGTCTATAACTGCAAATCCGCAGGATCCTGCAGGCCCCCCACCCCCGGGCAGGCCCCAGGCTCAGGGCAAGACTGATATCCTGATACATACAGGTACGAAAAGCACTGATCTTATCTACAGGGTCAGCAGCCGTGACAACAGGCTCTACCAGGTGTACCTTGGTCCCAAGCTGTCAGATGCAGGCCCGCTTTCCGGACCAGGCACTGATGCGCATCCTGCTTATGCCACTTTCGGTACTGACAACCTGTTTGAGCCCGCCATCAGGGCGACGCACAATGACGGCAATCCCTCGCTCGAGCTGCAGTATGCCGGAAGCGAAGAGGTCAAGGTAACCCCTGATATCACGCTCACCTCAATAACCCTTAAAGATCCGCAGTATCCATTTAGTGTCATTCTTAAGACCAGGACCTATTCCGGTGAAGACGTGATCGAGCAATGGGCAGAAATAAGCCACCAGGAGAAAAAGCCAGTTACGATATTCGATTATGCTTCGTCGATGCTGAATTTTGATGCATCAAAGTACTGGCTTACACAATTCCATGGTGACTGGGCTGAGGAGATGAAGATGCAGGAAAGCGAGCTTACCGCGGGAATTAAGATCCTGGATTCAAAGCTTGGGACAAGGGCTCATATGTACCAGACCCCGGTGTTCATGCTTTCGCTCAACGAAAAATCCACGGAAACGGAAGGTGAAGTGCTGGCCGGTACGCTGGGATGGTCGGGAAATTTCAGGTTCCTTTTCGAGATCGATGAAAAAGGATCGCTAAGGGTTATATCGGGCATAAATCCTTTTGCCTCGGAGTATTCGCTCGAACCGGGCAGGATCTTTACCACCCCTCCCATGATCTTTACCTTTTCATCAGCCGGCAAGGGGCAGGCCAGTCGCAACCTGCACAGCTGGGCGGAAAAATATGGCATTCTCGACGGGACCGGGCCCAGGTATACCCTTTTGAACAACTGGGAGGCAACAGGATTCAATTTTGATGAGAAGAAGCTTTCGGGAATCCTTGAGGAGACCAGGAAACTCGGGCTGGACCTCTTCCTCCTCGACGACGGATGGTTCGCGAACAAATACCCGAGGAACAACGACAGGGCAGGGCTTGGCGACTGGCAGGAGAACAAGGCGAAGCTTCCTGACGGTATAGCGTTCCTCGTGAAGGAAGCAGACCGCAACGGGGCAAAATTCGGAATATGGATCGAGCCGGAAATGGTAAATCCGAAGAGCGAACTTTACGAGGCTCACCCCGACTGGGTCCTGAAACTGCCTAACCGGCCGGAGAACTATTACAGGAACCAGCTTGTCCTCGATCTTACGAATCCGAAGGTCCAGGACTTTGTGTACAATGTCGTCGACGGAATTCTGACCTCGAATCCGGGGCTTGCATTTTTCAAGTGGGATTGCAACAGGATGATGACCAACACCTATTCGCCGTACCTTAAGGACAAGCAATCTCATGTATACATCGACTACGTGAACGGACTTTACAGTGTGCTTGACAGGATACGGCAGAAGTATCCCCATCTGCCGATCATGCTTTGCTCGGGCGGGGGTGGGAGGACCGACTACGGGGCTCTCAGGTATTTCACCGAGTTCTGGCCGAGCGACAACACCGATCCGGTTGAGCGGATCTACATCCAGTGGGGTTATTCTTATTTCTTCCCATCGGTTACGGTCTGCAATCATGTTACCTCATGGGGCCGCCAGTCCCTGAAATTCAGGGTCGACGTTGCCATGATGGGGAAGCTCGGATTCGACATCAAGACGGATGAGATGTCGGAAGGGGAGCTGAAATTCTGCCAGGCAGCGATAGCGGACTACAAAAGGCTCAGCGATGTCATCTGGAAAGGTGGCCTGTACAGGCTCATATCGCCCTATGAAGAGAACCGGGCAGCCCTGATGTATGTGGACGAGGCCAAATCAAAGGCGCTTCTTTTCAGCTATACCATCAACTCAAGGTTTGGCGAGACATTCGGTAAGGTCAGGCTGCAGGGACTCGATCCGTCAAGGACATATAAGATACATGAGATCAACATCTTCAATGAAGGGAGAAGGGGAATGATGTTCCCCAGGATGTCGGAAAACGGGAAGAGCTATTCGGGCGATTATCTCATGAAAGAAGGCATCAATGCAGGTTCTGCAAGCCCTCTGACAAGCGCAGTGTACGAGCTGACTGCGGAATAGCACCGGGCTTCAACCTGGTCACTTCCCGCTCCATCCTGCAAGCCTTGCCCACAGCCACCAGGCCGCATAGGCTTTCATGTTTGCATTAACAGGCTGGGTATGTGCCGCGCTGCAAGTGTACCAGTCAGTGCCCTCAGTATGGGAACCCTGCCATTCCAGGGCCCAGTTGCCCTCTTTGGTGCCGTTATTGTCAGAATCGTAATTGCAGCCGTCATCAGGCTTCTTATCGCCAAAATAAGTGCCGTCGGGATTATAGGATTCTATATCGGCAAAATCGTAAAGTATCTTCTTATTTGCCCTGCAATATTCCCTGATCTGTTCGTTCCTCAGGTGCAGGTTCCCGGTAAGGCCGGTCCCGTCGAGATGGCCGGTCATATAAACGAACTTCACATCAGGGTAATCTGCTTCGAGCGCCGACATCAGGTCCAGGTAGGTGTTGATGTCGTTCTCGCTTGCTGTTGAAACCTCCCCGCACCATGCCCACGCCACTACGTTGATCCCGGGATTTGAATCCAGGTAATCGCGTGTGCTCTGTGCCCACGAGGTCCTGTCGGGATTGCCCAGGTCGCCCGGCATCGCATAATCCCTGAGATCAAGAACACCGCCGGTCCCGCCGTCGTTCCATGAATATGAATCCCCCTTGAACGAGACCAGCCCCGACATGCCGTCAGTCAGCTGGCTCCCGTGGGAGGTATGGCTGAAGGCGATATGAAGCTCCTGGCGAGCCGCTGAGATCCATTCGGATGGAATGCTTGCAAGCTTCACCGACGAATGGTCAATTATTATTGCTTCACTTCCCTGCTGAGCAGGATCATTTCCTTCCTTGCTGCATGCTGTAAATGACAGAATGACAAGAAGGATGTAGAATGCCTTACAGATTCTCATCATAACAGGAATTTTGATTTTCAGAATTACGAGCTTTTTCTTCACGTCCTGAAAAACCAACGGGAAATTTCCCGTTATGTTGTGCAGTATGTGGATTCAGCTGACGGGTCCGTCCGGGCGGTCGGGACTGCTTCCCCGCAGATCAGGCTTGCCGACAGAGGGTTCCGTTGCAGTCTGGATCCCCGAGACAACTTCCGGGATGAGTCCCATCTTTACATAGACCGGGCGCACAATCCTTTTCAGCTCTGGTAGCTTCTTGTAGAAGAAGAATGCAGCAATTATGGTGCTAAGTCCGCAAATAAAGATCGAATCAGGTGTTCCGATAAGCTTTGCAAGGCTTCCGATGATGAGGCTGCCGAAAGGTGCAGTTCCCATGATCGCCATTGTGTAAAAGCTCATCACCCGACCGCGTTTGTCATCTTCGGTGATGGTCTGAAGGACGGTGTTGCATGCGGCTGTGTTCATCATCATGCCAAGGCCAACGAAGACCATGAGTATAACTGATGCCGGGAAGAACGATGTGAACGACAGCATCACGAGGCTGAAGCCGAAGAGGGTTGCCGCGGCGGGAATAAGCCGTCCAAGCCTGATGATGGTCTCCCGCGAAGCCAGGTAAAGCGCTCCCGCCAGGGCCCCGAGCCCCGCTCCCCCCATCAGAAACCCGAAGGTGCTCGATCCTCCCTTCAGAACCTCCTTGGCAAATACCGGCATAATGACCTGGTACGAGGCACCCATGAGGCTTATTACACTGAGCAGGATCAGCAGGTGCTTGATCGGGGCAAAGCCTGCGGCATAATTCATTCCCTCCCTGAGATCCGCAATGAGATTGCCCTGGGCGGCTTTTTTTACAGCGGGCCTGACCCGCATCATCAGGAGCGAGCCAATGACGAAGATGAAGCTGATGGCATTGATCAGGAAACAGATCCCCTCACCTGCAGTTGCGAGTATCAGGCCCGCAATTGACGGCCCAATGATCCTGGCGCCATTGAACATCATGGAATTCAGGGCTATGGCATTCCCCAGGTCCTCCTTGTTCTCAACCATTTCGACAACGAACGACTGACGTGAAGGGACGTCGAATGCGTTGATGCATCCGAGTGCAATGCTAAGAATCACAATGTGCCAGATATGGATTGAGCCTGTAAGAGTAAGGATTGCCAGAATGAGTGCCTGGAACAGGAAGACCACCTGGGTTATCACCAGCACCTTGTATTTATCGAATTTATCAGTGATCACTCCTGCAACCGGGGCAAGAAGGAAGGTCGGGATCTGCCCTCCAAAACTGACAAGGCCCAGCATGAACGGCGAATCGGTGATATGATAGACCATCCAGGGCATAGCGATCCTCTGCATCCATGTACCGATGAGCGAGATGCTCTGGCCGCTGAAGAACAGCCGGTAATTCCTGTACCTGAGCGACCGGAAAACAGTATTGAACTTGCCCGACATGCTGATTCTCTCTTCTTTCCTCCGCCTCACTTCACTGATTCTTTAGATCAAAACTAACTGCAATATGATAATTAAGTTCAATGGGACATTAACCTTGTCCGGGCGCTCCTTGTCCCGATTCTGGCATCCTCCGGCTGCATGAACTAAGGGATGATCCCGGAAAAATACAATGCTGCAATGATCACGATCGTCAGGCTTGAAACACCAATAGGGAACCAGACGGGTGCGATCCATGGCACCGGGATAAGGAACAGGACATCTATGGTTCTGAAGGTCGGGGGCCATTTTATCAGAATGTACAGGGAAACATAGTAAAACAGGTCCCAGAATGCAAAAGTCCAGAGGAAGAATATTCCCTTTTCAACCCATGAACCTCCAGTGAGCCATGCAATAACCACAAGCATGACGATAGTGGCAGCTTCCCTGGTCATCTCAATCCTCAGGTATTTCCTGGGGAACTTGCCCACGGACTCCCGGTTTGATTCTGAATCGGGCATACCCAGCACTTTACGGAGATATACCACAACCACACCCTCCAGATGTGCCATTGCAATCCCAAAGATTGCCAGGAGTCCCAGCTTTACAAGATTATGATCCATGAAGATTTAAATTTCTTTCAAATTAATAAATATTCCGACAGATATAAAAGCAAAAGAGGAGTAAGAGCAGGTATATCACTCCACCGCAGCGGCGGATCCGTATCAAAAGACCATTACATGCTTCTTTCGGCAATTGTCCAGCTGGGAGAAGCGTGCCGGTGGTAATAGATACTCACTTATGCGAGTGTGGAAAATTCCGGGGATTCTTCGCTGCGCTCTGAATGACCAGCCAAAGATGGGTTTGATGTTAAATAATTAACAATAAAAAACCGTAAAAGAGCAGGAAGTTAGCAATCATAGACATCGTGCTCAGTTTCGTATTTTTACGAATTCATGTTGTCCCCATATTTATTTTGTGGTATTGCCATCCCGGCCTCCCTGTGCCGGTCATGCTCCATTTGCGGATCTTAGCTTCTCAACATAAAGGTCGAGGTATCTTTCCTTCTGTTTTGCCCTGTACTGCATGATGAACCTCGGGTGCTCGAGCGGCTCGATGCGGCTGAAGAATCCATGCTCGTCGTTGAGCTTTTGAAGGAACCTGAAGTTCTTACCTGTCCCGAGGCAGAAGCAGAGATCCTTCGAAATTCCAAATTCGAGCTGGCGGTAAAGTGATTCTACCGAAAACCCGAGGATTGCCCTGGTCAGCTCCGGGCTGTCGTAGTAATTATAGTTGACCGGGCCGCCTTTCGGGCCGGTCCTGGTGAATCCGAGCGGGCTGACCGAAGTGATGAAAAAATCGTTGTAGAACTTGCCAGCCCCGCCATACCTGTCGATCATCTCGTACATGAAGACCGATGAAGGCTCGTGGGTCTTCCTGCCCGGGAGATCCAATCCCAGCTTCTCCTTCAGCCTGACGGTATCCGTGAACGGGATGCCCGTGGTGCCGGCGCCGAATCTTCCAGGGTTTATCCCGATAATCATGTGCCTTAATTTGTTGTCGGAATAATATTTCCTGTAAAATTCCGATATAATATCCGGGATATCAGGATTACCGGTGAAAGGATTCATGACCGAGATCCCTTCTGGCAGTTCTCCCCCGAAATGAAGTTCTTTCAGGAATGATATGACCTGGTCTCCGAACAGTGGCATGCTCAACTGGTTATTATGTTTCCCCAAAATAACTGATTGGGTATCGTTTAAACATTAAAATTGTCAAAATTAGTTAACTTTGGACGCTTTAAAAACAGGAATTCACCCCCAATTGATGGATGAAGTGCTAAAACCCTACGGAGAGAAGCAGAAGGCATTTGACAAGAGGTACCTTCAGATGGCACTCATCTGGGCAAAAAATTCCTATTGCATAAGGCGGCAGGTAGGCGCCCTGATCGTCAGGGGCAAGATGATAATCTCCGACGGGTACAACGGGACTCCTTCAGGATTTGAGAATATCTGTGAGGATGAGAGCAATGTCACCAAGCCGTATGTACTGCATGCAGAAGCAAACGCTATAACCAAAGTTGCGAAATCGCATAACTCGAGTGAGAATTCGACTCTTTATGTAACGACCTCACCCTGTATGGAGTGCTCAAAGCTGATCATCCAGTCGGGAATAAAGCGGGTGGTGTTTTGCAACAGGTATCCAAAGACAGATGGGCTTGACCTTCTGAAGAGGGCAGGGATCGAGCTTGTTTATGTTGACCTCGAAAACGACATTTATGAAGTACAATAATTCGCAAAGGAGCGTTCTTCTGCCATTGGTGATTGCATTGTCGGTGGTTGCCGGTATACTCATCGGGATATTTCTTCCCGGGAAGCAGTCTTCTGTCCAGCAACAGGGATTCCGGCTCAGGAACGACAAGATCAACAGCATACTCAACATCATTGAATCGGATTATGTGGACTCAGTGAACAGGAATGATCTTGTTGATGCTGCCATTCCTGCTATCCTTAAAAAGCTTGATCCTCATTCAGTTTATATTCCTGCCAGGGAGCTAGCACGTGCAAATGAACCGCTCGAAGGCAATTTTGACGGGATCGGCATCTCCTTTAACATGCTTTCGGATACGATCCTTGTCATAAGCACCATACCTGGCGGACCATCGGAGAAACTCGGCCTGCAGCCCGGGGACAAGATCATTTTTGTTAACGACTCGCTGGTCGCCGGCAGGCATATTGCCGAGGACCGCGTGATGGGTATGCTGAAGGGGCCGCGGGGAACTGTCGTGAAGATCAGGGTGCTGAGGAGAGGTTTCGGTGACCTGATCCCGTTCGAAATCACGAGGGACAAGATCCCCATTAACAGTGTGGATGTTGGCTATATGGTGAACCCAACCACGGGATTCATCAGGATAAACAACTTTGCCGTCAATACCTATGAAGAATTCATGAAGGCCCTCCAGGAACTTAAAAGCCAGGGGATGACAAGGCTGATCCTCGACCTACGGCAGAATTCGGGGGGAGTCATGGAAGCAGCGATTAAAATTGCAAACGAATTCCTGAGGGAAGGGCAGCTAATTGTATACACAAAAGGGAGGACCCAGCCGAAGAACGAGGCAAGAGCCACAGGTAAGGGAGAGTTTGAAACAGGTGACCTGGTGGTACTTATCGACGAGTATACCGCATCGGCCAGTGAGATACTTGCCGGAGCAATTCAGGACAATGACCGCGGGACAATTATTGGCAGGCGTTCGTTCGGAAAGGGACTTGTCCAGGAACCAATACCGTTTGCTGACGGTTCGGGGATGAGGCTGACGATTGCCCGATATTACACGCCTACCGGGCGCTCGATCCAGAAACCATACAATAACGGGTTTGATGCTTATTATGAGGACCTGAATACAAGGGCCCTGCACGGTGAGCTCGAGGTACCTGACAGCATTCATTTCGCCGATTCACTGAAGTTCACCACCCCGGGGGGCAAGGTAGTTTATGGCGGAGGCGGGATAATGCCCGACAAGTTTGTTGCGGTCGACACTTCCTACTTTTCGAAATACTTCATAAGGGTCAGACCACTGGTATACAGCTTCGCCTTGAAATACACCGAGAACAACAGGGAAATGCTGGTTAAATACACAACCGCACGTGAAATGGAAAAGTACCTGGACAAGCAGGACCTGTTCCGTACGTTCATCGACTATGCATCCAGGAACGGTGTCGCCAGGGACCCGGAAGGGCTTAAGGTGTCGGGAAGGTTCATCTTTGTTCAGCTGAAAGCGTATATTGCCAGGAATATCCTGGATAACAAAGGTTTTTACCCTATCTGGGAGGAGATTGACACCACGCTCAGGTACGCAATCAACTTTATCGACAGCGAGTAGTCCCGGAAGGTGTTGCTCATGGGAAGCCTTGCTTTAAAGCACTCCCTTTACAAAATCGCTTACTATTTCCGCTGAGAGCTCCTCTTCCTCTACAAATCCCATATGCCCGGAATTCTCAAGGATGACAAGCCTGGCATTTGCAGGAAGGCTTACTTTTTTGCTCACGGTTTCAGCCTGGATGTAATTATCCATGCTTCCGAGGATCCAAAGGCACGGCACCCTGCTTTTTTCCATCACGGATAATCTCGAGGGCCTGAGAATCATTCCGTTAAGGACAGATATGATCCCTTCATCGCGAAGCTTTGAGGCAATGTCCTTGGAATGCTGCACCGCCTCCCCGAATTTAGGGAGGTTTGCAGTTGCAAACATCTTTGTGACATTGTCGGGATACATCAGGAATTTCTTCCCCGCCCTGACGATCCTGATTTCCCGTTCCCTCTTATTGATAACCTCCGGAGGATCTGCAAACGGGTGGGAATGGAACAGGCAGTAACCGCTCAGCATTTCAGGAAATTGTTCCAGAAATGACAGAGTGATATAACCCCCGAGGGAATGACCTGTAAGAAATACCTTCTGGATGTTCAGGCACTCGATCAGCCCTTTTAACATCGAAGCCATGAATTCCATCGTATGGCATTCCATATAGATCGATGAAAGGCCATGTCCCGGAAGATCGACCGATATCACCCTGAAGCTTCCGGAGAGCTTTTTTGCAAAGCCCGACCAGACCTCAGAGGATTCCAGGTATCCGTGGAGAAGAATTACGGGATGACCCTTCCCGATATCCGAATAATAGATTTTCCCGCCGCGGTAATGAACATAGTACTTCATGTCGTCTCAGGATTATTTGTATCTGATTATCAGAGCATATTGCGACAAACTTACATTTAATAAATATACTCAAACGTTATCATTGATAATATGACTAAATAACTTTATTTTTATACTGACTGTTTTAAATTTATAAAGTTGACCTGACAGCTTAAGGTACTATTTCACCTTATTAACAGCCGGTTCCCATATCTGACAGGTGAATTTAATAGTTCGGTAACCTATGAATAAAGTTATTGCATCTTCAGTATCGAAGAAATTCATAATGGCCCTGGCAGGGCTTTTCCTTTTGATGTTCCTGCCGGTGCATCTTGCGATCAACCTCATGCTGCTGAAAAGTGATCCCGGACCTTTCAACAATGCGGCACATT
The DNA here is from genome assembly GCA_002319915.1 of Bacteroidales bacterium UBA1800. Lineage (GTDB taxonomy): Bacteria > Bacteroidota > Bacteroidia > Bacteroidales > VadinHA17 > LD21. The sequence goes on along the minus strand of DCFQ01000007.1, from coordinate 58,842 downwards.
TTATGGCGACATTCCCGGTTATCAGGATCATAGAGATCGTCCTGTTCGGCGCTATTCTGATCCATCTCAGCTGGGGCATTTACATTCAGATCCGGAACTGGCTTGCGAGGCCCGTCGGTTATATCAGCGGGAACAAGGCAGAGACCTCATTCTTCTCAAAATTCATGATCTGGACGGGGGCGACGATCCTGACCTTCCTGGTATTTCATTTCTTCAATTTCTTTTTTATCCGCCTGGGGTTTGTAAAAGGCAACCCTGACGACTTTTATAAGGTCGCCCACGACCTGTTCAGGATCCCCGCCTACGACATTATCTACCTGGCTTGCTTCGGCCTCCTCGGCTTGCATCTTTACCACGCCATTTATTCTGCCTTCCAGACCCTTGGCCTTAACCACAGGATCTGGACCCCGGTGGTAAAAGCTGCAGCCCTTTTATATTCGGTGTTAATTCCGGCAGGCTTTGCCCTGATACTGGTAATCATTTGGCTTTTCAGATAGATCACGAACGAAATGACAGAACTCAATTCGAAAATCCCTGCTGGTCCGTTGTCGCAGAAATGGACGAAATACAAGGCATCCGTCAAGCTGGTGAATCCTGCAAACAAGAAGAAGCTTGACATAATCGTTATCGGGACCGGTCTCTCCGGCGCTTCGGCCGCGTCAGCCCTGGGGGAGCTCGGGTACAGCGTCAAAAACTTCTGCTACCAGGATTCGCCTCGCCGTGCCCATTCAGTTGCTGCCCAGGGAGGTATAAACGCATCAAAGAACTACCAGAACGACGGCGACAGCACTTACCGCCTCTTTTACGACATGATCAAGGGCGGGGATTACCGTGCCCGCGAGGCGAATGTCTATAGGGCAGCCGAAGTGAGCAACCAGGTGATCGATCACTACACGGCTCTCGGCGTCCCATTTGCCCGGGATTACGGGGGCACCCTCGACACGCGGTCGTTCGGGGGAGTCCAGGTCTCTCGTACCTTTTACGCAAAGGGTCAGACCGGCCAGCAGTGCCTGCTCGGTTCCTACTCTTCGCTGAACCGCCAGATCAGGAAGGGCAGCGTGTTGATGTACCCGAGAAGGGAAATGCTTGACCTGGTCGTTGTCGACGGCAGGGCCAGGGGAATAATCGTACGGAACCTGCTCACCGGCGAGATCGAACGTCATTCGGCCCATGCTGTGGTCCTAGCAACCGGTGGATACGGGACAATTTACTACCTCTCTACCCTCGCCGTGAACTCAAATGCCTCGGCAGCCTGGAAAGCCCATAAAAAGGGAGCCTTCTTTGCCAATCCCAGCTTTATCCAGATCCACCCTACCAGCGTCCCGCAGCTTAATGAATTCCAGTCAAAACTGACACTCATGTCAGAATCGCTGAGAAATGACGGGAGGATGTGGGTTCCTCTGAAAAAAGGAGACAAACGGCCGGCTAATAGTATCCCCGAGGAGGAACGGGATTATTTTCTTGAACGCAGGTACCCGGCATACGGGAACCTCGTCCCGAGGGATGTAGGATCGAGGGCATCGAAGGAGAGGTGCGACGCCGGCTATGGGGTCGGTGATTCGGGGCTTTCGGTCAACCTCGATTTCAGGGATGCAATAATGAAGCAGGGGAAGAAATCAATCGAGAACAAATACGGCAACCTCTTTGAAATGTACAGGACAATCACGGGGATCGATCCCTATGAGGAGCCTATGAGGATATACCCTGCAGGCCATTATACCATGGGAGGCCTCTGGGTCGACTATGAACTCATGACGACTATTCCCGGACTTTATGCGATCGGGGAAGCAAACTTCTCCGACCATGGTGCAAACAGGCTCGGCGCAAGCTCCCTGATGCAGGCTGCAGGCGACGGCTATTTCATCCTTCCAAATACCATAAGCAACTATCTGGCCGATCAGATACGGGTGCCCAGGATCAGTATCGGTATTCCGGAATTTGAGGAAGCCGAGAAGAACGCCGTGGACCGCCTCGAAAAACTGATGTCGGTAAAGGGGACGCAGACAGCGTCGTCATTCCATAAAAGGCTGGGAAAGATCATGTGGGACCATTGCGGCATGTCGAGAAATGAGGAGGGGCTCCAAAAAGCGCTTGGGCTTGTCATGGAATTGAAGAATGAATTCTGGCACGACCTTAATATCCCCGGCACAAGGAACGAATATAACTACGAGCTGGAAAAGGCCGGCAGGGTCGCAGATTATTTCGAGCTCGCCGAGCTCCTGATAAACGACGCCCTCAACAGGAAGGAATCGTGCGGAGCCCATTTCAGGGAGGAGTATCAGACGGCCGAGGGAGAGGCCAGGCGCAATGACAGGGATTTTGCCTATGTGGCAGCATGGGAACATGTAGGGGAAGGCAAGCCGCATATCCTGCATAAGGAAGAGCTGAAGTTCGAGGAGGTCGAGGTAAAGGAGAGAAGCTATAAGTAAGGTCGCGCAGGTCGCGCAGGTCGTGCAGGTTTTGCGGATTTTGCGGGTTTTGCAGGTCTTGCAGGTCTTGCTAGTCCTGCAGGTTTTGTAAGTCGTGACTAATAAAGTCATTCAAAACCTGCATGACTGGCCAAACTTGCAGAACAATGCTTGACATTTAAGACCTGCATGACAAACAAAACCTGCATGACATACAAAACTTGCAGAACATAATAAAGCTATGAAACTAACATTAAAGATCTGGAGGCAGAAGAATGCCAGGGCGAAGGGGACTTTTGAAACCTTTAAAATGGACGATGTTTCCCCGGAGATGTCATTCCTTGAGATGCTTGACGCCCTGAACAAAAAGCTCGTCGAAGAAGACAAAGACCCGGTCGCTTTCGACCACGACTGCAGGGAAGGGATCTGCGGATCGTGCGGCATGTACATCAATGGGCATCCGCATGGCCCGGTGCCCGCAATAACGACCTGCCATCTCTCCATGAGGCATTTCAGGGACGGGGAAACGGTTTGGATCGAACCCTGGAGGGCAAAGCCATTCCCGGTAATAAAGGACCTTATCGTCGACAGGAGCGCATTTGACAAGATACAGATTGCGGGTGGATTCATTTCTGTCAATACCGGAGGAGCCCCCGAGGCTAACTCGATCACAGTCCCGAGGAAGAATGCCGATGCTGCATTCGACTCTTCGATATGCATCGGTTGCGGAGCGTGTGTCGCTGCATGCAAGAATGCTTCCGCAATGCTTTTTGTTTCCGCGAAGATCTCACAGTTTGTCCTCCTGCCGCAGGGAAAGGCGGAGGCAAAGGAACGCGTGCGCACCATGGTTGAAAAGATGGATGAGCTCGGTTTCGGGAATTGCTCGAACACCGGGGCATGTGAAGCAGAATGCCCGAAACAGATAAAAATCACTAATATTGCCAGGCTCTATCGCGAATACTATAAAGCTTATTAAACCAAACTATAAAGGAGATCTATGGGAAACAAACAATCGAGGCGGGATTTTATCTCAAGGAGCGCTCTTACCGGAATGGCGGCCATGTCGGTGCCACTGGCAGCCTGCGCGGGAAGCTCAGCCTCAGATCAGAAAGTTGCTGAAGGGAAGATTGAAAGCAAGCTAATTGTGCCAAAGAATAACGGGCTGCTGATAACGGGGACTTTCCTTGATGAAATTTCACACGATATCCCTCATCAGAACTGGGGGGAGAAGGAATGGGACAGGGAATTCGGTTATATGAAAGCGATCGGTATCGATACGGTCATAATGATCCGTTCGGGATACAGGAAATTCATAACATGGCCGTCGGAGTACCTGCTAAAGAAAGGGTGCTACATGCCATCAGTCGACCTGCTGGATATGTATCTCAGGCTGTCGTCCAAATATGGAATGAAATTCTATTTCGGCCTTTATGATTCCGGAAGATATTGGGACACGGGCGATATGACCTGGGAGATCGAGGACAATAAATATGTCATCGATGAGGTCTGGAAGAACTACGGGACCAGGCACAAGAGCTTCCAGGGCTGGTACATCAGCGGCGAGATAAGCCGGAAGACGAAAGGTGCGATCGGGGCCTTCCATGCAATGGGAAAGCAGTGCAAGGATGTTTCCGGTGGCTTGCCGACTTTCATATCCCCCTGGATAGACGGGAAAAAGGCAGTCGAGGCGGCAGGCGAAAACCTTACAAAGGCGAATGCAGTTTCGGTCCTGGAGCACGAAAGGGAATGGAACGAGATTTTCGACGGGATACATGATGTAGTGGATGCCTGCGCATTCCAGGACGGGCACATAGATTATGACGAGCTGGATGCATTCTTCACGGTCAACAAGAAGATGGCCGACAAGTACAACATGAAGTGCTGGACCAATGCCGAGACATTCGACCGCGACATGCCAATAAGGTTCCTTCCCATCAAGTTCGACAAGCTCCGGCTGAAGCTCGAGGCAGCGAAAAGGGCGGGTTATGACAAGGGCATAACCTTCGAGTTTTCCCACTTCATGAGCCCCCAGTCGGCATACCTGCAGGCAGGACATCTTTACGACAGGTACAGGGAATATTTCAATATTGCTTAGCCATGGGGGAAAGGTCGAATCAATTAGGCTTTGTAATCTGGCTTTCCCTTGTGGCATCTCTCGGGGGATTCCTGTTCGGTTACGATACTGCTGTCATTTCAGGGACCGTCGATCAGGTCTCAACCCAGTTCAGTCTCACTGATATAACAAAAGGCTGGTACGTAGGCTGCGCTCTTGTCGGATCAATTGCCGGGGTAATATTTGCCGGCTCATTGAGCGACAGGTTCGGACGTAAATTCGTCATGCTCCTCTCTTCCATCCTTTTCTCGGTTTCCGGCATCGGCTGCATGGTCTCAGGCTCAGTCAACCAGCTGGTCATTGCCAGGATCGTGGGAGGAATAGGGATCGGTGTTGCATCGGTCGTTTCACCGCTGTATATTGCAGAGGTCTCCATCCCGGCCATACGTGGACGGCTTGTATCGATGTATCAGCTTGCCATCACGATCGGATTCCTCGGTGCCTACCTTGCCAATTTCGGCCTGCTTAAATATTCCGAAATCCTGGTATCAAGGGGTGCAACCGGGGGGCTTTACGGCAAGTTCTTCGGTTCCGAAGTCTGGAGGGGAATGCTGGGAATGGAATCCCTTCCAGCACTTCTGTTCCTGGTCACATTGTTCTTCATACCCGAAAGCCCGAGATGGCTCATAGTCAGGCAAAAAGAAGCCAAAGCCACATCCATCCTGAAGAAGATCTTCGGCGACCGGGAAGCCGCCAACCAGGTCGTCAACGTGAAGAACCTGATTGCCGGCGAAGTGGCATCAGACTGGAAGATGTTGTTCCAGCCCGGTTTCCGCCTTGCCCTCTTCATCGGTGTGGCGCTGGCGATGCTAGGGCAGTTCATGGGGGTTAATGCGGTCCTTTATTACGGCCCGACGATATTCAGGGAGACCGGGCTTTCGAGCGGGGATTCCCTGTTCTACCAGGTCCTGGTGGGGCTTGTGAACATGCTGACCACGGTCCTTGCACTGATCATTATCGATAAAGTTGGACGCAAAAAGCTTGTTTACTGGGGAGTATCGGGAATGATCATCACACTCGTCCTGATCGGTATCTACTTTTCAGCCGGGGACCGGCTCAACCTTCCGCATGTATTCCTTCTTGTGTTCTTCCTTCTCTACATATTCTTCTGTGCGATTTCAATCTGCGCAGTCATCTTCGTGCTTCTTTCGGAAATGTACCCGGTAAGGGTAAGAGGTGCGGCAATGTCGATCGCCGGGCTTTCGCTGTGGATAGGCACCTACCTCATCGGCCAGCTCACCCCGGTCATGCTCGCTCGCCTCACGCCAACAGGAACATTCTGGCTCTTCGCCCTGATGTGCATTCCGTACATCCTCATCGTATGGAAGCTTTTACCCGAGACTGCCGGAAAATCGCTCGAGGAAATTGAAGAAATGTGGCTGATGAAGGGAAAAAGAAACTGAAAAAAATATTACAATGGATGTCAAATATTTAAAGGAGCTTTACAAGGACGAATTGCTGGATAATGTTCTCCCGTTCTGGCTCGAAAAATCTCAGGACAAGCAATTCGGGGGCTATTTCACGTGCCTCGACAGGAAAGGAAACATTTTCGACACCGACAAGTTCATCTGGCTCCAGTGCCGCCAGGTGTGGCTCTTCTCGATGATCTACAACAGGATCGAAAAGAGGCCCGAATGGCTTCAGTGTGCGCTGCAGGGTGCAGAGTTCCTCAGGAGATTCGGCCATGACGGGAATTACAACTGGTACTTCTCACTTACAAGGGAAGGCAAGCCCATAATTGAACCCTACAATATCTTCTCCTATACTTTTGCCGCCATGGCATTCGGACAGCTTGCCAGGGCTACGGGTAACCAGGAGTATGCTGAAATTGCCAAGACCACGTTTGACATCATCCTTACAAAGACAGGCAATCCGAAAGGCAGGTGGGACAAATCGCACCCGGGAACCAGGAGCCTTAAGAACTTTGCGCTCCCGATGATCCTCTGCAATCTTTCGCTCGAGATAGAGCACCTCCTCGACAAGGAATTCCTTCAGAAAACGATCAATGACTGCATTCACGAGGTCATGGATGTCTTTTACCGGCCTGAGCTGGGGATCGTCGTTGAGAACCTGACCAACGCCAATGAACTGTCCGATACTTTTGAAGGACGCGTGCTGAACCCGGGCCATGCAATTGAGGCTATGTGGTTCATCATGGATCTTGGCGAGCGCCTCGGAAATCCGGAGCTCATAAGGAAAGCGGCGGGGATCGCGGTACACATGGCCGAATACGGCTGGGATGAAAAGTACGGTGGAATCTTCTATTTCCTCGACAGGAAAGGCCATCCTGTTCAGCAGCTCGAGTGGGACCAGAAGCTGTGGTGGGTCCATGTCGAAACGCTGATTTCGATGCTGAAGGGGTACCTGCTCACAGGCTCAAAGGAGTGCCTCAGCTGGTTTGAAAAGATCCACGATTACACCTGGGAGCATTTCAAGGACAAAGAGTATCCTGAATGGTACGGCTACCTCAACAGGCAGGGGGAAGTGCTTCTTCCCCTGAAGGGCGGCAAATGGAAAGGATGCTTTCATGTACCCAGGGGCCTCTATCAATGCTGGAAGACTCTGGAACGGCTTGAATATAATGGTTAAAAACTCCCTACTCACCACTC
>DCFQ01000007.1:32401-51429 GCA_002319915.1 Bacteroidales bacterium UBA1800 | reverse complement strand
ACCACTCACTACTCACTACTCACTACTTAGAGCATACCGCCTCAATATCGGCAACTGTTTTCGGGATCGGTTTCCCGAGGAGCTTATGCCCCTTTTCGGTGATCAGCACATTGTCTTCTATCCTCACGCCGCCGAAATCCTTAAGCTTCTCGACCTTTGAATAGTTTATAAATTCCGTGAATTTCCCCTCGGCCCTCCATTTATCGATGAGTTGGGGGATGAAGTAGATCCCCGGTTCAACGGTGAACACATGGCCCGGCTGGTAAGGCAGGGCAAACCGCAGGAAGGCGAGGCCAAACTGATCGCTCCGCTTAACCTTTTCATTGTAACCAATATAGTCTTCCCCAAGGGCTTCCATATCATGGACGTCGAGGCCCATCATATGTCCGAGTCCGTGGGGCATGAACAAAGCATGTGCGCCGGCATTGACCGCTTCGGCGGTATCGCCTTTCATCAGTCCCAGCTCCTTCAGTGAGCCGGCAATCACCTTGCATGCATTGAGATGAAGGTCCTTGTTCGAGATGCCGGGCCTGGCGGCATTGATTGCACTTGTATTGGCATTCAGCACAATTTCGTATATCTCCTTCTGCTTCTGACTGAATTTTCCGCCGACAGGTGTTGTCCTGGTGATGTCGGCCGAATAGTGAAGGTTCGTTTCCGCACCTGCATCTGTCACCATCATCCTTCCTCTCTGAAGGATGTTGCTGTGATCATGGTTATGGAGGGTCTGCCCGTTGATGCTGAGGATGACCGGGAAGGAGCATCCGCCTCCATGGGCAAGGGCTATGCCTTCAATTGTTCCGAATATCTCCTGTTCCCTGATCCCCGGCTTGCACATCTTCATTGCTGTAACATGCATTTCCCATGTGATGGCGACAGCCTTTTCTATCTCCTCGATCTCGACCGCCTCCTTTATCGACCTCATTGAAATAACCGCTTTTATAAGCTCGGCCGACGCCTTCGCTTTGAGCTCGCACGGGTTGTTCTCAAGCAGCTTGCCGAGTGAAATTTTATTCTCGGCCCTGTAAGGCGGGAGAAAATGAATTTTTCGCTTCTTCGAAAGAGCATCCCTGATCACAGCTTCAAGCTTCGCCAGGGGGGCGGTATTGACGACCCCGCACTTCTCTGCGAGCTCCTTTACCGAAGGCTGCGGGCCCATCCATATTATGTCGTCGAGGTCAAATTCATTTCCGAATATCCAGTCTTTTCCTGAATCGAAATCCATAAGGCCGGTAAGCCCCTGCAGGTCGAGGCCGAAATAATACAGAAAGTCACTGTCCTGCCTGAAATGATATGGATTTGCAGGATAGTTCATCGGGGAATCGGTATTCCCGATAAAAAGCCCGATGCCCGATTTCATTAGTTTGTGCAGCCCTGATCTTCTTTTTGTGTAAACTTCGCTCCGGAACATATTTCAGATTTTTAGTTTTGACAGATTTGATACTACTAAGTTAACATACCACAATTAAGAAACAAAACTTATTTGGCCGTTAAGATATATATCTGAAGCACTCAGGCAACGAACAGAAGAATATACCCGCAAATACTCTCTTATATTCCGGAATTGTTACATTTGTCCCCTTGAATTCCTCGCGTGGAATAATTGAAACATTTTTTACCTGAATTCGTTTAAAATCCGGATACGAAAGTTATTAACCGCTGAGATACTTTTATCGAATTCAGAACGTTTTAATAATCAGAGTTATTAAATTGCGAATACACTTTGTTATTAACAAAACTTTATTATATTCGCAAGTGAGTTATCAACATATTATTAACACTAACCTGCCGTTATGCCTTACAGAAGACTGCCAAATACCGATGCAGCACGGATCCGGGCGATGAGAATTGCGCTTGAAAAGGGAAGGGATGTCCCACCAATAAATATGGCTTACTCGCCGAAAATAATTGTCAGGCTTCAGAAGTTCCTGCCCCTGTTTGAGAACATGATCTCCCTTCAGCGACAGTCATTTGCATCACAGACCGTAAAAAGTAAGGAGTACCTGGAGATTGTACGCAAGGCAAGGCTCTACCTGACCCACTTCATAAAGGTGATGAATATGGCAGTATGCCGGGGCGATCTGCCGGTCGAGACCAGGGCATTCTACGGGTTGGCCACAAATGAATCCATCATCCCGTCGCTCAATACGGAGAATGAACTCATAAGCTGGGGAAAGAGGATCATTGAAGGCGAGGAATACCGCCTCAGGAAAGGAGGATCACCTATCACCAATCCTACCATTGCCGTCGTTAAGGTAAGGTACCAGAATTTCCTCGATGCATGGAATTTCCAGAAGACACTTGTCAGGAGAACCCTCGAATATACCGAAAAGAACTGCATGATGCGCAAGGAGGCGGACGAGATCATAACCCAGATCTGGAACGAGGTCGAAACCACTCATAACTCGCTCCCTGAAGAAAAGAGGATGGCGGAGAGTGAAAATTACGGGATAGTATATTTTTACAGGAAGAACGAACTGAACAGGTCAGTCGCATCATCAGATGCCCAGAGCACTATCTGGCCGTAAAACAGGACAAGATTGACAATCGGTAATATCTCGCTCGGGGAGTACCCTTTGTTCCTGGCACCGATGGAGGATATAACGGATCCTTCGTTCAGGGTCGTTTGCAAGGCTCACGGTGCCGACTTCATGTACACCGAATTCATTTCCTCCGACGGCCTGATACGTGACGGCGCGAAAAGCGTAAAAAAGCTTGATATCTATGATTCAGAGCGTCCGATAGGCATTCAGCTTTACGGCCATATTATCGACTCAATGGTCGAGGCTGCCCTGATAGCGGAAGAGGCGCGGCCTGAGCTTATCGATATCAATTTCGGCTGCCCGGTGAAGAAGATCGCTAACAGGGGGGCGGGAGCCGGAATGCTCCGGGATGTCCCTGCGATGATCAGTATGACGAAGGCAATAGTTGACTCAGTCACTCTTCCCGTAACCGTAAAAACGCGGCTGGGCTGGGATGAAGAGAGCAAGATTATCATCGAGCTCGCTGAGCGGCTTCAGGATACCGGCATTAAAGCCCTGACAATACACGGAAGGACACGGGCTCAGCTCTATAAGGGATCAGCCGACTGGACCCTCATCGGGGAAGTAAAGGACAACCCGAGGATGAAGATCCCCATAATCGGTAACGGTGATATCGACAGCCCGATTAAAGCAAGGGAGATGTTCTCACGTTACGGTGTCGACGGGATCATGATCGGGAGGGCAACGGTCGGCAGGCCCTGGATCTTCAGGGATATAAGGCATTACCTTTCGACCGGGGAACTTCTCCCCGAACCGACTGTCTCCGAAAAGGCTGATATCGCCTTGTTCCACCTCGACAGGTCGCTCGAATTCAAGGAAGGTAAGAAGGGTATCTTCGAGCTCCGCAGGCACCTGTCTAATTATTTCAAGGGGCTCCCCGACATAAAGGAGACACGGCTGAAACTGGTGACTTCTACCGAACCTGATGAGATCAGGGAAATAATCGGGACCATCCGAAAGCAGTGGGGTGATTACCGTAGCAATGACAGGACTTCTGTCTATGGTACCTGAACAACCTCCGGAGGCCGTTCAACCTTTCCGGAAAGAATGGAAACGCTCCTCCATTTGAAAATCACCCTGAGTATCACGATAAAGATTATGCCTGAAACCAGGAGGGCGGTAAACTCCATCCACGGACTGACGCTGATCTGCTCATAGACTGCAGGTGTCTGAAGGGCGGATGACCGGTGCGTGACCATGATGCAAAGAAAGATATTATTGGCCGCATGTGCCCCTGCTGCCGCTTCGATCCCGTCGTCAAAGAGCGTTATTACTCCAAAGATCAGCCCGAAAAGGACATACTGTGCCATCATATCGGTAAACCCGAACTCCTTCACCTCGGGATTGAAAGCATGCATCAGCCCGAACAATACCGAGGTCATGATCAGCGGCACCCACCTGTTCCGTGCAAGAACGGCGAATCCCTGCAAGAGATAACCGCGGAAGAGCGTCTCTTCAAATGCCGCCTGGAAAGGTATGAAAATGACAGTGACGGCAATAAGGATCAACAGCGTTCCTGAAGTGTTGCTCAACCTGAAGTTTGAGGGATCAGCCATATGGTAAATGAGAAGATAGGCAGCTGAAAGGGCAAGCCAGACAGCCCCGGAAATAAAATACCTGTTCCACCTGATCTTTCCCGTGCCGTTGATGATCATCCTGAATGACCTGCCGTTCATGGGCTTTACGAAAAGGATAAATGCAACAAGCCCCGCAACGAAGGGGAATAGCATCATGAGCAGGCTAACATTGGGGTCTAATCCGAGGATGCTCATATCGTTGGGATTTGCAGCTATACTGCTTATCACGGAAGGATCGGAAGCTGCCTTTATCGAATATGCCACGAGCAGAGGTAGGGCCCCGATGGTATTGGATACGGCCAGGACAGCAACAAACGTTACGATGTACCGCCAGAAACTGTTCATTCCCGTAAATGATGCTTCCAGATGATTCATTCCGTATATTTAAAATATTCAGTTAAAAATAGTATTGTTGCTGGGTGCTGGGTGCTGGTTGCTGGGTTGACTCAATTTACCTTTGTTAACCACTTAACCAGTTAACCAGTTAACCAGCCAACAATTATCCTATCTCCCGTTGTCTTTTCGGATAATCAATCGAATAATGAAGGCCAATGCTTTCCTTTCGTTTCATAGCCATCTTTATTATCAGGTAACCCACATTTATCAGGTTCCGGAGCTCGCAGATCTTCTGTGAGATCAATGACCTCTTGTAGAGGCTTTCCGTTTCCTTATACAGTATCTCGAGGCGGACCATCGCCCTCTCAAGGCGCAGGTTCGACCTTACGATACCAACATAATTGCTCATGATCATCTGGACCTCCTTAAGGCTCTGGGTGATCAGCACCATCTCCTCAAGGTGTGTCGTTCCCTTGAAATCCCAGTCGGGTATCTCCTCTTTAAAATCAAGCTTTCCGATCCTGCCCGAGGAATGGATCACCGCCCTGTGGGAAAAAACAACAGCCTCAATGAGCGAGTTCGATGCCAGCCTGTTGGCCCCGTGAAGCCCGGTTGATGAAGCTTCACCCAATGCATAGAGCCTGTCGATATTCGTCTGCCCGTTGAGGTCGACCTTAATGCCGCCACAGGAATAGTGGGCACACGGAACGACGGGGATCATATCTTTCGTAAAATCGATACCCCTCTGGAGGCAGTGTTCATAGACATTGGGAAAGTGGTCGCGGAGGCCCTCTGGTTCCAGGTGGGTGCAATCGAGCCAGACATGGTCATCGCCCCAGATCTTCATCTCATTGTCAATAGCCCTGACGACGATATCGCGCGGGGCAAGCGATCCGCGGCTGTCGTAGCGGCTCATGAACTTTTCTCCTCTCATGTTCTTCAGAACGGCGCCATATCCTCTGAGCGCCTCGGTGATAAGGAATGAGGGCCTCTTTTCGGGATCATATAGCGTCGTGGGATGGAACTGGATGAATTCCATGTTCTCGATCGTACCCTTGGCTCGGTAAACCATCGCCACCCCGTCGCCGGTCGCAATTTCGGGATTGGTCGTGGAGAGATAAACATTGCCAAGCCCCCCTGTGGCGATAACCGTGACCCTGGAAAGAAATGTGGCCACTGTCTGACCTTTCAGGTCTGCCACATAAGCCCCGTAGCAGTTTATACTGGGATGGCTGCGCTTAACCTCCTCCCCGAGGTGGTGCTGGGTCAGGAGCTCGATCGCAAAATGATTTTCGAAGATCTCGATATTGGGATTATTCCTGACCCTCATCATGAGAGTCTGCTGGATCGCCTCACCGGTCTTGTCCTTTGCATGAAGTATCCTGTGCTCCGTGTGCCCTCCTTCCTTTGCAAGATCATATGAGCCGTCGTTTCTTTTGTCGAACGGGACACCCAGGTCGATCAGGTCCTTGATCCTCTCGGGGGCTTCCTGGACGACCATCCGGACAACCTTTTCGTTGCAGAGGCCGTCGCCGGCAATCAGGGTGTCCCTGATATGCTTTTCAAAATTGTCCGGTTCCGTAAACACTGCCGCAATGCCGCCCTGGGCGTAACGCGTATTGGTGTTGTCAAGCGTCGATTTGGTTATGACGGCTACCCTTCCGAAGGCCGAAGCCTTAAGGGCAAACGACAAGCCTGCAATGCCTGAACCAATTACCAGGAAATCGGTCCGTTTTTTCATCACCTGAATTTTTTGGCCGGGTAAAGATACAAATAGATTCAATGAATCGCGTTCTTGTTTCACAGGGACCCCAGAGGGGACGCAGAGACACCTGAGTCGGGATCATTCAGTTGCTCTGTGCAAGTTCTTCCCCCTGATTGTGAAACCAAACTTTTTAGCTTATTTTTGCTTTCCTCAAAACAAATGACTTATGGCCCAGGAAGATATTTTCAAGAAGCTCATTGCACACTGCAAGGAATATGGATATGTTTTCCCGTCAAGCGAGATCTATGACGGGCTCAGCGCCGTTTACGACTATGGTCAGTACGGTGTTGAACTCAAGAACAATATAAAGAAATACTGGTGGGACAGCATGGTGCTTCTGAACGAGAATATTGTCGGCATCGATTCCGCAATCTTCATGCATCCCACCATCTGGAAAGCTTCCGGCCATGTTGACGCATTCAACGACCCGCTCATCGATAACAAGGATTCAAAGAAAAGGTACAGGGCCGACGTTCTTATTGAAGAACACATGGCTAAGATCGAGGAAAAGATCACGAAGGAAATCGAAAAAGCGAGGGAGAAATTCGGAGCTGCATTTGATGAAGGGAAATTCAGGGCCACGAATCAGCGTGTGCTGGCAAACCAGGCGAAGATTGACGAAATCAATGCAAGGTTCTCGAAGGCGCTCAACGAGAACGATCTTCCCGGCCTCAGGCAGATCATCATTGACTGCGAGATCGTTTGTCCGATCTCAGGCAGCCGGAACTGGACCGAGGTAAGGCAGTTCAACCTGATGTTCTCTACTGAAATGGGGTCAACGCTCGAGGGTTCGAACAAGATCTACCTCAGGCCCGAAACCGCCCAGGGCATCTTTGTCAATTTCCTGAATGTCCAGAAGACTGGGAGAATGAAGATCCCGTTCGGCATTGCCCAGATAGGAAAAGCCTTCAGGAACGAGATCGTCGCCAGGCAGTTCATCTTCAGGATGCGCGAGTTCGAGCAGATGGAAATGCAGTATTTCGTCCAGCCCGGGACAGAGCTCGATTGGTTCCGCCTCTGGAAGGAAAAAAGGATGAAATGGCACAAATCCCTTGGTTTCGGGGACGAGAATTACAGGTTCCATGATCACACCAAGCTGGCACATTACGCGAACGCCGCAACCGATATCGAATTCAAGTTCCCCTTCGGGTTCAAGGAGGTCGAGGGGATCCACTCACGCACCGATTATGACCTGAAGCAACACCAGCAGTACAGCGGGAAGAAGATGCAGTATTTCGATCCCGAGAAGGGTGAATCATATATTCCATACGTAATCGAGACTTCCATAGGGGTTGACAGGATGTTCCTGCAGGTGATCTCGGCAGCATACATTGAAGAGGAGCTAAAAAAGGAAGACGGGACGACCGATACCCGCGTTGTGCTCCGTCTCCCGTCGTACCTGGCCCCCGTCAAGCTTGCTGTTATGCCGCTGGTAAAGAAGGACGGGCTTCCGGAAGTCGCCGATAATATAGTCCGCGACTTGCGGTTTGATTTCAATTGCCAGTATGATGACAAGGATTCGATCGGAAGGCGCTACCGCAGGCAGGATGCCATCGGCACGCCGTACTGCATCACCATTGACCATCAGACACTCGAAGATCAGACCGTGACAATCAGGTACCGCGACTCAATGGCACAGGAACGTGTACAGATCAAAGCGCTTAAGGATATTGTATTCGAAAAAGTAAGTATCGGGACACTCCTGAAGAAGCTTTAGATCAGAGGGGTTAGAAGGGTTAGCGGGATTATAGGGATTAGAAGCAACCTAAAGATTCAACACAAATGGCTCACCCATGGAAAGATCTTATTGTATGGCAAAAATCGCACAATCTGGTAATTGAGATATATAAATTAACCTCTGATTTTCCTGATAATGAGAAATTTGGTATTGTTCAGCAACTTAGAAGGACAGCTATCTTAGTCCCGGCAAATATTGTGGAGGGTAAATCAAAAAACTCAAAGAAAGAATTTGCAAAATTCCTCTATATTTCAAGAGGTTCGCTTGAAGAAGTCCGTTATCATGTTTTACTTTGCAGGGATTTAGCTTATATTGATGGTAATCAATTTGAGATTCTTGAAAAGCTCTGTTCTGAGATCAGCTTTCTGATGAATCAACTAATAAACAGTATTTCAAAATGAAAGCCTCACCGGCATCTGATTCCTCATATCCGTCTGCTCCATTTATTCCCTCTGCTCCCTCTATACCAAAAGTACTTATAATCACCTACTACTGGCCCCCGGGTTCAGGAGCAGGCGTACAGCGCTGGCTGAAGTTCTCAAAATACCTGCCGTCGAACGGATGGGAACCGGTCATCCTCACCGTCGACCCTGAATATGCAACCTACCCGGCAATCGATCATTCGCTTGAGAATGATATCCCGGCAGGGCTCCGGGTAATCAGGACCAGGGCTATTGACTGGTTCAGGCTTTACAAAAGAAATAAATCGGAGATCCCTTCCGCAGGCTTCGCAGCCAACAACAACAGGAGCTTTTCGGGCAGGCTCAGCAGGTTCATAAGGGGTAACTTCTTTATTCCCGATCCAAGGAGAGGCTGGAACAGGTTCGCATTAAGGAAAGCATGCGAGATCATCTCCGGTGAGGGTATTGTTAATTTTATAACAACCAGTCCACCACATTCTACTCAGCTCATAGGACTCAGGTTAAAGAGGAAATTTCCGGCTGTCCGGTGGATCGCCGATCTCCGGGATCCGTGGACAGGCATCTATTACTACAAAGAATTTTACCCCGGTTTCATTTCCAGGATGATCGATCTCGGGTATGAAAAGAAAGTGCTTCGGTCGGCCGACAGGATAATCACGGTAGGCAATTCACTGAAAGCGCATTTTGCTGAAAGGGTGCCGGAAGCATCCGTAAAGACCGAAGTGATCTTCAACGGATACGACGGGGATGATTTTGCAGGGCTGACGCCGGTTAAACCCTCCCGGTTCACGATCTCCTACATCGGAACCCTCTCCCCTGCATATCCCCTCGACGCTTTCCTGGATGCACTGTCTGAGCTTAAGGCCGGAGGCAGGGATCCTCTTTTGAGGTTTGTCGGGATGGTCCCGGAAGAGCTAAAGGCTGTAATTTCCGGGCGCACGGGCAGCGAGAACACCGAATTCCATGGCTATGCAAGTCACAGAGAGGCAATACACTATATGCTTGATTCCTCCGCACTGTTGCTCATAATTCCCGATCATGAAACCAACAGGAGCATAATTACGGGGAAATTGTTTGAGTACCTTGCTGCAAAAGTTCCCGTGATCTGCCTGGGACCCGTCGACGGCGATGCCGCAAGGATCATAGCGGATTGCGGCAGCGGGTGGGTTTTCGGGTACGGCGATGCAGCCGGCATCCGGAGCTGTATTGAGGAGATCATGTCGGGGGCTTGCGCCGGCAATCTGAAATCACCTGAAGAATTCAGAAGGGATAACCTGACCAGACAGATTGCCGGGCTGTTTGAGGAGCCGGTTAACAAACGACCCCGATGAAGATAGCGGTAATAATAGATAACGACCTTAACAACGACAAGAGAGTACTGAGGGAGCTCAGCATCCTGGTTGCCGATGGCCATGCTGTTTCAGTTCTGTGCTTCGGCTTCAGGGGCAGCAATAGGGAACCACTTCCCGGGATATCCATTGAACGCATAATGATCAGGAAGAAGTTGAAGGATTGGCTCTTCTTCCTCCAAAACCTCCTGCCTTTCTATGAGCGGCTCTGGGTGAAAAGAATAGCCAGGCATATCTCCGCCTTCAAACCAGGAGTGGTACATGTTCATGACCTGTACATGGCAAAGGCCGGCAGGGAGGGCATTAGAAGATCAGGTGAAAGAATCCCTATGGTCCTCGACCTCCATGAGAATTACCCATATGCAGTACTTGCCTATAACTGGACCAAAGGGTTTATTCGGGGCCGCCTCAGCCAGCCGGGTCTCTGGAAGAAAAAAGAGCCGGAGTACCTTGGGTACGCCGATGGAATAGTGGTCCTAAGCAAAGAATTCAGGGAGACCCTGACCGCAGAGTATCCGCAGTTGTCCGGTGTCCCCTTTGCTGTTTTCCCCAACGTCCCCGACCTTGAGGAAAAGAAGGCCGGGGAGCCAGTGGACCTGAAAGTCATGTACGATGAGCACACTGCCGTGATGCTCTATTTCGGGGTGGTCGCCGAGAGGAGGGGGATCTTCGATACGCTTGATGTCTTAAGGTCGCTGGCAGAGGAAAAGGCACCTGTCCGCTTCCTCATAATCGGTCCGGTAGACAGGTCGGACAAGACCCGATTCTTCAGCGAGATCAATTCTGCAGCGCTGAAAGATACGGTTTTATATCTGCCCTGGATCGAAGCCCGTGAACTGCCTGCCTATCTTGGAATAAGTGATTTCTGCATTGCACCGTTCCATAAGAACCCTCACCACGAATCGGGCGTTGCGAACAAGATCTTTGATTATATGCTCGGGGAAAAGCCGTTGATAGTCTCGGACTGCAAACCGCAGAAAAACCTCGTGGAAAAATACAGGTGCGGAATAGTATACAGGAACGCCGACGAACTGAGATCTGCAATCATCAGGCTTTCAAATGACAGGAAGCTCCGGGAGGAAATGGGCAAGAACGGGCGGGCGGCAATCCTGAATGAGTATAATACCGGATTTTACAGGCATGTCCTGACAGGTCTTTACCTCAGCCTCTCCCCCCATCCCGGGAAAAGTGAAAACACGCATCCGTAAAACACTCTCCCTCCGAAATAATCGTACTTTTGGGAACAATCGAGATACAGCCGGAATGAAGACCCTTGTCCTGATAACTTCCAATTTTCCTTTCGGTACGGGAGAACCGTTCATCGAGACGGAATTTCCATACCTGTACAGGGCGTTCGACAGGGTGGTCATCCTGTCACAGAACTCCTCCTCACCGCGAACCAGGATGGTTCCTTCAGATGTCAGTGTCCACCGCTATAATCCTGCAACATCCTTAAAAGGGTTTCTCCTGCTGCCGTCGCTTATCTCAAGAAATTCGGGGCTAATCATTTCGTCATACAGGAGTGAACTGAAGTTCAGGCGCAGGATCAGGTTCAGGCTTTCCTTAAATCAGAGGCTGTTCCTGCTGAAAAAGATCATCAAGGCCATCCAGCTGAGGGACATCATGAATTTCGTCCTGAAAGCTGAAAACCTGAGCAGCAATGTAATCTTTTATTCCTTCTGGATGAACAGCGGTGCGCATGCGATCGGCCTGATGAATGAAGTACCGGGCATCAGGATAGCCAGGGCGCACGCCAGCGACCTGTATGAGGAGAAAAGCAGGCTGAAGTTCCTGCCGCTTCTTGAGTTCACCTCCAAAAAACTCGATGCTGTGATCCTTCCTTCCGAACAGGGCCTGAAATATTTTAAAGATAAAACAGGATTGACAGGAGATCATCTCAGGATCTCCCGCTTAGGTGTCAGCAGGACCTTCCCTCCGGGGGAGTCCGGGGATGACCCTGATGCCCCGTTTGTGGTCGTCTCCTGCTCAAACCTCATTTCCCTCAAAAGGGTCGATCTGATAATCAAATCCCTTGAGCTTTGCAAACCTGAAAAAAAGATCCTCTGGATCCACTTCGGGGGAGGCCCACTAAGGAACGAACTTGAACGAATGGCAGCCGGGAAGCTGGGGAACAAGGCCATGCTGAGCTGGGAGTTTAAAGGCCATATCCCAAACAGGGACGTCCTTAAGTATTACAGTGATCATAAGGTCGATCTCTTCATAAACACGAGCTCAACCGAAGGGACGCCTGTGAGCATTATGGAGGTTCAGAGCTTCGGCATCCCCGTTATCGCAACCGATGTAGGGGCCGTCAGCGAGCTGGTTGTTGAAGGGACCGGAACCCTGCTGCCGGCCGGGTTTAGTCCTGCTGACCTGTCGCAATTAATTATCCGGTACATGAAAATGCAGCCGGGGGAGAATCGGGATATGAGGGATCGCATAATCCGCCACTGGGAAGCACATTACAATGCTGAGGTGAATTACCCGGACTTTGTTTCGCAGGTAATTAGTATCTTCGACTCACATAATGCCGGACCGGCAGGAACGAAATGAAGATCACCCCTGAAATATTGAAATATGCAAGCGGCGCTGAGTTCTCAAACAGCTTTGAGCTGAATTTTGATAGGAAGCGGTACAAAGCCATGGCGAGGGAAGATGCCATTGTCGGGATAATCAGGGGCCTCGATGTAGTTCATATCGGGTGTTCAGATCATGTTCCACTGATAAGGGAAAAGATAAAAACCAACAAATGGCTGCATAAGCTTATCACCGAAAACTCCCGTTCCTGCTTAGGGATCGACAATGACCGTGAAAGCATCGAATTCCTCACCAAAGAGCTGGGATTTACGAATGTCAGGCACGGGGACATCCTTGCCGGAAACATAGATGAGATCTCTTCAGGAGAATGGGATTATGCAGTCTTCGGGGAAATGATTGAGCATCTCAACAACCCGGTGGATTTCCTTGAGACATTCAGGAAAAGATACGGCGTAAATGTCAGGAAGTTTATCATTACTGTTCCAAATATTTACAACAGGTTCAATCTCAGGAATATGTTCAGGTACCGGGAAACTGTCAACTCCGATCACAGGTTCTGGTTCACCCCATACACTGCAATCAAGGTGCTGGTTTGCGCGGGGCTCAGGCCGGAGGAGATCAGTTTTGCAAACCTGGTGAGCCTTTCTGTGCCCGAGCTCCTTGTCAGGAAGGCCCGTAAGCTTCTAAGCATCACTCCTGCCTATCCGTATTACTTTTTCAAATCCATCATAATTACCGGTACATTCTGATGAGTGACCGGTAACCATATGTATTGAATATGCTAGGTTCACTGAAGTCGACGGTAAAGGACACGCTGATCTACGGGTTCGGCAATGTAGCCGTGAAGATCGTCGGGCTGATCCTGATCCCGTTGTACACTAATCCCAGGTTCTTTACAATAGATGATTTCGGGATAATCGGCCTACTCGATATTTCGGGGCTTCTTCTCACGGCCCTGCTCACCGTATCGCTGCCGCAAAGCTTCACTCGATGGTACTGGGACAAGGCTTATGTCAGCAACCAGAAGGGCATTTTCTTCATGGCGCTGGCTTCACAGATCATAATCGCTGCAATCGCCAGTCTCCTTATCACCCCACTTTCCCCATTTTTCTCGACGCTGCTTTTTGACAATACCGACTGGTCGGAGGTGATCAGCCTTGTTGTCTTCTCCTCGGCGCTGCAGGTGATCAATAATATGATCAGCACACTCATGCGGCTGCAGTCGAGATCTTTGCTTTTCACTTCCACCAACCTCCTCAAGCTTGGCATTGTCCTTCCGCTCACCCTCTGGTTCATTCTCGGCAGGCATATGGGAATAGAAGGCATCTACCTCGCACAGGTGATCGGGAATATCCTGTTCATTGTTTTTCTTTCGGGTTATACGGCCAGGAACTGCCGTATCTGGTTCGACCGGAAAGTTTACAGGGAAATGAATATCTACGGCTTCCCGCTGTTTCTCAGCGGTGTGGCGGCAGTGCTTCTCAATGTGATCGACAGGTATTCCCTCGACACATGGTCGGTCCTTAAGAGTGTTGCCCTCTACACCCTTGCATTCAAGATCTCCTCGGTCCTTAAGCTGGTCCTTGTCGATTCGATAAAGCAGTCGATCCTCCCCGTTTTTATGAAAAAGATGGACTCGCCCGACAACACAAGATTCTATTCGAAGATCCTCCTTTACACATCGTTCGTAGTGATGTTCGCCATAGTCGGCTTATCAATGTTTTCATACGAGATCACCAAGGTGATTTCCAAATCGACACAGTTCTGGAATGCAGTTGTGATCATCCCGGTTCTCGGCCTTTCTGTCTTTTTTGTGAATATGAAGGAGGTGATGGTTTATGGCCTCCACATCGCGAAAAAAACCAGGATCATCAGCATGATTGTGGTCGCTGCAACAATCATGACCCTCGTGCTGAATATGATCCTGATCCCGGTTTGGGACATCAGGGGAGCTGCAGTTGCAACCCTGATATCACAGGCTTTTTACTGGTATGCCTGTTACCACTATGCACAAAAATCATTTTTCATCCCCTATGAAACCAGGAAGCTGACCATTCTTTTCATCACCGGGTCCGTACTTGCATTGTCAGGCCTGCTCCTCAACGGATTCCACCTTGGCCCCAGGCTTGCAGTAAAGGCGATCCTTGTACTGGCCTACCCCTTCATCCTGGGCTTATTCAGGTTCTATGACCCCGTGGAGATCCTGTCGATAAAAGGATTTATAAACAAATGGTCAAACCTGAAGAATCTGGGGAGGAACATCAGGTCGCTTAAAGATATTGGTGATGAGTTTTAGCATACCTGCCCTTACAGGGTTATTATTCAAGGATTATAGATATTTTTGTCATTCAGACTCAACAAATAGTAACTATGGAGATCAAGAATTATGTCAAGCCGGCCCTGCCGCATGCCCTGGCAGTGATCCTTTTCCTGGTGCTGGCATTCGCCTATTTCTATCCGGCGCTCGAGGGTAAGGTGCTGAGCGGCAACGATTCGACCGTATCTACGATCAATTCCAAAGAGATACGCGATTTCAGGGCAAAATATCACAAGGAGCCGCTCTGGACCAATTCAATCTTCAGCGGCATGCCGGCTTACTTGATTTCCACCAAATATCCCGGGAACCTGGTAAAGAATGTCGACAATGTCCTAAGGACCTTCCAGATCCCGGTTTCAGTCCTGTTCCTTTCAATGGTTTCATTCTATATCCTGCTGCTGTTATTTGGTGTTGAAAGCTGGCTGGCCATTGCCGGTGCGATAGCTTACGGGTTGTCCTCGTTCCTGTTCCAGATTCTCTCGGTCGGGCATAACACACAGGCAGTTGCTCTTGCATATTTGCCGGTAATGATCGGCGGGATCTGGTATGCATATCGCCGGGATGCGGTAAAAGGAGCTCTCATGACGGCCTTCACCGTAGCGCTGGAGCTGACCGCCAATCACCCCCAGATCACCTATTACGGATTGATGTGTCTGCTCGTGTTCGTCATTGTCGAGTTCATATTTTCGCTCAGGGAAAAGAGCATCCCCCGGTTCCTCCGCACTTCGCTTATCCTCGTTATCCCCTTTGTGATTGCCGTCGGAGTCAACTTTGCCAGCCTGTATACCGTATATGAGTACGGGAAATATTCAATAAGGGGTAAATCTGACCTGGTCACTGACAATAAGAATGTTTCAACCGGGCTCGACAGGAACTACATCACCTACTGGAGCTACGGGATCGATGAGACAATGAACCTCCTGATACCGGATTACAAGGGTGGATCGAGCAAACCATTCCCTTCAAATTCACAGACCGTTACCGCACTCCGGAAGAACAATGCCGGTGAATATGCCGGCCAGACGACGATGTACTGGGGAACACAGCCCGGGACCGACGGGCCGCATTATGTCGGCGCAATTGTTGTCTTCCTGTTCGTCCTGGGTCTCGTGATGCTTAAAGGCCGGGAGAAATGGTGGCTCCTGGCGGCCACAGTGCTTTCACTGATGCTCGCCTGGGGCAAGAACTTCATGCCCCTGACCAACCTGTTCATAGATTATTTCCCGGGTTATAACAAATTCCGGGCAGTCACAATGATACTTGTCATTTCACAGTTCTGCATCCCCCTCCTCGGATTCCTGGCCCTTCGTGAATTTTACAAAGGCAGCCTTTCAAGGAAGGAGATCGTGCGTGCGGTTGAGATAGCCGCCGGTATAACGGGGGGTGTCGTCCTGGTAATACTGGTGCTCCCCGGAATTGCCGGATCGTTCCTCAACCCCTTCGAGAAGGACCTTCCCGCATGGCTTACCACTGCGATGGTAGACGACAGGAAGATGCTCCTGCGGGGCGACAGCTTCAGGTCGCTGTTGTTCATCCTACTCGCTGCCGGCACCATGCTGGGTTTTGTTTACGGAAAGATCAAAAGGGAGTATTCGGCGCTGATCCTGGGATTCCTCATCCTGGTTGACCTCTGGACAATTGACAAACGATATCTCAACGCCGATAAGTTTGAAACAAAGGCCGATACAAGGAAGTTCTTCTCCCCTACCCCTGCCGACCAGATAATCCTCAAGGATCCGTCATACTTCAGGGTACTGAATCTTTCGGTATCCACTTTCAATGACAATTCCCCGACATCCTATTTTTTCAAATCGATCGGAGGATACCATGGTGCAAAGCTGAAAAGGTACCAGGAACTGATTGATTCATCCCTGACAAGGGAATTATCATTATTCTATGCAGCATCTAAAAATGCAAAGTCAGCAAGTGATTTCCTCCCCGTATTCAGTAATACTTCCGCCCTGAATATGCTCAATGCAAAATATCTGATATACAACCCCGATTCTCCCCCGCTGGTTAATCCGCATGCCCTGGGCAGCGCCTGGTTCGTGACAAAGCCTCTCTTTGCAGGCAGTCCGAATCTCGAGCTTTCCGGTGTAAATACAATTGATCCCGCAAAAGAGGCGGTTATCAGCAAAAGCTTCAGTGACCAGGTGAAGGACCGGGAGTATCCCGGTGCGGCAGGTGATACCATTGCTCTGGCTTCATACCAGGCCAATGAGCTGGTCTATAAGTCACATACCGGAGCAGACAGGATTGCGGTATTCTCCGAGATCTACTATCCTGCCGGCTGGAAATTCTACATTGACGGGAAGGCGGCTCCCTATTTCAGGGCTGATTTTGTCTTGCGTGCAGCGATGATCCCGGCAGGAGATCACGAGATCAGGTTCCTGTTCGAGCCTTCTTCGTACATGACAGGAAACAAGGTCTCCCTGGCCAGTTCAATCCTTCTTATCCTTCTCCTGGCAGGTTATATTGCCGCACCGCTGGTAAGGAAGAATAAAAGCTGAGCCGATGATCCACCACCAGAGCTGCCCGCTCTGTCATTCGGAAAAACTGGCCCCGTGGCTCTTATGCCGTGACACCCTGGTAAGCCATAAGCCGTTCCAACTTGCCCGGTGCTCCGCATGCGGGCTGGTATTTACCCAGGATTGCCCCGGGGAGGAGGAGATGCCGGCATACTACCAGGCGGAGGAGTATATCTCCCATAACCCCGACGCAAAAGGATTCATGAACAGGATCTACCTTTTCACCCGGGAATTCATGGTGAACAGGAAAAGGAAGTATATCCGGGCAGCTACCGGGTTAAACAGCGGATCGCTGCTCGATATTGGATGCGGAACCGGGCATTTCGCAAATACCATGAAAAAGGCCGGGTGGAACCTCACAGGTATCGAGCCTGATGAAAAAGCCCGTAATTATGCTGTTACGACCTTCGGGCTGAAAGTTCTGCTTCCCGGCCAGATTAAAGACCTTGAAGGGAAAAGCTTCGATTGCATAACGATGTGGCACGTACTCGAACATTTCCATGATCCGTTCGGTTATGCTGCCGAGATTGGAAGACTCCTGAAGCCCGGAGGCGTCTGCCTGGCCGCGCTTCCCAATTGCAGCTCATTCGACGCTGGTTACTTCAGGAGCGACTGGGCGGCTTATGATGTTCCGCGTCACCTGTGGCAT
Organism: Bacteroidales bacterium UBA1800; assembly: GCA_002319915.1. Taxonomy (GTDB): domain Bacteria; phylum Bacteroidota; class Bacteroidia; order Bacteroidales; family VadinHA17; genus LD21. Next base: position 33,667 of record DCFQ01000007.1, on the reverse strand, counting down.
TTCACCCCTTCAACCTTTTCGGAATTTGCAGATAAAACAGGATTCTCCGTAAAGAAAACCGGGGTCCTTCCCTTAGATGTATTTTATATTTCAATCCTGAGTGAGAAAGCGAGGGGAGTCACCCTGCCTTTCCTGAGCGGACTTCTGAAAGGTTCATGGTTTGCTCTCAGATCTCTCTTCAGACGATCAGGCAGCAGCTCATTATACTACCTCCTTACGCCAAAGAAATAGCACATCCTCAGTGTCCCTCCTCTGTGTCTCCTCCGTGTCCCTCTGAGTAATGCTCTTTAATACCTGTCCAGCCACCGGTATTTCCTTGCACTGTCCCCGAACCGGAGTGCAATTGTGAGTTCATGAGTTCCCCATGTGATCCTCTGGATCTCCTGGAGCGTAAAATCGAATGCGTATCCGATGAAAAGGTTGTTATGGGTGACCCCAAAATTGGCAATTACGGCTTTTGCCGTCCTGTACGAGATCCCAGCCCAGAACTTCCGTTCATAAATATAGGTGAACCCTATGTCTGCGGTGGGCTTGAGCTGTTCCGACATCATCAGCAGCATTGAGGGCTGAAGTTCGACGCTCGTACCCTTGTAAAAGCTGTATGTGCCGAACAGGTAATAATGCCTGTCCATGCTGAAATTCCTGTAGGCTTCCCCTCCTATTTTCGCCGCTGCTCCGAAAAGCTGCGCGGTCGAGAACCCCACCGAGTATCTTGGGTTCAGGATGTACAGGCCAAAATCGACATCAGGGACAAACAGTCCTCGCCTGAGCTCATTGTTCAGCCACGGTTCATTAGGGTCCTCAAATCGGATCTCCCGTTCATTTATCTTGAAATAGTACCCGGTAACCGCCAGTCCGAGGGAGACCTGCGTATTGCTTTGCACCCACATGTGGTAGGCGTAGGATCCCTGGAAGCCGGTCCTCTGGATCAGTCCGTTCTTGTCGCTGAATATGTACCCCCCAAAGCCGACCTTCCCGTCAGCTTTTGGTCTGTACACTGCCCGGTCGCCTCCTCCCTGCTTTATGGAGAATCCTTTCTTAAGGATCCTTGCCTGGCCGCTGACCGAAAAGGTCCTTGGAGCGCCGGAATAGCCCACCCATTGTTCCCGTGCGGTAAGATTGAAGCTGGTATAGCCGTCGCTTCCTGCAACAGCCGGGTTGATAAGGAACCTGTTGTAAAGGTACTGGCTGTACAAGGGAAGCTGCTGGGCGGATGCAATTGTCCCGAGAAGTACTAAGATCGATATGGCTGCCAGTCTCTTCACT
>DCFQ01000007.1:25468-31992 GCA_002319915.1 Bacteroidales bacterium UBA1800 | reverse complement strand
TCCGATTTCCACACCAGCTCTCCCCACCGGTTGAATATCCTGACTTCCATTTCCGGATAGAGCTCCCTGAGGCCGATGTTCCATTCGTCATTGATAAGGTCGCCGTTCGGGGTAATGGCGTTCGGAATTTCCAGACACAGCCTCTTGAGCGCAGGTATCATCACGGAGCTGTCAGCCATGCAGTTATTCTGATCAGTGACCTGAACCGTGTACAGGCCTGCGGTTGCATTTGTCAGATTCTGGGTGGAAGAATTGTCGGACCAGTTGAACAGATACCCCGGAACACCTCCTTCAACATTCATTGTGACCTCTCCGTCAGGCATTTCATTGCACGATGATTGCTTTACAACGAAGGTTATGCGTACAGGTTCAGGTTCTGTCAGTGAAATTGTGGAATCGGCCGTGCAGTTATTTGAATCTGTTACCAGGGTCCTGTAAGCACCTGCTCCAAGTCCTGTACGGTTCTGGCCTATGGCTCCATCCGCCCACATGTAATCCGCAGTACCTGCCGCATTTAATGCCTCAACCGAGACAGTTCCGTTCCTGTCACCTGAACAATTAAGATTATACCCGCCGGCTGCACTCTCCGAAGTGTTGACAACCAGGCTGATCCTCAAAGGTTCGGTGAGATCAATAGTGTCATCCATCGAGCACATGTTAACGTCGGTAACGCTGATGATGTACCGGCCGGCTTTCAGGTTTGATATATCCCTTGAAGTGGATGTAAATCCGTCGGGACCCTGCCAGTTGTAGTTATACGGAGGTGTTCCGCTCGTAAGAGCCAGGGAGATTGAACCATCGGCCATTCCATGGCAGCTGATATTGTAGCCATGGTATCCTGAAATAGAGGCTGAATAGCTGAGCTCGGGTGGAAGGGTAACACGGGCCGAATCAATCTTTACGCACCCGTTGGAATCAGTAACGGTAACAGTGTATGACCCTGCAACAAGCCCTGAAATATCCTCAGTTACCTCTCCGTCTGACCAGTTGTATACATAAGGAACAATACCCCCTGCAACCGTAAGGCCGATCGAGCCGTTATCATATCCCGGCGACTCGCAGGTGATATGATTTGCGGTAAGCATCGTCGAGATGGCTGCGGGCTCGGTAAGGTTTACATCAGCTGAAGCGGCACACCCGTTCATGTCGGTAACCAGTAGGTGGTACGTCCCTGCAGTCAGGCTTCCCTGGTCCTGCTGGCCGCCAACAATCCCTGATCCGCCGGTCGTACTCCATAAATAGCTGAAATTGCCTGTGCTTCCGCCCGTGACATTTACATCTATAGAGCCGGTCATTCCATGACAGCTTATATTATAAGCGCCATCAGCAGAAACTGAGCTTACTGTCGTAAGTGCTAACGGTTCAGGCTCTGTGAGTGTAAAGACAGGCTGAGGCATCAGGATGCATCCGTTCACATCGGTCATGGTTGCCGTATAGGTTCCGGCTTTAAGACCTGAAATATCCTTTGTGTTAGCGGTGTACCCGTCCGGTCCGTTCCACAGGTATGTAAAGACACCCGAGCCGCCTGTGATATTCAGCCTTATATATCCGTCATTGTTCCCGTGACACGATATTTCAAAATTCCCATCAATGCTTTTCGATACTTCACTGCTGACCAGGTCCATCCCAGGGGGATCAATAAGTGTAATGCTGTCGGTTTTTACACAGCCGAGGAGGTCTGTGATACGCAGGTAGTACTTACCGGCAGGTACGCTGTCGAGAACGGCCGTGTTGCCGCTCACGGTCAGCGAACCGGTTTCTGGGTACCAGAAGTAGCTGTAGCTTCCGTTGCCGCCGGACACACCTGCACTGATCTCACCGTCACTGTATCCGCGGCATGATATATCCTGCCCGTTATACTTCTTGACCGTGAAGGTCACTGTAAACGCAAGTGGTTCCTTCAGTTCAGCGCTTCTGTATGTCTCGCATCCGTTTAAGTCCCTTATTAGGATCTTGTACTGTCCCGATAACAGGCCTGTGCATACCCTGTAGGTAGACGGATTTGAGCTGTCATAATTGCCAGTGAACATCCCTGAGTAGACTACTTCAGAATCGTTCCTTATTAGCCAGTATAAGTACGGGGCGGTGATCCCGTTCCTCACATAGATCCTGACAGTGCCGTCATTCCCGCCCGGACAGGAAATGTTGATTCCCGGGAGAACAGGGTACGGAACTATGCTCGGGGTGGCGCTGAGATTCGCAATGTTGATCGATGTATCGCTGCGGCAGCCGATATTGTCGGTCGCATCAATATTGTAAAACCCAGCGTACAGGTTTGTTATCTCGACTGAGTCGCGCATATAGTATCCTACCGGTCCCGTCCAGGTAATCGAGAATGGCGCTGCCCCCCGTGAAAGAACGGCCTGCAGGGCCGCCCGGCCCGAACTTGCCTCACAGGTGAATGGCTTGGTTATTACTATACCCCTCGTGGGCCTCGGGTGAACCTCGACCTGCTGCACACTGGCATTGCCAGCCGGGCAGGAAAGCCCTGAGACCTTCGGCGTTATGCTGAAGGTGACCGAAAGAACCGTATCGTTGGTGTTGCTGTAGCCAAAAGAGAGTATATCTCCCTGCAGCTTGTCGGTGCCCGGAATCGAATTGCCTGCAACACCCGCCGGAACAGAGATCGTGTAGTCAAATCTGATCTCACCGGAGGTCATCACTGTCGGAGAGATTAGTGAGATCTGTGTCTGGCCCGCATAGCATATGGCCGGCTTGCTGTTGACGGGAGTAGCCCGCGGTGTAGGATTGACCGTGACGGTAAAGCTCCCGGCAGGACCATTATTGCAGATGAGGCCGCTTACCGGGGTCACCCGGTAAGTAACGACAAGCGGCCCGTCGGTCGAGTTTGAAAGGTTATCCGTAAGTACACTGCCATTGGCAAGGCCATTGGCCGTTGCAGTAAAGCCGGTAACTCCTGCAGGAGCAGACCCAGTAAGGTTGAAGGTGACCACACCGCTGGTGAAAACGCTTGGACTCTGCAGGGTAATTGCCGTAACATTGTCATTGCACTGGATAGTGCTGCCAGGCACCGGGAAGATCCTCGGAGTCGGATTTATCGTTACAGTCACATTTATCGACGGCCCGTCGCTGCATCCCATCGGGCTTTCCGGGATAATTGAATATGTGACAGTCTGCGGGGAATCGGTCGGGTTGACCAGCTTATCCGCTATGATATGATTAACCTGTAAACCTGATTCTGCCGGGGTAAAACCTGTCACACCTCCTGTTCCGGAGGCAGTATACCTGAACGAAACAGAGCCTGATGAGAAGACTGAAGGGCTCAGCAGAACTATTCCGGTGACTGTGCTGTCGCACTGGATGACATCAGGAGGAACAGGAAATATCCGTGGAGTAGGGTTCACGGTTACCACTACGGTTTCCGAAGTGCCATTATTGCATCCCATGGGGCTCACCGGGGTGATAATGTATGATACTGTTTGCGGCACATCGGTGGGATTGACAAGGTTATCCGCGATTATATAATCGTTAGGCAGCCCCGCTGCACCTGGCGTGAATCCCGTCACCCCGCCGGTCGCCGTTGCTGTGAAACTGAATGTCACCGAATTGCTGGTGAATATGCTCGGGCTCTGAAGCCTGATGCTTGTTGTTGAATTGTCGCACTGTGCCGTATCTGCCGGAACCGGATAGATCCTCGGTGTCGGGTTTACCGTAACCGTGACATCAACGCTCACACCATCGGCACAGCCTGAAGGGCTCACAGGCGTTATTGTATAGGTAACGGTCTGAGGAGCATCGGTCGGATTTACCAGGAAGTCTGTTATTATGTATCCATTGGGCAGGCCGGAAGCTGATTGGGTGAATCCCGTGACCCCTCCGGTACTGCTGGCGGTAAATCTGAAGCTTATATCACCCCCTGCAAAGGTGCTCGGGCTCTGAAGTAGTATCCCGGTCATGGCGCTGTCGCACTGAATTGTGTTAAGCGGAACAGGGAACAACCTTGGCCCCGGATCAACGGTCACCACGACATCAACCGGGGTTCCGTCCGCACATCCTGAAGGACTGACCGGGGTAATAGTATACGTAACTGTCTGCGGCAGATCAGTCGGGTTCACCAAAACGTCGGCAATTACATAGTTATCCGGAAGCCCTGTTGCATTCGGGGTATAACCTGTTATGCCTCCGGTCGCGGTTGCGGTGAACCTGAAAGTGATGTTTCCGTCTGAAAAGGTGCTTGGGCTCTGAAGCCGTATGCTTACTGCGGCATTATTGCACTGGGTGGCAGCTGATGGCACAGGGAAGATCCTCGGAGTGGGATTCACCGTGACCGTAACACTTACGGCCTGCCCGTCGCTACATCCCATTGGGCTTTCGGGGGTAATTACATAGGTGACCGTTTGCGGGGAGTCAGTGGGGTTGACCAGGACATCTGAAATTACATAATTGTTCGGAAGCCCCGATGCATCAGGGGTGTACCCCGTCACTCCGCCGGTCCCTGAAGCTGTGAACCTGAAAGTTACAGACCCGCTTGTAAATACGGAAGGACTCTGAAGCAGAATAGCTGTGGAAACATTATCACATTGAGCTGTATTTGCCGGAACCGGGAAAATCCTTGGTTCAGGGTTGACGGTTATCACAATATCTTCTGAAGGGCCGGCGTTGCAGCCGTTGGGGCTGACGGGAGTTACCGTATATGTTACTGTCTGGGGTGAATCCGAAGGATTACTAAGGTTATCGGCAATAATATATCCGTCGGGAAGCCCGGAGGCATTTGGAGTAAATCCTGTCACCCCGCCTGTTGCGGCAGCCGTAAAATCAAATGTAACCAATCCGCTTGTGAACCTGCTTGGGCTCTGCAGCCTGATACCCGTAACCGAATTATCGCAGATTGAAGCATCAGGATATACCGGGAAGACCCTGGGAGTGGGATTTACATGCACGACCACCACCCTGGAAGGTCCGGATGAGCAACCATTAGGGCTGACCGGTACAATCGTGTAGGTCACAGTCTGAACAGTGTCGGTCGGGTTCTGGAGGATATCCGCAATAATGAAATCTTTTGGCAAACCGGTTACAGGAGTTGTGAACCCTGTTACTCCGCCAGTTGCGGTAACCGTGTAATTGAATGTTACAACTCCGGAATAAAAGACTGACGGGCTCCCGAGTGTTATATTAACGGCCGAATTGTTGCAGATGATCCTGTCGAGTGAATCCGGAACCACCTGCGGCAACGGGTCTACCGTTATAGTGAATACTTTCGGCTGACCTTCACAGGTAAGACCTCCGAAAGTAAAATGCGGAACAACGCTGATAGTGGCAACTAGAGGAGAATCAGAGGTGTTGAAGGCATTGAATGAGGGAATATCACCTGTTCCGCTCGGTGCCAGTCCTATCGATGGCTGGTCATTGGTCCAGGTATAACTTACATTCCCGGTAGTAACAGTTGAGAAAGGTGGCGGAGCTGAGTTATCGCCGTTGCAGACAAAAAGATCCGGCGGCTGGTTGACTTTGGGTGTTGGCAGGACTGAAATCACAACTGTCGCAGATCCTGAGGCGCAACCGGTCGGGCTGTATGGCGTGATGACATAAGTTGCGGTCTGGATCTGGTCAGTGGGATTGTGTAGCGTATCGCTTATCACATAATCTTTCGGGAGGTCTGTTACCGGCGTCGTAAAGCCCGTAACTCCACCGGACGCTGAGACAGTATAATTGAATCTCACAACTCCGCTGCTGAATGTGCTCGGGCTGCCTATTACAACACTGGTAACACCGTCGTCACACAGGTTCTGTGTCAGGGTGCTGGGAACAACCTGCGGGGTAGGATCAACGATTATCGTGAAGCTCTTCGAAGGGCCGGTACATGATACACCAAGGTAAGTAAACAAGGGGGTAACCGTTATTGTGGCCGTTACCGGTGAGTTGCCTGCATTCAATGCCGTGAAAACCGGGATATCTCCGCCGCCGGAAGCAGCAAGGCCGATTGAAGGAGTATCATTGGTCCATTCATAAGTGGTTATCCCGACTGAGCTTGTGGTCGCAAATACCACCGGCAAAGTAGGCGCATTATTGCAAACAACCTGGTTTAACGGCAACTCTGCCTCCGCAGTCGGGTTTACAGTTATCGTGAATGTTCTCTGTGCACCGTCACAGATAGACCCGGCATTGTCAAAATGAGGCGTCACCATTATGGTAGCCACAACCGGTGCAGTTCCCGGGTTAAGGGCTGTAAATGACGGTATGTCGCCGTTTCCTGATACCGCAAGACCGATGGATGGCGTATCGTTTGTCCAGGTGTAGGTGATGTTCCCCCCGCTGTTGGTCGTTGCGAAGATCACGGCAGTTATTGATTCGTTGTTGCAGACCACCTGGTCCGCAGGCTGCTCAACCTCACCGTCGGGATTTACCGTGATCATGAATGTCTTTGAGGGCCCGTCGCAGGTTACCCCGCCATTCTCGAAGTGAGGTGTAACGGTTATCGTTGCAATTACAGGCGCAAGCCCTGCATTAAGCGCCGTGAAGGAGGGTATGTCGCCGTTTCCCGATGCCGCAAGGCCGATGGATGG
>DCFQ01000007.1:22146-25198 GCA_002319915.1 Bacteroidales bacterium UBA1800 | reverse complement strand
TTGATGCGTTGTTACAGACCACCTGGTCCGTGGGTTGCTCAACCTCCCCGTCGGGGTTGACCGTTATAGCGAAAGTCTTTGAGGGCCCGTCACAGGTAATCCCGCCATTCTCGAAGTGAGGGGTGACGGTTATGGTCGCAACTACAGGAGCAGTTCCCGGGTTCAAGGCCGTGAAGGCCGGTAAATCTCCGTTTCCCGATGCCGCAAGGCCTATTGATGGCGTATCGTTTGTCCATGTGTAGGTGACATTTCCGCCGGAGTTGATCGTGGTGAAGACCACCGTAGCTGTTGATGTGTTGTTGCAGACCACCTGGTCCGTTGGCTGCTCAACCTCCCCGTCGGGGTTGACCGTGATCATGAATGTCTTTGACGGCCCGTCGCAGGTTACCCCGCTGTTTTCAAAATGAGGTGTGACGGTTATGGTTGCCACAACCGGTGCAGTTCCCGGGTTAAGGGCTGTAAATGCAGGTATGTCGCCGTTTCCCGTTGCTGCAAGGCCGATGGATGGCGTATCGTTGGTCCAGGTGTAGGTGAGGTTCCCGCCTGAGTTGGTCGTGGTGAAGATCACAGCAGCCGTTGATGCGTTATTGCAGACCACCTGGTCCGTGGGCTGCTCAACCTCCCCGTCGGGATCGACCGTGATGGTGAATGTCTTTGAGGGCCCGTCGCATGTAACTCCGCTGTTTTCAAAATGAGGTGTAACGGTTATCGTTGCAATTACAGGCGCAAGCCCTGCATTAAGCGCCGTGAAGGATGGTATGTCGCCGTTGCCGGATGCTGCAAGGCCGATGGATGGCGTATCGTTTGTCCAGGTGTAAGTGAGGTTCCCTCCTGAGTTGGTCGTGGTGAAGGCAACAGTAGCCGTTGATGCGTTGTTACAGACCACCTGGTCCGTGGACTGCTCAACCTCCCCGTCGGGATTGACCATTATGGCGAATGTCTTTGACGGCCCGTCGCAGGTTACCCCGCCGTTCTCAAAGTGAGGCGTGACCGTTATAGTTGCAACCACAGGTGCGGTTCCCGGGTTCAGGGCTGTAAATACGGGTATGTCACCGTTGCCGGATGCTGCAAGGCCGATGGATGGTGTATCGTTTGTCCAGGAGTAAGTGAGGTTCCCTCCTGAGTTGGTTGTTGTGAAGATCACCGCAACCGTTGATGTGTTGTTACAGACCACCTGGTCAGTGGGCTGCTCAACCTCCCCGTCGGGATTGACGGTGATAGTGAATGTCTTTGACGGCCCGTCGCAGGTTATCCCACCGTTTTCAAAGTGAGGTGTAACCGTTATAGTTGCAACCACAGGTGCGGTTCCCGGGTTCAGGGCCGTAAATGCGGGTATGTCGCCGTTTCCCGATGCTGCAAGTCCGATGGATGGTGTATTGTTTGTCCAGTTGTAGGTGACGTTCCCGTCCGAGTTGGTTGTTGTGAAGACTACCACAGCCGTTGCTAGGTTATTGCAGACCACCTGGTCCGGGGGCTGTTCAACCTCCCCATCGGGGTTAACCGTTATCGTGAATGTCTTTGAGGGCCCGTCGCAGGTCACGCCACCGTTCTCAAAATGAGGCGCGACAGTTATAGTTGCAACCACAGGTGCAGTTCCCGGGTTCAGGGCCGTGAAGACCGGTAGATCGCCGTTGCCCGATGCTGCAAGGCCGATGGACGCCAAATCGTTTGTCCAGGTGTAAGTTACATTCCCGCTGGTGTTTGTCGTTGTGAAGATCACGGCAGCCGTTGCGGAGTTGTTACAGACCACCTGGTCGGTGGGCGGCTCTATTTCGGCATCAGGATTAACGGTTATGGTGAATGTTTCCGATGGCCCGTTACCGCAGGAGAGCCCTGCCACCGGGACCACTGTGTATGTGACATCAAGCGGACCGTCTGTGTTGTTTACAAGGTGGTCTGAAAGCGTGTAACCATTGCTTAACCCGGATGCTGTTGCCGTATACCCGGTAACGCCGGCCGGAGCACTCGCACTCAGGTCAAATGTCACTTCACCGCTGGTAAAAACGCTCGGACTTTCAAGCCTGACCGAAGTTTGTTCATGGCTGCACTGGACAGAGTTTGCCGGCACCGGGAATACCCTTGGTGTCGGATTCACCATCACAATTGCCGATACTGCGGAACCATCGCTGCATCCCGCAAGCTTTGGGTATACAGTAAAGGTCACCTCAACTGGAACGTCCGACGAATTGGTCAGCGTTCCGGAAACTGTGTAAGGCAGCTGAGCTTTCGAGATGACAAGATCAGCAGCGGCTGATCCGCCCAGATGGGTCGGGTCGGTTGACGTCACTTTAACCTCCCAGGAAAGGCTGGCCGGAATGCTGCTGACACTCGGGCTGCCAATGACCAGGTTCGTATTCCCCCCGTTACATAATTCAGTTGAATTGTTTATTACTGAGGCTGACGGGACAGGCTCGACTCCAATGTTTTGAGTTTTTATTACCGCATTGTGTGCCACATCGGTCAGTGTCCAGGTCCTTATTATTACCCCAAAAACGCTGCAATCGCTTACTCCTGAAATGTCGTCTGAATAGGATTCATTCAGAAGTACAGCCTGGGTACAATTGTCTGATTCATTTGAAAGCTCACCGGTAACTGACGGGTTAGAATTGTAAGTGCAATCCGCTGATCTGCAAATGACAATATCGGAAGGAACCGTAAAATCGGGCGCTGTATTATCCCTGACTTCAATTTTCTGAATACATTCACTGATATTCCCTGCTTCATCTTTGGCGCGCCAGGTCCTGTTAATCGTATAATTATAATGCTGTTCAACCGAATTATCCGGATCGTATGTGCTTGCGTCGTCGTATGTAATTATCAGATTGCCCGGAATGGTGCAATTGTCGGTCGCGGATGCATTCCCTGTTGAGGCAGGGGAATTATCTGCATCGCAGCTGATCGCTTTATCGGGCGGACAGGTAATTACCGGAAGGATATTATCGCTCACCGTTACCGTGAAGCTGTCTGATGAGGAGTTGCCCGCTGCATCTTTTGCCGTGTAGGTAACAGTTGTTACCCCGGTGTTGAAGGTCATCGTCCCCACCTGGTTGAT
>DCFQ01000007.1:0-22022 GCA_002319915.1 Bacteroidales bacterium UBA1800 | reverse complement strand
GACAGGTCACCGTGGGAAGGATATTATCGCTCACCGTTACCGTGAAGCTGTCTGATGAGGAGTTGCCCGCTGCATCTTTTGCCGTGTAGGTAACAGTTGTTACCCCGGTGTTGAAGGTCATCGTCCCCACCTGGTTGATCCCCGTTGCAGGGGAGCTTGCCGTGGTGGCCCCGGTTGCCGCCCAGGTAAGGGTGGTTACCGAACAGTTGTCCGAGTATGTCGTGTTTGTAACCGCCACAGATGCGCTGCATGCCCCTGCATCGTCATTTACCGATATGTCGGCAGGACAGGTCACCGTGGGAAGGATATTGTCGTTTACAGTTACCGTGAAGCTACATGTCTGGACATTGTTCTGGGCATCTTTGGCTGTATAGGTCACTGTTGTTGTCCCTTCGGAAAATACAGATCCCGGGGAATGTGATCTTGTCCAGGTGATCGATCCTGCGGGGGTACAGTTATCAGTGGCTGTCGGTTCGGCCCATGTCACCGTTGCAGTACAGGACCCCGAATCGGTTGATTTTACAATATTCGAAGGACACCCGCTTATGACCGGTTTTATCGCATCTGAGACAGTGACTGTCGAACTGCATGTTTTGCTTTCAAAGGCATTTGAGACGGTCAGGGTAACATTGTTCGATCCAAGGTCTGAACAGGTGAACAGACTTTTGCTGAGAGTTTTGGTCACACTGCAATTCTGGCTGCTCCCGTTGTCCACCATTGCTGCCGTCAGCGTGCCATTTCCGGAAGCATCGAGGCTGAGATTTGCATTTTTACAGATTGCAATAAGGCTCGATTCGGTTGAATTCACGCTGACGAAGGTGGACGGCGACGACTGGTTGTTGTACTCGGTGGTGATCCAGTCGGAGTTCCTCACTTCCTTCTGAACATGAAGCTCATCAACAGTGCCATTGAAGTAGAGTCCGGATGAAAATGGTTCGCGTCCTATAGCTGCTGACCCGGAAAGTGTGGCAGCTTCGCTCGGGACCAAAAACAGGGAACGGTCGAGAGCTCCATTGACATAAGTCTTGATATAATGCCCTGCATCGCTATAGACTCCGACAACATAGTACCATACCCCGGTCGAGAGGCTGGTTCCCCCGCCAATTCCCCTTATGAGCGGAATAGGACTATTCAGGATATCCCTGATCTCGAATTCGACCTTGTTGTCCGAGAATATCCCGAGCTTGTATCCTCCCCTGATATTGTTCTGGTTACCGAAGATCTTCTGATCGATGCCGTTATCCGTAAGGCGGACCCAGGCAGAGACCGTAATGGTTTGGGTGATGTCTAGGGAGTTGTCGTACGGGACTTCGACATATTGGTTTGAACCCGGATTAAAACCGCGCGCATTTGCTATGTATCCTGGGGACACATTCGAGGATCCGTGGTTTATGACTGCGTTAGAATAAGTGGATGCGTCGCTGATATTCCCGTTAAGGTGCCAGACGCCCCGGTACCCGGCCTCCCAGGTATTTCTTGATGACGGGTTGGCCGAAATGCCCGCGTTCCCGAAATACATGTAGATGTCGGTGTTGACAGTCGCTGAGAGAGCGGGGATCCTTACCCAGGCCACCACTTTTCCGGTTGCCTGGTTATAGCTTTCGAGGTCATGATCAAGTGTGGTGGCACCATCGGACGATGTAAACCGAATATCCCATCCGCTCGAATTTTCCACCAATCCCGTGGGGCAGGACTTAAGGTCGTTGTCGGTGATTTCTACCAGTACCGGGAAGTTGGACAGATCGGCGGCGCCTGATACCTGACTCTGCTGAATTGTAACTTTTTTCCGGTAAGTATACCCTGAAAGCCATTGGGAATAGACCGGTCCCATCGATAAAAGCAGGACCAGGCTGAAAAGCAGAAATCTTTTTTGCCTGTCCTTCCTTTTCCAAAGATTCAGGTTATGAAAGGCTAACCAGCTGAATGATTTTATTTTACGGTCTCTTCTCAATTCTACATCTGACTGATAAAATCATCCCCCGACTCTAATTCTCAAATATAAAAGCCGCAGATTGACCAGTCCTATTTAGCTTAGTTCCTACTTAGAACGTTGACAGGAAGGCATTTCTTATTTGTTACCAGCACTTTATTGACGATTTAAAGCCTGGCTAAATTATCCTTTCCAAAGTCATCAAGCTTTTGCCAGATCAAAATTCAAGAATTTGAATGAAAATGCCGTTTGAATAAGTTAACGATACGGGATAGTTATCAACAATAATCCACCGTTCCCTGCTGTTAAGCAAAACCCCGGGGATTCCCGGTGTTCACAGGGGAGACACGACCACGAAAGGAGCTGGCAGGCTTTCGGAAAATCCTGATTACAGGATCAGCATTGCATCGCCATAGGTGCCGAACCGGTACTTCTCCTTTACCGCAAGCTTGTAAGCTTCAAATGTCAGCTCATAGCCTGTAAATGCAGCGACCATCATCAGGAGAGTTGAATAGGGCAGCTGGAAGTTGCTTATCATCATGTCGGGAACCTTGAATTCGTAGGGAGGGAAAATAAACTTATTTGTCCAGCCGTCAAACGGTTTCAGGTATCCGTTGGTGGATACGGAACTTTCGAGCGTCCTCACAACGGTGGTCCCAACGGCGCAAACCTTGTTCCTGTTATCTTTTGCCTTGTTAACCACGTCGGCTGCCTCATCAGTGATCCTGATTCTTTCCGAATCGACTTTATGCTTTGTAAGGTCTTCGACGTCAACGCTTCTGAAGTTGCCCAGTCCAACATGAAGCGTAATTTCCGCAAATTCGACTCCTATGATCTCCAATTTCTTAAGCAGCTCCCTGCTGAAATGAAGCCCTGCGGTCGGGGCTGCGACTGCCCCTTCATGTTTCGCGAAAATGGTCTGGTACCTTTCACTGTCCTCCGGTTCAACGGGCCTGTTAATGAACTTAGGAAGGGGAGTTTCACCGAGGCTGTAGAGAGTCTGCTTGAATTCCTCATAAGTACCGTCAAAGAGAAATCTCAGGGTTCTTCCCCGTGAGGTTGTATTGTCAATTACTTCAGCGACAAGAAGGTCATCTTCCCCAAAATACAATTTATTTCCAATCCTGATTTTCCGTGCCGGATCAACCAACACATCCCATAAGCGCTGTTCCCTGTTAAGCTCACGAAGGAGAAATACTTCTATCTCAGCCCCGGTCTTTTCCTTGTTCCCATATAACCGTGCCGGAAAAACTTTTGTATTGTTAAACACCAAAACATCGTGTTCCGTGAAATAATCGGTTATCTCCTTGAATATCCTGTGTTCGAACGAACCGGTCTTCCTGTCAACAACCAGCAATCTTGATTCATCCCGGTTTTCGGTAGGGTAGAGAGCTATCAGTTCCTGTGGCAAATTGTACCTGAATTGAGAAAGTTTCATGATAAAAAAGTTAATATTTCAATTTTTTGAAATCCTTTTTACGTAAAATTTTCAGATTTGTTTCATTTCCAGGAGGATTTTTTCAAAATTCTCCAGCGAATATGCATCCGTGAGCCGGTATTGGCCTATGGAAGTCCGCACGAGTCCTGAAAGATAAGCCCCGCTGTTCAGGGCTTCACCAAGGTCCCTTGCAAATGATCTTACGTATGTGCCTTTGCTGCAAAGGATTCTTACCCTTATATCAGGTAGGGAATATGAAAGCAGTTCAATCTCCCTGTATACAATTTTTACCGGCTTAAGCTCCTTTTCAATACCCTTCCTGGCAAATTCATATGCCCGTTTTCCCTCAATAAGCTTAGCCGAATGAAGAGGAGGCAGTTGTTCATGTTCTCCTAGGAACTTTTCAAGGGTGCGCTTAACCATTTCTCCTGTTATGTGTTCCGTAGGGAAGTTATTGTTTACTTCGGTCTCAAGATCGTGCGATGGCGTTGTGCCTCCCAGACGGATATCGGCAATGTACTCCTTGTCAAGGTCCCTGAACTCTTCAATCCGCTTTGTGGCCCTGCCTGTACAAATGATCATGAGTCCGCTTGCAAGCGGGTCGAGAGTGCCTGCATGACCGGCTTTGATCTTGCGGATCCCAAGGAAGCTTTTTATCAGGATCCTTACCTTGTTAACGAGGTCAAAGGATGTCCAGTACAGGGGTTTATCAAACAGCAGGACCTTTCCTTCCTCAAATGAAGAGCTTTCTTCAGATAACATGAAGTCCCAGTAAAATAGATAAGATCCCGAGAAGGATACAATATACCGAGAACCATCCGAGATTACCCTTTTTCACAAGGTTTATCATCCACTTGCAGGCAAAATAGCCTGAAACAAAGGCAGCAATAAACCCTGCAATGATGACGCTGATTTGTGTTCCCTCGCTTGAAAAATCTCCCGACATGGCTTCCAGCATATTTGCTCCGACGACAGGCACCAGGACCATGAGGAAAGAGAACTTGGCAAGGTCGGCCCTCTTGTTTCCAAGCATCATCCCAGTGGCAATGGTCGCACCTGATCTGGAGACGGCAGGAATGACAGCAATTGCCTGGGCAATCCCGATTATGAAAGAATCCAGGTAGCTTATGGGGCGGTCCTTTGGTTTAAGGAACAGTGTAAGGCCTATAATTGCTGCAGTAATAAGGAATTGAACTCCCAGCGAGACCATGTTCCCGTCAAAGAAATAATCTGTAATCTCTTTTGTGTAAATACCTGCAATTCCAACAGGAATCATCGATATCACAAGCCTGACCGTGTACTTTGTCTCATCATTGAAGGTGAACCGGAACAATCCCTGAAATAAGCTCAGAATATCCTTCCGGAATACAAGAATTGTGCTCAGCACAGTAGCTCCATGCACGGCAACAGAAAAGTAAAAATTCGCCTCGGGGTTTATCCCAAAGAAGTGCTTACCGAGTTCAAGGTGCCCGGAACTGCTTACCGGCAAGAATTCAGTGAGCCCCTGGACTATCCCGAGAATGATTGCTTCAAAAAAATTCATACGTTATTGATCAGGCAGATTTATTTTCATTGTCTTTTGGCTTCTTCATTATAGCCCATATTTCAAAGGCAAAGCCTGCCAAAACAACGATCGGGGCAAGAGTGATCCTTCTGAAGCTGAAGATCTTTTCACTGAATACATTCGGATCGTGCGACCTCCCTCCAAGCATCAAGAGAAATCCAGCCACAATAATGGCAAAACCAATGGCCATCAGTTTGTAGTTTTCACGGCTGAGTGCAAAATTCAGCTTCTCCTTGTTATCACTTTTTGTTGCCATGACTTAAAAGTATAATTTATCTTCAGAAATGTCAAGATACCGGTTAACCGAAAAATATGTCGAGACAATATTAATCAAAACGCCAATAATAATGATCACGGAAGCAAGTACAATAAGCAGGTTTGTGCTTTCAAATGAAAAAAGAAGCACGAATTCCCGTTCGATCAGGTACAGAAGGCCCATCATCATTGTCAGTGCAATCAGCGATGCAAAAAGTCCATGGTAAATGCTCCTGACGAGGAATGGTTTGCGGATGAATGGCCTGGTAGCACCAACCAGCTGCATGGTCCTTATAATGAAACGTTTGGAATAAATTGAAAGCCGGATCGTATTGTTTATGATCGTCACTGCAATCAGGAAGAGAAATGAGCTTATGGCAAGCAGGAAGATACTGATCTTCCTGACATTCTCATTTATCAGTATGAGAAGCGATTCCTCGTAATAAACCTCTTTCACGAATGGATATTCAAGGACATATTTCTCAATCTTTGCCACGCTGTCGGGGCTGGTATAGCCGGCATACAGATAGACATCGATCGACGGCGGAAGCGGATTGTCTCCCAGGAAGCTGATAAAATCCTCCCCGAGGTCCTCCTTCAGCTTCGCTGCTGCCTCATCTTTAGAAACATACTTCGTTGATTTCACATATGGCTTGGCATCCAGGTCCTTCTGCAGCATCCTGATATCAGCCTCACGCGCGTTGTCGTCGAGCATCACCAGGAACGAGAGACTCTCCCTGAAATAATCTGAAAGTTCACGGGCATTAATTATGACAAGCCCCAGGACGCCAAGGAGGAACAGGACAAGAGAGACGCTGATCACAAGGGTAACATATGAACCTCTCAGCCTGGTCTTTGAAAATCCTTTCTCCCTATTCTTCACTAAAATCCCGGTTTGATCTCTGTTTTGAATCTGTCGGCACGGAACCTGAAAATAATATATTTACGGCGGGCCTTAATCAACGAGGGTAATCCATCCGAAATCATCCGGTTCATCGCCGCACTGAATTCTTGTCAGCTTATTATAAAGCTTCATGGTTACCGGCCCCGGTTTCCCGTCTTTGCAGTACTCATAGATCCTGTTTTTCTCAGGGTCGACAATTTTCCCAATCGGGCTGATAACAGCTGCCGTTCCGCAGGCGCCTGTCTCCGAGAATTCCGCAAGTTCCGTCACCGGCACTCTCCTTCTCTCGGCCTTGATGCCGAGCGATTGTGCGAGTTCGATCAGGCTTCTGTTCGTTATTGAATTGAGAATTGAGCCGGACCGGGGAGTAACATAGCTGTTGTCCCTTATTCCGAAAAAATTTGCAGGACCGCATTCATCGATAAATTTCTTGGTCTTTGCATCAAGAAAAATAGCGCTTGAGAACCCAGCATTCTTTGCTGCAATCCCGGCCCGAAGGCTGGCGGCATAATTGCCTCCCACCTTGAAAATCCCGGTACCTTTCGGAGCGGCCCTGTCGACATCCCTGCAGATCATCATATTCACAGGCTTGATGCCCTCTCTGAAATATGGGCCAACGGGTGTCACGAACACAATGAATGTATATTCGGCGGCAGGCTTGACGCCTACCTCCGCGCCGCTTCCATACAAAAGAGGCCTGATGTAAAGTGTTGCGCCGGAGCCGTATGGCGGTACAAACCTTGAGTTGAGGCTGATGACGCGGAACAATGCCTCCCTGAATTTATCAACCGGGACCTGGGCCATTTTTATCCCGTCAGCGGAAAGGATAAACCTCCTGGCATTATCCTCCCACCTGAAAAGCCTGGTCTTTCCGTCTTTGCCTTTATAGGCTTTAAGGCCTTCGAAAGCCTCCTGTCCATAATGAAGGGCAGTTGCGGCAATATGAATATCTATGTATTCCGAATCGGAAACCTGAAGCTCGCCCCATTTGCCATCCTTGTACTCGCACCTGATGTTGTAATCAGTCTTCATATAACCGAATGGCAGTGATTTCCAGTCAAGGTTCTCCATACAAGTAAATCTTATTAAAACGGTAAAAGTACATCTTTAAAACAAATCATTGCGGGTAACCGCGCAGAAAAATGCATCATGCACCCTTGCCGGTCAATGAATCAATCTGAGCTTCCAATGAAACGCTTCTCAATAACCGGCCGGTCCCGGTAAGGAAATCATGCTCCCTGAGAAGCACCTCCTGTGACCTGTTCCACTCGTCCGTATCAACGGCCAATCCGTGCTCCCTCCTTTCCTTGAGCAGCCTGTCTGCCTGCTTTCTGAAATCGACTCTTCCCAGATAATCGTACCGCGCATCATGCAGGATCCTGTCCGCAAGTTCCGGGTATCGGCATCCGAATGAGTTTCTCACCAGGTTTTTTGCTGCATCAGTGTATTTTTCTTCAAAGCCCATTGACGGCAGTACGGCATCTATCAATTCCAGTGCCGCCTCAGCCGGCTTTTCATAGTCGGTAATGTAGCCTGAAACAAGGAATATCGAGGCAAGCTTAAGTCCAAGATAATCCTCATCAGACAATTGCTCTGCATTTGAGATCAGATCGACCTGGCTGGTGATGTTCCTGGCAAGGGCGCCGTTATGAAAATAGAGGTTTGGCGGTGCTTCATCTGTGAAAATCTTGTCCACTTTTTCCTCAACATCGGGGAGTCTGATCAGCTGCATTTTAGACCTGAACATGGAATTCGGGAGACCGTTCTCATCCTTCAGGTTTTCGGCAATGCCCTTTACGAAATACATGTCGATCTCCCCCTTGTATTTGACCGGCATCTTTCCCCTGTGGCTGCATTCAAAGAAATCCTTCACGAACTCGTAAGTGGTCCCTGAAATATTAATTTTACCTCCTTCTCCTGCCGACTCCATCCTGCTGGCTGTATTTACGGTATCGCCCCAGATATCATAAGAAAGCTTCTTATGCCCAATCACCCCGGCCACAACCGTACCCGTGTGGATCCCGATCCTTATATCCCAGAATTTCATGCCTTCTGCCAAAGCCGAGGTTTTGAGCCTTGCCATATATTCCTGCATCTCGAGCGCTGCAAGAATGACCTCGACGGGGTTAGTCCGGTTCCTTTCAGGAATGCCCCCGGCACACATGTAGGCATCTCCTATGGTCTTGATCTTTTCAATCCCGTATTTTTCCACCACCGTATCAAAATGGAAAAAGAACTTATCCAGCTCATCGATCAGGAGCTCAGGGTTCATTTCCTCGGCGATCTGCGTAAATCCCTGGATATCCGAAAAGAGTACGGTCACAAAGTTGTATTTTATCTTGGCCGCCCGGCCTTTTTCCATCAGCTCGCTGGCCGTCCCCTTTGGCATGACATTCTCCAGCAGCTTTCCGGTTTTCTCCCTCTCCAGTCTAAGATCTTCGTTCTTTTTGCTGATGATCGCCTCCATGGAACGTTTCTCTTTTCTCAGCTTCAGGATAAAAATCCTGTAAAATAACCACATAGACAGGACCAGGAGTGTGAGCCAGGCAATCCTGGCGGGTTTGCTTTGATACCAGGCCGGCTTTATACTGAAGGAGAGCGGGGGGAGTTCACCTTCCCTGCCACGGGAATCCCTGAAGCTGATATGAAGGGTGAACTCCCCTGACGGGAGGTTTGTATATTCCTTGAATCCTGAATTGTTCCACTTTGTGTATTTCCTGTCAAATCCGTCGAGGAAGAACCGGTATTCATTGATCCCGGACGGCTCGACCCGGAACGCAAGATTGTGCTCATAAGACCTGAACCCGAGTTCCTTTCCATTGTGCGCCACGGTCTCGGAGATAAGGTCGCCGGAGATCAGCGAATCAGAATCAATGATGACCGCCGACAGGAAAGGAATATCCCGGACAACCGGCGTATCCTGCGCCGGAAGCATCCCCCGGCCTGCCGTCAGGATGAGCAGGAGAGAAATAACAAAAATGCCCGGTTTTTTTGCCAGCATGCCTGCTTAAGGTTCCTTTACATCATCAAATGTATCAATTACCATGAACTAAGCCAAAATGATGGCAATGTTTTTGTAATTTGGCGGCATATCGGGAAACTGCTATGACGCTCGTTTTTGCAACCAATAACCAGTATAAGCTAAGGGAGATAAACCATGTACTGGGCGACAGTTTCACCCTGCTGAGCCTTGGCCGGATCGGACTGACGGAGGATATTCCCGAGAATGAGCCCACACTGGAGGGTAATGCCCTTGAAAAGGCGAGACACATTTACAGGGCGACTGGCCTTAACGTTTTCGCAGATGATACCGGCCTCGAGACCGCTGCTCTGAACGGAGCCCCGGGTGTTCATTCCGCCAGATTTGCAGGTCCAGGCAAGGACTCTGATGCAAATATTGACAGGCTTCTGGGGCTTCTCGGTGATAACCCCGACAGAAGGGCCCGGTTCAGGACCGTGATAGCGCTCATACTTGACGGGAAGGAATACACCTTTGAAGGCACCGTTGAAGGCACCATTACGATGAACAGGAGAGGCAGCGAAGGTTTCGGCTATGATCCGGTATTCCTTCCGGACGGGTGCAGCCTTACCTTTGCGGAAATGAGCCTCGGGGAAAAGAACAGGATCTCGCACAGGGCAAGAGCGTTTGAAAAGCTCAGAAGGTTCCTGTCCGGACAGGAACCGCCGGTACAAGACCAATAGCGATCACCTTAACATTATGAAAAAGCTGGCAGTCATATTTTTTCAGCTTGCCCTGATCCCGCAGGTTTGCTGCCAGGTGCCCGTCGGAACATGGTCCGATCACCTCATGTACGGAACTGCTGCCAGGCTTGCGGTAACACCCGGCAAAGTATTTGCATCCACCGGCGAATCCCTCCTGGTGTTCGACAGGGAATATGAAGAATTAAGCAAGCTGTCAAAGGTCAACGGCCTTTCCGAGACAGGTATAAGCGACATCTCATGGTCGGAAGAATATAAAACACTTGCTGTCGGCTACAACAGTGCCGGAATCGACCTTGTTTCAGGCAATTCCGTCTTTTATATTACCGATATCAAAAATAAGCAGATCGAAACCGTCAAGCGGATCAACCGTATCAGGAGCGAAGGCAGGTACACATATGTTGCGGTAGCCTTCGGGATTGTTGTAATTGACCTGGCAGGAAAGGAGATCAGGGATACCTGGCATCCCGGGCCCGGTTCGGAATACAATGAAGTATTTGACGTGGCCTTCGGAAACGGCGAAGTTTATGCGGCGACCGCCAGCGGCTTATGGAAGGCTCCCGCATCTGGCGACGGACTTGCTTACTTTGCAAACTGGACGCTTGTCGCGGAAATGCCCGATCCGTTTTCAAAATGCAACCACCTGGCATACAGCGGAAGTACCCTTTACATAAATGTCCCGTCACAGGATCAGGATGGCGACAAGGTATATACGCTGGCATCGGGACTGACGCTGTTTTCAGGCGGCGGAGGCACGTCCAATGTATCCATTGACCCGGCGCCTGAAGGATTTACGATAACATCCCCCGGCCTCGTGAGATACTACCGCAGCGATGGCACCCTGTCAAGGAGCATTTCCTCTTATGGCTGGGGCAGTCCGGCCATGTCCCAGGGTGTCGTTGATGGTCCGGACATCTGGATTGCCGATCTGAACTCAGGGCTGATAAGGGGTAAGATGATGAACCAGTTTGAGGCTCTTGCTCTACCGGGGCCGGTCGCCAATTCTTCTTCAGGCATAATCTCAGCAGGAGGCAGGACGGTCATATGCGCCGGTGGGAACAGTAATTCATGGGGGGCTCTCGGAAACACATTCCTGGCATCGGTGGCTTCAGGCAACAGTTTTGAAGCTGTCGTTCAGAACGGATTCCATGATGCCGAAAGATCATGCTTCGATCCCGAAGATAACTCCCACTTTTTCATTTCCTCATGGGGTGATGGTTTGTTTGAATGCCGGGGCAGATCTGTGGTCAGGCATTACGATCAGACGAATTCCCCGCTTCAGGCAGGCTCAGGGGGGGGAGTTAAGGTTTGCGGCCTGGCGACCGACAGGTTCAGGAATCTCTGGATGACAGTGTCAGGAGTTTCCGGAAGTATCAGGATCCTGAAGCCGGACGGCAGCTGGATCTCTTACCCTTTGAATATCGGGGCACCTGTGATCGGCGACATACTCCAGGCCGGCAACGGGCTGAAATGGATACTCCTTCCCGGGAGTAACGGGTTATTTATTCTCGATGACAACGGCACACCGGAAGTATTCACCGACGACAATTATAAAAAGATCATTGTCAGGGATTCCGAAGGCAATGTGATGTCAGGGGTATTTTCCATTGCAGAGGATTCCGAAGGGAACATATGGGTGGGAAGTGACCAGGGGCCTGTCGTCTATTACCAGAATTCCCAGGGCCTGGGTGCGGATATTACCGGGTTCAGGATAAAAGTCCCGCGAAATGATGGCTCCGGGCTTGCGGATTACCTTCTCGGGACCGAAACAATTACCGCCCTGAGTGTCGACGGTGCCGGCAGAAAATGGATCGGTACCCTGAATTCCGGGGCCTACCTGCTATCGGCTGACGGAACTAAGGTCCTGAAGAACTATAACTCCGCCAACAGCCCGATGTTATCCGATCATATTACCTCGGTAGCCGTAGACAATCTGACCGGGGAAGTGTGGTTCGGTACCTCAAGGGGAATCCTTTCGCTCCGGGAGATCGCCACTGCAGGCGGAGACAGGTTCGGCAAAGTGTACTCATTCCCCAATCCCGTGAGAGAGACTTTCACGGGAAATGTCACTATTACCGGCCTGATGAAGGATACAGACATCAAGATAACCGATATCGGAGGGAACCTTGTCTATGAGACCAGGTCGGAGGGCGGGCAGGCTTCATGGGATCTTTCCAATTATACGGGAAACCGGGTGGCGACAGGCGTTTACCTTGTATTTTGTGCCAGCAGCGACGGCTCACAGTCGTGTGTAACCAAGATCCTCGTGATAGGGAGGTGATCAGTTATTGATCTGGCGCCGAATCCTCTCGATCTGCAGCTGCTTGTTCACTTCCCTGAGACTCCTGGCGGTTTTGGTAAAATACTGGTGACCTGAGATGAATTTAACCTGAAGCTTATTCCATTCATTTAAATCCTTCATCTTATCCTGGGCCTTCAGCTCTTCGAACAGGGTATTTGAAACGGGTATGAAATCGCTTCGCCCCAGGTAGTCAAGGTCAGAATCACACATTATGCTTTCAAGGAGGTTTGAAGGCCTGGGAGGAAGCTTCGTTGCGAGTATCAGGGAACAGATCCGCTCTATCTGCTCCGGTGAATAATCATAACCGGGCAGGATCATTTTCGCATATTCAGCACCGTGGAGCTCATGATCCTCATAAGACACGGTATGGCCTGCATCGTGAAGCAATGCTGCCGTTTTAAGCAGGAGGATCTCCTCATCACTGCAGCCTTCAGCCCAGCCAATCAGCTCGACCTCCGTCACCACATCCACTGTGTGCTTTACATTATGGTAATAAAGCCGGGCCGGCAGCTCTTTTTCGAGCTTATCGAGAACAGCCTCCTCCAGGTCATTGAACCTTATCAATCCAAGCTTTGTCCGGAATGCGTTGCCAGGGAGAAGGCCATTGCCGCCGGCAGAGAGCTCAGGTTTGATCCTGGTCACCCTGTAAACCTTGAGGTCGCCCTTGTATTTGACGGGAACCTTTCCAAAATATTCGCAATCGAAAAACTCCTTTACAAGCTCGAATGTCATTACGGAAATAAGAATGGCTCCGTCTTCCGAGATTGCTTCGATCCGGCTTGTATTATTTACAGTATCCCCCTTAAGATCATAGATCGCCTTTTTCTTGCCCGTCACAGCTGCCGTAACAGGTCCTGTATGAACGCCTGTCTTCAGATCCCATATCCGGTTTTCCCCTCCCCGTTTCTTCACCTCAAACTGGTGAATGAAATTGCGGATCTCGAACGCCGCCAGGACCACATCAACAGGATTAGTAATATTCCTGACCGGGATCCCCCCCGCGCACATAAATGTATCCCCAATTGTCTTGATCTTTTTAATATTGTGCCTGTCGGCTATCGCCTCGAACTCATAGAATATCTCATCGAGCTCATCCATAATTGCAACAGAATCGACGTTGCCGATTATCCTGGAAAAGCCGTGGATATCGGCAAAAAGGAGAGTCGCCATGCTGAATTTCAGTGATTTCTCCTTAGAACCTGATTCACCGGGGATTTCCTGCGGGAATTTACTGTAAAGGGCCTTTATTTTATCGTTTTCGGTTTTAAGCCTGCCGCAAGCTTCTTCAAGCTTCCTGATCTCCTCCACGAGTTCCTTGTTCTGCTTCGCCAGCCTTGCGATCCTTTTAACAAGTTCCTCATTATTTGCAGCAGTCATGGCCGGGATGATTGACTGGTAAATATAATAATTTTATATTTGAATAAATCATTGATCTTCATGCTTCAGAAATCCAGGGCTGTCATTCTACACCAGCTGAAATACACCGATTCAGGAATAATTGTGCAGGCCTATACAAGGGAGTTCGGAAGGGTTTCGGTCATAGTGAAGGGGATGAGAAGCAAAAAATCGGGAAAGCACAATGCACTTTTCCAGCCGATGTCGGTACTCGACCTGGTATTTTATCAGAAGGAATCGAGGAGCGTGCAGGTCCTGCGTGAATTCTCGGTTTCATACTCCCCGCTCAGCATCTATTCTGACATACGAAAAAGCACGATCGCAATGTTCCTCGGCGAGATGATGACATCAGTCCTGCGCGAGGAGAGCCCTAACCAGGTGATGTATGATTTCATCGAAACCTCGGTAAAATACTTCGATTTAAGCCAGTCAGGCTATTCAAACTTTCACATCTCTTTCCTCATTGGGCTGACAGGGTACCTCGGATTCGGACCCGGTCCGAGGAGTGAAGCCTCCGGGAGATACTTTGATTTTGAAAACGGGACCTTTGCTGCGATGCCCCCGGTACACGGCAATTATGCTGATCCGGGCATTTCCTCGGTCCTCGCTGAGTTTTTAAAGGCATCTTTCGATGAAGCCGGGAAAATATCGTTGAGAGGAGCCGTCAGGAACGAGGTGCTTGAGACAATCATCAAGTATTATTCAACCCATCTGCCGGGGCTTAAGAAAATCAATTCCCTTGAAGTGCTGAAGGAGATTTTCAAATGATGCCCGGAAGGCCCTCGAAAGATTTTCCCTATATTTAGGCTGTAAACCAAAGCTGACCTGATGTCTATCCTGCCTTCCATTGTTAAGCGGCTTAATGCAAAGCGGTTGAGCCAGATAGAACATTTCAGGAAATATCCCCGCGAGACCCAGCAGGAATTGCTGCTAAAACTTTTAGATTCAGCAAGATCAACGGAAATCGGCAAAACGTTTGATTTCGGTTCAATCAGGTCATCAGCAGAGTTTGGATCACGCCTGCCCGTAAGGTCCTATGAAGAGTACTCCCCGCTGGTCGACAGGATGCTGAAGGGAGAAAGCGACCTGGCCTGGCCGGGGAAAATAAAGTGGTTCGCCAAATCCTCAGGCACCACCTCCTCCAAAAGCAAGTTCATCCCCATCACAACTGAGTCGCTTGAAGTTTGCCATTATCAGGCGGCAAAGGATATCCTGGCGATTTATTCGACGAACTACCCCGAAACGAGGATCTTCTCAGGCAAGGCGCTTACCCTCGGGGGAAGTAATAGTATAAACCAGTTCAGCGAGAAATCGATATACGGCGACCTTTCCGCGGTGCTGATCTGGAACGCGCCGTTCTGGGTAGAGTTTGTGCGAACGCCGAAACAGAAGATCGCTCTTATCGAAGATTTCGAAAAAAAGCTCGACCTGATAACCAGGACTACGCTAAATCAGAATGTTACGAGCTTTTCCGGTGTCCCGTCATGGTACCTGACACTTATAAAGCACGTGCTTGCCTATGCCGGGAAACAGAACCTTCTCGAGGTTTGGCCGAACCTCGAAGTATTCTTTCATGGCGGGATAAGCTTCAAGCCGTACCGTGACCTTTACAAACAGCTCATCCCTGGCGACCGGATGCACTACATGGAGACTTACAATGCCTCCGAGGGTTTTTTCGGTATCCAGGACGATCCTTCAAGACAGGACATGCTGTTGATGCTCGATTACGGCATCTACTATGAGTTCATACCTGCCGACAGGATCGGCACAGGCCAGGTGGTTCCCATGACCTTAGGCGAAGTTGAGGCGGGTGTCAATTATGCAATGGTCATATCAACAAATGGCGGACTCTGGAGATACCTCATCGGCGATACAATCACATTCACAAGCCTCACTCCTTACAGGTTTCTCATAACCGGACGGACTAAACAATATATCAATGCCTTCGGGGAGGAGATCATCGTCGACAACGCCGAAAAGGCACTAGAAGCGGCATGCAGGCAGACAGGGGCCATAATCGGGGAATACACCGCCGGTCCGGTCTTCATGGGCTCCGGGACCAGGGGATCGCATGAGTGGCTTATCGAATTCGAAAAGAAACCGGATGACCTGGATAAGTTCACCGGTTGTCTTGATGAAACGCTTAAGTCGCTGAATTCCGATTATGAGGCAAAGCGGTTCAAGGACATTAACCTTGTAAGGCCGGTGGTCAGATCGGTCCCTACGGGGACCTTCAACCTGTGGCTAAGGTCAAAGAACAAGCTTGGCGGCCAGAACAAGGTGCCAAGGTTATCAAATTCGCGGGAGCTCATTGAAGAGCTGTACAGGTTTGCCGGCCCCGGCATCGGTGAGGGCCGGGAGTGAAAAAAGGATTTATTCACAAACTGGATACGGTAACCTAATTTTAGTAATTTTATAAACGAAAAAACCTCGGACATGCACATAGCAATCGCCGGTAATATAGGCTCGGGAAAGACTACGCTGGCAGGGCTTCTTGCCAAGCATTACGGCTGGACCCCCCATTATGAAGACGTGGATGATAACCCTTATCTGAACGACTTCTATGAGGATATGCAGCGGTGGTCGTTCAATCTTCAGATCTACTTCCTGAATACCCGGTTTAGCCAGATCATCGATATCAGGAAGTCGGACCTGACGATCGTCCAGGACCGGACCATATATGAAGATGCTCATATATTTGCCCCTAACCTCCATTCCATGGGCCTCATGTCGACGCGCGACTTCGATAATTACTCGACCCTTTTCAGGATGATGAGCTCGTTTGTGCAGCCTCCCGACCTTCTGCTTTACCTCCGTGCCTCTGTGCCGACTCTCGTCAATCAGATCCAGAAGAGAGGCCGTGAGTACGAGAGCTCGATAAGGCTCGACTACCTCAAGAGGCTCAATGAACGGTATGAGGCCTGGATCCAGTCATACGACCTGGGCAAAATGCTGATAGTTGAAGCCGACCACTATAACTTCCCCAACAATCCCGACCATCTCAGCGAGGTGATCGACAAGATCAATGCTGAACTTCACGGGTTGTTTTAGCGGTAGGCGTCAAGGTAACCCCCACATATTTTTTCGTATCGAGGTATTTGCTGGCTATTGCCATTATATCTTTAGTTGTGAAAGAATTAACAAATGATTCGTATTCCGTTGCCGACCTCAGAGGGTCCCCGTTCTGAATATGGTTCTGCAGGGCGGCAATCCAATAGTTGTTCTCCTTAAGCATCGACTCATTGGCCCTGATCATGGACTGCTTAACCTTGTTCAGATCCTCTTCCTCCGGGCCGCGCTTCCTGATCCTGTCCATCTCCCCGAGCAGGGTTCCCGTGAGTTCCGAAACCCTGTCAGGGCTGCAGCCCCATGATGATGCCACCGAAAATCTTGGTTCCGGGTACCGCGAGGCCGAACCATCGATGCTCACCCCGTAAACGCCTCCCTGGTCCTCCCGCATCGATTCCCTACACCTGATCGAGAGAATATCCATCAGCATCGAGAATGCCTGCCTGTTCCGCCCGGTCATATTGAATTTACCCTTCCAGACCAGGGCCACTATACTCTGAGGCTCAGAATTCACGGGAACATCGACCCGGACCAGGTTTGACGGGAACTTCGGGGTAAGATCCCTCCATCTTTCGATCCTTCCTGAAGAAGGGAGCCCCCCGATATATTTTTCAAGCAACCGCACCACATCGTCGGTCTGGAAATTCCCGACCATCACGAACGTGAAATCACCTGCATCTGCAAACCGGTCCCTGAATATCGCCAGTGCCCGGTCGAGATTTATCGAATTGATCTGCCTGTCAGTAGGAACTGTTACGATCCTGGGCGAATTCATCGACACGATCTTTGCAAGGGTATCGGTGAAGATCACCTGGGGATTTGTCCTTAGCGGCTTTACACCATTTTTCATTCTTGAAATAAAGGAACCGAATGCATCCTCATCCTTCCTTACCCCGGTAAAATAGAGATAGTTAAGCTGTAGCAAAGTCTCCAGGTCAGCGGGAGAGCAGCTGCCGGTTAATCCCTCGCGTATCTCGCCAATATAAGGCTTAATGCTGGCGGTATTGCCTGCGAGTTTTTTCTGCAGCGTGGTCTGATCGAAGCTTCCGAGTCCGCTTTGCGAAATTATGGCGGAAGCAAATGAAGCTGACATCAGGTCGCTGTCGGGGTAAAGTGAAATGCCTCCCGGGCTCGAGGCAGAAAACAATATTTCATCATTGCTGAAGTCGGTCGGCTTGAGTATTACCCTGGCGCCGTTGCCGAATACAATCTCCGAATAACCGGATGCGGCATTCTCCGTCCTGGTTACGACATGCGACGGCACCGGATCGGAAGGGAGAAGGGGCTGATCAGGGACATCGTCGATATATGATTTAAGCTCCTTCGACCTTGCGGATGCTATGATCTGCTCCACATCCTTTTCTGCAGGCACCCTTACCCCGGCTTTTTCCTGTGCCGTGAGAAGGACCAGCATGTTGTCATCTGTAGTCCATGATCTTCCAAGGTCATTAATTTCTGCCAGGGAGATGCCGGGCAGGAATCTTTTTACCAGCTCATATTCATTCCTGTAACCCGGAATGGATTCCTTCGTGAGGTAATTCCTGACGAATTCATCCGCAAACGCATCAGAGCCGGTTTTTGCAGCTTCCTTTGCCGAGTTCTCGTACAAAGAGAGCATGTCCGATTTCTGCCTTTCGAGCTCCGAAGGCGTGAATCCGAAGCGCCTTGCCCTTTCATTTTCCGTAACCACAGCGTCAATGCTTTTCTCAATCTGGTTCTCCTTGGCATTGACCGAAAGTGAATAGACATCCAGCAAGCGGCCAATAAAGCTGCCATAGCCCGATCCTGCTGACAGGAAAGGAGCATCCGGTTTCCTGGCCATTTCAATAAGGCGGTCATCGAGCATCCCGGTGTAAAGGCTCTGCATCAGCATTTTCCTGTAATCGCCATATGTAACGGATCCGGTCTTCGGATGCTTGAACATAATCTCCGCTGTATACCCTGTAGCCTCCTTGTCGGTCACAATGCTGATGAGCGGTTCACTATTCCCGGGAACAGGGTAATCAATCCGTTTGACAGGATTTGAGAGCACGGGGATATTGCTGAAATACTCCTTCACCTTGTTTTCAGCGATTGCCGGATCGATGTCGCCCACAACGACGACTGCCATGAGGTCGGGCCTGTACCATTTGCTGTAAAAGCGGCGGAGTGTATCATTGTTGAAGCTCTCGAGTATGTCAACCTTCCCTATTGGAAGCCTGCTGGCATATTTTGACCCCCTGAACAGGACGGGAAGATACTTCTGCATCATCCTCTCCTCAGCACCAAGGCCCATGCGCCACTCCTCGACGACCACACCCCTCTCCTTTTTGATCTCGTTGTCGTCGAAAGAAACACCATGTGCCCAGTCTCCGAGGACCCGGAACCCGCGTTCGATCCATTCAGGCTTGCCGGTCGGGACTTTAAGCATAAATACTGTCTGGTCGAAACCTGTAGAGGCATTCAGCTCATCCCCGAACCTGACTCCAATTTCTTCAAGCTCGTCAATCATTTTGTTGCCGGGGAAGTTTTTGGTCCCGTTGAAGCTCATATGCTCCGTGAAATGTGCAAGGCCCTGCTCATTGTCAGTCTCGCAGATTGATCCTGCATTGACAGCCAGCCGGAGCTCAATGCGCTTCTCGGGCTTACTGTTTTGTTTAATGTAGTAGGTGAGCCCGTTTTCCAGCCGGCCTATCCTTATCTCCGGGTCAGGAGGGACCGGATCATTCAGATTAAGATCCTGCCCCGAAAGATTTCCCAGCGTGAAACACACCGAAACCAGGATCGTCAAATATATTTTCTGCATCATTATATACACATATAAGTGGTTTACTGTAAACTCATTACATTCAGCTTAAAAACCGGATGCGCTATGTAAAGTGGATATCAGATTCTCAGGCTTGATTGCAATTGTGCAAAGTTACTAATAATTAATCTGGCGATTCCCGCACCGTTTCCTGAAAAAAAATTTATGGCTCCATCTTTAACGTTTTTTAAGGATGCGGCGGTTGATCCTTTATCAATTTAGCCTAAATTGCCGGTTGTTACTAAACCATGAATATATGGCCTCAACAAGAAGAGATTTCATAAGGACCGCATCTGTTCTGGCAGCGGGCTCAATGATCATGCCTGAAGCTTTCCCCGTAAGTAAAAGGCCGGCAGCTGCAAGCGACAAGATCAGGATCGGGCTGATTGGCGGTAACAGCCAGGGGTACAGCGATCTTGTTTCATTGCTGAAGGTTCCGGGGGTCGAATGCATCGGCCTTTGCGATGTCGACAGGAATGTCCTCAACCGCAGGTCCGACGACCTGGTAAAGATGGGCCGGGAGCGGCCGAAGCTTTATGTTGACTACCGTAAAATGCTTGACAACAAGGATATCGATGCAGTGATCGTCGGGACTCCCGATCACTGGCATTGCCTCATCTTCTGCAATTCGCTCGAAGCGGGTAAGCATGTATATGTCGAGAAACCCGTCGGTAACTCGATCGCCGAGATCAACATCATGCAGAAAGCTGTCAAAAAGCATGGGAAGATAGTCCAGGTAGGCCAATGGCAGAGGAGCCAACCGCATTTTGTCGATGCCATAAATTACCTTAAAACGGGCAAGCTCGGAAGGATCCGGACGTGCAAGGCCTGGTCCTATGTCGACTGGAAAAGCGCAGTTCCAAAGGTCCCTGATGCACCTGTGCCCGAAGGGGTGGATTACAACATGTGGCTCGGCCCTGCACCGCTCCGCCCGTTCAACAAGAACCGCTTCCACTTCACCTGGAGATGGTACTGGGAATATGGCAACGGGCTGATGACCGACTGGGGAGTGCACCTGATCGATTACATTCTTTACGGCATGGGAAAATCGATCCCCGATTCAGTGATGGCAATGGGCGGTAAATACGCTTTCCCGGATGATGACATGGTCACCCCCGACACAATGACCGCCGTTTATGACTTCAGGGATTTCGTAATGATATGGGAACATACCATAGGGATAGGCCTTGGGAACTGGCGCAGGCCCCACGGAATGTCATATATCGGTGAAAATGGCACCCTCGTTCTCGACAGGAACGGCTGGGAAGTCGTCCCCGAGAAACAGCGGATAGAGGCAGTCCCCGTTCAGAAGAATGTAGGCAACGGGCAGGATCTTCATGCAAAGAACTTCATAGATTGTATCCTTGACAATAGCCCGGAAAAGCTGAATGCCGGTATCGATATCGGCCGAAATGTCGCCCTGGTTGCCCAGATGGGAAACATTGCCTACCGCACAGGTGAAAAGGTATCCTGGGACAATGCAAAGCAGGCATTCAATTCGGCTGCGGCAAATAAGCTTATTACACCGGTTTATAATAACGGGTACAAGCTGCCGAAATACTAACAGGGTTTTTAATGCATGGAATGGCACATAGCGAACCCTCCGTGTCCTCTGTGTAAGTTCCTGAATCTTACTCTCCGACCTAAGCGATCATGCCACCGATAAGGATAAGTGGGCCAAGAGTTTGCTTGCTTTGCTGGCTCGCGGTGTGCCGCATAATTATAAGGATTCTTAAGACCCTTACAACAATCCCCGTTCTTCCAGCCATTTTTTCATTTTCTCATGCTCCTCCAGGTACTTCCGGTACACTTCAGCATTGATCCTTACAAACTCGGGATCATTGACGAAGTTGCTGAATTCCGGCTTACCGACTCCGAACCAGTTGCACATTCCTTTTCTGTTCATAAAAATGTTCAGATTCTCCAGTGCCCTTTTCCTGTCCCCTTTATAATCATAGATCATCGCAAGATCGTAGTAGGCAAATGAGTGCCCGTACGGGCGGCCAAGCTTAATGGCGGAATCGCAGTATTCTATTTGCTTATTGTACAGGCAATCAGCTGAATCTTTCATCCCGAGTGCCGTTTAGACAGGGGCAAAGCGGTGGTTCTCTTTCACCATTTTGATACCGCGATCTTTCAACAGCTCGCGGTATTTTTCATAAAACCTGAAGGTAATTGTATTATCGGCTTTATTAAAGTAGTTAAATATCAGGCTTCGTAAAACCCTAATGTTATTTGTATCCTTTCTTTAAGCCTGTTCAAGATAATGCCTTTTTAAAAGAACCTTTTCAAAAAATGATTTTATATAATCCTCCTCTGATTCCTTTGAAATCAGTTTCTCTATAAGTCGTCTGCTTTTCCTTCCCTTTAGATATTTCTCAATTATCATAGCTTCAGATCTGATCTCCGAAACAGGATATCTGAATACCATCACCCACGGCCGGTACTTGCTGGTATACTTGTCCCTTTCATCGGTGTTGTGCTCCACAAGCCGCCTGTCGGGATCGTTGGTATGGCCAATATAATAACGTTCCTGCTTTTTTGATAAAAGAATGTATACCCAAAACATGTAGCGAGACAAAAAAGGAGATAAATTAATTATCTCCTGTTTTGCTCCCCAGGTAGGGCTCGAACCTACGACCTACGGATTAACAGTCCGC
>DCFQ01000033.1 GCA_002319915.1 Bacteroidales bacterium UBA1800 | reverse complement strand
AAGGACAACACAAAGTCGCATAAAGTGTGGATTGCTGCAAAGGCTACTTATGATGCAACCGTGGACATTGAACTTCAGAGGGGTTGTGATTATGCAGGATTATTTGCCTGGTCCGACAGTTTGGACCGCACTTCATTGGCCAGCTTTTCGCTTTCGCTCAGCAGATCGTCGGTAAGGATCTGCTTGGCGCGCTTTTCCTGC
This sequence comes from Bacteroidales bacterium UBA1800, assembly GCA_002319915.1. Classification (GTDB taxonomy): domain Bacteria; phylum Bacteroidota; class Bacteroidia; order Bacteroidales; family VadinHA17; genus LD21. Next base: position 13,184 of record DCFQ01000033.1, on the reverse strand, counting down.
GGGGGGTTAAGCTTTTCCGCCTTCTCGAACTCCTGCACGGACTTAAGAATATCCGAAGGAAGGTCGATGTTTGCCTTTGAAAGGATATCAAGGAACTGGTACGAAAAGAAATAATCGATCTGGATCTTCCTCTTGGCAATGTGGGAGAATTTCCCGATGATCCGGCAGATATTTTCCCTCTCATCGGGAGTAAGCTGCTCGGCAAACTCGTAATTTTCGATCTTCTTCAGGGAAAGGATAATGGGCTCGAGCGAATCGATGGTTATGATATATACGTAGTAATCACCCATGTTGAAGGAGAACTGGCTGATCACATCGATGGTATTGGAAGGAACCACAAGAAAAATATCACTCTTGACATTCTCCTGCCTGATGTATTTTTTGACACTCTCAGTCTGGACCTTCAGATACTTCGGAAAATTCTCAAGATCGTCGCCGGCAGGGCTTTTTGCATCAAAGATCACATATTCCCCGGCGATCTTGACCGTATTGTCAGGGTTTCCCCTGAACGGGACATTTTCCACATATTCGATCAGTTGGGTTCTGCATATGTTCCTGATGACCGATTTCACATTCTCCTCGTGGGTCTGCCAGGTCAGCTTGAGCCTTTCGAACTGTTCCTCTTTTTCCCTGAGCCGCTCTTCATGCAGCCTGTTGCGCTCTCCCTCAAGGCTTTCCCTCATGGCATTTATGTTGGCCACATTTTTCTGGTATTCTTCGGCCTTGGACTGATCGGCCTGTTCAAACCTCGCTATCCTGTTCGAAAGTTCGGTCTTGTCCCTGTTTAGCCTCGACTGTTCATTCTCGAGAACCGAAACTTTGGTCTCAAGCTTCTGGATCATTGAAGAGAGGTCGGAGATCCTCGATGAGGATATTTTCAGATTATTCTCGAGATCGCTGATCCTCGACTCACGTTTTGTGACCTCATTACCCAGGTTATTGACGTCCTGGACAAGGGAATTGTACTCTTCGTAAGCGTCATAGCTAAGTGCCCTGACCTTCCTCCAGCCAAAGAGACGCCTCCAGAACCCGATCGACTTTATCCTTTCAAAAAAGAGCCTGAGATTATCGTGCATTTATTCTGAGTTTATACCATTTGATCGCATTCCTGCTATAGATCTTGTCTACAACCTCAGCCGGCAGCCTGAGTCCCCTGAATGATCCCCTGAAAGCGTCCGTGGTCATCGAATCGTCCGTTGCAAAGTACCTCCAGTCGCTCAGCCAGGTATCATGTACCCAACCTTTGAATTTTTCAGGATCTGCACCTGGTTCCTCACCGGTATCAGTCCCGTAGAGGAGCCTGTCCTGGTACCTGATGCAGAACTCCCGCACCTTCTCCCTGTCGCGGGCTGACTGGTACTGGAGGTGGCAGATCCTAGCCGACATGTCGACAGCCATATTGGGGAACATGTCAAGCCTCTTTGCCAGGGAATCGACGTTCCACTCCAGGCTGCCGAGGTGACATCCGATGAATACCAGGTCAGGGTTCTTTTTCAGCAGGTTGTCACGGGCGGCTATCTGATCCTCATAGGAAGGATATTCAGGATGGAGGAACATGTGGTACTTAGGGTTCTCCGCGAAATAGCTGCTGTCGCCCCTCACAGTCATCCGGTCGAGAGGCAGCCAGCAGTTTCTCGGCTCCCCGAGATGACCGGTAACCGGCAGGTTCCTGCTTTTAATATAGCTGAACACCGGTTCGAGGCCGGGGTCATCCGCCATGATGAATTTCCCGTTCCTGTCGCGGACGGTCATTCCAATGTTTTTCCAGATCTTTACTGTCACGGCTCCGCCTGACAGTGCCTTTTCAAGCCCGGAGATCACCCTGCTGCTCCAGGCGGGTGAACCCCAGCCGGCGGTATCAAAATAAAACGTCGCACCGTAAAATACCCTGCCGGGATGATGACTGGCCGACCATTCAGCATCCTCAATCTGTTTCTGTACGGCAGCTGAATCGGAGTGATCCACATTCAGCGTGACCAGCAAGAAATTGTCCTTTCCGGCAATCTCCTCAAAGTTCCCGCTCCTGCTCCCGATATGCATATGGGAATCGATTTTGAGCACTGAATGAAAATCATTCATGGAATAATATTCCTTCCGGCATCCCGAAAACAAGACAAGGAATAAAACTGGGATCAGCAACGACCTTTTCATACCCGGATCAGATTTAAAGCCTCTATTGAGGCATGGCGACATAGGATGCCGAATTTAGGAAATCAATGCTCTTCTTGCAGCTGGTGAACTCGTCGAAGTTATATTGTTCCACCTCCACCACTCCATATTTCATTCCTGACTGTGCAGCTGCTGCCCAGTAAGCCGGGAAATCCATCTTGCCGCTGGCTCCGACTTCCTCCTTATCCTTAATGTGCCATAATTCAAATCTGCCCGGATATTTTGCAAAATAGTCAACCGGTTTTGCTCCGCCCTCAACCGTCCAGTAGAGATCCATCTCAAAGGTCACTTTTGCCGGATCAGTGTTCGTCACCATGAAATCATAAATAGTCTGTCCATTGAGCTTAGTGGAGAATTCCATATTGTGGTTATGGTATCCGAAACGGATCCCTTTGGCATTGCATTTCTCACCGATCGCATTGAAATAATCACAATATTTTTTCAGCGTATCGAGGCTCCTGTAAGCCTCATCACCCATAAAGGGCTGAACTATATACTTAACGCCAACTGCGGCATGGGCGTTGATGCATTCGTCCCACCATGCCATTGCTTTCTCCATATTGGTCGAATCAGGTAGCGGAAGGCCCGTATGTGAACTCAGGATCAGAAGGCCGTTCTTTGAACACAGGTCCCTGAATGCAACCGGATCCATACCATAGAACTTGCCGTCGTCGTAACCGGCTGGCTCGACAAATTTATATCCCATTTCAGCCACTTTTGCAATTGCCCCCGGGATATCCCTCATGATCGAGTCACGGATGGAATAAAGCTGAAGTCCGATGTTCTTCTGGGGTTTGCTGCATGACGAAAGGATCGCCAGACCGGCCACCGCTGCTAAAAATAATACCAATAGAAGATTTCCCCTTTTCATTTTTAAAGTTTTTACAGGTTTAAATGAATGAATTTGATCGATAAATAAATGAGCTTTTCAGGTAATTATTGATTGTAAAAATAGAAACTTTTATTCAATTCTGACCATTTCCCCTGCCTCCATAAGCAGTATGACAGGAGCAATCGTACAAACGAGCGGTTTAGCAGCCGCCATCTGTTTCAGCACCCCGGATTGTCCTTACTTCCCGGTGAGAATTATTAATTACAGCCATCATTTTGTAAATAAATAGTGAAATATTTTACTTTTTGTTTGATATATTAAAAAATTAAATACATTTGTCGTTCAATTTTAAACAAAATAGTGAACAAAACTTTAATCCATATTATTGCCCTTATCCTCATTCTTGCCTCTGGCACCTGATCCGGGAATAGTATGAATTAAAAAAGATATACATAAGCTTTCCGGATCGACCGGGAAGCTTTTTTTTTAAAAAGACTTCTGATGAAAAACCAGTTGCGAAGCAAGGCAAGCACATCGGGACGGAACATGGCAGGCGCGAGAAGCCTGTGGAGGGCAAACGGGATGAAGGAGGAGCACTTCGGAAAACCGGTCATTGCGGTGGTAAACTCATTTTCACAGTTTGTCCCGGGCCACGTTCACCTTCATGAAGCCGGTCAGATGGTCAGGAAGGAGATCGAGAAGATGGGCTTTTTTGCCGCAGAATTCAACACGATTGCGATCGACGACGGAATTGCCATGGGGCATGAGGGAATGCTTTATTCCCTGCCTTCGAGGGAGCTCATAGCCGACAGTGTTGAATATGTATGCAATGCCCACTGCGCTGATGCAATGATCTGCATCAGCAACTGCGATAAGATCACGCCCGGAATGCTGATGGCCGCCATGAGGCTCAATATCCCTTCAGTCTTTGTTTCCGGCGGGCCGATGGAGGCAGGTGTCCATCGCGGAAGGAATGTCGATCTTATCGATGCAATGGTGTATGCTGCAAACGATTCAGTGAGCGACCAGGAACTCGGTGAGCTTGAGCTGACGGCATGTCCTACATGCGGATCCTGCTCCGGCATGTTCACGGCCAATTCTATGAACTGCCTGACTGAAGCGCTCGGACTCGCTTTGCCCGGGAACGGTACGCTTGTCGCTTCGCATGCAAACAGGATAAAACTTCTTAAAAAGGCTGCCTCACTCATTGTCAGGCTTGCAACAAGGTACTACGAAGAGGGTGATGCGTCAGTGCTTCCACGGTCTATTGCATCAAGGAAAGCTTTCATGAATGCCATGTCGCTCGACATTGCGATGGGCGGTTCGACAAATACTGTTCTGCACCTCCTCGCCGTAGCCCGTGAAGCAGGCGTGGATTTTACCATGAAGGACATTGACCAGCTGTCGAGGAAGATACCCAATATCTGCAAGGTTGCCCCCAGTTCTCATTTTCATGTTCAGGACGTAAACAGGGCCGGAGGGATCCTGTCAATAATGGCTGAGCTCGAAAAGAACGGGCTTGTCGACGGAACAGTGCCAAGAGCAGATTACAGGACATTGCATGAGGCTATCTCCGACTGGGATATCCTCGGGAGTAACCGTATCCCGGAGGCCGATGAACTTTACAGAAGTGCACCCGGCATGAAAAAAAGCTTCGAGATGGGTTCACAGGCAAGTGTTTATGAATCGCTCGACACTGACCGGACCGGCGGCTGCATAAGGGACCTTGAACATGCATACAATAAGGATGGCGGCCTGGCCATACTCTACGGAAACATCGCAAGAAGCGGATGTATTGTGAAAACGGCCGGCGTCGATCAATCACTTTACCGGTTCAGGGGTGAGGCAGTGGTTTTCGAGTCGCAGGAGGAAGCCGCAAATGGTATCCTCACGGGCAAAGTGAATGCCGGCAACGTTGTCGTGATCCGGTACGAAGGTCCGAAAGGCGGCCCGGGTATGCAGGAAATGCTATATCCCACCTCATATCTCAAATCGAAGCTGCTTGACAAAAAGTGCGCGCTCATCACCGACGGAAGGTTTTCCGGCGGGACATCCGGCCTTTCAATCGGCCATGTTTCCCCGGAGGCAGCTGCCGGCGGAGAAATAGCAGTCATCAGGAACGGCGACCTGATCGAAATTGATGTCGTGTCGCGAACAATTAATGCAATGATACCTGAGAGTGAACTAAGTGCCAGACTGGATGCTGAAAGAGCCAGGGGGGAGAAAGCATTTTCCCCCGTATCGAGAGGCAGGAAGATCCCCGCTTCGCTTAAAGCATATGCAGCAATGGTAAGCTCTGCAGATACCGGGGCAGTAAGGATTATTTAATGATGTCAGCCATCGCAAACGGAAATCAGATTTACCAGGCATTAAGATAAAAATCAGGAGGTTCCGGCTCGCAGGTGCCCGGAATCAGTAAAAACACTAACTACAGACAGATCTTATGAAGACTGAAAAAGTACTTGAGGCGAAAGTAACCACGGTTAACGGAACAGCGGAAACCATATCAGGGGCGGACGGCATCCTGAGATGCCTGATCGAAGAGGGAGTTGACACTGTGTTCGGTTATCCGGGCGGTACAATAATGCCGGTTTATGACAAGCTTCTGGATTATGACGACAAGATAAAGCATTACCTTACACGTCATGAGCAGGGCGCTGCACATGCCGCACAGGCATATGCGATGGTGACTGGCAAAACCGGCGTGTGTTTTGCCACTTCCGGACCCGGCTCGACGAACCTGATCACTGGGATCGCAAATGCATTTCTCGATTCGGTTCCGATGGTCTTTATTACTGCCCAGGTGGTTTCCGGGCTGATAGGAACGGATGCATTCCAGGAAACTGACATCCTCGGGATCTCCATGCCCGTAACCAAATGGAACGCCCAGGTAAAGAAGTCGGAGGATATACCTGAAACCATTGCCAAGGCATTCTATATAGCTTCAACCGGGCGGCCCGGACCAGTGCTTATCGACATTACCAAGGATGCACAGATCGAAAAGCTTGATTTCCGGTATCGGAAATGTAATTATATCCGCAGCTACAATCCTCACATCCCGCTCCATACCCGCGCAATTGAGTCGGCAGCAATCATGATCAATCATGCTGAAAAGCCGCTTATACTGGCCGGCCACGGCGTCCTGATCTCAAAGGCCCAGGATGAGCTCAGGCAATTTGCGGAAAAAACCGGAATACCCGTAGCGCTGACCCTTCTGGGCCTGTCAGCCTTCCCGACCACACACCGCCTTTATGCAGGTCTCCTGGGGATGCACGGCAATTTTGGTGCAAACATGCTGACTAACGAAGCCGACCTGATAATCGCAGTCGGAATGCGGTTCGACGACCGTGTGACGGGCAACATCAAGAAATACGCAAAAAATGCAAGGATAATACACATTGAGATCGACGAAGCCGAGATCAATAAGAATGTTATCGTGGATCTCGAAATCAACAACGATGCGAAAGAGGTGCTTGAACAGCTGATCCCCCTTGTCGAAAAGAGATCGTATGAAAAATGGATAAGGGAATTCCGGATCGCGGATAAGACCGAATATGATAAGGTAGTCAGGGAGGAGACAAAGCCCCAGTCAGGAATGCTGAAGATGGGAGAAGTGGTAAGACTGGTATCGGAAATGACCAACGGCGAAGCAATAATCGTGACAGATGTGGGGCAAAACCAGATGTCGGTTGCACGCTACTACAAATTCTCCGAACCAAACAGCTTTGTTACATCGGGTGGTATGGGGACAATGGGCTTCGGCCTTCCGGCGACCATAGGGGCAAAGATCGGAAGGCCTGACAAGCAGGTTGTCGGATTCGTTGGTGACGGCGGTTTGCAGATGACGATTCAGGAGCTTGGAACGATCCTTCACTATGGTATCCCGGTCAAGATTATACTTCTCAACAATAACTTCCTTGGAATGGTAAGGCAATGGCAGGAGATGTTCTATAATAAAAGGTATGCATCAACGGAACTGGTAAACCCGGATTTTGTCGCAGTCGCAAAAGCCTATGGAATACAGGGAAAAAAGGTAACTGTAAGGAATGACCTGAAGGGTGCCATAGGGGAGCTTCTGGCCTCTGAAGGCCCTTACCTGCTCGAAATCGGGATTGACAATGGCGCCAATGTCCTGCCGATGGTGGAACCAGGTGCCTCAGTATCAGACGTAACATTAACTTATAAAAAATGAAACAGGAATTTACAATTTCGCTTTTTACCGAAGACCATATCGGTATACTGAGCCAGATTACAATCATACTGACCCGCAGACAGATCAATATCGAAAGCATAACCGCCTCCGAATCTGCCGTAAAAGGAGTCCAGATGCTTACCCTGGTTGTGAAGACGACTGCGGAAATGGTTCAGAAAGTGGCAAGGCAGATGCAAAAGCTGGTGGATGTTCTGAAGGTGTTCGTTCACACTTCCGACGAGATAATCTATCAGGAAATAGCTCTCTATAAGGTGACCACCAAGGGGCTGATGTCGGGGAACATAATCGACAATATTGTCAGGACCTATCATGCAAGGATACTTGAAGTCTCGCCCGAGTACATGGTGATCGAGAAGACGGGACACAAGGATGAGATCTCCGAGCTCCTTCGTCATCTCGAGCCATGCGGCCTGCTGCAGTTTGTCCGGTCAGGGCGGGTGGCAATTACGAGGCAGGTCAAGGAGCTCAATGCGTATCTCCAGGAGATGGATGCGGCAAACCGCTTCAAGCCTGAAAACATAGAATCATACAACTAAAATTCAAAAATAAAAAACTAAACTATGGCAAAGATCGATTTTGGCGGCGTTCTCGAAAATGTAGTGACAAGGGACGAATTTCCGCTTTCCAGGGCACAGGAGGTCCTTAAGAATGAAGTGGTTGCAGTTATCGGCTATGGCGTCCAGGGCCCAGCCCAGGCAATGAACATGAAGGAAAACGGCATTAATGTCATTGTCGGACAGGCACCGGAATTCAAGGCTGACTGGGACAAGGCGGTAGCCGACGGGTTTGTACCCGGGAAGACCCTATTCGATGTTGAAGAGGCAGCAACCAGGGGAACGATTATCCAGTACCTTGTCTCGGATGCTGCCCAGAGGATCCTCTGGCCGCGTCTTAAACCATGTCTTAAACAGGGTGATGCCCTTTACTTCTCCCACGGGTTCTCGATAACCTATAAGGAGCATACGGGAGTCATCCCACCCGACAATGTCGATGTTATCCTTTGCGCACCAAAAGGTTCAGGCACCAGCGTGAGGAGGAACTTTCTTGCTGGGGCGGGAATTAATTCCAGCTACTCGGTATTCCGGGATTTCACCGGAAGAGCTGAAGAGAGGATCCTTGCTCTTGGCATAGCAATCGGCTCCGGGTATCTCTTCCCGACAACCTTTGAAATGGAGGTATTCAGCGATCTTACAGGGGAAAGGGGCGTCCTTATGGGTGCGCTGGCCGGCATAATGGATGCTCAGTACCAGGTCCTGAGGCAGAACGGCCACTCCCCGTCCGAAGCATTCAACGAGACTGTCGAAGAGCTTACACAGAGCCTTATCCGGCTCGTTGATGAGAAAGGGATGGACTGGATGTACTCAAACTGCAGCGCGACCGCTCAGCGTGGGGCGCTGGACTGGAGACCAAAATTCAGGGACGCGGTTCTTCCCGTCTTCACGGAACTCTATTCAAAGGTAAAGTCGGGAGAAGAGTGCGTGAGGGTGCTGCGTTCGACCGGGGCAACGAATTACAAGGAACTGCTGGATGCAGAGCTGAAGGAGCTTGGAAATTCAGAGCTGTGGAGAGCCGGGGCAGCGGTCAGGAAGCTGAGGCCGAATGTCAAATAAAGAGACTGATAAAAGCATAAAGAACAGCAAACATGCACTGGATGATTCCCTCCGGAAAGGGCCAGTGGCGGGTTTGACCTCAATTATCAACACAATAAAAACACAAAAATGGACGACAAGGTAATTATTTTCGACACCACCCTGAGGGACGGTGAACAGGTTCCCGGATGCCAGCTCAACACGGTCGAGAAGATCGAAGTGGCAAGGGCCCTCGAGGCTCTCGGAGTCGACGTCATCGAGGCCGGTTTCCCGATTTCAAGCCCGGGCGATTTTACTTCGGTTGTGGAAATCTCAAAAGCCGTGACCAATCCTGTTATCTGCGCCCTTACAAGGGCCGTAAAAAAAGACATCGAGGTCGCTGCCGATGCCCTGCAGTTTGCGAAGCGTAAAAGGATCCACACGGGAATCGGGACCTCTCCTTTCCATATAAAGTATAAGATCAAGACAACTCCCGAGGAGATACTGAAAAGAGCCGTCGACGCAGTGAAGTATGCAAAGAAATTTGTGGAAGACGTTGAGTTTTATGCCGAAGATGCAGGCAGAAGCGAGAACGAGTACCTGGCAAGGGTCATTGAAGCCGTGATAAAGGCGGGCGCCACCGTGGTGAACATCCCGGATACGACCGGATATTGCCTGCCCGAAGAATATGGTGAGAAGATCAGGTTCCTGATAGAGAATGTTCCGAATATCGGCAAGGCAATCATTTCAACCCATTGCCATAACGACCTTGGCATGGCAACAGCCAACACGATCATGGGAGTGTTGAATGGTGCGAGGCAGGCCGAGGTTACAATAAACGGGATTGGCGAACGCGCAGGAAACACATCGCTCGAAGAGGTGGCAATGATTATCAAAAGCCATCACGGCATGAACCTGGCCACGGATATCAACTCAAAGCTAATCTTCAGCACGAGCAGGCTGGTCTCCAACCTGATGAGCATGCCTGTCCAGCCCAATAAGGCGATCGTTGGAAGGAACGCCTTTGCCCACTCCTCAGGGATACACCAGGACGGCGTCCTGAAATACAGGGAGAATTATGAAATCATCGATCCGCACGAAGTAGGGATCAAGGAATCGTCGATCATCTTGACGGCAAGGAGCGGAAGGGCAGCCCTTAACCACAGACTCGAAGTCCTCGGGTTCACTTTCGGGAAGGAAGAGCTGGATGAGATCTATCACAAATTCCTTCTGCTCGCAGATAAGAAGAAGGAGATCAATGATGAGGACCTGAGGATACTTTCAGGGGAAGTCTTCTCGGGGGAGAAGGCCCTTAAGCTTGAACTTCTGCAGGTAACCTGCGGGAAATCGGCCATTCCGGTGGCTACCGTCGGGGTCAGGATCAACGGGGAAGTGCACACTTCCACCGCTTCAGGCAACGGACCGATCGATGCATCATTCACGGCAGTGAAACACCTTATCAGCAAAACGGTCCATCTCGAGGAATTCCTTATCCAAGCAATAACGAAGGGAAGCGATGATATCGGGAAAGTGCACATACAGGTTGAACACGAGGGAAAGATCTACTACGGATTCTCGGCGAACACCGACATTATAACCGCTTCCGTGGAGGCCTTTATCGACGCAATTTCAAAAGTTAAGTAATTCATCATCTCTGTGACACTCAGTGTCTCCTCCGTGTAAGTTTTTTGTTTTATTGGGTTACACAGAGTATCACAGAGGAGACACAGAGATCACAGAGAGAAATAATTAGTTTTAATGGAACCAAAGACACTTTTTGACAAGATATGGGATTCACATGTCGTCCGTTCGATAGAGTACGGGCCGGATGTTCTCTTCATCGATCAGCATTATATCCATGAAGTCACAAGTCCGCAGGCATTTAACGGACTGAAAGAGCGCGGGATACAGGTATTCAGGCCCGAAAGGACGCTTGCAACCGCCGATCATAATATCCCGACCATCAATCAGCATCTGCCGATAAGCGATGAACTGTCAAGGAAACAGGTCGAGAAGCTCGCTGAGAACTGCAGGACCCATGGCATCGAATTATTCGGGTTGAATCACCCGAAGAACGGCATTGTACATGTTATCGGACCCGAGCTCGGGTATACGCGGCCGGGGATGACAATTGTCTGCGGCGACAGCCACACCTCCACGCACGGGGCCTTCGGCGCCATCGCCTTCGGTATCGGAACAAGCGAGGTGGAAATGGTCCTTGCAACCCAGTGCATCCTTCAGCCCAAGCCTAAAAAGATGAGGATCAAGGTAAACGGGACGCTTCAGAAGGGAGTCACTGCCAAGGATGTCATCATGTATATAATCTCACAGTTATCGACAGGCGGGGCAACAGGATACTTTGTCGAATACTCGGGAACTGCGATCACTTCAATGAGCATGGAAGCGAGAATGACCGTCTGTAATATGAGTATAGAAATGGGAGCAAGAGGCGGACTGATAGCACCTGATGAGGTAACATACAGGTACCTCAAAGCCCTCCCGGAGATTGCCGAAACCTTCGACTGGGCTCCGCTGATCCTGAATTGGCGTGAGCTTAACTCTGACCCGGGTGCCGTTTTCGACAGGGAGCTTGAGTTTAATGCTGACCATATCAAGCCGATGATAACATTTGGGACAAATCCAGGGATGGGGATTGCTATCGACGATGCCATACCGACGCTTGATGATATCGACGGGGAGCGGAGCACCTCTTTCATGAAATCTCTTGATTACATGGGTTTTGTACCCGGGATGAAGCTGCTTGGCCACCCTGTCGGGTATGTATTTCTTGGAAGCTGCACGAATGGCAGGATACAGGATCTGCGCGCATTTGCCCAGCTTGTAAGGGGACGGAAAAAAGCGCCCGGGGTCACGGCCCTGATCGTTCCTGGGTCCAAATTAGTTGAACAACAGGCTATTAAGGAAGGACTGGTCGAGATACTTGAAAAGGCGGGCTTTGAATTACGGCAGCCCGGATGCTCCTCATGCCTGGCAATGAATGAGGATAAGATCCCGGCAGGCCAGTATGCCGTCAGCACATCAAACAGGAATTTTGAGGGCAGGCAGGGGCCCGGGGCAAGGACCCTTCTGGCAAGCCCGCTGACCGCTGCCGCCGCTGCAGTCACCGGCGTTATAACCGATCCCCGCGAACTTATTGACTAGCAATTAATAAATCAGGAAAGAATGTCAAAAGATAAATTCACAATACTTGAATCCACCTGTGTCCCATTACCACTCGAGAACGTTGATACCGACCAGATAATTCCTGCCCGGTTCCTCAGTGCAACGTCGAGGGAAGGCTTCGGCGATAACCTGTTCCGCGACTGGAGATACGACCACAACGGGAATCCGAACCGCGATTTCAACCTGAACAATCCCAGGTACACCGGGAAAGTGCTCGTTGCAGGAAAGAATTTCGGGAGCGGATCGAGCAGGGAGCATGCCGTATGGGCGATTTACGACTACGGGTTCAGAGCAGTCGTGTCGAGCTTCTTCGCCGATATTTTCAGGAACAATTGCCTTAACAACGGACTTCTGCCAATTGTTGTTCCCGACAAATTCCTGAAAGACCTTCTTTCACTCATTGAAAGGAAGCCAGGCACTGAGGTCAGGATAGACCTTGAAAACCAATTGTTCACCATTTTGCCGACGGCGAGGTCGGTAAGCTTCGATATAAACTCTTACAAGAAAGAGTGCCTGATGAAGGGGCTTGACGATATAGATTATCTGTTAAGCCTCAGGAATGAAATAGTTTCTTTTGAGGCATTAAAAAAGTAGTTCATGAGAATAGAGATAATGGATACAACCCTCAGGGACGGAGAGCAGACGCAGGGTGTTTCATACTCACCGTTTGAGAAGCTGCACATTGCAACTATCCTCCTTAAAGACGTCAGGGTCAACCGGATAGAAGTGGCATCTGCACGCGTTTCTTCAGGGGAATTCGAGGCCCTGCGAAAGATCACCGAATGGGCAAGGCAGAACAGCCTCCAGAGAAAGGTCGAGGTACTCGGCTTCGTGGATGGCGATGTCTCCCTTAACTGGATCCATGATGCAGGCGGCAAGGTCGTCAACCTTCTCTGCAAGGGATCCCTGAGGCATCTTGAGAAGCAGCTGAGGAAAACCCCGGACCAGCATGCAGCTGAGATAAAGGAGATCATAAGGAAAGCAACGGAGCTGGACATGGATGTCAATATCTACCTCGAGGACTGGTCAAACGGAATGATCAACTCGGAGGATTACGTTTATTACATGGTCGACAGGCTCAAAGATCAGAATATCAAAAGGATAATGCTGCCCGACACCCTGGGCATCCTCAATTCTGACCAGACATACGATTTCTGCAAACGGATGACTGACAGGTACCAGGGGACGCATTTCGATTTTCATGCCCATAACGATTATG
>DCFQ01000014.1 GCA_002319915.1 Bacteroidales bacterium UBA1800 | reverse complement strand
TATAAAAATGTTTCATGGGAATCGCACATGCTGGGATTCGTCTCAGGCATAATCCTGGCAATATGGTACCGCAAGGAGGGGCCCCAGGAACCAACCCCGGAATGGATGGAAGAGGAGGAAGAGGACAAGAACCCGGACGAATCGGGAGCTACCCTGCCGGATGATGAGAAAAGCAATGATGATCCGGTATTGTGATTTCAAAATATAAGAGTAAATGCCATGCGTATAGGCTACGATGCAAAACGGCTATTCAATAATTTCACCGGGCTGGGAAACTACAGCAGGACGCTGGTGTCGAACCTACGGCAGTTTTACCCTGAGGAGGAATACTTCCTTTATACGACTAAGATCAGTTCCGATCCCGTAGTAAATAGGTTTGTGAGCGATCCGGGTTTTACCGCCAGGATCTCCGGCTCGCCGTTCAGATCGCTCTGGAGGACCTTTTTTGTCACCGGGCGGCTAAAGGAAGACAGGATCGACCTCTTCCACGGTTTAAGCGGTGAAATTCCGGTCACCTTAAGGAGAAGCGGGATCAAAAGCATCGTGACCATTCACGACCTGGTGTTCCTTGTTTATCCCAGGACTTACAAGCCGGCCGACAGGTTCTTCTACGACAGGAAATTCAGGTTCGCCTGCAACAATGCCGATGCGATAGTGGCTATCAGCAACTCCACCAGGGAGGATCTGATCAGGTTCTATAATGTTGACCCGTCAAGGATCAGGGTGATATACCAGGCATGCGACCCTGTATTCTATTCAGAGTCCGAAGCGCATTCAAAGGAGGAGGTTGCCCGGAAGTATAACCTTCCCGGGGAATTCATCCTTTACGTGGGTTCGGTGATCCCCAGGAAAAACCTGCTTGCTGTTGTGAAGAGTCTGGCGGCCTTGCCTTCGGACCTCAGGATCCCGCTGGTCGCGGTGGGTGACGGGGGGTCGTACAAAGCTGAAGTAAAGAGATATATCGCATCACTGAAACCCTCACTGCATGTGATCTGGATAGAGGACCTCCATGAGAGCCGCCAGCTGAAGGCTCTGTATAACCTTGCTTCCGCATTTATCTACCCCTCTCTCTGCGAGGGATTTGGCATCCCGGTAGCCGAGGCATTGCTTTCAGGGGTTCCTGTTATCACTTCCGACCGTTCCTCCCTGCCTGAAGCAGGAGGACCATCATCAATGCTCGTGGATCCTGAATCGTGCGGGGAGATTTCCGCAGGGATCGAAAAGGTGCTGACGGATTCCATGCTGAGGGAAAGGATGATTGAAGAAGGCAGGAGGTATGCAAATGAGAAGTTCTCCCCCCGGGTCACAGCCGGCGAAGTCATCAGACTCTATTCGGCGATAGTTCCTTGAAGCCGGATACGGGCGTACGGTGTATATAGATACAATATTTCGTCATAACCTTGAAGAAATCCTACAAATTATTACCTTTACCGGCAGCTAACTTAAACCGGAAAAAACTCTTAAATATGAACGGGAAACCCGTAGCTGTCATTACCGGGGCCAGCAGAGGCATAGGTAAGGCGGTAGCAATAGCATTGGCAGGAGAAGGTTATGATATAGCTGCAATCGCAAGATCAATTGACAGCGAAGGGATGGAGCACCTTGGTCCCGAAGTTGAAAAGCGCGGCTCCCAGTTTTTTCCGATAGGGCTCGATATCTCCTGCACAGCCTGCCATGGAGAAGTAGTTTCCAATATCCTCGAAAGGTACGGACGAATAGATTTTCTTGTCAACAATGCCGGTGTTGCACCCCTTCAGCGAAACGATGTTCTCGATATGACTGTTGAGAGTTACGACAGGGTTATGAATATCAATCTTAAAGGGCCTGTCTTCTTTGCCCAGAAGATTGCAAGGGAAATGATCTGGATGAAAGATCAGATCTCCGCATACAAGCCGGTGATTGTGTTTATAACATCAGTATCCGCGGTATTGTCGACGACGAACAGGGCTGAATACTGCATTTCAAAGGCAGGATTGAGCATGACCTCAACAGTATTTGCCGACAGGTTATCAAAGGAGGGCATACTGGTTTGCGAGGTGAGGCCCGGGATCATTCAGACTGACATGACGATCAAGCTGAAGGAGAAATATGACAAGATGATTGCCGGCGGTGCTGTTCCCCAGAAAAGATGGGGAGTCCCGGAGGATATCGGCAAGGCAGTTGCTTCGATTGCTAGGGGAGACTGGGACTTTTCTGCTGGGATGGTCTTCGATATAAGCGGCGGCCTGAATATCCGGAAGCTGTAAAGCATGGTTTCTCCTGCCGGCAAGAGCTCAGCGATCCTTCCTTTTCTTATTCGAAACTGACTGATTATACCGACCCATGACCAATAATATTACTTTCGACAACGGCAGGCAGAGGTTCGTTTACCAGGGATTCCTCGTTCCGTTCATCCTCGTTACCAGCCTTTTCTTCCTGTGGGGTTTTGCACATGGATGCATCGATGTTCTGAACAAGCATTTCCAGGAATTGCTGAATATGTCGAAAGCAAAATCGGCATTCATCCAGTTCGTCTTTTACGGGGGCTATTTCCTAATGGCTCTGCCGGCCGGCATCCTGATGCAGAAGTTCGGCTACAAGAAAGGGATCATTTTCGGGCTTATCCTTTTTGCTGCAGGCGCTTTCCTGATGCTCCCGGCAACATACATTCAGACTTTCGGGAGTTTCCTGTTCTGCCTTTTCATAATTGCATGCGGCCTGACATGCCTCGAAACGGCTGCAAACCCTTATACGACGGTACTGGGTCCGCCCCAGTCGGGAGAGAGGAGGATCAACTTCTCCCAGTCGTTCAACGGGTTGGGCTGGATTGCAGGGCCGCTGGTGGGAGGAATGTTAATATTTTCGGGCAGCACCGGCGGGAACAGGTTTTCGTCGATCGCTCTTCCCTACATGTTCATCGGATCCCTGGTACTCATCGTCGCCTTCCTTTTCTGGAGGGTCAAATTTCCCCCGTTAAACGAGGAAATGCAGGCCAATGAAGCGGAGGGGACAGGTTCGGGAAGCCTTAAGGACCTTCTCAGGCACCGGCATTTTGTGCTGGCCGTTATTGCACAGTTCCTTTATGTCGCCGCCCAGACCGGTGTGAACAGCTTTTTCATTAATTATGTCACCGAGGAGATCCCGTCTCTCACTAACCAGCAGGCAAGCCAGATCCTCGGATTTGGCGGAATGGGGCTCTTCTGGCTAGGCAGGTTTACGGGCAGTACACTTTTAATGAGGGTCGTAAGGCCGAACAGGCTGCTCGCCTTTTATGCCACTGTGAATGTCATCACTATGGCCCTTGTTGTGGCGGGACTCGGATGGATCTCGGTAATAGCCCTCTTCTCGACATATTTCTTCATGTCGGTAATGTTCCCGACAATCTTCGCCCTTGGGATAAAGGACCTTGGGCCCCTGACAAAGAAAGGCTCCTCACTGCTGGTAATGTCGATCGTCGGCGGAGCAATATTCCCGGTGATCATGGGCCGCATAGCAGATGTCTCGAGCATGGCACTCGGCTTCATAGTGCCGCTTGTCTGCTTTGCATTCATCGTATATTACGGGGTAAGCGGCTACCGGATCAGGCGTATGGCGCTTTGAGATCCATCTGGGGGCGAAACCTGATAAAATCAACTAATAATCCGGACCAATGGTACGAACCGGCGTATCAGCATGGTTATTTCTGTTAACGGGAAAGGGATACTTTTTTCCTTGTTATGAAATATAACCCGGTTATCAGGATCAGGAACGCATAACCGTACTCCTTTACCTCGCTTATGCATTGGATATCATTGAAGGTCACAAGTTTTTCGGAGCCTTTTGCAAGGATGTAGTTCAAGGCAGCAAAAAATGCCATCCACAGCGGCATCACTGGGAACATCAGTTTGTCCAGGAACCTACGAACATTCTCTGAAAGTGCGTCCATGAGGGGGATAATTATAAAATACCCGAGGCAGAACAAGGCAAACAAACGGTTCGATGTGATCCAGAGGGCAAGTCCTGCCTTCGCCTTGTCCTGTTCATCGAAGCTGTTGAACAGGAATATGTTATGCAGGTTCAATTCGTGCTGCGCGTTTATCTCATCGAGGTACTCCGGAGTACGCAGGTTAAAGATCCTCTGCCCCCAGCTTATTTCCTCACCGCAGCAAAAGAGTAAGAAAAGGCCGAGAAGGAGCATGAGATAGTCCCTTTTGAAAAAATGTGAGTCAGGGCCTGGATCAGAACCTTTAATAAAGAATTTGATCAGCAGCAAACTTCCCCCAAGGAAGAAAAAAAGTGCACTCAGCGTCTCATAAGGCCCGTCCTCCCTTATAAGCGACCTTACTGTCTCGTGTGAAAAGGCAAATAGAGGTATATAGGCGATGGAAAGGAGAACTAAAATGAGAATTTTGAAAGATAGTTTTTGCATGTCAGTGATTTTTGGCTTCAGGATAATTGCGAGAAGCGCGAACCCGGTATTTAAACGAAGCGCACCGGAATAAATTATCCAAAAATCAGGACGGAATATATAATATTTCAATCAGGCCCCTGTTCTCGATGGCAATAAAAGCCACAGCAAGCCACGAAAAAGAATCCCGGCTAATGATACAACGATACCCCCCCGGCCCTGCTTATTCTGCCGTCCCGGGTGCCTTAAGCACCGAGGCCCATTTACAGATGGCATCGACCTGCTCCTTCGTAGGGACCAGTTCAGGCTTCGAATCCCTGACCGCCTTTGGAGGCATTTCTCCCTTTGTGAGCATTTTACAAATCATGGCTGCCTTGTCAATCTTTTTAGAGTCGCTGTAATTCTGCCATTTGTCGAAGTTCAGGAGCGATTTGGACATCAGTTCTCCCTTGCTGCCATGGCAGGAAATACACGATTTATGGAAAAGCATATTCAGGCTGTCTGGAATTGAGGTGTTTTGAGGCTTTCCTTCCTGGGCATTGAGCGGCATTGTGTTAAGGAAAAACAATGCTGATGCAACTCCAGTGAAGAATAAGAAGGATCTGGCAACTCTTTTCATGATTCATGAAGTTTTAGGATTATAAATACTTAGAGAAAAATTTAGTAGAAAAGGTTCACAATAATTTAAAAATTCCATCTTAATTTTGAGCGTCTGTTTTTATTCATCAGTCGTGCCGGAGCCAATATAAGACCTTTCTGCAAAATGAAAACAATTATTTCAGGAATGATTGACCCTATCAGGAAGCTAGCGATTGCTGTGCCGTTCATCTTCCTGGGTGCTGCAGTGCCGGGCCAGCAGGTAACGATGGATACGGCAACGGTATACCCGTTCGGGAAGGTATTCCTTTATTCCGGCAAGGTCCGGGAGGGGGAGGATCTCATCATAATGATCTCCGGCGATGGCGGATGGAAATTCGGAGTACCTGAATTTGCGAGGGAGTTTGCAAAATCAGGGGCGGTTGTTGCAGGGGTCGATATATTAGCTTATTTCAGGCACCTGAGGGAGATGAAATCAGACTGTTACCATGTTTTTTCCGATTATGTCGAGCTTGCTTCAGCAGTGGAGCGCAGGTTCGGATTCAGCCGGTACACTCCGCCGGTGCTGATGGGTTATTCCAGCGGTGCGACACTGGTTTACGGGATCCTTTCCCAGGCACGCCCGGGAACATTCATCGGGGGGATCTCGCTTGGTTTTTGCCCTGACATCGAACTCCCAAAGAAGCTGTGTGAAACTGGCGGCCTCAGGGAGAATGTACTCAAAGAGGGGAAGAGCTATCTTCTTCTGCCCGATGCCAGGCTTGGCAATCCCTGGATAGTCCTTCAGGGGAGGGTTGACAAAGTGTGTGATTTCAGGACGGTCGAGGATTTTATCAAAACAACGGCGAATGCCCGTCTTGTCGCACTCGACAAGGTGGGGCACGGATTTGCCATCTGGGGCAATTTTATGCCACAATGGAAAGATGCGTACGCAGATCTTATTAAAAGTAACAACCGCGAGGCCGCAGCAAGGGAGGATACGCTTGCGGCCGGCAGCCTTTCACAATTGCCGCTGAAAGTGATCAGGGAGAAACAGGGGACAGAAAGCGAGCTGATGGCAATTATGTTCTCGGGCGACGGAGGATGGTACGGATTTGAGGACTCCCTGTCAGGCCATCTTGGCAACTTTGGAATCCCTGTCGTCGGAATTGATACGAAGAAATACCTCTGGTCGAGGAAAACACCCGAAGAGGCTGCAGCGGATATTTCAGAGATTGCCAGGTACTATGGAGAAAAACTGAACAGGAGTCGGATCATTCTTTTCGGCTATTCACAGGGAGCTGAAATACTCCCGTTCATCTATGACCGCCTTCCCCGGGATATCAGGGAGAGGGTAAAGTCATTGGTCATGCTTTCGCCTGAAACCAATACCGATTTCGAAATCCATATAACGAACATGCTGGGCCTTGGCAACAGGAAAAATTCATACGAAGTGATCCCGGAGATGAAAAAAGACACGGACGCCCTCCAAGTGATCGTACTCGGGGACGAGGAACATTCAGTCATGCCTGATCAGCTGAGAAATAGCGGGGTAAAATTCATATCTGTTCCCGGGGACCACCATTATAACGGGAATGCGGCTCTCATCATCGGGAAATTAGAGGAAGCGAAGATCTTCTGATGATTTGCTTTTCAGGGCTGTTCAGCCGGGGGACTATCCGGGATAAGATAATCGAATATCTTTTCCTCGATCTCAAAGCCCGCTTTCTCCCCTTTCCCCGAGTAAATAAGATTTCCGGAAGCCTCCGAAAGACGAACCACGACTTCTGAGTCAATGCTTTCCCGGATCAGCCTGGACATTTTCCCCGATACCGGGGCGGCAAGCTCACCGAACGAGTTCTTCCGGACTTCGAATTCAAGATGGTGCTTTTTGTTCTTTAGCGCAATGCCGATCTTTTCCTTGTCCCTCTGCACCCTTTCAATTACCGAGCCGTTGTAAGTGGAGAACAGGAAAAATCGCTTCATGAGGTAGATGAAACAGATGAATCCGGTGAAGTGGCTTCCGAGCCACGGGATCTTAGCCACCGAAAAGCAGAACGAAACATCGCGCTCCGGGAAATTGCAGCTTTGGATCCAGATCCAGCATTCCGGGAATGAGACTCCCCAATCCTTTTCTGAATAGCCTTTGCCGCCGGTGAAATCAGTGAATTCCCCGTTAATTGAAATTTTCCCCGAGAGGTCGTGAAGCACCGACACGATGCCATGATTGCATTCCATAAACGGTACAAACGAGTACCACCCCATTATTCCGGGCGAAATAAGGCTGCCCGGATACTTTATGGAATTTCGGTATTCAATCTGCCCGCCGATCGATACGCCATCACTTACAATATCCAGCCTGATATATTCCGGGGTAAATTCAGACGTGCCTATCCTGAAATTCATTTTCTTCCTGTTCCATTTGAATTCATTTATCGGATACCTGATATAGCTGGAATTGCCGGTTATTCCGTTCAGCACCTGCACAAACGCATGGGTGTCGTGCCCGTCGATGGAGATCCCGGGAATAAATGAAATGACTTTTGCCTGGTCAGGTGAAATATGCTTGAAATACCATCCTTCGAAATAATGTTTCTTCCTGACAGAGCCCTGAAAAATCTCAGGGTGATAGAGTTTATGTATCATGGAGGTCCTGTGAATTCAGTTTATCCTGTAACAAAGCAGAGTGGCTGAAGTTCATTCAGGTCCTGAAACCGCCTTACCTGCAGCCGGTTAATTTGTAAGTCTTGGGTGAATTGCATACTTTTATAAAAATGAAACCTGCCCAAATGAAAAAATCACTCGCCATAATATTCCTGCCATGGATCTGGATCCTGGTATTGTATCTGCCGGCATCGGCCCAGCAGCTGCCCTCCGGCCCCGACCGGGAGGGTGGTACTCACCTCGGGAGCTGCACCAGCATCATGGCGGGAAGGCTTGCCACTACCGACGGTTCGGTGATTACTTCCCACACCTGCGACGGACCTTACAGGACCTGGGTCGAAATATTCCCTCATATGAAATATGTTCCCGGCACCAAGCATGCAACATTTACAGGTGTTCTGGCTCCTGCCAAAACAAACAGCGATACGGGAAACGTGAGAAGAACCGGCGAGATACCTGAGGCTGAAGAGACTTTTTCATTCCTTAACACTGCCTACCCCTGCCTCAATGAAAAGCAGCTGGCCATTGGTGAGACGACCATTGAAGGCCGGAAGGAACTAAGGAACAGTGAAGGGATCTTCTATATAGAAGAACTCGAAAAAATTGCCCTGCAGCGCTGTTCCAGAGCACGCGAGGCGATAGCCCTGATAGGAAAGCTTGCCGAACAGTATGGTTACGGCGATTATGCCGAATGCATTACGATTGCAGATACAAAGGAGGTGTGGCAGCTTGAGATCTCGGGTTCCGGCAAAGGGAGGCCCTCAGCACTCTGGTGTGCAGCCAGGATCCCGGATGACCAGGTCGGCATTTCCGCCAATATGCCAAGGATTTCGGCCATCGATTTCAATAACCCTGACCTTTTTATTTACAGCACAGGACTTAAGAAGACTGCAAGGGACCTCGGTTACTGGGACGGAAAGGAACCACTGAAGTTCTGGAAGGTTATAAGCTCCTATGGAAGGGCATACGGGACGCGCGAATTGTTCGTGCTGAAAACCCTCGATCCTGATCTCAGGGTCTCGGAAGATTCGACCGAGATCCCTTTTTCGGTGAAACCCGACAGAAAGCTTTCCGTGCGCGACATTTTCAGCCTTTTCAGGGAAACTTACGAAGGCACCCCGCTGGATATGACAAAAAACCTGGTTGTCAGCAGGACCATACGTAATGATAAAGGGGAGGAGGTAACGAGGCCCGTTAAGTCGCCCGCCGCAAGCAGCTGGATGGGAAGTGATCTCAGGGAGCTTCTCAATCAGCTGAAACCGGGAGTTGTTGAGTTCAAATACTGCATTGCTCAGGACTGGTGCTCCTATTCACATGTTATCCAGTGCCGCAGCTGGCTGCCGGATGAGGTTGGGGCTGTTGCATGGCTCTCCTTCGATAACCCTGCCCTCAGCCCGAGGATCCCGGTTTTTTCAGGGGTGCAGAGGCTCCCGGAGTCTTTCCGCCACTGCGGTCAGCTGCAATATAACCCGGAGGCCGCAGTCTGGTCGTTCCGCGAAACCAACAGGCTCGCTGAGATCCGATGGGAAAGAGGCAGGAAGATCATCGAACCGGCGGTGAAACAGCTTGAAGACAAGGCATTCTCAGAGCTTCCGGCGGTTGAGGGAAAAGTGACGGAACTCGTGAAACAGGGCAGGAACGGGGAAGCCAGGCAATATGTGACCAGCTACACAAACGATTTTGCAAATGCAGCAATAAAAAGATGGCAGGAGCTGAAGGGGACATTCTGGACGATATTCGGAATGGGTTTTTGAATACGCAATCATTTAAATCTGATTTATATGAGAATTGACAGGATAGAATTAAGGCATATCAAAATGGACCTGGTGAGTCCGTTCGTTACCTCGATGGGAACGGAATATGATGAGGAACACATTATCGTCAGTATCGATGCCGGCGGCATCAAGGGCTGGGGTGAAAGCGTGGCAGAAGGGACACCCTTTTATTCCTATGAGACGGTCCAGACTGCCTGGCACATCCTTAAGGATTTTCTTATCCCTTCGATTCTTGGGAAAGAGCTTTCGGGAGTTGATGAGGCAATTAAAGCCTGCTCGAGGGTAAGAGGGCACATGATGGCAAAAGCAGGGCTTGAAGCTGCTTTGTGGGATGCATTTGCCAAAGGGCGCGGGATATCACTTTCGGAAATGCTGGGCGGAGTGAGGGACAAGGTGCCCGTCGGGGTGAGCATCGGGATCCAGGAATCGGAGCAGGCGCTTGTCAGGAAGGTGGAAGGATACCTTGCCGAGGGCTACAGAAGGATCAAGATCAAGATCTCCCCGGGACTGGATCTGAAGTTTGTCAAAGCCCTCAGGAAGGAGTTCCCGGAGCTGCCGCTCCAGGTAGATGCAAATTCCGCTTATGAGCTGGAGGATATCGACATCTTCAGGCAGATGGATGACTTTAACCTTATCCTTATCGAACAGCCCCTGGGGTATGAAGATATTTTTGATCATGCCAAGCTACAGCGTGAGATGAAAACCCCTGTATGCCTTGATGAAAGCATTCATTCCCTGGATGATGCAAGGGCAGCCATCGAACTTGACAGCTGCCGGGTGATCAATATCAAGCCGGGCCGTGTCGGCGGTTTCACCGAATCGAAGATGATACATGATTACTGCGCGTCAAAAAATATTCCGGTATGGCATGGCGGGATGCTTGAATCGGGCATCGGGAGGGCGGGGAATGTAGCGCTTGCTTCCCTCCATAACTTTACCCTGCCGGGTGATATCTCAGCAAGTAAAAGATATTACAAACAGGATATTGTCGAGCCTGAGTTTGTGGTTAATTCTGACGGAACCATGGACGTCCCCCGAAGGCCAGGGATTGGCGTGGATGTCAACATGAAAATGCTTGATTTTGTGACAGTCAGAAGCGAAGCCTTCAAGGCCTGATCGCTCCCCCTGATGTGCTCAAAACCCCGATGATGCACTGATTGACGAGATCCAGGATCTTTGTCATCTTCGTGACATCGCTTCTCAGGATGGTATCACCAGGTGTATGGTAATACGATGTGAAGCCTGAAAAGAAAGTCATTATCGGGATCCCTGCCAGGCTGAAGTATTTGTAGTCGCTGCCCGAATGGCCGGTGACATCCCAGAGGTCCAAATCGAACAGCAATCCCAGGCTCCTGTTTATCTCCGACGCCATCCGCCGCATCCATTCACCTGATGGCATCGTGCCTATGCTCAGTTGCCTGCGGGAACTGTCCTCCGGAGCGCTGCCGGAAACCATATCAAGGTTGAAATAGCATAAAATCCTGCCGGGACCGGGATTGAACCTGTTAACAAAGTACTTGCTTCCCAGTTCACCCTTCTCTTCGGCACTCCATGCAGCGAAGATCAGGTTGCAAGGAGGTTGTCCGTTTATTCCCGACCAGTACCTTGCCAGCGCGATGATCCCTGCAACCCCTGAAGCGTTATCGTCGGCCCCGGGAAACACCATCCCCTGGTGAACCCCGAGGTGGTCGTAATGCGCTCCAATAATGATATTGCGGCTGGTGTCTTTACCCTTAAGGATCCCCACGACATTAATCGCAGTAACAGTATCGATCCTGACCTTGCTTCCGTCGATCAGAGTATCGCCTGCAAGATAATAGTCACCGTCTTCATAGACGGGTCCGTAAATGTCACCGCTGTCGGGAAGGGAAATGGAGTCTTTGGCCGGCAAAGGGCACCTGATGAGCTTAAATGACTGGAACCACGATCCTGTTCTTTCCTGATCCTGTGCCCTGATCGAATGGCTTTCCGGGTAGGGTTCAAGGCCTGCCTTCTTCATGAGGCCTGCAATATATCCGGCTGCACGTGCCGCTCCTCTGGTACCTGCCTCGCGGCCTTCCATGCGGGCCGAAGAAAGGCGGCTGATCATTATCCGCAGGCCTGCTGTATCGGCAATGGGGGAGCTATCGGGGATCTGTCCCTGAACCGCAAGGGTGAGCAGTAAATAAAGGGCAGAAAGCAGTAAGGTATTTCTCATATGGTTAAAGGAAGAACAGTGGTTGAGGGCAACTATCCTTCGGTGATAATGGTTTTTATGGCCTGCTTTATTTCTGCGAACTTTTCGTTGCTCATCCTGGCGCCTACGATCTCGATTACCTTACCGGCCATGAGTGAAGCAATGAGCCCGCATTTCTCCAGGGATAGGCCCCTCGCGAGCCCGTAGAGAAAACCGGCGGCATAGAGATCCCCTGCGCCGGTTGTATCGTTAACAGTGACGGGAGTGGAACTGACCCTTATCAGCTCCTCACCGCGCCGGAGCCAGGAACCATCGGCCCCTACCTTAAGAATGACGGTTTCGCTCGAAGCCGAGAGTGATTCCACTGCCTTTTCCGGCTCATGACCGGTAAAAGCTTTTGCCTCCATTTCGTTGGCGAAGAGAATATC
>DCFQ01000042.1:30822-54678 GCA_002319915.1 Bacteroidales bacterium UBA1800 | reverse complement strand
CTCCGGAAACGGGACTACACCCCGATTTATGAAGTGCCGCAAAAATAGAACTTGTTTTTCAAAATCCCAATACCGGAATGAATTATTTACCTTTTGCTCCCGATCGGGATATTTATACCAAGGAAAGGTATAACGGCAAATGTGTCAAGGTCCTTTACTATCGGAATCCATAGGCTGTAGTCGATCCCTATGTTCTTGACGATGGTCCTGCCCCCTCCGGAAATGAGAACCGCAGTCTCCCCTTCGATTGTGATAACATAATTCTCGGTCATAATGTAGCCCTTTGGCCCGACCCTTAGCATGCCGCTTAAATTGAAGACAGGAGTACGCGTTATTTCACCGCCGGCAAACCCGTAGGCAAGGCCAATGCTTAAATTCCTGTCCCTCGAACCGAAGGTTGCGGTGCCGAACAGCAGGCCAAACACACCCCCGCCTTCTCCCCCTCCTGCCACCGTCCCGATAAGTGCCCCCGTGCCGATGTTAAAGGCATCCTTCACAACAGGGATCGAAAACTTCGGGATGATCCAGACCGGCGTCGCTGTTCCGCCAAAGAAAAACAACGGGATCAGCCCTCCTCCCAGTGAAAAATTGTTCGTGACAGCGCATGAAACCTGGTTATAAAGTATCCAGATGTTCTGGTAATAAGCCTCTCCCTTTTTGAGGCCGTAGCCGCTGGGTGCCCAGTAGTATCTGGATGTCTGAGGATCCGGAAGCCAGAATTGATTTTTGATATTCGGGACATTCCTGAATTCCCTGACAGACAGAATGGTGTTTCTTGGTATCCTGACCTCCCCCAGGGTCCCTGTTTTGAGTACGACCGAAACCGAATCTTCGCTGACCACCGAGCCGGTAAATATGTTGCCGTCGGTCGTCTCGATCCGGGTCACCTTAGCGCTGTCTGCTGCATTTTGTGAGAATGATGTTTCACAGGCAAGCAGCAAAATCAGGGAAATAAAAAGCAAAGTTCTGGAGATCATAATTTCATATTAGTTGTGTCAGGTGTAATTTAAGCAAAATCCCGGGAATAAGACATAGAAAAGGGGCTGATTTGAAGTCAGCCCCTTCCGCCTGGATTACACAATATAATTATTTGGTTATCAGAAAACTATGTATCGTGCCTTTGGGGTTCCACAGAATGAGCAATTCGGCTCTGCCTTTGCATTGTCGTAGGTATTGCCGCAAATGGGGCATACTGCATATGAGACCGGAAGAGTGTTCTCTGTACCGCTGGTAAGGGCTGCGAGAGCATCAGTGTAAAGCTGGAAATGCTTCTTTTCTGTTTCTGAAGCCCACCTGAAAGTACGCTGGGCCTTTTCAACGTTCTCATCCTTCGCGTCCGCCATAAACTGAGGATACATCTTCGTAACCTCATAATTCTCCCCGTCGATCGCTGCTTTCAGGTTTTCGGCAGTCGACTTTACCTCGAACTTAGGGGTAATGGTCTCCATTTTTTCACCCATGCCTTCCAGAACTTTGCTGTGATTTGCAGCATGGATCGATTCAGCTTTTGAGGCAGCCTCAAAAAGTTTGGCAATCTGTTTCTTTCCTTCATCCGCAGCCTTCTTGGCAAATGCGGCGTACTTAGCGCTGGCGGTAGTTTCGCCTTTGATGCCTGCCTTCAGGTTTTCGATCGTCTTTGCCGGCTTTGATTGTCCAAACCCTGCCGTTGTGACCAGGGCTGTTAAACAGATAACTAACAGTTTTTTCATGGTATTTTTTTTTTAGTTGGAATTATAGTGGCATCATGTATCTGTAAACCAGTGTTCCTCCCAGGTAGCCAGTTATCGCGACGAGGCCTGAAGTAATGACATACAATGCAAGTGCAGGCCATTTCAGGGATGTGCCTTCCTTTTTGGCCGATACCAGGTAAATGCGGAATGCCGAGGTCACGATGGCGGCACCAAGTGTTACCAGTGCAAACGTCTCATGCTTTTCCTTCAGATCCCCGGCCTCGCCCGAAAGCGCGGCAGTAAAGAGTATTCCCGACAAGACAGTAGGGATCGCAAAGAGGGTTCCTGCTACCAGGAGATATAGGCCTGCCCTGCTCAGGCATGCTTCCTTCCTGAAAACAATGGATGAAAGATCGGCCAGCAGGCCAAGCAGTAATAACGCGATCGGAAAATGCACAAGCATTGGATGGAATTCAGTAGTTGGGAACATGGAAGTTAAAGTTTATGTGAAAACTGACAAAGAGCCGGCTAAAAATATTAAAAATATTGAAAATCCAAACAATACGGACATGATTTGATTCAGGCACAAAGGTATAAATGATGATCATTTGGTTTGCCAGGATATGACATTAGACAATTTTGTGAACCTCATAGTTCACAATCTGAGCCCATAAATCATTTAATTATGCTTATTTTGTTAAAGCATCCTGTTAACTAACCTTCATTCAGATGAAAAAAACCCTGACTTCAGTCCGCTATCTGCTGCTGGCCGGAATGATCTGTTCGATGACATTCAGATATGGATCAGCCCAGATCCCTGAAACTTCACCCGATAAGAACCAGGCCCTGCAAAATGAACCGCTCGACATAAGCGGGGATTATAGGAATCTGGTTAACAGTTATTACATTGCCGATTCTCTCTCATCCTTTGATCCGGTATCGGGCAAAGGCCGGCTGACATTCAAAAGGTACGAATACTTCACAAGGCAGGCGTTCGACAACACGTTGGCAGTTCTGAGGCAGACCAGGCCAATTGATTTCCCTGAGGGAGAATATGCGGTATCCCCTGATCTTCCCTTTTCGCTGGAGTTCGTTTCTCCCAGGACTATCAGGTTACGCACCTTCTCAAGGCTTGATCCAAAGACTGATGCAGACTCGCTGATGCTGGTAAATGGAAATGTCCCAAGGGACACCCTTTCATGGAAGTTCTCAAAGAGTGCCGGCAGCTACAGGTATTCGGGCAAGTATGGATCCGTCGTCATCAATTCATTCCCCTGGAGGGTGGAGTTCTATGATGCCTCCGGCAAACTGCTTACCCGCACTGTCAATATTTCGGACCAGACTGAAACTCTGACTCCTATCCTGCCGTTCTCCTTCGTTAAACGTGCATCCGATTATTCAACGAGCATGGATGCCGTTTTTTCCCTGTCGCCGGATGAAAAGATCTTCGGCTGCGGCGAGTCTTTCACCGAATTCAACAAGCGTGGCCAGAAGGTCGTATTATGGACCGATGATGCCAATGGCTCCCAGAATGAAACCATGTACAAACCCGTCCCCTTCTTCCTCAGCAGCAGAGGTTACGGCATTTTCATGCACACCTCCTCTCCCATCGCCTGCGATTTCGGGAAATACTTCGGAGGGATTTACTCCCTATATATCGGGGATGACCAGGCTGACATTTTTGTCTTCCTCGGCCCGCCAAAAGAGATACTCGATGAATACACTGATCTGACAGGCAAGGCTCCCATGCCGCCGTTATGGTCATTCGGACTCTGGATGAGCCGTATAACATATTTTTCCGAGGACCAGGGCCGCGACGTGGTCAGGAAGCTGAGGGAGAACAGGATACCTGCCGATGTCCTTCATTTCGACACAGGCTGGTTTGAAACGGACTGGAGGTGCGACTATAAATTCTCTACATCAAGGTTCAGGGATGCAGCAAAAATGATGGCCGATTTCAAAAAACTTGGCATCCATACGAGCCTCTGGCAGCTGCCTTATTTCGTTCCAAAGAACAAACTCTTCCCGGAGATGGTCGAAAAGGGGCTGTTTGTCAGGAACAACAAGGGTCTCCTTCCGTATGAGGATGCAGTTCTCGATTTTTCGAATCCTGATGCCATAAAATGGTATCAGGATAAAATTGCAGCACTCCTTAAACAAGGAGTTGCAGCGATTAAGGTCGACTTCGGCGAGGCAGCGCCTGCTGAGGGCATCTTCCATTCGGGACTCACAGGATTTTATGAGCATAACCTCTATCCTCTCAGGTACAACAAGGTTGTTTCGGAGATTACAGGGAAGATAACCGGGGAGCCTGTCATCTGGGCGCGAAGCGCATGGGCAGGAAGCCAGCGCTACCCCGTGCATTGGGGAGGTGATGCATGCAATACCAACACTTCGATGGCTGCCACATTGAGGGCCGGCCTTTCGCTCGGGATCTGCGGATTTTCTTTCTGGTCGCACGATATCGGCGGCTTTGTTGTCAAAAAACCTGAGGATCTCTACAGGAGATGGACACCGTTCGGAATGCTCTCGTCGCATACCCGGGTCCACGGGGCTCCTCCAACGGAACCCTGGGAGTATGGGGAGGATTTCATGAATGCGTTCAGGAATGCTGATGAAATGAGATACCGGCTCATGCCCTATATCTATGCGCAGTCAAAAGATTGCACGGAACGCGGGCTGCCTATGCTGAGGGCGCTTTTCATAGAATTCCCTGATGACCCGGGATCATGGCTGGTAGATAACGAATACTTCTTTGGTTCCGACATTCTCGTTGCCCCGCTGTTCGAAAATGAAACCGGAAGGGATGTCTACCTCCCGCCGTCAGGGTGGATAGATTACCAGACAGGTAAGGGATATCAGGGAGGATGGCACAAGATTGATGCAGGGAAGGTCCCTGCCATTATACTCGTTAAGGAAGGAACCGTCATTCCGCACATCAAGCTTGCACAATCCACATCAGAAATGGACTGGACAAAGCTCGAGCTTGTGGCATACTCTTCCGGGAGTGCGAAATGCACGGGACTTGTCTGCCTTCCTTCAACCAATGAGCTTCACCGCATTTCTCTTGTGAAAAAAGGTTCTTCCTTTGTTCCCGAAAATGATCCCTTCGGAGGGAAAGTGAAACTGACCGTCAGGATGTTCCCGTGACTGGAGAGGTCACTGACTGACTGATCTGTCCTGTTTTCTTATTCTTAAGGATAACCTTGAGCGATCCGTCAGGCATTCTTTCCTCTTTGACCAGGAGATGATCCTCGTCATATGACTGAAGAGCCGACAGCCGTTCTGTCTTTTCCCTACCCCTCCAGGTTTCAAGCCGCACCGATTCCCATTTCTTTGAACGGGCCGACCTGTAACAGGCATCCATTATCTCATTTACGACATACCCGTCGTAGAAGGTCTCGCATGGCTCCTTCCCGGCCTCGAAGGCATTGAACATATCCGTAAACATGTCAGTATAACCGAGCTCCACCACTTCATCACCCACCGGGAATATCCAGCCTTTTTCAGATTCGGCTTTTTCGGCAACATAACCGCCCTTGCCTCCTGCAGTGAATATTTCGAACCCGGTCCTAAGGAAATTATTCACCCAAACAGTTCCTTCAGTGCCCATAACCTCGTCGCGGAGGTCCATGCCGCCCCTGAATGTCCAGCTCACCTCGAACTGCCCCACCGCACCGTTCTCATACCTTACCCATCCCAGTGCATTGTCTTCTGCCGCAATCGGTTTGACAAGGGTGTCGGCCCAGCACATCACTTCCACCGGCTTTATGTCCTTGCCGATGTAGTTCCGGCTGATCTCGATGCAGTGGCACCCCATGTCGAGCAGCACACCTCCCCCGGATATCTCTTTTGTCCAGAACCAGTCACTGTGCGGTCCCGGATGAGTTTCACGCGAGCGCGCCCAGGTTACCTGGCCAATTGCCCCGGACCTGACGGATTGTATGGCTTTCAACGTTTTGGGCGTATAAACAAGGTCTTCAAGGTAACCATGCACAACACCTGCCTTTTCAACGAAATCCAGCATCTGCTTTGCCTCATCTGCATTCCGGCCCAGGGGTTTCGTACAGAAAATGGCTTTCCCGGCTTCCGCTGCCAGCTTTACAGCGTCGAGATGAAGGTTATTGGGAAGGCCTATGATCACGATCTCAACCTCCGGGTTCTCAACGGCATCTTTTATTGATGTCGTCCACTGGGGTATTCCGTGTTTTTGCGCAAATGCCCTGCCCCTCGAATCATCCCGTGAATAGATCACCTGCACCCTGTCGCGGTTGCGCTGACCATGGATCGAAAATGCATAAAAATCACCGATAAAGCCGGCTCCCAGAATTGCCACATTAGCCATAATTTAATTTGTTTGGGTTTATTTTGATATCAATTCGATCATGTTCCCCTCGGGGTCAAGAAAGATGCTCTCATAGTATCCGTCCCCGGTGATCCTCGGGCGGCCGGTAATCCTAACACCGTCAGCTTCCAGTCGATTTGTCA
This sequence comes from Bacteroidales bacterium UBA1800, assembly GCA_002319915.1. Taxonomy (GTDB): domain Bacteria; phylum Bacteroidota; class Bacteroidia; order Bacteroidales; family VadinHA17; genus LD21. Next base: position 48,520 of record DCFQ01000042.1, on the reverse strand, counting down.
TCTTTTCAACCGCTTCCCTGCTTCCCAGGTCTATTGCAAAATGAGCAAGTCCCCCGTAACTGCCTTCAGGCGGATGTGCCGTCCCTTCAATTGCCATAAGCTCGACCCTGGCCCCGCCATCAAAAGTGATGAAATATGAGGAAAACCCCTTTGCATTATTAGCGTATTTTTCATTGACGGTGCAGTTGAAATATCTCAGGAAGAACTCTTTTTCCTTTTCAAGATCGAAGGTTCGGACTGCGATATGATCAATGTGCATAAATCATCTATTTTAACAAATATATAAAGAACATTTAAGGAATATTGATATTTTTGAATTGTGAAGTTTGAGCTGGAACTTTTCAGCAATATCTACGTTAAACTTGATAAAATATTTGGTTATGAAAAGGGATCTCATTTTAGGAGGGCTGATTTTCGCTGTTACCCTGACTCAATGTTCAAAGTTTGATCAGGGGAGCAACAATCTCAGTTTAAAGGAATCACTTGATAAAAGTGTGGGACAGATCAATACTGCTTTTGAGAAAATCTCTTCTTCAAAAGGTTATCAGCTTCTGTCGGTCACGGAAGCTTCCGCAAAATCGGATTACGGCTTCCACGACAGCATCAATCTCAGCCTTATCGCGGGTGTTTACAATTTCAGTCCCGATTCGGTAATGAGGCACAACGACTACTTCCCCCTCAGGCTCTTCACCAAAACGGCGACAAGCGACAAGTTTATTGTAAACCTGCCCCAGAGGCTGGTTTTCCACCCGAGGTATCTGCATTTTTACAACCACAGGGATTCTGTCCTGAATAATGATTTTACAATAACCGCCTCGGACTATCATTTTTACTACACATTCTGGAACGCATCCAATTACAAGCTGAATGCCGACTTCAAGCTCAATACGGACAATATCGGCACGCTTGACATGTTCTCAAACTGGAAATCGGGCTCGGATAACGAGTTTTCAACCAGCTTCACCTTCCCGGAAGGATACACAATCGTCAGGAGCGGCGTGATCGGTGACACGGCTGATGTCGTGTTTGCTCTCACCAAAGGGACTGACACACTTTTGAAGGAGGATGTCTGGTTTGCCGGGGAAGGCTTCCAGAGGAGAGAACACCAATATACTCTCGAAATCGGCAACGTATCGATCAAAAGAGCTACGGGTATTGACTCCATCCAGGTTTACCTCAACGGGGTGTTGCAGCAGAAAGCCGGGGCAAAGATTGAGAACAACGGTGATTACAATTCATCAATCTGCTCAAAAAGGGATATCCTTCTCACATTCGACGACGGAACAACTCAGAAGCTTTCCGATCTGCTTTCGCCTGTCCTCACCACATTGAGATCACTTTCCCAGGCTATGGGGGAAATGTATGTTTCAAAACATATTGTTGACTTCATTGCCCTGAGTATTTACTACAATACACATTAAATGCTGAAATAAAAGTCTTCCCAGGACCAGGAACAGGTCCGGAAGAGCAACACGGCATTACGGAATAAGACCGGGAGCAGGGACCTTACTGATCATTACCTGATCCCGGTTTTTCTTTGGCTCCCTCCCCCTCCGGGCTTAATTATCGCCGGTGTCAAAACTTTTATAATACCCCTGTTGTTTAATTCCTGATCGCTGATTTCCCCGCGCTTAGTTTTCACGGGGTGCATCTGACGAAAGAAAGTTTTACACTATTAATTATTAATCTCTATGGCAAACCTTACAACAAAGTACCTTGGGCTGGAACTCAGGAATCCCGTAATTGCCGGTGCCAGTAATCTTACCCTTGACCCGGACAACCTCCGCAGGATGGAGGAGGCAGGTGCGGCCGCCATTGTCTTTAAATCACTGTTTGAAGAGCAGATCCAGCTGGAGAACCTGGAGCATTATGAAAGACTGAAGGAATATGAGGAGCGGAATGCCGAAATGATCACGCTTTATCCTGATTCGAAAGGAGAGACTTCTTATTCGAAGGAACATCTGTACAGATTGAGGAAAGCGAGGGAGAGTGTGAAAATCCCGCTGATTGCCAGTTTAAACGCCGTTAATCAGGACACATGGGTCGAATACGCCGTAAAGCTCGAGGAGACAGGTGTGGATGCACTGGAGCTCAACTTCTATACTGTTCCCGAAAAACCGGGGCATGATTGTGAAGAGATTGAACGAAACCAGATCAAGACTATGAAAGCTGTAAAAGCCGCGGTGAAAATACCTGTCGCTATCAAGCTGAGCCCCTTCTACAGTAATCCCGTAAAGCTTATTTCCGGATTGGAGAAAGCCGGTGCCAGCGGATTTGTCCTCTTCAACAGGCTCTTCCAGCCTGATATCGACATCAACAAGGAGATACATGTCTTTCCCGATAACCTGAGTTCTCATTCCGACAGCAGGCTTCCCCTTCGTTTTGCAGGATTGCTTTATGGCTACACCCGGGCTTCAGTCTGCACGAGCTCCGGAATTATGAGCGGATCGGACGTAGTTAAAATGATCCTTGCCGGGGCTGATTGCGTCCAGGTTGTCAGTGCCCTCTACATGCACAAGATAGAAGTCATCAGCAATATTGTCAGGGAGATAAATGAATGGATGGACGGCAGGGGATATGGATCCACCGGCGATTTCAGGGGAAAGCTGTCGGTGATAAAAGCGGAAACCAAAGTTCCTTATCGCAGGGCACAGTATTTTGATTTCCAGATGAGTACATCTGCGATAATGAGGAAATACAAATCAATCAGATAGATTTTACTGGTTTATCCGGTATGGCCCCGGGCTGTCAGGCACCAGCCCGGCTCATCCAAAAACGGGCCCGGATGTAACATTAATCCGAAATTCCCGTTTAAAGCAATGTGAAAGTAATGGTCGTACAATAGTTATGAGGAACCTGATCATTCCCGTAATTCTCTGTGTCTTTTCCTATAATGTCAATGGGCAGAACTGCACCATTCTTTCAAAAGCAAATGACATTACCCCCGACAAGCTTTGCTCGCCCGTCCATGCTTCCTGGAATATAACTTACACCGGTGTGATGAATGCCGGAACTCCTGTCAGCATAAGGTTTGACTGGGATAACGGGACGGTGGAGACTATCCCCGCCAATGAGACCAATCCCGGGGTTTTCCAGGCTTCATCCTCCATGACCTATACATCACAGGGAGATGTCTGTAATTATCATCCGCAGGCGTTCCTGGTAGTGAACGGCGTGGTATGCACTTCTTCTGCCCAGGAGCAGATAGTTACCGTCTGGGATGACGATGACCACAACGGCGGGGAGATGCACATAAACCCGGAAATATACCCGATATGCGTCGGCAACGGTGATGATGTAAGGTTCCGCGACCTGACACAGTTCAATTGCGTACCTCCCCAGGAGAGAGATAATCCCAATGTAAACACCAGGTGGATCCAGTGGATATACGGAACCGACAATACGATGACAGGACAGGCTGTCAGGATAGGCGGCAGGAACAGGACATTCCCGTACAGGGACAACATCATAACGCTTCCGGGTCCGGTGACCGGATCGGGAGTCTGGTCGGACGTAATAAATGTTGCCAACGACAAGCTCGTGGGTCAGTATTTCCAGGTCACCCTGCGAAACTGGAATTACTGCAATCCTTATGATGACCCGTCAAGCCCGGGTCCGCCGAGGGACAGGGTGAACGGCGATCACCCGCCGGTAGTGACAACGGCAATAATACTTATCGTCGACTATCCCAATGCAACCATTAACCCGGTTGTCCCGATGTGTGCAAATGCATCCGCCGTTACCCTGCATGCCCACGATCCCGGCGGCACATGGTCAGGCCCGGGCATTTCAGGCGACAGGTTCTATCCTTCATCAGCCGGACCGGGAAACCATGAGATAAGTTATACAATCACCAATGCAAACGGGTGCCACGACGATGATACCGCCATCATACGGGTATTGCCCGTTCCGGATGCATCGATCACGCCTGTCGGAATTCTCTGTGCCACTGATCCTCCCGTCACATTGACCGCAGCCGTTATGGGCGGTACCTGGAGTGGTCCAGGAATGACAGGCAATGTGTTCAATCCCGGGTCCACCGGGGCCGGTAATTTTACGATCGGCTACACGATCACCGTCAACCAGTGTACGGATTCCGACAACATAATACTGACAGTAGCTACTCCTGATGCCACAATAAATCCTGTCGATACTCTTTGCCAGAACGGCCCGCCAGTAATGCTCACCGCCCACGACCTAGGAGGGGTATGGGTTGGAGACGGTCTTACAGGAAATAGCTTCTCCCCTTCCCTGGCTGGCCCGGGGGATCATATGATCACATACGATCTTAACAAGCCGGGGTGCACCGACAAGGATACCATAATCATTACGGTGGTCTCGGTCCCCGTTGTTTCTATTGACAGGGTGGGAACGCTTTATATCAACACCGCTCCCGTGAAGCTTATCGCCATGCCGACGGGCGGAACCTTCTCGGGGCCCGGTATCACAGGCTCAGATTTCAGCCCGAACGAAGCGGGCCTCGGAACTCATGTGATCACATACACAACTGCCGTTGACAAGTTCGGCTGCTTTTCCGAAGATACGATACATATCCAGGTGGTGTTTCCTCCGGTTCCATCCGCATACTGGCTTCCCGACACATCCGGCTGCACCCCGCTGACTGTGCCCTTCAGGAACCTCAGTACCGCGGGCGAATCATTTATATGGGACTTTGGCGATAAGACCTACTCGGCTGAGAAAAATCCTGTACATACCTATTATATCCCGGGAAATTATATTGTCAAATTGCTTGTTTCGAACATAGTTGGATCCTCGTCCCACCAGGGTATCATCAGGGTCTACCAGAGCCCGGCAGCTATTTTTGATGCTTACCCGACCAATGTCGTGAACAATGAACAGGTGGTGGTATTTTATAATTATTCGACAAACGCCAGCACATACCTGTGGAATTTCGGGGACAGCGCAACTTCCACAGAACTGAATCCCTGGCATAAATTTGAAAATCCGGGCACCTACAGTGTCTCCCTCCTTGTAAGCTCAGACGCCGGTTGCAAGGATTCAACCGTAATTAAAACTCCAATACTTGTGAAATGGAGGGAAGGGTTCATCAAGTACCCGAACGTTTTCAGGTGGAACAGGTCAGGGCCGACCGGCGGCTTCTGGAGCGAAGGGGTAAGTCCGGATATGGATTGCGTTTTCAGGCCCTTCTTCGAGAATGTGATTGATTATGACCTCCAGATCTTCAACAGATGGGGGATCCTCATATACGAAAGCCACGATCTTCACAAAGGGTGGGACGGGTACTACGGGACGAACAACCTTGCCATCCAGGGCGTATATGTCTGGAAGGTCAAGGGCCAGTATGCTGACGGAACCTATTTCAGCACAGCGGGTGACGTCACCTTCCTGCACTGAAACAGCAGTAGCTGATTCAATTTCTGCATTGGTACCAGGATCTGCGCCTCAGGCTAATCCGCTTTTACTTTTACAACGATTTTTAGGACGTTTCCTTTTGATCCATCCGCCAGGCCCGGCTTATGGGCATCCGAAGGGAAAAAAATGAAGAACCTGCCAGGAAGGGCTAAACGCTCTGTCCCCCCCGAAACGGTCATGAATTCAATATCCTTTTCAGCATCATATGGCTGGATCATGGTCCTTTTATACGACAACGGTGCAATACCAATCCATTCCTTTCCTTCTGTCACGTACTGAATGTCGATATACTTCCTGTGAGCCTCAAAAGCAGCCTCCCCGGCATCCTTGGTAAGATACCTGCTTACGGTTGCATAAAGCTCATCTCCCAGGATATCATATCTTTTAAGCTCCATCTTGCCGAAATCATTATCCCTCAGGAATTGAAAGGCTTTTTCCCACCTTTCCCGGTGCTTCCTGTATGATTCCGAGAACTGACGCCGGTCAATCGATTCATCAGGGACCGACTTCCATCCTTCGAGCCACTCCTTCTTTTCGAACCATTTATCGGTCTTCTTCCCGCTTTGATCACCGGCGTTCCGGGAAGGATTCAAAGCGCTGAACAATGTCGACAATATCATAAGGATCAGAATATTATTCATTTACTTATTTTTTTATAATGCAAAAGACCAAATGTCTCCTCCGGGTCTCCTCCCTGTTCCTCTGTGAAAGTTCTTCCGGTAATCAAAGGTACTTTTGAAGGTCCTTATAGCAATCCTTCCAGAAAAGCTCGGCCGTCAGGCTCTCCATTGAAGGTACAGGAGCCGGCTTTTTCCGCGAAGTGTAAATTGATCCGCTCAGCACAGAGTTATCTTCAATCAGGTCAGCCAGTTTACCGGCGATCTTAGCAGGATTCCGCATGAAAGGCGCTGCAATCTTATACATTATCCTGAACCAGGGTTTCTGGTTCCTGTAGATCCCGGACCGGAAAACGCCGGGATTAAATCCAAAGCAATTCAGCCTGAGGTTTTTATATTTTGCAGGAAGATAGCTGCACATCAGTGCCAGGTAGAGCTTTGAATTGCTGTAGGCTTTGTACGGCTTGTATTCGCTTTTGACGGGTGTTGCTACAAGGTCCTTTCCGGCAATTTTATAAACAGGCGAGACAATTGCCGCTATCTTAAGCTGAATATCTCTATGACAACCGCTTACTATCAGCTCATTAAGAAGAAGATGAGCAAGAAAATTGACCTGGAATGTATATTCAAGATTATCCCCGGTCATCCTGAAATCGGGCGGGCTAAGGACACCTGCATTGTCTACGATCACATCGAAGGAATGGTATTTGCATATCTTTTCCGCCACTTTTGCGGTCTCCGCAAGGTTGCTGAAATCGGCTTTGAAAAAGCTGAATCTGTGTTCATTGGTCTGAAAGCCGGGTATAGAGCGGCCCATTACGACCACGACCCATTCCCTGTTGAGCAGTACCCTGGCAAGTTCAAGCCCAAACCCCGATGTGCCGCCGGTTATAAGCACCGATTTTACCCTTTTCGCGGTATTGTTCATGCAGACAATAGTTCTAAAAAGCTTCAAACTTAGAAAAATTTGACTTTTCCAGCAAGCACCCTGATGACAAGGTTTGAACAGTATCAGATTTTTTCCTTTAAAAGTGCTTTTCGCAGGTCATTAGGGGATATATTTTCCCTGATCTCCCCTCCTTCAACAATTGAGATCCTTCCTGTCTCCTCAGATACGACGATCACCAGCGAGTCAGTATGCTCAGATACACCGATTGCGGCTCTGTGCCTCATGCCTAAATGCCCCGGCAGGGAGATCCTGTCGGTGATTGGCAGTGGACACCTGGCTGCATAGATTTTCCCATCTTCGATAAGAAGGGCACCATCATGAAGCGGGGAATTCTTAAAGAATATCGTCTCGATAACCGAGGCACTTATGATTGCATCAAGCCGTACGCCGCCCTCGGAGAACAGATCAAGGCTGCTCTTCCTTCCGACCACGATAAGTGCTCCGGTCTTCTTCACCGACATTATCTCGGCTGCCCTTACTATCTCTTCGGCTTCTTTCGGACTGCCGGATTCATCCTCACCTGAACGGAAAAATCTCCGGAATGAAAACCTGTTGTTGAGCTGCCTGTTCCCGATGATTAAAAGGAACCGTCTTACTTCCTGCTGGAAGACAATTATCAGGGCAATAACGCCAACACCCACAACCTGGCCCAGGAGCGCACTTATCAGCTGCATGTTCAGCGCCCTTACTACCAGCCAGAACATATAGATCAGGAATATGCCGATAAAGATGCTGAGCGCCGCCGTACCTCTTATCAGCTTGTAGAGCTGAAAAAGGATGACTGCTACCAGTAAAACGTCAATAAGGTCAAGAATGCTAAAGTGTACTCCCATGTTTAAGTTTTTCAGCCAGTTTGACTGCCTCGACAGCCTCCTTAACATCGTGGACCCGCAGGATGCTGCACCCGTTGAGCAGAGCTACAGTGTTGAGTACCGTAGTCCCGTTGAGGGCTTCATCCGGGGTGATCCCCAGGGTCTTCCATACCATCGATTTCCGGGAGATGCCCGCGAGAAGTGGTAATCCTGCTGCGGAAAAGTCGCCGAGACGTCTCAGCATCTCGAAATTCTGATCAGCAGTTTTACCGAATCCGAATCCGGGATCGATGATTATATCTTTCACTCCCATCGACTGGAGCCTGAATATCCTTTCCCCGAACCAACGAAGGATATCTGCAACAACATCTTCATAAACCGGATCCTTTTCCATCATTCCGGGAGTCCCCTTCATATGCATCAGGATATAAGGAACATTCAGCATGCTGACCGTATGGAACATTTTCTTGTCAGCCTCTCCTCCTGAAACATCGTTTATGATTGCTGCACCGCATTCATCAACGGCCTCCAGTGCAATTTCCGATCTGAATGTATCAATTGAAACAATTGTATCGGGCAATTCCTTAAGGATTGCCCTTACTGCTTCGATCACACGCTTCCTTTCTTCCTCGGCAGGGATCCATTCTGCACCCGGACGGGTTGAAAAACCGCCCACATCAATTATAGCCGCCCCCTCCATGGTCATCTTTTCTGCAACCGACACGACCTGCATGAGGTTCCCGACCCTGCTTTTGCCGTAAAATGAGTCGGGTGTAACATTTATAATACCCATAACCCTGGGTATTGTGAGATCGAGGAGCCTGCCTCTGACATTCAGATATCTTGGTCTTTCGGGCACCAGGTTCGATTTGCCTACGAAAATAGCCAAATTATTAATATAATATTACCAGAGCCCTGAAAGGGCGAAGCAATAATGGGATAGTGGTATATTTAATTTCTTGAAACACAAAGTCCCGATAATTATCAGGACACAAAGTTCAGCGCAAGGTCACACAATGCATGCTTTCGGTATACGTTGCTTTTGATACAGCCCCGGCTATACCTCTAAAGATCAGAGCCCTGCCGGGACGAACCCTACTAAGTGCAGTTTCCTGCACTGCCAGGAAAGACTTACTCCCACTTCACCAGGCTGGTGTCAGTTAAACCGGGACTTACATCTTCAGACCAAAGAAGTAAACTATTCGTTTTAATCTTTGGATCGCCGTTATTACATTTGCATATGATGAATCCGCAGAAAAATGAAGCTTTTTGTAATTGAAGGCGTGGACGGCTCAGGGAAATCGACCCAGCTTAATCTGCTCCGGGAGTTCCTGTCCGGCGAAGGATATAAATGTGAATATCTTCATTTCCCGAGGACCGATTCGCCTTTTTTCGGAGAGCTGATCGCCCGTTTCCTGAGAGGCGAGTTCGGATCGCTCAATGAGGTGAATCCGTACCTGGTGGCGATGCTGTATGCCGGTGACAGGAACGATGCTGCGGGAACCATAAGGAACTGGCTTAACGACAACAAGATAGTTCTGCTCGACAGGTACACTTACTCAAACATCGCTTACCAGTGCGCAAAGCTTGACAGCGCGGTTGATCAAAACCGCCTGATGAACTGGATCCTGAAACTTGAATTTGAACATTTCGGGATTCCTGTCCCCGACCTCAATATCTTCCTCGATGTCCCGTTTTCATTTACGGAAAGAAAGCTGCTCTCGAAGAGGACCGGTAGCGACAGGAATTATCTGAATGGTACTTCGGATATCCATGAGGAGAGTCTGGATTTCCAGCGCAAGGTGAGGGATATCTACCTGAGGGTGGCATCCACAGGGAACAATATGACCGTGATCAACTGCAGCAGGGGAGGCTCGATGCTCCCGGCACGGCAGATCTCAGGCGAGATCCTTGGGGTGATCCGGAAACGAAACCTGATTTGAAATGAGGACACTTAGGTTCATAAGCAGGATAATAACCGGTTTGCTCTTTATCTTTTCCGGGACCGTAAAAGCGATCGATCCCCTCGGATCAGCCTATAAATTCGGCGATTACTTCCGTGCTTTTCACCTGGATTTTCTGCATGGTCTGGCGCTTCCACTTGCCATTCTCCTGTGCACTGCCGAATTTCTCGGCGGCCTGTCGGTCCTCACAGGTTACAGGCTCAAGGTAGGAGCCTGGCTGGTCTTGGTGCTGATGATCATTTTCACCCCTCTGACACTCATACTGGCGCTTCTCAACCCGGTGTCTGACTGCGGATGCTTCGGGGACGCCGTTCACCTGACCAACTGGCAGACCTTCATAAAGAACATTGTCATCCTTGCACTGGTCCTTGTGATCTTTACGGGCAGGAACCGTATCAGGAATATACGCTCCGCCGTATCGGAATGGTCCGCAATGGCGCTGACGGGCCTCCTCTTTGCAGGATTCGCTCTTATGAATCTCAGGTATCTTCCCCTGGTCGACTTTCTTCCTTACAGGATCGGGACCAGCATACCTGAGGCGATGAAGGTACCGGAAGGCAAACCTGCCGATCAGTACAGGACTACCTTTGTGTATGAAAAGAACGGGGTCAGGAAGGAGTTCACGATTGATAATTACCCGGCAGGTGATTCATCCTGGGTGTTTGTGGAACAGAAGTCGCTCCTGATTAAGAAAGGATACCAGCCTGCAATCCACGATTTCAGCCTGACGTCAATAACGGGTGCGGACTCGACCGAGGCAGTGCTGGGAAAACCAGGATATACCCTTCTTCTTGTTGCGAGAAAACTTGGCGAAGCCGGGGGCAACAGGCTCCGGGACGGTCTGAGGTCAGGTCAGGAGTGTATACGGAACGGGATTGATTTCAAGGTTTTAACGGCATCCGGAAGCGATGAGATAATGAAGTTCGGGCAGAGCAGCCTTTTCTTCATGGCTGATGAGACCACCCTGAAAACAATGGTAAGGGCCAACCCCGGGTATCTTCTTTTAAAGGGGGGGTCAATTTCCGGGAAATGGTCATGGGCCTCATTCCCGGGCGAAAAAAAGTTACTGGATGCTGTATCAGCCGACAAACCTGTATTTCCCGGGCCAGGGCGCCTTCCGCTATATGTTGCGACACTCCTGCTGATCCTTGTGATCCTGGGCCTTTCAGCAGATGCAGCCCTTGCTGGGAAAAAGAAATGATCCGGAACAGAAAAATGGAATAGAGCGTTTAATACAGATAGGACCAATATTAATTTTTAATCGAAAACTCATGAGAAAAAAGATCGTTGCCGGCAACTGGAAGATGAATATGGACCTGCCGGATGGACTTAAATTTGCAGAATCATTGAACGAATATTTCAAGGCAAAGCCATCGAAGGCAGAAGTCATTCTCTGCACGCCGTTCATCCATCTTGCAGGTGTTTCGCAGATCGTCAGCACGGGCAGGATAGCATGCGGTGCCCAGAATTGTGCATCGGAACCCGGCGGCGCCTATACAGGGGAAGTCTCTCCCCTTATGATCAGGAGCACCGGGGCGGAATATGTGATCATCGGCCACTCCGAAAGGAGAACCTATTACCATGAAAATGACGGGCTTCTGAATAAAAAGACCAGACTGGCGCTTGAAAATGGCCTCAAGGCCATCTTTTGCTGCGGCGAGGTTCAGAAAGAGAGGGAATCAGGGATCCACAGGGAGGTTGTCAGGAAACAGCTGGAGGATGGATTGTTCAATCTTTCCGAAGTCGACTTCAGCAAAGTCGTGATTGCCTATGAACCCGTATGGGCAATTGGCACAGGGCTTACCGCCACTCCTGAGCAGGCCCAGGAAATGCATAAATTCATACGTGACCTCGTCAGGGAAAGGTACGGGAAAGATTGTGCAGAAGAACTGTCAATACTTTATGGTGGGAGTTGCAAACCTTCAAATGCAGGCGAGATCTTCTCCAAGCCGGATGTCGATGGTGGACTGATCGGTGGAGCTTCCCTGAAGAAGGAGGATTTCTGCGCGATAGTCGAAGCTTTTTAGACGACGGGGCTTTATTAACAATGGTCAGGAGGATCCTCATAACCGGCTTTTTCATGATAGCGTTAACCTGCGGGAAAGTGTTCCCGCAGGCAAAAAGCGTATTCAGCGGCGATCCCGTGAAATTCAGTGAGGAGCTGATTACCTTTATGGGCACCACTCTCACGGAAGAACAGAAAGGGGTAATCAGCTCGTTTATTGCCAAATGGGACAGCGCTGCATTCAGCAAGTCGAACATGGTCCGAATACTGGATTTGGCAGGGCAGCTTAACGGGCGCCAGATGAGGGCATTCCCAAATTTCAGCCAGTTTCTCAAAACACTTACGGACTTCTGCACCTACAAAAGGGATGATGCCTTTCTAAGCTACTGGCTGACCGGATTGAGCGAGATGCTTTTCAACAAGAGATATTCAAATGAAAGCATAACGAAATATATTGAGAATACCAGCCAGTTGATAAAGGAGAACCTCCTCATCAATTCGCCATCGGTCAAATGGAAGGTAAAGAATGCCGATCTGAAGTTCGCCCACGATACAGTCTTCCAGATCATTGTCAAAAATGCCACCCTCACCTGCTATTCTGCAAGGGACAGCACTGAGATCTACAATGTCACCGGGACATATTATCCGGATCTTCAGACGTTCCATGGAGACCGTGGAACCGTTACCTGGGAGAAAGCCGGCTATCCGGCAAATGATGTTTTTGCAGAGATCTCCGATTATACGATCAATGTGAAGAATAACACATTCACATGCGATTCCGCCAGGCTGCATCACAAGACCTACTTCAGGGAACCAATCCTTGGGATCCTTACCGACAAGGCTGCCAGCACTCCCTCCAAAGAGAGGTCGGCTTTCCCGAAGTTTGAGACCTACACGAAGAACTTCCGGATAAAGGACCTCTACGAGGGTGTGAACTACGAAGGAGGGCTTGCCTTTGAGGGTGCACAGGTAAAAGGCAAGGGCGACAGGTTCAATCCGGCAAAAATAATGCTCTTCAGGAAGAACACACTGTTTGTCAAGGTCACATCAGATGAATACATCTTCACAAAAGCGAGCCTGAACAGCCAGGAAACCGCCGCGACCATCTACCTCGACAAAGACTCGATATACCATTCGAACCTGGGGTTTTCATTTAATGCTGCAGTGCGTCAGGTGAACCTGTTCAGGACCAATAACCCTGTATCTCCCAGCCCGTACTACGATTCGTTCCACAATATCGACATGTACTTTGAGTACCTCTCGTGGGACATGGAATCTTCGAAGATCATCATTTCGAGGGCAAGAGGGGCGGCATTGGGAGAAGCGAGGTTCATCTCCTCCTCATTTTTCAATGCCGATTACTTCCTTAGGCTTATGAGCCTCGACAATTACAATCCCCTTACCCGCCTGCAGAAATTCAGCGAATGGTTTTATTCCGAAACATTCCCTGTCAGTGATTTCGCCAAATGGCTGAACAAGCCCGAGGAATTTGTTACCGGGCTCTGCATCGACATGGCTAACAAGGGCTTCATCTTCTACGACAGGGCGAACCAGGAGGTTACTATCAAGAAGAAGGTCAGGGATTTCATTGACTCATACGCCGGTAAGAAGGACTATGACGTCCTCTCTGTTTACAGTGAGACAAAGGCGCCGGTCGACAATGCCGAGCTCGACCTTAAAACCTTTGATCTCCGGGTCAGGGGAGTACATGAAGTGTTCCTCAGCGATTCGCAAAGGGTTGCAATATTCCCGAAGAACAGTGAGCTAACAATCGAGAAGAACAGGACACTGCGTTTCGACGGGGTTGTCGAGGCAGGGCTCTTCACGATTTTCGGCCGGGATTTTACCTTCAGGTACGATTCCTTCAAAATAAAGCTCAACAAGATCGATTCAATCAAGGTGGATGTTGAAACTGACAAGAGGGATGCCATGGGAAATCCCATAGCGCATAAAATAAACAGCCTCATCCAGATGACCACCGGTGAGATATATATCGACGACCCAAATAATAAATCGGGGCTGAGAAGCCTTTCCCAGTATCCCATGATAAACGCGATGACTTCTTCCTATATCTTCTACGACCGGATCCCGGGCCTCGAGAACGTATACAAGAAGGAGAACTTCTACTTCAAGATCGATCCATTCAGGTTTGAGAATATCGATCACTATTCCAACAAGGATCTGAATCTTGAGGGTGAGTTCTTTGGCGGAAATATCCTCAAGCCGATGCGGCAGACACTTACTGTTCAGGATAATAACTCCCTGGGGTTCCACATGAATATACCGTCTGACGGTATCGGCGTTTATGATGACGCAGGCAGGTTATTCGACCAGGTCAGTATGAGCAACAAGGGATTGATCGGTGGGGGGACGCTGAAACATATAACAGCTGTGGCAAAATCACCTGAATTCAGGTTCTATCCCGATTCGATGGTGACCCTGGCTGATACATTCAGCATAACAAGGGATCCAAGGGGGCTCTTCCCCGATCTCTCCGCCGGGGATGTTAAAATAAAATGGTACCCTATTAAGGATGAATGGTTTGCATCCAACGCTACTGACAAGGATTTCAGGATGTTCAATAACGGCACCCTGCTCGACGGCAGCCTGATACTCTCGAAAGCACAGGTTACCGGGAAAGGGGTGGTAAATATGCCGGAGTCAAGGGTCAACTCACAGTCGTTCAGGTTTAACTCCAACGCGATAAAAGCCGATACCGCAGACTATTATCTGAAATCCCCGTCAACGAACGGATTTGCGTTTACAGCCGAAAATGCGGCAGCCGATATAGACTTCGCCCTGAAGCATGCCAAATTCCACCTTAACACGGATTCGTCGGCCGTCAGCTTCCCCGAGATACAGTATGTTAGCAAAATGACTGACTTCGACTACGACATGCAGGAAAAGATCCTCTCGATGGAGCAGAAAGGGAGATCATCCGGCAGCCTTATGACGCCTGAGAAGCTTCTCCGGCAGAGTTTTTCTTATCTCGACAAACCAACCTTCTTCTCTGTCAATAACCTCAGAGACACTATTGCCTTTACCTCCCTTAAAGCAAGGTACAATGTCGAAAAAGAATTCATCGAGGCTGAAGGCATCAGCTACATTCATGTGGCGGATGCTCTGATCCAGCCTGACCATGGAAAGCTTGTCATAAACAGGAGGGCCATGATCGACAAACTTACCAATGCCCTGATTGCGGTAAACAATCTGCATCTGATCCACTCGGCTGATATTACGATTGAGTCATCAAAAAGATATTCAGGCAGCGGCGCATACGATTATGTCACTGATAACAATGAAAAGGAGACCATCACCCTTCCGGAACTAACGGTTGATACCCTGACGACCAGCGCCAAGGGGTTCATCCCTCCCGAGCAAAAATTCCTTCTCAGCCAGGCCTTTACCTTTAACGGGGACGTCTCCCTTTCTGCTCGCTCAAAGTTCCTGACATTCACCGGCTCTTCAGGGATTTTGAACGACTGCAAGGATATTGAAAGCTATCCCGTGAAGTTCAAGTCACAGATCGATCCGCAGAATGTGATGATACCACTGACAGAAAAACCAAGGGATGTCAATGACAACATCCTGGTGTCGGGCTCGTGGGTGAATATCGATTCGGCACATGTCTATCCTGCGTTCCTTTCGGCCCGGAAGTCCTGGAGCGATGCCGGTCTCGTAAATGCCACGGGGGTTCTTTACTACAACAAGGCAAAATCGAGGTACCAGATCTCATCGCCGGCGAAGATGGTCGATCCGACGTTGCCGGGCGACCTGGTTGCACTCGACAGGAATTCGTGCATGGTTTCCGGAGAAGGCAGGCTGAACTTCGGGACCAATCTCGGCAGGGTAACAATAATGGCGGCCGGCAATGAAACCCAGGAACCTGATTCAGGGAAAGTTGAGATCCATGCGATTCTTGCCCTGGACTTTTATTTTTCACCCGAAGCGCTAAAGGTGATGCAGGATGAGATCAGGGCAATTCCGACCCTGAAGTCTGTCAATCTCAATTCCGATTTCAATAACAAATCAATGAAGGACCTGGTGGGTGCGGATGTTGCAGGCAGGCTAAGGGAAGAAGCAGACCTGTTCGGGATTGCCAGGAATATGCCCAAAGAGTTCAACTACGAGCTGCTGCTCAACGATGTTACCTTGTACTGGAATGATGTAACCTCTTCTTTCAGGTCAAAGGGCCGGATCGGCATTGGATTTGTCGGACAGCAGCCGGTAAACCTCTATACCGACGGGTATATTGAGATCCAGAGGCGGAGGTCAGGAGATATAATCGACATTTACCTGAAAGCTGAGAATTCTGCCTGGTACTATTTCTCGTACCTCAGGGGTGTGATGATGGCGAAGGCTAAGAACCAGGATTTCAACTCGATAATCAGCTCTGTCAAGGAAAAGGACAGAAAAGACCCGGATTCTCCCTCAAAAGAACCATATATATTCACTATTGCAGCCGACAACCGCATAAACTCCTTCCTAAGGAGAATGTTGGGGGAATCGGAAGGGGACGATCAGGACAACCTCCAGGGAATTGTGAGATGAGGAGCCCAATACCTAAAGCAGATGCAGATCTTCTATTCCACTGATATCACAGGCAATACCTGCAGGCTCGACAGGAACGAATCGAAGCACTGCGTGAAGGTGCTGAGGCTTGCATCAGGAAGCCCCGTAAAGGTAGTCGACGGTTTGGGGAACCTCTACCATGGCATCATAACCAGGACTGATCCCGCGGAATGTGAAATTACGATTACTGATGTGTTCCGGAATTATGAACCAAGGGGGTACAGGCTCCATATTGCGATTTCCCCTCTCAAGAACGCGGAAAGATTCGAATGGTTTGTCGAGAAATGCGTTGAGATAGGCATCGACGAACTGACCCCGTTAATCTGCAGGAATACAGAAAAACCAGGCATCAGGGCAGACAGGATAAACAACATTATCATTTCTGCCATGAAGCAGTCAGTCAAGGCAATGCGACCGGCACTGAACAACCCTGCCAATTTCGGTGATTTCGTTTCAGCAGGACAGCCGGGAATAAAAATGATCCCGACCTGCA
The DNA here is from genome assembly GCA_002319915.1 of Bacteroidales bacterium UBA1800. GTDB lineage: Bacteria > Bacteroidota > Bacteroidia > Bacteroidales > VadinHA17 > LD21. Next base: position 31,714 of record DCFQ01000042.1, on the reverse strand, counting down.
GCAATGATAAGGAGCGTTTGGATATCAGCAAGGTTTATACTTGGGGCCGGGATGCCCTGATCCTCATCGGCCCGGAGGGTGATTTTATACCTGAAGAGCTCGAAATGGCGGTGGAAAATGGATACAAGCCTGTCACCCTGGGATCAAGCCGGCTGCGGACCGAGACGGCTGGCATTGTTGCCTGCCATTCCGTTTATTTCATGAATCTTTATTCCGGATAACAAAAAAAACACAGGAAATCTTTTCCTGTGTTTTGCTGATTTTATCAGTCTTGCTGCCTGACCCGCTCAATAAGTCGTTCTGTCAGTCGTTTCTCCGGAACCGGTGTTACCACCAGGTTCAACAGGTTAATCACATCTGAAAATTCAGAGTTGAATCCCCACGCGTCCTCATAAATGTCAATCTCGTCAACCAGAATTTCGTCGTATGAAAGAAAAGGAGTAGATTTTAAACCCATAGGCTAAGTTTTTATGATTTTTCAATAAAAACGCCACGGGCTTAAAAAAATTGTATCGCATCAATTAAAAGTTAAACTTATTTTTTTCTCTTCCATCATTTTTCTCATATTGATGAGTGCATATCTCATGCGGCCAAGCGCCGTATTTATGCTAACATCAGTAATATCAGCTATTTCCTTGAAGCTGAGTCCCGAATAATGGCGAAGTATGACCACTTCCCTCTGATCGTCAGGCAGCTGGCTTATAAGTTTCCTGATATCTTTCTGGATCTGCCTTTTTATAAGATGATCTTCAACGTTTGCCTCAGCAAGCTTCTTTGAATTGAACAGGTCCGATTCGTAATCGTCGTTCGAAACGGTGTTGAGCTGCTTGATCCTCCGGAAATGATCAATGATAAGGTTATGGGCTATTCTCATCACCCAGGAGATGAATTT
>DCFQ01000042.1:15455-30553 GCA_002319915.1 Bacteroidales bacterium UBA1800 | reverse complement strand
CCGTTATCATAATACTTCCCGGATTTTACGGACTGGATCACCTTCAGGAAGGTGTCCTGGAAAAGGTCTTCGACAAGTGCCTGATCGCGGATATAAAGACTTATATACGCGTAAACTTTGTTCTTGTGACGGTGGATTAGTTCTTCGAAACAGGATTGATCACCTTTTACGAACTTCTCGATAAGTTCGTAGTCAGACATGGTTTTTTTCATAACTCTCTCTTTAATAAATATGTGAATAAATATTAAGAGTAGAGTTGTGTTATAGGCGGTCCTCCGTAGGTTTAGTTTCGTTTATCAATGAGAACACAAAGAAAACACTTTTTTTTAATTTCAAAGTATTATTTTTGATTTTTTACAAAAATTTTAAAAAAAAGCGGAAACAGAGGTATGGAAGGAAGGATAGAGATAAGAGGGGCACGGGTCCATAACCTGAAAAATATAAGCCTCAACATTCCAAGGAACAGGCTCATCGTAATAACCGGGGTGTCAGGGTCGGGAAAATCATCACTTGCCTTTGATACCATTTATGCCGAAGGGCAGAGGAGGTATGTAGAGAGCCTCTCTTCATATGCCCGGCAGTTCCTCGGGCGGATGAACAAGCCGGAAGTTGACTTTATAAGCGGAATTCCGCCGGCCATTGCAATCGAGCAGAAGGTCAATTCGCGGAATCCGCGTTCAACGGTGGGTACGTCAACGGAGATCTACGATTATATACGGCTCCTTTATGCAAGGATCGGGAGGACATATTCACCTGTTTCCGAAAAGGAGGTCAGGCACCAGACCCCGGAGGATGTGGTGAACTTCCTTACGGCGCTGCCGTCAGGAACGAGAGTGATCGTGACCGCACCCGCTACAATTCCTGAGAATATAAAGATCCCCGATTTTTTTTCATTCCTTGTGAAGCAGGGATTCAGCAGGATAGAGAATGACGGAGAACTTGTCAGGATTGATGAACCCGGTTCCGACAAGCTGTTTTCAAACGGCCAGAAGATCAATGTTGTGGTCGACCGGCTGGTCATAAGCGATGATCCTGACAACCTGAGCAGAATGGCCGATTCATCACAGACGGCCTTCCAGACAGGAAAGGGGTACTGCCAGGTGATAATCCGGGAAGGGGAAAAGATCGAAAGGGAGAATTTCTCGACAAAGTTCGAGGAAGACGGCATTGAGTTCGAACAGCCTTCGGAGTATCTTTTCAGCTTCAATAACCCGATCGGAGCATGCCCGGTATGCGAGGGATATGGGAAGATCATTGGCATTGACGAGAGCCTGGTAATCCCGGACCAGAATCTTTCTGTATACCAGGATGCCATTGTATGCTGGAAAGGTGAGACCATGAAGCTCTGGAAGGAACGCCTTGTCAATAGCGCACACCTGTTCGATTTTCCCATTCACAAACCTATTTACCAACTCACTGAGGAACAGAAGCAGCTTCTCTGGACCGGCAACCGTTATTTCTACGGCATTAACCGGTTCTTTGCACATCTTGAAGAGAAGAAATACAAGATCCAATACCGGGTGCTTCTCAGTCGCTACCGCGGGAAGACGGTATGCCCGGAATGCAGGGGAACCAGGCTCAAGAAGGAGGCGGGATATGTAAAGGTGGCAGGCAGGACCATCCAGGAACTGGTAGTAATGCCCATTGGAAGACTTTATGACCTGTTTCTCAATATAAACCTCAGCGGGGAGGAAAGGACCATTTCCGAAAGACTGATAAGGGAGATTACGCTAAGGCTGAAATTCCTGACTGATGTGGGCCTCCCCTATCTCACACTCAACAGGCTTTCATCAACCCTGTCGGGCGGGGAATCGCAGAGGATCAACCTGGCCACTTCGCTGGGAAGCAACCTTGTCGGCTCGATGTACATACTTGATGAACCCAGCATCGGGCTTCACCCTCGCGATACAAATCTCCTGCTCAGTGTCCTCCGCGAGCTGAGGGACCTCGGGAACACCGTGATCGTGGTGGAACATGAGGAGGAGATCATAAGAGCGGCCGACGAGATAATCGATATGGGTCCGGAGGCCGGAAGGCTCGGAGGGGAAGTTGTTTACCAGGGAGGGCTTGACTTCTCGGAAAAGAATCATTCGCTGACTGCTGCATACCTGGGAGGCAGGATGTCGGTAAAGGTCCCTGCAAAGCGCCGCAAATGGAACAGCTTTATCGAAATAATAGGTGCCAGGGAGAACAACCTGAAGAATATTGATGTGAAATTCCCGCTGCACGTCATTACTGCGGTGACCGGGGTAAGTGGATCAGGAAAATCGAGCCTGGTATCGGATATCCTGTACGCATCACTGTCGAACAGGATAAACGGCAACAACATTAAGCCGGGAAGCCTGCGGGAACTGAAAGGAGATATCTCCGGACTTACTGGGGTGGAGCTTGTCGATCAGAACCCGATCGGCAAATCGACCCGTTCAAATCCTGTTACATACCTGAAGGCATATGATGAGATCCGGAAGCTCTATTCCGAACAGCAGCTTTCGGTCCAGAATAACTTCAAGGCGTCGCACTTTTCATTCAACATTGAAGGGGGCAGGTGCGAAGAGTGCCAGGGAGAGGGAATAATACGCGTCGAAATGCAGTTTATGGCCGATGTGGAGCTGACATGTGAGAGCTGCAAGGGGAAAAGGTTCAAAAGGGAGATCCTTGAAGTAGTGTACCACGGCAGGAATATTTACGATATGCTCGAGATGACGATTGACGATGCGATCGAATTCTTTGAAAGTCATCCCGGCAAAACCGAGAAGCGAATAATCGAGAAACTAAGACCCCTCTCCGATGTCGGACTTGGATATATCAAGATGGGGCAATCGTCGAGCACTCTTTCAGGAGGTGAAAGCCAAAGGGTCAAGCTGGCCTATTTCCTGAGTCAGGAGAAGGAGGGCGGGCATATACTCTTCATTTTTGACGAGCCTACGACAGGCCTTCATTTCCACGATATCAACAAGCTTCTCAAGTCGATGAATGCCCTGGTAGATCACGGTCACTCCGTGATACTAATTGAGCATAACCAGGAGGTAATAAAGAATGCCGACTGGGTGATTGACCTGGGACCCGAAGGTGGTGAAGAGGGCGGGTATGTTGTTTTTGAGGGGACCCCGGAAGGGCTGGCAAAGTTCAGAGGGTCGTATACGGGGACATTCCTGGCAGGGAAACTAAAACCCCTGGATCCCCTGAAGGGGACTTAATTCACCCCCTTCAGGGGGCGCAGGGGGGCGAACCTCTATTCTACCGTGTAAGAATTATTAGGAGTCTATTTCTTGATCTTGAACCCGAACATTATCGCAACACAGCCGCTGGGAGGATTCATTCCCTGCTGGCCTGTCGATTTAACCTTGAGAACTATTTTCAGCTGCTGGCTTGACTGAAGCTTAAAGTCCCACACCTGGGAATTGTTTGCATCCTTATTCGAATACAGCAGGTTCCTGTTTGCATCCAGAACCGAAAACTCCACCTTGCCGATAGTCTCTTCATTGCATACGACCATCCGGTAATCCATGTCGGAATAGAAAGTTTTGTAGAGTTCAGCCTCTTCTCCTTCAAGCAGTACGGTAGCATGGTAGTTACCGTCGTGAGTGTATTCTCCGAGCTCAGGAAGGCATTTACTTTTGGCAAACGCCTTGCATTGGGCATTCGAATCAGGATTAAAAGCCAGAAGGCATATTATCAGTACCGGAAATATTTTCAGTATTCTCATGGTGTGTTTTTATTTAATGAATGAAGCTCTGATTTCTGCGACCGCTGATGAAAGCTCTGCGAATACTTCCGGTTTCAGATCGGCATGAACTTCCGATTTGAGAACAGTAATATCGTTTTCCTTATCATATTCAGGCCTCACTGGTGATGTTTCTAGCGGTATCTTGTCGAAGATAGTTCTGATCTTTTTGATCTGTGTTATCAGATCGTCGATTGCGGGATTACCCTTGCTGTTCTCGAGGAGGTTCAGAAGGATATCAACTGAAAGCTTCTGGTCAATTATCCTGCCCACCAACTTATTCCCGCCTAACTTCTTCATATCGACGAGCTGTGTAGAAATATAGAGTCCTTCGATCCAGCCGCCTGCCAGGACTATCGAGGCGATTGCCTGCTGGCCGTTATCCTCGAGATAGGAGTTCGAGTTGAGATAGGTCTGCGACACAATCTCCATTATGGCCTCCGTATTGTGAATGTTCTCTTCAAGTTTGTCGATATCTTCCTTCTGGATAGCATCGAGAATTCCGAGCCCGTCAGCCATCTTCTTGGCTGCATTCATATAATCAATGATAAGCTGCGTCTGGTCATAAAGGCTTGCAAAGCTGAGATCGCATGTATATATCCCCAGGTTAACCGCCATGCTCCTGTTGGTGCTGTAGTTCTTTGCGTTATCCACGGGGTTGAGAAGCTTGCTGTCGAATATTGCCCCTGCTGATTTTATCAGCATTGCTGATTCCAACGGTGAGGGCAGTGTATAAAAGATCTTCTCCGCCTGCTTCAGATTTTCATACGCAGCAGCATTGCCCTGGGGTACGCTGGTCGTATCTGCTACCTTTTGAACCTTCCCCCCTCCGGAGCGGCAACCGGTCATTACAAATGCAAAAAGTACCAAAAGTACCACAAGATATTTGCTGATTTTCAGAAGTCTGTTCATGATCAGGTGATTTTATTTGTTGAACGCAATTATAGCTAAATTATTACAATTATTTTTATTTTTCAAAACGGGATACATCTTATTGAGTGGCTCGATAACTTTGCGGAATTCAGTTGTATTAAATAATAAGGTATGATAATATCCGAAAAGAAGCTGAAGGAACTCGAACTTGTTCTGATAAGGGGAAATGACCTTAAAGTGACAGAGTCGATAAAATCGTTAAGGAAAGAAATACCCTTCAAGGGTGCGATCAGCCTGCTGGCATCATTCTACGACAGGAGCAATGATGCCGGGATCAGGAAAATGATAAAGGAGTTCCTGAACGACCTTAAGGATAAGTCTGCAAGAGAGGAAGTTATAGATTGCATCCGGAAAAGGAACAGTGCTGAAACAAGGAAAATGCTGATATCATCATGCTGGCAGTCGGGCCTGGATTATTCCGGCTATTCGGCGGTCTTTGCACACTATTTCCTTGAAGAAGATTACTCGACTGCCGTTGAATGTTTCTCCGTCATTGAATCTTCGGTAAACAAAATCTCCAGAAGCCAGAAGGATGAGCTGATAAAAATGATCCGTCAGAAATCCGGAAACGAGGTCAGGGATAAACACTCGCTGACTCTCGAACTTATATCACTATTGACCTGAAATCCGCAGAATAGAGAGGGTGGATCATACGGCGAAATATTCTTCCCGCCTTGCCTGATTTGCTCCCCGCCGGGTTATTGCCTGCGCCCAAAGATCAGGCTGCCGATCCTTACCATGGTGCTCCCCTCCGCAATTGCCAGTTTATAATCTCCTGACATCCCCATGGAGATTTCCCTGAATCGGCTGTCTTCAGCGAAATATCTGCTCTTCAGCTTTGAAAATAAGCCTGCAAGGTACCTGAATTCACTTGCTGTTTTTGCCTCATTGTCCGTAAATGTGCCAATCCCCATGACCCCACAGAACCTGACTGATCTTAAGGACCGGAACTCCGGGGAATCAAGCATTTCAGTGACTTCCTCAGGGGAAAATCCGGATTTTGTTTCCTCATCCGCTATTCTTACCTGCAGCAGGCAGTCTATGGTCCTGTCGATCGAGGATGCTTCGGAGGCGATCACCTTAAGCAGCCTGAAACTGTCAACCGAATGGATCATGGCAACGAATGGAACAATATACTTTACTTTATTGCTTTGCAGGTGTCCGACAATATGCCATTCGATATCGGAAGGAAGGAGATCTTTTTTGTTAAGGAGTTCCTGTACCCTGTTCTCTCCGAATATTCTCTGGCCCGCCTTATAAGCTTCCAAAATATCGCTTACCGGTTTCAGCTTGGATATAGCCACGAGCTTTACCGAAGGAGGAAGCTCCTTTTTAAGCGACGTGATATTTTCGGTGATAAGTGACATTTATTTCACAGAGATCACGGAGGAGGCACGGGGGACACGGAGATCTTGTTCTACAGAAGATGGATCACCAGTCCGCTTCTCAGCTTTGGCTCGAACCAGGTCGTTTTAGGCGGCATGATATTCCCTGAATCGGCGATGGAGATGAGCTGTTTCATGGAAACGGGGTAGAGGGCGAAGGCGACCATCATATCGCCGCTGTCGACTCTCTTTTTCAGCTCCCCAAGGCCTCTGATCCCCCCCACAAAATCGATCCTCTTCGATCTTCTAAGGTCCTGGATATCCAGCACAGGCTTCAGTATTTCATTTGTCAGGATGGTCACATCGAGGCTCCCGACGGGGTCATTGTCGTCCCAGGTTCCGGGGCGTGCATGCAGGCAATACCATTTGCCCCCAAGGTACATCGAGAATTCATGGAGCTTTGAGGGCTTAAATATCTTCTCCCCTTTTTCCTTCACAATGAAAGCCTTCTCAAGACGGTCCAGGAATTCCTGTTGTGAAAGCCCGTTCAGATCCCTTACAGTACGGTTATAGTCGATTATCTGCAGCTGGTCGTCCGGAAAGAGCACAGCCATGAAGTAATTATATTCCTCCGTCCCATTGTGGCCGGGATTGCTTTCCCTCTTCTCCTTGCCCACCAGTGCTGCAGCTGCGGTCCTGTGATGACCGTCAGCAACATAGGTATAAGGTACCTTCTTGGAAAAGATCCTGCCGATCCGGCCGATAGTGGCGGCATCCCTTATTACCCAGAAATGGTGGCCGAATCCATCCTCTGCCGTGAAATCGTATTCAGGCTGCTCATTGTCAACAACCGAGCTTACGATCGTATCCAGCTCTTTCACTGCCGGATAGGCAAAGAAAACAGGTTCGATGTTTGCATTGTTCACCCTGACATGTATCATGCGGTCCTGTTCTTTATCCGGCCGCGTAAGCTCATGTTTCCTGATTATGCCATTCAGATAATCGTCAACGGAAGCGCAGCCGACAATTCCATATTGGGTGCGGCCGTTCATTGTCTGCCCGTATATGTAGAAATGCGGCTCATCGTCCTGAACGAGCCAGCCCCGCTCCTGCCACACCCTGAAATTCTCAACCGATTTCCGGTAAACCTCCTCTGAGTGACAATCTGTGTCAGCAGGCAGGTCTATTTCCGACCTTGTTATATGCAGGAGTGAGCATTCCTTCCCGTCAGCCATTTTTCTTGCTTCCTCGGTGTTCATTACATCGTACGGCAGGCAGGCAAGGTCGCCGGCAATCGAAACCGGGGGTCTGAGCCCCCGGAAAGGTTTTATATCAGCCATCTTTATTTCCGGATCTTATTTATTTAACCTGTATTTTTCGTTCCCTGTCTTGAAATAGTTGACCACCTGCCTGGCGGCTGCAGCGCCTGCATTGATATTTGCCTCCTCTGTCTGGGCGCCCATTTTCTTTGATGTAAATATGTAACGACCTTTGAATTTTTCCTCGAAGAGGGCTTTTGAAGCCGGTTCAACATCCGAAAGGTAGCAGAAATCGCTCCTCTCCCCGAAGACCCTCAGTAGACCCTCCTCATCGATGACCTCTTTCCTGGCAGTGTTGACAAGGACTGCATTCTGAGGCATGTACTTCAGAAGATCGTATCCTACTGATTTTTTTGTTATATCATTGAATGGCAGATGAAGCGAGATAAACTGGCACATCCTGTAAAGTTCATCCAGCCTGGTAACCTGCTTGGCACCGTAATTCTTCATCACTCTTTCGCTTACGAATGGATCGTATGCATAAATATCCATCCCGAAGCCTTTTGCTATATCGGCGACATATTTGCCAACATTACCGAATCCGTGCAGGCCGATGGTTTTAAGCCTGAGCTCGGTGCCGGTCTTTCCGCTGAATCCCCCGCGGATCTGGTACAGGATAAGCTCAAATACCAGCTCGGCCACAGCATTTGAGTTCTGTCCGGGGGTATTCATCGCTATGACATTGTAGGCAGTGCATGCCACAAGGTCGAGGTTGTCGTACCCGGCTCCGGCCCTTACAACGATCTTAAGTTTCTTCGCACCGTCAAGGACAGCTGAGTTGACAAGGTCGCTCCTTACGATCAGTGCATCGGCATCAGCAACCGCAGCAACCAGCTGAGAAGGATCGGTATAGTTTTCAAGGGTCGAAAGCTGGAATCCGGCAGCCTCTATGATCTGGCTGATCTGCCTTATCGCGATCGGAGCAAAAGGCTTTTCAGTTGCAATCAGAACTTTCATATCAGGAACAATTAATTCTGTTTCTCAAAATCACGCATTGCATCGACGAGTGCCCTGACGCTTTCGAGAGGAAGTGCGTTATATGTCGATGCCCTGAATCCACCGACTGAACGGTGTCCCTCAATGCCGAGCATTCCTCTTGACTTGGCAAATTCGGCGAACGGCTTTTCCAGTTCCTTGTATCCATCTGCCATAACAAAACAGATGTTCATCAGGGAGCGGTCCTCCGGATCCTTGATCGTGGGTACGAACAGCTTATTCCGGTCGATCTCGTCATAGAGCAGGGCAGCTTTTTCAATATTCTTCTTCTGGATAGCTCTGACGCCTCCGAGTCCCTTCAGCCAGGTAAGGGTTTGCTGGGCGGCGAATATCGCAAAGACAGGCGGGGTATTGAACATCGATTCGCCCTTGATATGTGTCCTGTAATCGAGCATTGTCGGGATCGGCCTGGTTACCTTCCCCAGCACATCTTCCTTAATAATAATAAGAGTCACCCCGGCCGGAGCAAGGTTTTTCTGGGCCCCGGCGTAAATAAGGGAATATTTTGACACATCCACAGACCTGCTGAATATATCCGACGACATGTCCGCAACAAGCGGGATCTTTGAATCGGGCTCCTTCTTCAGCTCCGTTCCGTATATGGTATTGTTGGTTGTAACATGGAAATAATCTGCATCACCCGGAACACTGAAGTTTTTTGGAATATAATTAAAATTGCTTGCTTTTGAGGAGGCCACCTCCACGACTTCACCATAAAGCTTTGCCTCCTTTAGCGCCTTGCTTGCCCATTCACCTGTATTCAGATATGCAGATTTGCTGACCATGAGATTCATCGGGACCATCGCAAACTGAAGGCTTGCTCCTCCTCCCAGGAATATTACCTGGTACCCGGCCGGGATCTCGAGAAGTTCTTTTACCAGTGAAATCGTATCGTTCATGCAGGCTACAAATTCCTTGCTCCTGTGAGAGATCTCAAGGACCGACAGGCCTGACCCGGCAAAATCCCTGATCCCTTCAATTGTTTTATCCAGTGTATACTGGGGGAGGATCGAAGGGCCGGCATAAAAGTTGTGTTTTTTCATGGTAAGAAGTTTATTTGTTATTTGGACTATTTCTGATCAATCGTACCGTAAAATTAAAAAATTAATATCCCTCTTGAATTATAAAGAATCACTAAATATCTATATCGATTAACCTGAGTACACCATCCTCAAAAACCGGGATCACACGCGTAAAGTCCTGGGTAAGGCAGTATTCAATACAATCACCCAGTCCCTTGCTCCAAAGCCTTGTCTGCTGCGCAACTTTTTCGATATAGCCCGGTAGGTTACCCTTCGCCAGCGACCAGAGGTCAATCGCGGCAGTTGTGGAATCACAATTGGTTGTGTAGAGGGATGTCGCCATCAGTTTCTCTGCAATTGCGCCGGCGCAAATGGTATCCTCAAGGTTGAACCTGTTCTTCCAGCCTGCACAGAAGAGCACAACATCCTTCTCTTTCTTCGAGAGCCATTCGGAAAGCGCCGTAATATTGAGGAAGGAGCCTATGACAATCTCATTCCCTGATGAAGCAAGATTGATTATGCCTGTACCATTTGTTGTACTGTAAACGATAGTTTTCCCAGCGACCTTATCCGGTGTAAAATTGAAGGGAGAATTGCCGAAATCAGCAAAATCAAGCACGTACCCGTCACGCTCTGCCGCCACCAGGTAGCCTTTCCTCTTATACTCCCTGGCCTCCTCCACCGTTGAAACCGGTATAATTGTCTCGGCCCCGTGTAAAAAGGCAGTGCAGATGGAAGTTGTGGCACGCAGGATATCAATGACCACGACCATAGAACCTGAATGAAGTCCGGGTTCGTATAAGGCAGGGGAAAAGCATGTTTCAAGCTTTCTCATAGGCACACCTGTCACTATCAGTCTTTCTTGTAAAATGGGAGGTTGACAACCTGTGCCCTTAGATCCTTGTTCCTGATCCTGATGAAAATCTCCGATCCCGGATTCCAGAATCCTCTGGTCAGGTATGCCATGCCGATTCCTTGTTTCAGCATCGGCGACATCGTCCCTGAAGTGACTTCCCCAATAACATCTCCGGCTGCATTGACAACCTCATAATGCTGCCTGGGAATGCCGCGGTCGATCATAACGAACCCCCTTAGCTTCCTGGCGGTTCCCTCTTTTTTCTGCTTAAGAAGGAGATCCTTGTCAATGAAGTCCTTGTAATCCGTAAACTTTGTTATCCAGCCCAATCCGGCTTCAATGGGTGACGTCTGGTCATTTATATCGTTCCCGTAGAGGCAATAGCCCATTTCAAGCCTCAGGGTGTCCCTCGCCCCGAGCCCCGCCGGTTTAATATTGAATTCCTTCCCTGCCTCAAATACCGCTTTCCACAAAGCCGGGCCGTCGCTGTTCCTGACATAGATCTCACATCCGCCTGCTCCTGTATAACCTGTGGTTGAGAAAATCACATCCTTTATGCCGGCAAAAGTGATCTCTTTAAATGTATAATACTCCATATTCTCCACAGGTTCATCAGTCAGCTTCTGCATGGCTTTCAGCGCCAGTGGGCCCTGAACCGCCAGCTGGGCTATCCCGTCGGAGGCATTGATGAGGTCCTTCCCGGTAACAAGTCCAAACCTTCCTGCGTTTTCAACGCACCAGTTCCAGTCCTTATCTATATTCGCAGCATTTACCACGAGCAGGAATTTTTCAGGTCCGAACCTGTAAACCAGCAGATCGTCAACTATCCCGCCTTTCTCGTTGGGAAAGCAGGAATATTGCACTTTCCCGTCCCAAAGGGCTGAGACATCGTTGGAAGTGATATACTGCAGGTAATTCATGGCTGCCGGGCCGCTCACCCAAAACTCCCCCATGTGGGATACATCAAAAACACCAATACTTTCCCTTACTGCAACGTGCTCGTCGGTAATCCCGGTATACTCGACTGGCATATTGAACCCTGCGAACGGCACGATCCTGGCACCGGCCTCTTCATGGAGCTTTCTGAATACGGTATCTTTCATTGTGATTTTATTATGATTAAATGATGTCAAAGTCAAGGCACGCGCAAATAACTCAAAGTTTTTGTCAGGAAATCTGATTAATGTCAGAATGCAGCGATTTGAATCCCCTCCCCCTGCACCGTGCGGCTATCAGATTTGGCACTTCAAAAATAAGATATATTTCACTATTACAAAACGGGAGGCTGCAAGCGCCAAATAAATTCCCGTACGAAAAAACACTAAACAGCTATAATTTCTGTTATATATGAACATCTCAAAAACGAGATGCACACATGTACCTGACATGGATTTTAAATTCATAAAGACAGATTACCTTGACATGGTCGCCAGTGGTGATACCGGGTTGATCAGGGAACTTGTGGATATTTTTACCTCCCAGGTCGGAGAGTTCCATTCGCAGATGGTATCACTTTTTGAACAAAAGGATTATAATGAGCTCGGCCTCCTTGCCCATAAGGCAAAATCATCAGTTGCGATAATGGGTATGGACGACCTTGCCGACATGCTGAAGACTTTTGAGTTAAAAGCAAGGAATGGAGAGGATCCCGAACTGTACGAAGCCTATATTTCCAGATTTGCAAACGATACAAAATGTGCCCTGGCCGAACTTGACGCCCTCATTAACAAATAATAAACAGAGGCTGAGATGATCAATATCGAAAGAAGGGACAAAATCGACATAATCACTTTCTCGGTCAATAAAATAAACGCCCTGACCATTGATGAGATCAAAGCCGGGGTGACAAGGGCATTTGACAATCCCAACTCCAAGGTCATAATCGACCTGAAGGGCATTGAATATATCGACAGCACAGGTTTTGCCTGGTTCCTTTCACTATTCAAGGCGGCAAAGAACAACTTCGGCCTGCTTAAATTCGCCCATCCTGAGCCGAGGGCGACCGAGTTGTTCCATACGCTCCATCTCCACACGGTATTCGAGATTTACGACGACATCAATACCTGTATCAGGTCGTTCAGGTAGTCTTCACCTCCGCCTTTTTCCCTGAAAATGTCAGTTTCCCCTCCCTGGCATCAATATAGACCCTATCCTCTTTACCTATCGTTCCGGCGATTATCTCCCTCGACAGCTGGTTTACTATTTCTTTCTGGATGAGTCTTTTTACCGGTCTTGCCCCGGACTGGGGATCAAAGCCATGGTCAGCAAGCCAGTCGATAGCCTTTTCCGAGACCTCAAGTGTCATATCATTTGAAGCCAGCAGCTTAGACACATTTGCTATCTGGATCCTGACTATTTCCCTAATCTGATTGATATCCAAAGGCTTAAACATAACAATCTCGTCAACCCTGTTGAGAAATTCGGGTCTTAGCGACCTTCTGAGAAGCGTGAAAATATCTTTCCTCAGCTGTTCACTCTCCTTCTCAGGCATTTTGTCATTCCATTTTTCCATTCTTTCCCTGATAATATCAGAGCCAAGGTTGGAGGTCATAATGATTATGACATTCCTGAAGTTGACCGTGCGGCCTTTGTTATCGGTTAGCCTGCCATCGTCGAGCACCTGCAGGAGGAGGTTGAACACGTCGGGATGAGCTTTCTCTATCTCATCGAGAAGAACCACTGAATATGGTTTATGCCTCACGGCTTCTGTAAGCTGACCTCCTTCATCATACCCGACATATCCGGGAGGCGCCCCGATGAGTCGTGATATCGAATGGCGCTCCTGGTACTCCGACATGTCGATCCTGGTCATGAGGTTCTCATCGTTGAAAAGGAACTCGGCAAGGGCTCTTGCAAGCTCGGTCTTCCCAACGCCTGTCGTACCGAGGAAGATGAACGAGCCGACAGGTCGCTTCTGGTCCTGCAGGCCGGCCCTCGATCTCCGGACGGCGTCGGCGACCGCGTTGATGGCTTCATCCTGGCTGACCACTCTTTTATGGAGCTCATCCTCAAGCCTGAGGAGTTTTTCCTTTTCACTCTCAAGCATCCTGGAAACGGGGATACCCGTCCATTTTGAAACGATCTCTGCTATATCCTCCGACCGTACTTCTTCCTGTACAAGAGTACCCCTGCTTCTCTTCTTTTCGATACTTTGCTTAAGCTCTTCAATCTCTTTCTCCATACTGTTGATCTTTCCATAGCGGATCTCGGCAACCTTTCCGTAATCTCCGGCTCTTTCAGCCTGATCGGCTTCGAACCGCAGGGCCTCCACAGCTTCCTTCTTTTCCTGGACCTTCTCTATCATTTCCTTTTCCGATCTCCATGCTGCCATCAGTTCGTCTTTTTTCGACTGCATATCCGCCAACTCCCTGGAGATCTCTTTCTCCTTAACAGCGTCACCATCCCTGCGGATAGCCTCACGCTCAATTTCATGCCTTGTAATCGCTCTTGTCACCTCATCAATTTCCTCCGGGACTGAGTTCATCTCGAGACGCAGCTTCGAAGCAGCCTCATCTATCAGGTCGATTGCCTTATCGGGAAGGAACCGGTCGGTAATATACCGTGTCGAGAGGTCGACTGCGGCAATTATGGCTTCATCCCTGATTATGACCTTATGATGGGCCTCATATTTTTCACGGATCCCCCTGAGTATTGATATTGAATCCTCCCTGTCGGGTTCATTGACCATCACTACCTGGAACCGTCTTTCTAGGGCCTTATCTTTTTCGAAGTATTTCTGGTACTCATTAAGTGTTGTCGCCCCAATTGCGCGGAGTTCGCCCCTTGCAAGCGCAGGCTTGAGGATATTTGCTGCATCCATCGCTCCTTCGGAAGCGCCAGTTCCAACAAGAGTGTGGATCTCATCAATGAACAGAATAACCTCGCCACCGGAGCCGATGACCTCGTTAACGACAGATTTGAGCCTTTCCTCGAATTCGCCCTTGTACTTGGCACCCGCGATAAGGGCTCCCATGTCAAGGGAAAAGATCGTCTTCGATTTAAGATCCTCAGGAACATCTCCTCGCACAATCCTGTGGGCAATCCCTTCAGCAATGGCGGTTTTACCGACCCCTGGTTCCCCGATCATTACCGGGTTGTTCTTAGTCCTCCGAGTAAGTATCTGCAGGATCCTCCTGATCTCCTCGTCGCGCCCCACGACCGGATCAAGCTTTCCGGACCTGGCTCTTTCATTCAGGTTTATTGCATACCTGGTGAGCGCATTGAATGTCTCTTCGGATGTAGGATTATCGACTGTGGCTCCTTTTCGCAGCTCACTTACCGCTGCCCTGAGGTCCTTCATGGTTACACCGTAGTCCTTGAGTATCTGCGATGCTTTGTCAGAAGTATCCAGAATTCCCATGAGGATATGCTCCGAAGTGATGAACTTATCATTCATCCGTGAAGCGTTGTCATTTGCCTTCCGCAGAGCTTCGGAAGCATTGGACGAGAGATAGCTTTCCGCACCAGTTACCCTGGGGTAAGTATCAATAAGCCTTTCAAGGTCCTTCTCAACTGACTGTCTGCTTATTCCAAGCTTACCGAAGAGCCAGTCGGTGATATTTTCTGCCTGGCTCATCACACCGTGCAGAAGATGGGCACATTCGACAGCCTGCTGGCCTTTTGATGCAGCAATATTAAATGCCTGCTGAACTGCTTCCTGAGCTTTCAGGGTAAAATTGTTAAGATTCATAGTATTGTTTTTCTCCTTTACCACTCCTACCAGCAATTTATTTGCCACTCAGCGTATTTGACGTTTTGGCATTTCTCCGGTCGGTTTGCAATGTCATTATGGCTGAGCATTCGGCTTATCATGCAATTGTGTTCTCCGATGGGTCAGGGAAGGATTATTAAGCAATTTGATAATGAGGGAACATGCGAAGGTCAATAGCAGCCTTTACCCCTAGGGGCATTTATCCCTAGGGG
>DCFQ01000042.1:15029-15171 GCA_002319915.1 Bacteroidales bacterium UBA1800 | reverse complement strand
GGGGCATTTATCCCTAGGGGCATTTGCCCCTATACATAATGCAGGCACCAATGATTCAGGAATTTATGAAAAACCAAAAGTGAATTGTCTTCTTGTCTCGGAAGACCAGAAGACCAGAAGACAAGCAGACTAGCAGTCTAGC
>DCFQ01000042.1:0-14750 GCA_002319915.1 Bacteroidales bacterium UBA1800 | reverse complement strand
GCCGAGCGTTAAGTCCCGACATGGTATGTCGGGATAGCGAAGGAGCCAGAATGCAGGGCAGGCAAAGCAGACCAGCATACTAGCAGACCAGCAAATCGTGTAAACTAATCCTGCGATCAAAGGAGTAAATCATCTGATCGATATTATCTTTGAATCTCTAACAGCATTCATATGGGCAAAACTCTTTGGAAACCGGGGACGATGATATACCCGCTGCCGGCAGTTATGGTAAGCTGCGGTGCGGACCCCGCCGAATATAACATCATCACGATATCCTGGACCGGAACTATATGCACCGATCCGGCAATGTGCTACGTCTCCGTTCGCCCCTCACGTCATTCCTACACTATCATAAGGAAAAACGGCGAGTTCGTGATAAACCTCACAACCAGGGCCCTTGCATTTGCAGCCGACTGGTGCGGAGTAAAATCAGGTGCCGATCATGACAAGTTTGCCGAAATGAACCTGACCCCTGGCAAGGCATCAAAGGTAAATGCCCCGCTCATAATGGAATCACCGGTGAATATCGAGTGTATCGTCAGAGAGATCAGGGAACTCGGGTCTCACCATATGTTCATTTCAGAGGTGGCAGCAATTAACGCCGATGAAGCACTTATCGATGAAAGAACAGGAGCATTAAGGCTCTATGAAGCGAATCCTGTCTGTTATTCACACGGGAAATACTATGAAACCGGTAAACTGATCGGGAAATTCGGGTTTTCAGTCGAAAAGAAAAGAAAGAAAAAAGACAAAGCCTGATTTATCTTCAAAAGAAAGCTCATTTAGTGCGATTTCAGGCAAATAATTGCACCAATCTACCGTTATTTTAAACCTGATAACTATCTAACTGCAACACCGGTTGATACCAGATTGCCAAGATATGATCCCTTTAGGCAAGGATTTGTTCACCCTAAGCACTCATAAGTCATGAGTGAAAAGATCCTTGAAACCCTGATGCAGCTTTTTGCTCTTATCGCCAATCCGCTGGATGACGATGCAAAACGGCGCGGAATGGTTTCCACCTTTCTGGAACACCTGCTCACCAGGGACCTGGTCAAGAAATACCTTTCGATCTACAATAAAGCATACGAGGAAGCAAGGAAAAAGCTTGAAAAAAGCACTCCCGAAAGGCGCGAAGGAGCCATTGCAATAAGGATCACCAAGCTGTGCGAGGAGATTAATAAGGAACACCAGCTCGACCAGCAGCAAAGGATGGTGGTAGTTATTCAGGCACTTGAATTCTGCAAATCGGGAGGAGCCAGGGTAACCGCCCTCGAGCTGGGATTCATAGCCACCCTTGCCGATGGCCTTAGCATATCACAGGATGAATACTCGAATATCTCAGCCTTTGTCCTCAATCCCTTCAATATCATCCCGGAGACTGCCGGTATCCTGATCATCGACGGCAACAACCCTCCTGAAGGATTCTCGGGAAAACATGTCCGGAAGGAGATGCTCAGGGGACAGATCTGGGTCCTGTATGCAGCGTCAGTAAATATGTACTTCATGAGATTCACCCGGTGCGGAGAGCTCTCGATGAACGGCCAGCTTCTGCATGAAGATAAGGTATATCCAATCAGCCAGGGCTCTTCAATAAAAGGTTACAATATCTCCCCCATCTATTACTGGGACATAACGATGCAGTTCCTCAAGGAGGAATTCAGCTCCTCAAGGGTAGTGTATGAAGTGAACAACCTTGAATACCGGTTCAGGACAGGTGAGGTGGGTATCCACCATATGAGCTTCAGCGGTGAGTCGGGGAGAATGATCGGCATAATGGGAGCCAGCGGCGCAGGCAAATCGACCCTCCTCAGTGTGCTTAACGGGATAAATCCCCCCTCCGACGGAGAGGTGCTCATCAACGGGATAAGCATCCATAAGGAGAGGGAGAAGATCAAGGGCCTGATAGGATATGTTTCGCAGGATGACCTTCTCATCGAGGATCTGACAGTTTTTGAGAATCTCTACTTCAACGCCAGGCTGTGTTTCGACAACCTCGATGATGCCGAAATTGTGCAGAGGGTTGAGAGTGTCCTCAGGAACCTCGGCCTGCTTGAGATCAGGAACATGAAAGTGGGATCGGCCCTTAACAAGAAGATAAGCGGAGGGCAGCGCAAGAGGCTGAACATTTCCCTGGAACTGATAAGGGAGCCGGCCATCCTTTTCCTTGATGAACCCACATCGGGACTTTCCTCCCGCGACTCTGCAAACATACTTGACCTGCTCAAGGAACTGTCGCGCAAGGGGAAGCTCCTCTTCATAGTCATCCATCAGCCCTCGTCGGATATTTTCAAGATGTTCGACAAGCTTATCATACTCGATACGGGGGGCTTCATGATCTATAACGGCAATCCCGTCGATTCGATCGAGTACTTCAAAAGAAAGATAGGACAGGCTAATTGCAACGAAAGTGAATGTTACGCCTGCGGTAACGTTAACCCCGAACAGATCTTCGACATCGTGGAGACCAGGGTCTTCACTGAAAGCGGGGTTCCAACCGAGACCAGAAGGATGCCGCCATCTGAGTGGCGGAATATTTATGAAGCCGACAGGAAAGAAGAGAATTACGACAAGGGGGTACAGCTCCCTGGCATTTCGTTCAAAGCACCAGGCAAACTGAAACAATTCATGATCTTTGCACAGCGCGACATACTTACAAAGATTGAAGACTTTCAGTATCTTGTGATCACCCTTTTTGAGGCGCCATTGCTTGCGCTGTTTCTATCATTCCTTGTAAGATATTTCGACGAAAGCGCCAAAAATCCCCGGTACTACCTGATTGACAACAGTAACCTGCCGGTTTACATATTCATGTCGGTGGTGGTCGCAATATTCATGGGACTTACAGGAAGCGCCGAAGAGATAATAAAGGACAGGAAAATTCTGAAGAGGGAGGCATTCCTGAATCTCAGCTGGAACAGCTTCCTCATGTCGAAAGTCTTCGTCCAGTTCACAATTTCAGCTATCCAGGCCCTGACCTTCGTGCTGATAGGAAATTCCATAACGGGAATCAGGGGGATGACATTTGTTTACTGGCTGGTCCTTTTTACCTGCTGGGCAAATGCCAATCTCCTGGGGCTGGTCATCTCCGACAGCTTCAAGAATGTGGTAACGATTTATATACTTATACCTTTCCTGGTGATACCCCAGATAATCCTGAGCGGTGTCCTGGTGAAATTTGAGAAGTTGAATCCAAACATATCCTCACCGGTGTCAATCCCTTTCTACGGCGAGATAATCACTGCGAGATGGGGCTACGAAGCTCTCGCTGTAAAGCAGTTCGTGGATAATAAGTACGCACGTAATTTCTACATGTTCGATAAGGCGATGAGCGCAGCCAGGTTCAAAAAAGACTACTGGCACTCAAAGCTAAAAGGGAACCTTGACAGGATATCAGGTGCGCTCTCGCGCGGTGAACGCAGTGAGGATTTCAACAGCGAGCTTCAACTCGTCTACAACGAGATTAAGAAGCAGTCTGAGCTGATGCCCTCATTCCGATTTGACCTCGTTGAGTACCTGAAGCCTGACAGGGTGACGCCTGAGGCAGTCTCGTCGGCCCTGAACTATATCGAGGGTATAAGGAAATTCTATGTAGGGAAATACACTGAAGCCAACAGCATGAAAGACAGCCTTATGACCCGCATGGAGCTGGCTGATAAGGAAGCCTTCAGGCTGTTGAAGAACAATTACTGCAACACCTCGCTCGAGGAATCGGTCATCTTCAAGAATGAAACACAGAAAACTATTGATTTTAATGGAGAACTGGTCCAGAAGTTCGACCCAATATATATGGATCCGGAGTATGGTTTTGTAAAGGCTCATTTCTATTCACCTGCCAAGTGCGTGTTTGGATTTCCCGTAGATACATGGAAAGTGAATGTTGCAGTCATCTGGCTGATGACTTTTCTGTTCTATGTTGCGCTTTATTTCAGGCTGCTGAGAAAACTGCTGACCTCGGGGGAAAAGATACTTGGCAGAAAAACGATCAGAGGTTCCGATAGGGAACTCATCTGAGCCGATACTATTCCACGATCTCGATCATCTTGAACGGGACCCGGATGATGGATTCATAATCTTCACCGGCTTCGAGCATATCCTCGTCATCCTCCTCGTAATACCAATTTACCTCCACTTCATTCTTTGCCTTGTGGATGGCTTCAAGCTGTTTGAAAACATCGAGGATGCATTTTGAAGAGCTTGTATTGAAATACTCCAGCCTGATACTTACAACCGTTTTGGGCAGCGGCTCCTGCTTGTATTTATTGAGCCAGTCAACAAGTGGTTTATAGAATTCGACCGAGTTTTCAGGAATAGAACGTCCCTTGATCTCAAATACTCCTTCTTTTGTGTCAAATCTCACAGTTGGTGTCTTTGGTGTTCCTTCAATGATGATCGGTTCCATGTCTATTCTATTTAGTTTGAATCAGTTTTTTCACCCACAAGTATGTTCAGGAAGAAAAAGCAGAATTCCTCATTGTAGTCCTTGAACGAGTAATCCAGCTTATTCCCTGTCTTCCTGGCTATATCCACAAGTCCCAGTCCCCCGCCTCCTTTTGAAGAGATCCTCTGATGATTCAGTATATACTTGTAAAGCTCCGTAATCTCCTCATGGCTCGACTGGTTTATTTTCTGCAATCTCTCCCTGAGACTCAATGCCAGGTCATTTCTAACGAAATTACCGGTCATAATCTTATATCCGTCAGTGACTTTATTTACCGAAAGTATACCGAATTTTTCAGATGACTGATCCTCAAACTCTTCCGGAACACGTTCCACATGATGGTAAAGGTTCTGCAGACTTTCCACAAGCACATTGTACACCTTCTTCCTCAGCTTTGAGTTCTCATTCACCTTGATGAGCTTTTCTTCAACAGTGTCAAGGACATGATTGATGAGATCCGGGTTTATGTCACCCTTATAAAAAAGGAGAGCATTCCCGTCACTCTTTTCGGCGAAATAATTATCAATATCAAAGCCCATCACAGCCTCACTTTACTCAGGTCACAATTATCGGTAACAAATATATAAAAAAACAATCCATTTAATTTCCTCGCTTCCAATTATTCCAACCACGTTATCAACAACGTCCGGGCTTTTTACGTGTCACACATCACTGGTCCCAGGCCGGCTTTTCCGCGCTTTTCTTTCTCGTTCCTTCGTAGAGTTCATACCTGAGAAGCGTACACTCGAGAGAACCGTTGAAGAGTGTCCTCTTTTCTGAGGGCTTCAGTCCGATCTGCTTAATGAGTTCTTTGTCGGAAGAGATCACAAGTGCCGTAAAACCCGGGAAATTGTGCTTCAGGACGGTTCCGATCATGGTGTAAAGCGAATCAGGATCTGAAGGTTTCAGCCTTTGACCATAAGGAGGATTCATAATGAGCCAGCCGCGCGGCGCTTCCGGACGGATCTCCGCGAAGCTGCATTGCCTGGTCTCAATAAGGTCACCAACAGAAGCTGATTCTGCATTTGCCCTGGTCTGTATAACCGCATCGGCGGAAATATCGCTGGCCTGTATCCTGAGGCCGGGTTTCAGTATCTTCCTGCCGCACTCATCTTTCACCCTTTCGAACAGCTTTTCGTCAAAGTCTTTCCACTTAAGGAAGCCGAAAAAGTTCCTGAAGCTGCCTGGTGGAGTCTCTGAAGCTATCAACGCTGCCTCAACGGGAATAGTTCCTGATCCGCACATTGGATCAGTCAGGGGCGATTTCCGGTCCCAGCCTGAAAGGAGTACCAGTCCTGCCGCAAGAATTTCATTCAACGGCGCTTCGCCCTGCTCCTTCCTGTATCCGCGCTTATATAGAGGCACGACGGACGAATCGAGAGAGACTGTCACCAGCCGGTTGCTTATGTGAAGGTTTATAACGATGTCCGGCTCCCCGACGTTTACAGAGGGTCTTCTCCCCTTTCTGTTCCTGAACCAGTCGGCAACCGCATCTTTCACAACAAGGCCCGGATACCCGGTATGACTGAACATGGGAGAATGCACGACCGGTACAATGGAAAAAGTCTGATCGGGATCGAGAAAATCCCCCCACGGAATGGCGGAGGCGGATTTGTAAAGATCATCCGGCGACCCGATGTTAAAGACGGCAACGGGTTTCAGGACCGACATGGCTGTTCTAAGGCAGTAGTTAGCCCTGTACAGCGTTTCAAGGCTGCCGGTGAAGCTGACTGCCCTGTTCAAAGGCTTTATGTCTGCTGCACCCAGCTCCCCGAGCTCCTTCGAAAGTACGCCCTCGAGCCCATAAAGTGTTTTTGCCAGAAATCTCACAAGTATTACCTGTATCCCAGAATCGAACGGTAATTATTTTTATCTGAAATAACTTTCAGAGCAGTACTGAGCGTCTCATCATCCTGGTTAATAATCCTAAAATATTCGGCTGATTGCCAGATATTTGACGCGACAAGCCCCTTGATGACCATGAGGATCTCTTTCTTCGACCTGCCGAACTGCTCTTCATTGTACTTAAGGCCCGAATCTTCGGCTTTCCTGATAAATGACGCTATCTCTTCATCCGAAAAAGCGAAATTCCTGTCAAAATCATCGAAGGTCCTGAAGTCGGAACCGATCCTGCGCCTGTTCCTGTCTGAATAATCGAGGGCAAATGAATTCAGCAGCCCTTTCCTTATTGCACTTTTGTAATATTCGGAATAATAAGAAGTATCGGCCGGTACAAAAACATCAGGCATGATCCCTCCCCCTCCGTATACAACCCTGTGATTGTAAAGGGTTTTAAACTTCAGAGAATCGGGCAAATGGATACTGTCGGCTCTCATAAGCTCTCCGTCGGTGTATCTTTTGTAGAAATTCTCAATGTATTTATCGTAACCCTCATCATAGGGGCTCTGGATAAGCCGTCCCGTTGGGGTATAATACCTGGCTATCGTAAGACGTATCATGGAGCCGTCGGTAAGGTTGAACCCATTCTGGACAAGGCCCTTTCCAAATGTCCTCCTGCCGACAACCACTCCCCTGTCCCAGTCCTGGATTGCCCCGGTAAAGATCTCGCTGGCGGATGCCGAGCCCTCATCAGTCAGCACCGCGATTCGTGCAGAGGAGAGGCCCCCGTTGCCTTTCGAAAAGAAATCCTGCCTGGGCGTTTTTCTCCCGCTCATGTAGACCAGCAGCCTTTTGTCCGCGAAGAACTTGTCGGCCAGGTCGGTAGCGGCTGCCATGAAACCACCCCCATTGCCCCTGAGGTCAATAATGATGTTCTTCATTCCCTTTTTCTGGAGCTCTGCTACAGCATCGCTAAATTCCTTTACCGTGGTTGCCGCAAACTTATTGAGCTTCACATAACCTGTCTCACTGTTTAGCATATACGAGGCATCAAGGCTGTTGATGGGGATCTTGTCCCTGACGATCGTGAAATCGAGCGGTTCCTTCTCTCCTTTCCTGATAACATTGATATTCACCTTAGTCCCTTTCATTCCCATCAACCTGCTTCTGACCCCGGTGGTCGATATGCCGATGCCGGCCACTTTCTGACCGTCGATGGTCACGATCCTGTCCCCTGCACGGAGTCCGACTTTTTCAGATGGACCGCCGGGTATCGGGTCGATGATGATAATGGTATCCCTCAGAAGGTTGAACTGGATCCCGATCCCTTCAAAATTGCCGTTCAGCGGCTCGTTCATTTCCTTGACATCCTTTGCGGAAATATACACTGAATGAGGATCGAGGTTCTTGAGTATCTCAATAATGGCTTTTTCAGTCAGCTTGTTTATGTCAGCGCTGTCGACATATAGAGCATCGATAAGCCCCAGAGTCCTTCCTAGCTTATAAGTTTCGTCATTTATATCCTGCGAATATCCCCTGACAGCGGAAAACAATAATATTACCAGAGCCGCTGCCCCTAACCTCACAAATGATCTTTTCACTTTATGACTTTTTAAAATTATTTCCAACATCCTACCTCACTATATATAACTCCAAATCTCGCATTTAATTACTTTAGGGTCGTGCAATCAGGCAGACCAATATACCCTCTCTACTCCCACTCGATCGTCGAAGGTGGCTTGGAGCTTACGTCAAAGACTACACGGTTGATCCCCTTTACCTTATTAATGATATCATTCGATACGGACCCAAGAAAATCATAAGGCAGCTTCGCCCAGTCGGCTGTCATGCCGTCTGTCGAGACCACGGCTCTCAAGACCACTGCATACTCGTAAGTCCTTTCATCACCCATTACGCCAACCGACTGAACGGGCAGCAGGATCACACCGGCCTGCCATACTGAATCATACAGGCTGTTTTTCCTGAGGCCCTCGATAAAGATATTATCGGCTTCCTTCAGCATTTCAAGCTTTTCCCTGGTGATACTGCCAAGCAGCCTGATAGCCAGTCCTGGCCCGGGAAAAGGATGCCTTTTAAGGATGTACCCGGGAAGGCCGAGAGCTTCACCAGCCCTTCTTACCTCATCCTTGAAAAGGAGCCTCAATGGTTCGATCACTTTAAGGTGCATTTTCTCCGGCAGCCCGCCGACATTATGGTGCGACTTTATAGTGGCTGAAGGGCCGTTCACTGAAACAGACTCGATCACATCGGGATAGATCGTCCCCTGTGCAAGCCATTTTACGTCCCTGACCTTATGTGCCTCCTCATCGAACACCTCGATGAATACCCTTCCGATTATCTTCCGTTTCTTCTCCGGATCGCTGACTCCTTCGAGCTCATCGAGGAACCTGTCACCTGCCCTCACAGCTACGACATTTAGTCCCAGTCCCTTGTAGGAGTCGACAACCGTCTCAAATTCATTCTTCCTCAGAAGCCCGTTATCGATGAAAATGCATGTGAGGTTTTTACCGATCGCACGATGCAGGAGGAAGGCTGCCACAGAGGAGTCGACACCTCCTGACAGGCCGAGGATCACCTTGTCATTCCCCAGTTTGTTCCTGAGCTCGGCTACCGTCGATGTGACAAAAGATGCCGGAGTCCAGTTCATACTGCATCCGCAAATCTTTGCAACGAAGTTTTTCAGTATGGTCGTCCCTTCAGTGGTATGGTAAACCTCGGGATGAAACTGTATCCCCCAGGTTGATTCCCCATTGATTTTGAAGGCACCGGCTTTCACATCATTTGTCGATCCGGTAATCTCAAATCCTTCAGGCATTCCGGTAATGGTGTCGCCATGCGACATCCATACCTGGGTCCCCGGTGTAACATCCGTGAACAGCAGGTCCTCATTATTTATGTAAAAAAGATTTGCCCTTCCATACTCCCTTGCAGCCGACGGCATAACGTTCCCTCCGCCTGAATGGACAAGCAACTGGGCCCCGTAACAGACTCCGAGGAGAGGGATCCTGCCTTTTATGGATACCAGGTCGGGAGACGGGGCATTCGAGTCGCGGACCGAATACGGGCTGCCTGAAAGGATCACTCCTTTAACCGAAGGATCGGGTTCAGGAAAATGATTGAACGGATAGATCTCGCAGTAAACGTTAAGTTCACGGATACGCCTGGCTATCAGCTGTGTATATTGCGATCCGAAATCAAGGATCAATATCTTTTCCTGCACCTCCGGAGAAATTAAATTAATACTCGCTCGTTTGGAACGGCAATATAATAAAGGTGCAAAGATAGTTGATCTTTAATTACGATTTCGATATTTCGGCAATGTCGTATGTTTCACCGTCGACTGCCGCGATAGTCCTTGGGAAGATCTCGGAAGCCTCCGCCACAAGGAAGGAAATGTCCTTGTACCGGGCTGAGAAATGGCCGATGATCAGGGCTTTGGCTTGTGCCTCCTTTGCCGTCCGTGCTGCATCGACTGATGTGGAATGGCCGGTGACCCTGGCCAATTCCGACAGGCTTTTGTCAAATGTCGCTTCATGGTAGAGTAGCGACACACCCCTGACAAACCCGGCAAGCCGCCTGAAGTAGCTTGTATCACTGCAGTAGGCGTATGACAAAGGCTCAGCCGGGGGCCTTGTGATCTCTTCATTCTTTATAACTGTTCCGTCCTCTGATACGAAATCCTCACCCTTTTTTATTGCAGGGATCCTTACCGTCGGTATATGGTACTTATCGATCGCCTCCCTGATTATATTCCTGTCTGCCGGCTTCTCCCGGAAGAGGAATCCATAGGCATCGACCCTGTGCTTGAGCGGGAATGAAGTAACCGTCAAGTACTTATCATCATAAATCCTGATGGGATCGTTCCCCGTTAATGGGATAAAGTCGATAGGAAATTTAACGTTGATATCAAAATCCTTCAGGTGTGAGGTAAGCATCTCCCTGAATCTTTCCGGGGCATAAACATAAAGAGTGTGTTCCCTGCCCATCAGGCTGAAGGTGGAGATCAGGCCGTAGAGGCCGAAAACGTGGTCGCCGTGAAGATGGGTTATGAATATATGGCTGATCTTACCGATCCGTAGGCGAGCTTTGCGGAGCTGCATCTGCGTGCCTTCTCCGCAGTCGATTAAAAACAACCGCTCATGCGCATTGAGCACATGAGCGGATGGAAATCTTTCGGATGTCGGCAAAGCGGAACTGCTCCCAAGAATGGTCAGTTTCATTTTTACTTTGCGTTCTCTCTGTTCAGGATATCATTTTTTCAGCTTCAATAACTGATGTTGTAATGGTCAGAACAGTGTCGAGCTGGGAAATTGTGATGAGTCTTTCAACCGCTTCACTCAGTCCGCACAGGACGAAAGTACCCCCGGCATTTTTGCAGAGCCTGTTTGCGACAAGAATTGCGCTAAGGCCGGAAGAATCGCAATATTGGCATTTTTCCAGGTCAAGGATAATGTTCTTCTCACCCTTCCCTGAAACAAGTACCAGTTCAGATTTTAAGGCAGGAGCGATATGGGTGTCGAGCTTTTCAGTCTGAAGTTGGATTACTGTACTATTATTCCGACTCATTATATTGAAATCCATAGCAATAGTTTTAATAGCCCAATTTAAACTATTTTTCTATTTTTTGGAAGCTTTATTTTCTTTTTCTTCCATTTCTTCTTTCAGTGCAGCAAGCTGTGTAATGTCACCAAGAGTGGTTTTCTCCACATTCGGCTTCACTTTTTTAGAGGATTTCTTAGGAGCTTCCGAATCACTTTTCCTGGTCACGTTCTCAGTAGCCTTCTTTTCATCTTCGTATATCCTGCTATGGGAAAGGATGATCTTCTTGGCTGATTTGTTGAACTCAATAACCTTGAAAAGGAGCTTCTCGTCGACTTTGGCGAGTGTTCCGTCTTCCTTGACAAGATGCTTGGGAGTCACAAATCCCTCGACACCATAAGGAAGAGCCACAACGGCTCCCTTGTCGAAGAGCTCGATCACTGTACCTTCGTGAACGGAGTCAAATGTGAACAGGCTCTCAAATACATCCCAGGGATTCTCTTCAAGCTGCTTATGACCAAGGCTCAGCCTTCTGTTCTCTTTGTCGATCTCAAGAACCATCACTTCAATTTCAGAATCGATAGATGTGAATTCAGCAGGATGCTTGATCTTCTTGGTCCATGAAAGGTCTGAAATATGGATTAGTCCGTCGACGCCCTCTTCGATCTCAACGAAAACGCCGAAGTTGGTGAAGTTCCTGACCTTTGCCATGTGCCTCGATCCGACAGTGTATTTTTCCTCAATATTCTGCCACGGATCGGGCTTAAGCTGCTTGATCCCCAGCGACATTTTCCTCTCGTTCCTGTCGAGTGTAAGGATCACGGCCTCAACCTCATCCCCAACCTTCAGGAATTCCTGTGCGCTTCTGAGGTGCTGCGACCATGACATTTCGGAAACATGTATAAGTCCTTCGACACCCGGTGCGATTTCAACAAATGCACCATAGTCAGCCATCACAACTACTTTGCCTTTTACTTTGTCACCGACCTTGAGATTGGGATCAACCGAATCCCATGGATGCGGGGTAAGCTGTTTCAGGCCAAGGGCGATGCGCTTCTTGTCATCATCGAAGTCAAGGATAACAACATTGAGCTTCTGGTCGAGCTGGACGATCTCTTCGGGGTGATTGACGCGGCCCCACGACAGATCTGTAATATGTATAAGTCCGTCAACACCGCCGAGGTCGATAAATACGCCGTACGATGTGATATTCTTAACGGTCCCTTCGAGGACCTGTCCTTTTTCAAGCTTGGCGATGATCTCTTTCTTCTGCTGTTCAAGCTCAGCCTCGATGAGTGCCTTGTGCGATACGACGACGTTCTTGAATTCCTGGTTGATCTTCACAACCTTGAACTCCATAGTTTTCCCTACAAATACATCATAGTCGCGGATCGGCTTGACATCGATCTGTGATCCGGGAAGGAAGGCTTCGATCCCGAATACGTCAACGATCATTCCACCCTTTGTCCTGCACTTGATGTAACCGGTAATGATTTCATCCTTTTCGAGGGAAGCATTCACCCTGTCCCAGGAATTGATAGCTCTTGCTTTCTTGTGTGAAAGAAGAAGCTGACCTTTCTTGTCTTCCTGGCTCTCGACGTACACTTCAACGGTATCCCCTACCTTCAGGCCGGGGTTATAGCGGAACTCGTTAAGGCTCACCACACCCTCCGATTTGTAACCTATATTGATCACAACCTCACGGGGGGTCATCTGGATAACTGTTCCGGTAACCACCTCATCAACAGCAACTGTCGAAAGGGTTTTGTCGTACATGGCTTCGTACTCCTTGTGCTTCGGGGAAGTATGGAGCTCATCGCTTTCAAATGAATCCCAGTCAAATTCGTCAGTTGATCTTGTTGGCCTGGTCCCGGGTTTGCTTTCATCCACTCTCTTTTCAGGTTTTTCTGCGGCTGCTGTTTCAGCGACAGGTTGAACTTCAACCGCTTCGTCGGCTGTACTGACGACGGCTGCTACCGCTTCTTCCGAATGACCTTCATCAGAAGCAACTTCTGCGGTTACAGTTTCCTCAGCTTCACTTGCCACAGGATTTTCATCGGGGATCTCAGTTTCGGATTTCTCTTCAGCATTAACATTCTTGACAGACTGTAAAGCTTCATCATTCTCCTCAATCTTTTCTTTCTTTGCGGGTTTCTTTTTCTGTTCAGTCATAATCGTAATTAAAAGTACTAATAATTAATAAGTTAGACATTATTTTGCTTAAAAGTGGTTGCAAATATATCACTTTTTATTGAAAAGCCCCAATTTATGCAGGCCATTTAAGAATTTCTAACATATCTGGAAGCAATATGGTTCAGGCAACAATGTTAAAGTATCCGCAGCCGGGTTACTGGCCTGATAAACAGGGCATAAGCGTAATATTTTATTAATCCGCCTGTTGTGCTATATTTGCATAAACAATAATAACCCGAAATAAAGGTGTTTAGCTTATGAAGATTGCTGTTGTCGGTACAGGATATGTGGGACTCGTAACGGGAACCTGTTTTGCTGAAAGTGGTGTAAATGTTGTTTGTGTCGACAACGACCCCGGTAAGGTCAGCTCGCTTAAGGAGGGCAGGGTTCCGATATTTGAACCAGGCCTCGACCTGATGCTGAAAAGGAATATGGAAAAGGGACGGCTTCACTTTACGGGCAGCATCAGGGAGGCATTGCAGGGCGCCGAGATAATATTCATCGCAGTCGGGACTCCCTCCGGGGAAGACGGAAGCGCCGATCTTTCGCATGTAATCGATGTTGCATCTGAAATTGGCAGGCATCTTGAAGACTACATTGTTGTCACTACCAAGAGCACTGTTCCGGTGGGTACTGCGGAAAAGGTCAGAAAAGCCATAAAGGATGAACTCCTGAAACGCAATGCAAATATTCCTTTTGATGTTGCATCAAATCCCGAATTCCTGAAGGAAGGAGCAGCGATTGAGGATTTCCTCAGGCCCGAAAGGATCATTATCGGGGTCGACAATGAGCAGGCAGGCGAAAAAATGAGGAATCTCTATATGCCATTCGTTCTGAACAACCATCCGATCCTTTTCATGGACATTGCGTCTGCCGAGCTCACCAAGTACGCTGCAAATGCCATGCTGGCTACCAGGATCAGCTTCATCAATGAGCTGGCAAACCTTTGCGAGGTGCTTGGCGCCGACATCAACCAGGTGAGAAAGGGGATAGGGAGCGATTCGAGGATCGGAAGCAAATTCCTCTATCCCGGCAGCGGTTATGGAGGATCATGCTTCCCGAAGGACGTAAAGGCAATCATTAAGACCGCCGACGATAACGGCTATGACCTTAAGGTTGTAAAGGCAGTGGAACTGGCGAATGATTTCCAGAAGAACATCATTTTCGGCAAGATCAATAAATTCTTTAACAATGATCTGAAAGACAGGACTCTTGGGATATGGGGCCTTTCATTCAAGCCGAAGACCGACGACATAAGGGAATCTCTCTCCCTGCATCTCATTGGCCGCCTGCTGAACGCCGGCGCAAAGGTGAGGGCGTACGATCCGGCCGCGATGGATGAAACAAGAAAGGCTATCGGCGACAGGATCTATTATGCCGCTGACCCGTATGATGCAATCGATTCGGCCGATGCGATGGTACTGATGACCGAGTGGTCGGAATTCCATCTCCCCGACTTTACAATGATCGGCAGACTGTTAAAAAACAAGGTCATTTTTGACGGAAGGAACATCTATAACCCTGAGGAGTTAAGAAGGCTTGGGTTCAGATATTTCGGGATTGGAAGAAAATAATTATCCAAACCTGCCGTATTAATACTGAAATTTTAAACGACCAAAATGAAAGGTATTATTCTCGCCGGTGGTTCTGGTACGCGGCTATACCCGATTACCAGTGCTATATCAAAGCAGATGCTTCCGGTCTACGACAAGCCGAT
>DCFQ01000017.1:1456-24129 GCA_002319915.1 Bacteroidales bacterium UBA1800 | reverse complement strand
ATTACGGAAAAGGTAATTACTTTGTTGCAGGGGACTCCGTTTGGTTCAGCGACGAATACGCCAGGATTGCCATATACACCTGGGACTGGATCCTGTCAGGCAGGTACAGGTTTGTTACAGCAGGCGATTCACTGACCTTTACAAAGAAATATTACGATCAGCTCACCATCTGCAGGCTGGCAAGGCTGTCAGGACAATAGAACCTGGCAAGCAAATCCTGTAACACTGAGTTGCACAGAGGAGACACAAAGTAACAGGAGTAATGTAAAAACTCACAATTAAGATAAGCTTAAGTTCTTTTAAAAATTTTACCCTCTTCCCAAGAGGCTGATTCAAAAGTCCTTTGTGATCCTTGGGGAACCTTTGTGATCCTTGGTGGTTAAAATTATGGGTATGAAACCAGCTTGCCGTGCAGTCAGGTACAAAATCTAGCCTGTAATCGCGGGTCTGATTACCTGACAATATATTCGGTGCTTCCTGTAACAGGTATGCCGGACGAGGTAATTCCCTCTGCTGAGATCCGGTAAGTCGCAGGTTTATCCCCGTTGTAAAAGTTCAGGATCTGCTGATCATTGCCTTTCAGGATAACGTCGGGCTTCCAGAACAGGGTGCAACGGAGATCAGGCCCATATTGCGGGTCGGATCCCGCCGGATGCTGCGGGGAATAAAATATCCGGGGGACATTGTAACCGGAGAACCGCAGGTTCCGGGAGTATTCTGCGGGTATATATCCCCAGCCCCCGGCCCGGGTGATCAGGTTTATTGCCCCGCCTGCAGCATCCATTCCAAAAATCCCGGAACTCGAAACTGACTTCAGAACATCGATCCTGTCAATTGCTGAAACCGGCATGGTCACCAGCTCTTCAAAGCTGGTCTTGCCGCCGTCGACAAGGACAAGAGGGGGCCGCTGTGAGTTGACGGACCCGGCACCCCTGATATAGATATGGTAATCGGGATATGAACCCGTGACAATAAGCCCGGCCACATGCCCCCTCAGTATCTCGACAAGGTTAGGATAGCTATCCATTTCTTCGGTGATTATCACCTCATTGTCGGGGTGGCCGTACATTTGCCGGCTTCTTCCCACTTTGTCTGCCTGGGGATCCCTGGGACGTTCGGCAATTATTTTTATCTCCCCAAGCTTTACTGTGTCAGAAAGCCTGTACTGCCTTTTTACAGATTCGCTGATCTCATACCAGGTCCTCATCTTATTGACTCTGTTTTCCACTACCTTCAAACCATCCCGGATCTCCGGAGCTTCCGGCGGAATGTATGTGGCCGAGTCAATAGTCAGCAAACCCTGAAGCCGGCCTTTTTTGCCGATCCCGGTAACAATCAGCCTTCCTTCCCCTGAAAAATCGATTCCTGACAGCCTGAATCTCCCCGATGGGTCGGCCGGCAATGTTGTCAGCAAGAAATTATCACCTCCAAAAATTGCAAAGCTGACCCGCGAATTCTCGATTGGCTTGTCCGAAAAGAACTCCCGCAATCTCCCGGAAACCGTAAAGCCATCTTCAGGGGGAAAATAATTTCCGTTGTACTTCCAGGCAAAGTCCCGCCAGCCCTGGGTGCGGAGCAGGAGATCCAGGTCCCTCAGCCTCCCGCTGTTCGAAGGATCAAAATAATATGACGGGTCCTCAATGGTCCCGCGGACATCAGATTCAAGGAGGAACCAGGAGGCGATATTACTCTGATTGGGAACTGCGCCTTCCATCAGGTCCTTATCGGCGATGGCAACCGAAATATTCCCGTTCACTTCATCCGCCGAATCCACAGGCAGGGATAGATTCACCGTAACAGGATCCCGCCTGTCGTAAACAGGTTTGTCTGTACGGATATGGATGCCGGCCGGAGCCTGCTTACTGATAAAAACCAGCCTCTCTGCCTGAGGGACCTCATCAAGGCTCATGAGCGTCAGCACTATGATCCCCTCCGGAAGATCATCAACGGGAATAACGAAATAAGTATCGGGCGACTTGATTTTGCAGAGAACGGTTTTCAGCACTTCATTCCGCGATGTGAACCTCAGCAGCAAGTCCTGGTCCGAATCCGAGTGAAATCTCCGGGGATTTCTCCTGACGGTCACTACCAGGTTGCCGTCGTTATCCATCGTTGTTCCAAGGGTTAATCCCTCAGGGAAACTATGTGGCAGGTCGGCCCTGTAATCCATGCTGTCGGCCTCCCTGAAGACTGCATAATATTTTAAGCCGGCCCTTGGTCGCAGGGTGAAAGAACCCATTCCCAGGTGTTCAGATTTGAAATAAGTGACCAGATCGCCTTTTGATGAGTACACACCTCCATGAACGTCACACCCTTTGCCCTGATCATCGACGGCTTTGAACGAAACGACGGAGGGCACATTTTCAACGAGGGAACCT
The DNA here is from genome assembly GCA_002319915.1 of Bacteroidales bacterium UBA1800. Lineage (GTDB taxonomy): Bacteria > Bacteroidota > Bacteroidia > Bacteroidales > VadinHA17 > LD21. Next base: position 21,751 of record DCFQ01000017.1, on the reverse strand, counting down.
CCCTCAGGAAAGAAGCTCAGGTGGATTCCAGTCTTAAAATATTCCGCCTCATTTGATGCTTCTTCCTTCACCTTGTCCGAACCAATGATATAGATCTCCTTGCTGAAGAACCGCTGATCTCCGAAATTCCTCATGTAATTGGTATACGCCCTGATGATGTACTTCCCGGAAGCGAGACTGTCGGAGAGCCTGATATCGCCATTCCCCAGGCCGTCTTCGAGCCTGACTGTCCTGGACGCGACGATACCCCGGGAATGGGAGATCAGATCGACATGAAGGTTTTTGCTGTGACCGGAGAGGAGCCTTTCCCCTGCGTCCATCAGGTAAGCCTTGAACCAGATATCATCTCCCGGGTAATAATATGTTCTGTCGGTTTGGAGGTAGGCCTGCTCGATCACGACCAGCGTATCAATGTCCGGCTTTTCCTTAACATCCCAGATGACACTCCTCTGTCCCGGATATTCATTCTTTGCAAACCGGGCATCAACAGATATGAACAGGAAGGGTAAGAGCATGGAGAATATCACAGCATGGGTAAAGTGTCTGAAATTCATAATTAGCAATGGATTCAAATTGATTTGGTTCGGGACCTCCTAACTGAGTTAATAAAAACAGTTTAATAATTGTTTTGGAACAGGAACATAGGTCAAATTTACATAATATCATCTTATCGGTCAAGTTTAAATACCTGACAGGAAGGCTCCCGCGGGGTTACAGGTCGTCATCGCCTTCTCAGCTGCATCCCCGCGTGAAAATCCGCGAAACGAAAACTTCTATGCTATCCCGCACGAATCCCCTGTATCTCAGAATGGCACTCTTGATTCATGCTCCTGAACAATATGGACCAGGTTGCCATCCGGGTCTTCCAGCCTCAGGAACTTCACGCCGGAACCAGGGCCGAACAGGTCGTCCTGGACAGGACCGGCCGTGAGACCTTCCATGGATAGTTTTTTGTGGGCTTCTTCTATATCGGGAGTAGAAATGTAAAGAGACAAAGTGTGGGGTTTAATTGATTCAGGATATGTACCCGCACGCGCAAGGGTAATAACGGCTCCGCCGCCGGGAAATGCGAGAGATACCCACCAGTTGTCGTCGTCGATCCGGTATTCTGAGGCGATCTTAAGTCCAAGCTTCTCCGCATAGAACGTTTTTGCCTTTTGCATACTGCTCACATTGATGCTGAGCATCATCAGCCTGTTCAATGTTTGCGCCACCTGTTCACCGGAGGATCTTACCAATCCGTTAGTGCTGCCGGAAAGACCCTTCCCGGCGGCAAGGGTCCCGGCTGCCCCAAGCCCCATGCTTATTAAAAACCTTCTTCTCTCCATAATCTGTTAATTATTGTTCAATAACCTGATATGTAGACATTTTCGCCCTCATTATCATACAATTAAAACAGGCAATTTGTTCTTTTGATCCCGGATAAATCTCCGGGTTTTAACTAGCCGTGTATGTGGGTTGCAAGCTCTTTTTCATTCATACCTCAGAGCCTCGACCGGGTTCCTTCTCGATGCCCTGAACGACTGGAACGCCACGGTAAGAAGTGTGACCACTGTCACGAGAGCAGCTGCAGCGGCAAAGACCCATAGGCTTGTATTTGTCCTGTAGGCAAAGGTCTGGAGCCATTTATTCATGGCGTACCAGGCAACCGGTGTAGCAACGAACATGGAAGCAATGACCAGCAGGAGATATTCATTTGTAAGCATGGAGAACATCTCTGCCGGTCTTGCCCCGTTTACCTTCCGGATCCCTATCTCTTTCGTACGGCGTTCAGTCATGTAGGATGAAAGCCCGAGGAGTCCTAGGCATGATATCATGATAGCAAGGAATGAGAAGCAGCCGGCTATTTCGCCGATTTTCCGTTCCTCAATGTAGAGATTGTCAAAATCATCTTTCAGAAAATGGAAGCTAAGGGGAGATGCGGGATGAAATGATCCGTAAACATCACTTATTGCCCGCATGGTTTGAGGCACCTGACCGGGTTTCATCCTGACATACAGGATATTGGAACCGCCAAAGCTTATCACAAGTGGCTCGATCTTATAATGCAGCGTCTTGAAATGAAAATCCCTGACAACCCCGATGATCGTCGATTCTGTACCATGGCTGGTGATGTTCCTGCCCACCGGCTCCCTGAATCCAAGGATCCCGGCCGCCGTTTCATTTATCACCACAGCTTTTGAATCAGCGGGATGGTCAGCTGAAAAGAAACGCCCTTCTGCAAGATCAAGCTTAAAGGTAGCGGCAAAATCCTCATCAGCCTGGAACATATTGAACAGGACATCCTCGCCGGCCTTCTTTCCTTCCCAGGTAAAATCATGGGAATAATCCTCGATCCTGAAAGAGGTGCGGAATGCCCTTGTGACATACTCAATACCGGGGTTCTTCAGGAGCTCTTTTTTCAGGGTTATGAGAACCGGATCCCAGGGAGCCGACGGATACTGGATATATCCCACATTTTCCCTGTTGAACCCAAGGTCCTTGTTCTGAAGATAATTCAGCTGCTTTGCCACGATCAGCGTGCAAATGATAAGTATCCCCGACAATGCCGACTGGAACACGACCAGGATCCTCCTGAAGCCACTATTGCGGTAGTTTCCGGTCAGTGTCCCTTTCAGCGCATCGAGCGGCCTGAGGGAGGAGAGGTACCAGGCCGGATAACCTCCGGCCAGCACACCGCACAACACCACAACACCGATCATGCAGGCATAGAGGCCGGCACTCCTGTATTCGACATGCAGCTGCTTCCCGCTCAAGCCGTTAAAGGCAGGCAGAAACAATTCGACTATGATCATTGCAATTATCTGGGCGGTAAATACGATCATCACTGATTCACCAAGGAACTGGAAAACGATCTTCCTCCTCCCTGCACCTGCCGCCTTGCGCAAGCCGATCTCCCTTGCCCTCCTTGCAGATTGAGCGGTTGTCAGATTCATGAAGTTAATGCAGGCGATGAGGAGAAGGAAGAGTGCAATGATGCCCATTATCCTGACATAAATGATGTCCCCGTGACCAATGACGTCGTATGTGTACTTCCTTGCGGAATAAAGATGTATCTTCTTTAAATTCTGAAGGGACAACTGGGCATCCGTGCTTTTCCCGTGCTTTTTCAGGAAATCGGCTATTTTAAGTCCGAATGCCCTGCCATTAGTCCCGTCTTTCAGTTCTATGTAGTTGTAATCCAGAACGTCCCATTCATTAAAATGACCGCCGAGCAACCCGGAGAACTCCCTTGGAACAAGAAAATCAAATTGAATATGACTGTTATGCGGAAAGTTCTTAACGACTCCTGTTACTGTCAGCACATAATTTGTCACCGACAGGGGCAGTTTTTTCCCGACAGGATCCTCGCCGCCAAAGTACTTCTTTGCGATCTTTTCCGTAATGATAACATTTGTAGGGTCACCCAGGGCGGTGTTAATGTCTCCCTTGACAAATTCGATATCAAACATCTTCAGAAAATCCCTGTCGACGAAGAATATTCCTTCCCCTATAAACTCGTCCCCTTTCCTTATCATGATAAAAAGAGGGGAGAAGCTGGTAGCCCTGATCACCTCCGGGTACGATTCCTTTAACGCCCTGGTAAGGCCATCCGGAGACACTGCAAGGAGGGAGCTTTTCGCGCCCCGGGGATTCTCGTTCTGTATGATACGGTAAATATTTCCGGCGTTGCTGAAGTGCCTGTCATAGCTCCATTCATCGTATACCCACATGAAAAGCAAAAAAGCGGATGCCAGGCCAATGGCCATACCGCTGACATTGAGCAGCGAATAACCCGGATGCCTTCTTATGTTCCTCAGGGCGATGGTGAAATAGTTCTTCAGCATAGTAATCTCAATATAGTGAATGATACCCTGATTCCAATTCCCGTACCATAATTTTTATTCCTGCTGATTATTAGTTGCTTAATCTTTAAGTCATATCATGAAATTACTATCTTTGTCCATATTAAAGACACTTAGTGTCTAATTAATGGACTCATTTCCTGTATATCCGGAAAAGCTATGAATGGAAAATTACTGATCGTTGACGATCACAAGCAGGTACTGAAAGCGCTGGTCCAGCTGCTGGAACCGGAATTTGAGAGTGTCACCGGGATATCAAATCCCAATCAGATAACCGGGCTGACGGGTACCCGGGAGTTTGATGCAATCCTGCTCGATATGAATTTCTCTGCAGGGGTCAATACCGGGAATGAAGGGATATTCTGGCTGAAACAGGTACTGGCGGCTGACCCGTCAGCCGTGGTGGTGATGATCACCGCGTACGCTGATACGAACCTGGCTGTAAGGGCAATAAAGGATGGAGCTGCAGATTTTGTCGTTAAGCCATGGGACAACGACAAGCTGATTGCCACGCTGCAGGCTGCGGTAAGGCTGAGGCAGTCAAAGGTCGAGAACAGGAAGCTCCGCGACCGGCAGAAGCAGATGGTCAGGGAGGCTGTCAGGCGGGATGGCCCGCTGATAGGAGAGTCCGGGGCCATGAAAAGTGTGTTCCAGGTGGTGAACAAGGTCGCCGGAACCGATGCCAATGTACTTGTAGCCGGGGAAAATGGCACCGGGAAAGAACTGATAGTAAAGGAGATCCATTGCCTGTCATCCAGGATGGATGAGGTTTTCATCAGCATAGACCTGAGCACGATCACCGAGACTTTGTTTGAAAGTGAGATGTTCGGCCATGTCAAAGGCGCGTTTACTGATGCAAGGGAAGAGAAGACCGGCTGGTTTGAAACGGCTTCAGGCGGCACGCTCTTCCTGGATGAGATCGGGAACCTTTCTTTCTCTATGCAGTCAAAGCTGCTTTCAGCAATTCAGAACAGGACAATATATAAAGTCGGCTCAAAAACACCGGTACCGTTCGACATCCGGCTTATCTGCGCAACAAACAAGGACCTGAAAGAAATGATCGCCAGAGGTTTGTTTCGCGAGGATCTCTACTACAGGATCAACACGATAGTGATCGAACTGCCTCCATTGAGGGAGAGGGGAGAGGACGTCATACTTCTTGCAGAACATTTCCTGCGGGAATATTCGAGGAAATATGAAAAATATTACCTGAAATTCAGCAGCAGGACAATCGACAAGCTGCTAAAGCATAACTGGCCCGGGAATGTTCGTGAACTGCGCCATACAGTTGAAAAGGCTGTGATACTCTGTGATTCGGATATCCTTATGCCGGAAGATTTCATGATCCCTGCCCCGGACAGGCAGCTGAACGCAGAACAGGAGCCGGCTACCTTTGCCGAAATCGAAAAAAAAGCTGTTCGTGACGCACTGGCCCGGAATAACGGGAATGTGCTTAAGGCGGCAAGAGAACTGGGTCTGGCCAGGCAGACCATGTACAATAAGATCGAAAAGTACAAACTCTAGAAAAGCATGGGTATGGTCCTGAAAAATTTCTTCATCAGCGTAATGATCCGGGTGATCCTTATTCTTGCAACAAGCCTGGCGGTCGGGATAATCCTGCCCCACACGGGCCAGGGGTATTATTACACACTGTCAGGGGCAATCTTCCTGGTAATCCTCCAGTCCTGGCTCCTTGTAAATTTTGTCAACAGGACAAACAACGACCTGGAGAGATTCTTCTCATCCGTACACGATCATGATTCGTCCATCCGGTTCTCATCAGGGGGAAACGGCAGGTCATTTGAAAGGCTTTACGGCAGGATGAACCATGTTAATAAAGTCATCCGGGATGCCAGGATCGAAAATGAAAGGAGCGGCCGTTTTCTGCAATGCCTCGTTGACCAGGTGGATGTAGGATTGCTTTCATTCGACAGTTCCGGGAAAATTGAGATATACAACAGGGCGGCAAGGAGGTATCTGCCCGTGATTAAACCGGCCAATATTGCAGATCTGAGACTGAAGGATGAAGTGCTGTACAGGGCGGTCAGCTCGGTGGAACCAGGCAGTGAGATTCTCCATAAAGCCGTCGTTGACAATCTGATAAAGAGTGTACTGATAAGGGCTGCCGAGTTCAGGATGGATGACAGGATGATAAAGCTTGTATCGTTCCAGGACATTACGGGCGAACTCGACAGGAAAGAGCTCGATTCATGGCAAAAGCTGATCAGGGTGCTGACCCACGAAATCATGAACTCAATAAGCCCGGTGACCTCCCTGACAAGGGTTATCTCGGGTTACTTCAAAAGTAAGGATGATGCAGGCACCTTAGCACCTGAAAAGCTCGACCCGAAGGTGATTGATAAAACACTTCTCGGCCTTAATACCATTGAAGAGACCGGGAAAGGGCTGCTTGACTTCGTCGATAAGTACCGGAGCCTTGCATCCCTTCCGGAACCTGAAGTGAGCACATTCAGGATCAGCGGCCTGTTCAGCCGCACTGTCCTTCTTATGCAATCAAGCCTTGCGGGAAGCAAAAGCATAGACGCAAGCGTTCATCCTAATGATCTTACACTGACCGCCGACTATTCCCAGGTTGAACAGGTGCTGATAAACCTGATAAAGAATTCCCTGGATTCGCTCTCAGGAATGAAGAACGGGATTATCCGGCTCAAGGCATTCCATGGGAATGGGTACACGATTATCCAGGTCGGGGATAATGGACCAGGCATTCCTGCCGACATTATTGAAGATATTTTCATCCCTTTCTATACAACAAAGGAAAACGGGTCAGGAATCGGCCTGAGCCTCTCCAGGCAGATCATGCAGAATCACAGGGGATCGATCTCGGCAGAATCAATTCCCGGCAGAGGAGCCAGGTTCACCCTCAAATTCTGACATGGGAACACACGTACTCATAACCGGCACCGGCTCGGGTAGGAGCCTTTAATCATAAATTCCGGCAGGTTAATCAAAATCTTTCGCGAAACTCCCCGGGATTGGATAAATTTATATCTGAAACCTGAGTATCAAAATCAAACCCGGGGACAATTCAGAGAGTACTTTTTCAATGAAGTGTTTTTTGCTATTACTGGCAGCATTTTACGGAGTGAGTGCAGGCAATGCTATTCCGGTCTTCACCGGTGACGGATCCGGTGCTTCAGATTCATATCAGATGGGGCCGGTCTATTTCGTTAACAGGGTGCCATTAAAAGTCGGCATCCTCGAGAAGATTGACCTGACATTTATGAAAAGCTCCCTGATCACCGAGTGCAGGTACATGCTCCATATCCCCGGAAAAGGAACCAGTATAATCGACAGGGGATTACTGGTCTGGTCTGCATGGCAAAGTGAGGATATTGTCAGGGTTGTCATACCCCAGCTAGACCAGGCAGGGGAATACAAATTCATAGTTGAATATAAGACCAGAACAGGGAGCGAAACGAAGAGATTTGAGAAGCAATTCACGGTTACGGGAATCGCCTCCGGTTCGAAACCTGCCAATGTAACAGGAACGCCGCCCCGGCAGGTTGATAAGGTTCCTGAAGCCACCGGTCAGAAGGACATTGCGGTGCCTGAAAGTAAAACTGAACCATCAGCCAATGCAAATGAGGTCAATAATGCATTGAAAACCGAAAAGAAACCGGCAAGGCAAGCTTCAGGCGCAACTGTTGCTCCAAACAATTCCACAACCCCTCCGGGTGACAAGCGCCGTGCTCTTCCAGGCCGGAAAACGAAAATCGAGATGCCGGCAGCTGCCGAAACTGCTCCATTACTGGCTGCGGTCCTAAAAGTCTTTCATGACTCCGCTCCACGGGCATTCAGCATTAACCGAAATCCATTAACTCAGGAGAAGATTGTCAGTACAACAATCAATTCAGACAAAGATCCTGCTTCCGGCAATCCTTCAACTGTTGATACGGTAAGAGATCAAATGACAATAAATGAAGCCGGCAATAACGGGAATACATCATTGCATCAAGCAATACTTTCAGGAGATGAACGATCAGCCGTGATCCTCCTCGACAAGGGGGCGGACCCTGATATCAGGAACGATCTGGGGCTTTCATCACTGCACCTGGCAGTGCTCCGTAACAACAGGGCGATTGTTTCCCTTCTGCTGAAAAAAGGGGCCAATGTGAATCTCACAGGGAATTCTGGATATTCCCCGCTTCACATTGCTTCTGAACTTAACGGCCTTGAAATTGCAAGGCTCCTGCTTCTGGGCGGGGCCGACAAGAAGACACGGACAAACCAGGGCTTTTCGGCGGGAACTATCGCGAAGCTCCAGGGGAACAGGGAAATGGCAAGACTGATTGCCGCCAAGCATCCGGGCACAGCCTCAATAGGGAGTGTCCGTGACATCAGCCTGGCCGGGAACAATCCCGCCGGAATAAATCCGGAGCTAAACTTTAGCCTGCCATTCGATAACAGCCTGGTAAGGAAAAGAAGATCCAGCAGGGCGATGGAATTTATTTCCGTGCCGGTCTGTATTATCGGCGCTGCAGGGTTTGCCTGGCTTAGAACTGAGGCTGACCATAATTTTTCGCTCTCACATGTTGCTGAGACTGAAACCATGGCCAGGAGCTATTTTAACAAAGGAACGCGCCTCGACAGGCTTTCTTATGCATCAGGAGGGATATCTGTGGTATCTGCCTTCTCGTTTATTCATTCCGCCATCAGGAAAAAGAATATTTCCGTGAAAATGCATAAAACATTCAACAAATAGAGTTGTCATGGACAACCGTTAACCGCCGAAAAAAGAGAATGGACAGGAGATACCATATCACCGGCATATTATTAATCGCTTTGCTGCTTTCCGCAGGCTGCAAACGGGAAGAATTTTCCTGGGGTCAGAAGATCGGTGACCTGACATTCTCGGGAAACGTGGTCTTCCTGGGATCTGAGGAACTGTCGCTTATCAGTGAAGTCGCTGACGACAGGATTTCTTTTTATGGGGAAACGGAAAAGCTTGGATCAGTCAGCGACATGAGTATCCTTGTTCTCGGAGTTTCAGAAAAAACGCCCTATGGACTTCTCAGGAAAGTAAGGAGCGTTGAGAAAATCGACCATAACCTGATAATCCTTACCTCCGATGCCTCACTGACTGATGCTGTAAAGGATGGCACAATTCAGTTCAAAGGGAAATTGCTTGAAAGGGATTTCAGCCTCCTATCAAAACGGGATGGCGTACTGGTGAAGAGTTCCTCAAAATCCTTCGACGGTCTGGCGGTTACCCTTGACAGCCTGGAGGTCTGGAGAGAGGGTGCCTCTAGTGCACTGCTCGGCGGATCAGTCGGTATAAGCCCGGAAGTTGAGATTACTATTAAGATCAGCTCTAACCGGATAACGCAGGTCTCCGTAAGTACCGTGCTTGACAAAATAGATGAGCTCAATTTCAGGTCGGTCGGTACGATCACGGGTGCCACAGATATAATAGCTGCAGATTTTATCCATACCCCGGTAGTTATTGACAGCCTGGTTTTTGTACCATACATCAGGATCCTTTGCGGCATGAATGTCAGGGTCGCGGGAAGCATAAGTTCCGGCTTCAGGCAGGACCGGGTGATATCGTCAGGTTCAAATTTCCAGGGTTCAGCGTGGACCGAAAGCCCCATCGTCCAGAGTATCAACTACGATTTCAGCAAACCTGAGGTTACGGACAGTGCCAGCGTCAAAGTTTTTTCCGGGCCTGAGATCAGTATCCTCCTGTTCGGGGTGCCAGTACAGGTAATCCGGTCAACCGGATATGTAACACTGGAAGCAAAAAATGAGGTGTCTCTTTCATGGAGCTTATCGGCTGGAAATTCAGGATTCAGTACAGTAAAGGCTGATATGCTGGGGCTGGGTGAAGATCATTCGCAGGATCTGGAAATCGCACCGATTGAGATACCGGGACCGGGCAAGTAATTTATTTTTTTGTGTAAGTTCTTCCTCTTTAGTATTTTATTACTCGGAACGTCTTATGGTTCACCCCGTCTCCCAGCGTAACCAGGTACTGCCCGGAGGGCAGCCCGGCAACGGGCAGGGCGATCAGCTCGCCGGGTGACACATTACTGTATTCTGTCACCGATATTAAATGTCCCTGGATATTGCTCACAGAGACTGATATCCTGTCAAATCCCTGCTTTCCGGCCCTGATATACCCGATCTCACTGACCGGATTAGGGAACATCTCAGCATCGTCAAACCTGGTATTTCTGAGCTGCGAAACTCTGCCGGGCTGGCAGATATTGATAAGGAACACATTGTTAAGCTGGTTGGTCACACTGACAACGGCAACCTTTTCAAGTACCGATATATTCTCAAAATAGTTCACCCTCACCAATGTATCGTTCTCTTTGATTACACTAAGCCAGACTGAATTCTCGGCAGCGTTCCAGCTGAAATTTGAATTTACGTATATTGGAAATGACCCCTGTTCAGCAGATCCAGCTTTAAGGGTGTCGTTATTCCGGATCGCATGACCGTCAGCAGCCTTAAAGCTGAAAACAACGGGAACTTTCTTGAAAATGGCCACAAGATTCCTGCCGGAGTTCAGGGGAAAAGTATAAATCGCACTTGTCGAGACAATGACATTGTTTTCCTTCCATTCAGAGAAAGCATACCCGATGGCAGGCGTTGCCGTCACCGTGACCCGGGTGCCCGAATAGAAATTCCCATCCCCGGAAGCAGTTCCCCAGGCTGCAGGACTGGCTGATGTTTTTACACTATAGGTTATCCGGCTGAAGTTGGCCGTCAGGTTCCTGTTTGCGGTGATGCTGAAGACATATCCCGGACTTGTTGAAACAATCGAACCTCCTTCGGTCCAGCTCACGAAACTGTAACCGGCTGAAGGTGTTGCCGCAGCTGTTACCTGGGTGCCGGAATCATATGATCCCCCTCCGGATACTGTCCCTCCGGCTGAAGGGCTTGCCGAAACGGAGAGGGTAAGTACACGGACAAACTGGGCAGTCAGCGTACGGCTCGAAGTGGCAGTGAAGCTGTAGCTGCCGGCTGATGAGACAGGATTGCCCCCTTCAGTCCAGCCTGTAAACCTGCAGCCTGCCTGCGGGGCAGCGATGACAGTCACTATGGTCCCCGAGTCAAATGTCCCTCCGCCGGAAACTGTTCCGCCTGCGGCAGGATTTGCTGATACTGAGATTGTACAGATCCGTATGAAATTGGCAGTAAGCGAGAGGGCGGCGGATGCCGTAAATGAATAGGAGGGGCTTGTCGAAACGACTGAACCTTCCTCTGTCCAGGAGCTGAACCTGTAACCCGCGGCAGGTGTTGCGGTAAGAGTCACCGCTTCCCCGGAATCGTAAACTCCTCCTCCGCTTGCGGAGCCTCCGGAAGAGGGTGAAGCAGCCGCAGTGATGGTATATATCCTGACAAACCCGGCGACCAGGGTCCTGTTTGCACTAAGGGTGAATGTATAGCTGGAGGAAGTCGAAACGGCCGATCCTCCTTCGGTCCAGCTGACGAACCTGTACCCGGAAGCAGCCACTGCTGCGACTGTGACTGATGTTCCCGAATCAAACGTTCCTCCTCCTGATACGGTGCCACCTGCTGAAGGACTTGCTGAGACACTGACCGTCAGCGTGGTCCCGAAGTTTGCAACGAGAGCCCGGCTCGCTGTGGCTGTAAATGTGTAACTGGTATTCACCGAGACCTGGGACCCGTTCTCGGTCCAGTTAACAAATCTGTATGAAGCTGATGGTGTGGCTGTAACCGTAACCGATGCACCCGAATCAAATATGCCGCCTCCTGCTGTCGAGCCTCCCGCCACAGGATTTGACGATGTGGTGATGGAGGGGGTAAGAATGAAATTCGCTGTCAGCGTGCGATTTGCGGTAACCGTGAATGTAAAGCCTGCGCTTGTCGATACAGTGGTGCCGCCTTCGGTCCAGCTGCCAAACCTGTACCCTGATGCAGGGGTTGCAGTTACTGTAAGTGATGTCCCGCTGTCGTATGTTCCACCACCTGACGCAGAACCTCCTGCTGAAGGATTTAAGGAAAGGGTAACAGTATATCCTGCTACAAAATTTGCCACGAGAGTACGCGCAGAACTGAGGGTAAATGTATAGGAGGCATTTGTCGAAACCGGCGACCCGCCTTCGTTCCAGTTCACAAACCGGTAGCCTGCCGCAGGCACTGCAGTGACTGTGACTGACGCCCCTGAATCAAAAATTCCACCGCCCGATACGGTTCCGCCCGATACAGGGCTTGCTGACAAAGCTACCGCATATGTCTGCACGAAGCTGGCTACAAGGACCCGCCCTGCTGTGACAGTGAACGTGTAGCTGGCATTTGTTGAGACAGGGGAGCCGTTTTCAGTCCAGTTTGCAAACCTGTACCCCGAAGCTGGGGTTGCAGACACTGTTACCGATGAACCTGAATCAAAAGTCCCGGCACCTGAGACAGTACCTCCTGCGACCGGGCTTGCCGACAGTGTTACAGCAAAGGTCTGGACGAAATTGGCCGCAAGTGTTCGGCTGGATGTTATTGTAAATGTATATGATGCGATCGCCGAGACCTGGGTTCCGTTCTCCGTCCAGTTGACAAACCTGAATCCGGCTGTCGGTACTGCTGAAACCGTAACCGATGTGCCTGAGTCAAATATTCCCCCGCCCGATACCGAACCGCCTCCTGCCGGATTGGCAGAGACAGTAACGGCGGGTGTGAGGAGGAAATTGGCAACAAGGGTCCTGGCTGTGTTTGCGGTGAATGAATAGGTGGCATTTGATGACACAATTGACCCGCCTTCGGTCCAGCTTACGAACCTGCAGCCTGCCGTTGGAGATGCGGTCATGTTGACTGAGGTACCGACATCGTAAGTGCCTGCACCGCTGACCGCTCCACCGGAAACGGGATTTGCGGAGGCAGTAATTGTCACGGTTCTGACAAAATTGGCAACCAGGGTCCGGCTGGCTGCGGCAGTAAATGAATAGCTTGCATTTGCGGAGACGGCTGTTCCGCCTTCGGACCAGCTGTAAAACCTGTATCCTGCAGCCGGGGTCGCAATGACCGTAACTGTTGACCCGGAATCGTAGGTCCCTGCTCCTGATGTTGAACCACCTTCGGCCGGCAGGGCGGACAGTGTAATTGTATAGGTCCGGACAAAGTTCGCCACAAGGGCCCTGGCTGAAGAGACACTGAACGTATAGCTGGTGTTTGCTGATACCTGGGTCCCATTCTCTGTCCAGTTTACGAATCTGAAGCCTGCACTCGGCGTTGCAGCAACTGTAACAGACGTTCCGGAGTCGTAAGTGCCGCCGCCGGACGCCGAGCCTCCCTCAGCCGGGCTCACAGAAGTCGTTATGGTAAACTGCCGGATAAAATTTGCAGTAAGATTCCTGTCAACCGATGCCGTGAATGCATAGGCTGCATTCACGGATACCACTGTTCCGTTCTCGGTCCAGTTCACGAACCTGTAACCCGAAGAGGGTGAGGCGTTAACCGTCACCTGGGCTCCGGCAGTGTAGGTTCCGCCACCCGTCACTGACCCCCCGGCAGAAGGATCGGCAGTTACAATAATTGAAGGTGTCAGTACGAAATTGGCGACTAAAGTACGGCTTGAAAGGGCTGTAAAGGAGTAGCTGGAATTTGCCGAAACGGTGGTCCCGTCTTCGGTCCAGTTAACAAAGGCAAACCCTGCTGATGGCGAAGCCGTAAGTGTTACCGGAGCACCTGAATCGTATGTTCCGTTCCCGGTGATCGTCCCTCCTCCGGCCGGCGAAGGGGATGAGGAAATGGAAAATGTCTTTATGAAAACGGCGGCAAGTGACCTGTCAGCCATTACGGTGAAAACATAGGAAGCACTGGTTGAGACCGTCGATCCTCCTTCTGTCCAGCCCGAAAACCTGTATCCTGATGAAGGATTTGCAATTACAGTGGCTGATGCGCCCTCATCATATATACTACTGCCGGATGTTGTCCCTCCCTCAGCTGGAAGTGAAGAGGCGGTGACTGAATATGTCTTTATAAAATTAGCGACCAGGGTCCGGTTCCCAGACAGGGAAAATGTATATCCGGCATTTGAAGAAACGATTGCAGCTCCTTCGGTCCAGCTCACAAACCTGTAGCCGGAGGATGGGGCGGCAGTTACCGTAACCGGGGAATTATAAGCATAAGTACCGTCACCGGTCGCAGAGCCTGCGCCTGCAGGACTTACGGAAGTCACAACCGTATAATTGTTCAGGGTGAAATTCGCTGTCAGTTCCCTTGCCGAAGTAACATTGAAACTATATGACGGATCAGCCGAAACAACGACAGAGTTTTCGGTCCAGCTGGTAAATGAATAGCCCTGATTTGCCGTTGCAGTTAGGGTCACAGAGGTATTAAAGGTGAAGTTCCCAGCTCCTGAGACCGATCCGCCGGCGGCCGGGCTTGCTGAAGCGGTAACCAGATATGTCAGCTGAGTGAAATTCGCAGTAAGGGTCCTGTCTGCAGTCAGCTCAAAGCTGAAGCTCGCGCTGGTGGAGACCACCGATGAATTTTCCGTCCAGCTGGCAAATGTGAAACCCTCTGAAGCAACCGCACTGACATTAACTGTGGAGCCTGCATCAAAAGTTCCGGCGCCTGCCAAAGTCCCCCCCTCGGGAGGATTTGGTGCAAGGGTCACGGTAAAGGTCTGCCCGTATGTGAAAGAGGATTGTAAAAGCAGCAACAGCCCAATAGCCAAAAATCTTGTCATTCCCCAGTAATTACAATAAAGATGCTAAACTGAAAGTCCGGTTCAGCAGCAATTTATGATCAACAGCATCCATCCTCTGCAGGGGAGGTGCCTTGTTTTTACTAAAATTATGAACTTGCCGGGAGATTTTTGAAAAATTTTGACAAATCTCTCAAGACTTTTGATGAAGGACCTCAGACTAAGAATTTTATCAACGGTCAGGATTTGACCAACACCTGTTCAGGTACGGCTAAAGGACAAAATTGATAAGTCCGATAGTCAGCAGGGTGGTTATGATCCCTCCGATTATCAAAATCCTTATAAGTAATTCCTGACGGTAATACGACACAGCTTTGGGTTTTTTTGAGTATTGTCTTTAAGACAGACTTGTACCTGGATAACGCATTTTCGCCTGAATTATTTGAATACCCCCCTGAGTTTTTCGGTGAATGCGATTAAATCGATAAATTTGTGGCGCATTCCAGAATTTGAAAAGATGAGAGCCGGGATAATTACTATTGGTGACGAACTGCTTATAGGACAGACAATTGACACGAATTCAGCCTGGATCGGTGAAAAGATGAGCCTTGCCGGGTTTGATGTCTGTAGAAAGATCACAGTCCATGATAAAAGGGAGGATATTCTCAATGCCCTTTCGGACTTCACAGGGAAGTCGGAGGTTGTACTTATTACCGGGGGGCTCGGGCCGACCAGCGACGATATAACAAAGCCGGCGCTCTGCGAGTTTTTCAAAACCCGCCTTGTCGTGAACAACGAGGTTCTGGAGATGATAGGGCAGATGATGATGCGCCGCGGATTTCCCATGAACGAAAAGAACAGTAAGCAGGCAGAGGTCCCGGAATCATGCAGGGTCCTGACAAATGCGGTTGGAACGGCACCGGGGATGTGGTTTGAAAAGGAAGGAACCCGGTTCATCTCAATGCCGGGAGTGCCGTATGAAATGAAGTATATCATGGAGCAGCATGTACTGCCTGAAATAAGGAAGCTGTTCACATCGCAGGTCATTGTTCACAAGAATTTAATGACCTATGGCGTTTCGGAGGCGGTATTATCCGATCTGCTGGAAGAGTTTGAGGCCGGTCTTCCCGAAGAGATCAGGCTTGCCTACCTGCCCTCGTGGGGTATAAATAAGCTCAGGCTTACTGGTACCGGTAAATCTCTGGAGGAAATTAAAGACCTGATCGACAGGCAGGTAGCCAGGCTATACCAAACGATACCCGACCTGATCTATGCAGAAGATGAGCAGACCTTCGAGGAGGTAACAGGAAGGCTGCTGGCACAAAGGCATAAGACTCTCTGTACCGCTGAAAGCTGCACTGGCGGTAATATCGCCCATATGATCACGAGTGTCCCGGGAAGTTCGGCATATTTCCTTGGCTCCGTGGTGGCTTATGACAACAGGATCAAGACCGGCCTGCTTAAGATCGATCCGGCCATCATCGGACAACATGGGGCAGTCAGCGAACCGGTGGCAATGGCCATGGCTGAGAACGCCAGGAAGATCTTTAACAGCGATTTCTCTGTGGCCACGACAGGTATTGCCGGCCCCGACGGGGGAACAAATGATAAGCGCGTTGGGACAGTCTGGGTATCTGTGGCATCCGGATCCGGGACTCTTGCAGTGAAGCATGTATTCGGAACCGAAAGGATCGCTAATATACGGCGCTTCTCCCTTGCAGCGCTTGACCTTCTGAGGAAACAGATAATAAGCGGCTGAGGTGGATTTTAATACCCGGTTGAAAAAAATCAAAATATTTATTTGGTTAATCAGATAAAAATCACGTAATTTGCGCTTCGTTTTAAAAAAGGAACAGATAAAAAGTAAAACAGAGCAGAATGTCAAGGATTTGTCAGGTAACAGGAAAGAAAGCGATGGTGGGAAATAATGTCTCCCATTCGAAGAGAAGGACCAAGAGGAGATTTTACCCGAACCTCTTTGTTAAAAGATATTACCTGCCTGAAGAGCAGAGATGGATATCACTCAAGATCTCGACCTCAGGCATTCGCCTTATCAACAAGAAAGGCGTGACCGCTGTTCTGAAAGAAGCCCGTGAAAAAGGGTACGTCGTGAATTATTAATCGGAGGACAGACAATGGCAAAGAAAGCAAAAGGCAACAGGCAGCAGATTATACTTGAGTGCACCGAGCAGAAGGAAAGCGGGGTTCCGGGCATGTCAAGGTACATCTCCACCAAGAACAGGAAAAATACACCTGACCGTCTTGAAAGAAGGAAATACAACCCGTTTCTCAAGAAATACACCGTTCACAGGGAAATAAAATAAAAGTATCAGACAATGGCAAAGAAAGTTGTTGCAACACTTAAGACAGGATCCGGCAAGACCTTTACGAGGTGCATCAAAATGATTAAATCAGATAAGACCGGTTCATATCAGTTCAAAGAGGAAGTAGTTCATAATGATCATATAAAGGATTTTTTCACGAAGAAATAGATCCTGAAGGAAATGAGATGTTAAGGGCTTTCTTCCTCTCCGAAGAAGGCTTTTTTTTATATTTGACATTAAGTAATTCTGAGCGCGAATGGCCTGGCTTGGATTCGGAAACAAACAGAAAAAAGAGGTTCTAGATAAAGGCCTTGAAAAGACCAAGGAAAGTGTATTTGCCAAGCTGTCACGGGCCGTCATTGGCAAATCCCGGGTCGATGAGGAGGTTCTTGACAACCTCGAAGAGGTCCTGGTGTCATCCGATGTTGGGGTCGACACCACCCTGCGGATCATTGAACGCATTGAAAGCCGGGTTGCCAAAGATAAGTATTTGAATACGAGCGAACTGAATGCAATACTTAAAGAAGAGATTGCAGCACTCCTGGAAAACAATAATACCGGTGAAGCTCAGGGCCAATCAGGTAATCTCCCGGCTTCACCATGGGTAATAATGGTGGTCGGCGTCAACGGCTCGGGCAAAACTACTACCATCGCAAAACTTGCCCACATGTACAAAAGCTCCGGCAAAAGCGTTCTGCTGGGAGCCGCCGATACCTTCAGGGCTGCAGCCATTGATCAGCTGCAGATCTGGGCCGGGCGAGCAGGGGTGGATATTGTGAAACAGAAGATGGGATCCGATCCTGCCTCAGTGGCATTCGACTCGGTGAAATCAGCGGTAGCCGGAAAGTATGACATTGCAATCATCGATACCGCCGGACGCCTCCACAATAAGATCAACCTGATGACTGAACTCTCGAAGATCAAGAGGGTGATGGAGAAGGTGGTTCCGGGAGCTCCGCATGAGGTCCTGCTCGTGCTTGACGGATCAACCGGCCAGAATGCGTTTGAGCAGGCAAAACAGTTCACCGCAGCAACAAACGTGACTGCCATGGCCATTACAAAGCTAGATGGGACGGCCAAGGGAGGTGTGGTAATCGGGATCTCCGACCAATTCAGGATCCCTGTCAAATATATTGGCCTGGGCGAGAAGCTGGAAGACCTGCAGGTGTTCAATCCGTACGAATTCGTGGACTCACTTTTCAGTTCAGGTAAGAAATAATGATGAGTTGCCAAATCCTGTTCAACCGCAAAGACCGCGAAGTATGCGCTATGAACGCAAAGCAAAATATGAATAGTCCTTTGCGGGCTTTGCATAATCTTTGCGTCCTCTGCGATTAAAAATTCCTTAACAAGTTTTAATTTGTTAATTAATTAACAACCAATTAAATTAGATTGACAGATTACCATTCTAAATACCAAATCAATATTGTCACCCTCGGGTGCTCAAAAAACATCGTCGATTCGGAAAAGCTGATGGGGCGGATCCGGGCGGGAGGATTCAGCGTCATCCATGATGCGGGTGATTTTGACGCCCCGTCAGTGATCATAAACACCTGCGGTTTCATCAGTGATGCAAAGGAAGAGAGCATCGATACAATCCTCAGGTTCGTCAAGGCAAAACAGGCCGGCAAAATCGACAAGCTTTACGTTATGGGATGCCTGGCAGAACGATACATGGATGCCCTGAAGAAAGAGATCCCTGAGGTGAGCAGGTACTTCGGGGTGAACAATATAAACGATATATTGTCGGAGATCGGAATCCCGGAAACCGGCCAGGCAGTTCCCGACAGGATCATTACAAGCCCGGGCCACTATGCTTATCTCAAGGTATCGGAAGGGTGCGACAGGACCTGTGCCTTCTGCTCGATCCCGATGATAAGGGGGAGATACATCTCGAGGCCTCTCGGGGAACTGGCCGGGGAAGCCTCACGGCTTGCCGGGATGGGCGTGAAGGAGCTTATCCTTGTTGCCCAGGACCTCAGCTATTACGGCCTCGATCTTTACCACCGTCAGAGGCTGCCCGAACTCGTGTCTGAACTTCTTAAAACAGAAGGACTTGAATGGATAAGGCTTCATTACCTTTACCCAACGAATTTTCCTGAGGAACTCCTCGGCCTGATGCGGGACAACCCCCGGATCTGCAAATATATCGACATCCCGGTCCAGCACATATCTGACAGGATGCTGAAGCTCATGAAACGATCGCACGGAGGCGCTGAAACGAGGCGCCTGCTCGAAACCATCAGGGAGAAGGTGCCTGATGCAGCCATCAGGACAACACTCATTGCCGGTCATCCGGGAGAAACCGCTGAGGATTTCAACGAACTGAAGGAATTCATCAGGGAATTCAGGTTCGACAGGCTGGGAGTATTTGCCTATTCACATGAAGAGGGAACCTATTCGTACAATAATTACCGTGACGATGTCACTGATAAAATCAGGAGGGCTCGTGTCGATGAACTCATGCAATTGCAGCAGGAAATCTCAGCAGGCCTGAACGCCGTGATGCAGGGAAAGATAATGAAGGTCATTATCGACAGGAGGGAAGGGGATTTTTTTACGGGAAGAAGCGAATACGACAGCCCCGAAGTTGACCAGGAGGTCCTGGTAGGGGCGGAGCATAACCTCGAACCCGGGAATTTCTACGATATCCGGATAACCGGTATAGCGGAATTCGATCTTTTCGGAGTGCCGGAAAGAAAATGAAGAACTTCCGCAGAGGGCACTGAAGAGACACGGAGGATTCACAGAGACCATGTCCCTGTGATCCTCAGTGCAACAAAAGTAATTTACCCTCAGTTTAGATTTGAATCGCTCGCTTCCGGGAGTTCCATCGGAGTCTCCTTCTTCTTCTGGATCTTTATCCTGATCTCCGACTTGACGCTGTTGAACCCGACAAGAATAGTGTCCCCGTCCTTCAGGTCCGCCTTTATAAGGACCTCAGCCATCGGATCCTCGAGGTATTTCTGAATTGCCCGTTTCAGCGGGCGTGCCCCGTATGTGGCATCAAACCCCTTCTCGGCGATATAGTCCCTGGCAGAATTTACTATCTTGAGCTGGTATCCCAGGGACTTGACCCTGTCGTACAATCCCTTCAGCTCGAGGTCTATTATCTTGTTGATCTCCTCCTTACCAAGGGAATTGAACATTATCACGTCGTCGATCCTGTTCAGGAATTCGGGCGCAAATGTTTTCTGAAGCGCTTTCTGGAGGATGCTCCTGGTCTGTTCATCCCTGGTCGCTTTTTTGGCACTCGTGTCAAAACCCACACCATGACCGAACTCAGCGATCTGCCTCGTTCCGATATTGGAGGTGAGGATCACAATGGTGTTCCTGAAGTCGACCCGGCGTCCGAGACTATCTGTCAGCTGGCCCTCATCAAGCACCTGCAGCATTATATGGAACACATCGGGATGCGCTTTTTCGATCTCATCCAGAAGGACCACCGAATATGGCCTTCTCCTCACTTTCTCGGTGAGCTGGCCGCCTTCTT
>DCFQ01000017.1:0-1207 GCA_002319915.1 Bacteroidales bacterium UBA1800 | reverse complement strand
TCGGTGAGCTGGCCGCCTTCTTCATATCCGACATATCCGGGAGGTGCCCCAACAAGGCGTGAGACAGAAAACTTCTCCATGTATTCGCTCATGTCGATCCTGACTAGGTTATCGGTCGAATCAAACAGGAACTTGGCTAGCACTTTTGCCAGCTGGGTTTTTCCGACTCCCGTAGGGCCCAGGAAAATAAATGTTCCTATAGGCTTATTTGGATCTTTCAGGCCCGCACGGTTCCTCTGGATCGACTTGACGACCTTCTGGATGGCTTCATCCTGGCCTATCACACTGCCCCTCAGCTCATCGGCCATCTTAAGGAGGCGCGTACCTTCCGTCTGTGCTATGCGCTGGACCGGAACCCCCGTCATCATTGCAACGACCTCGGCTACCTTCTCTGCATCGACAGTCTCGCGGTTCACTGCAAGCTCCTTTTCCCATTTCTTCTTTTCAACCTCTATCGAATCGAGGAGATCTTTCTCCCTGTCGCGGAAACTGGCTGCCTTTTCGAAATTCTGGTTCTTCACTGCCATCATCTTCTCCTTCTTGGTATCCTCCAGCTGCTTTTCTAGCGACAGTATCTTCTCGGGGACAACAATATTCGAGATGTGCACCCTGGAACCCGATTCATCAAGTGCGTCGATCGCCTTATCGGGAAGGTGCCTGTCGGAGATGTATCTTGCGGTGAGCTTAACGCAGGCTTCAATGGCATCATCCGTGTAAATGACATTGTGATGCTCTTCATACCTCTCCTTGATGTTATGGAGGATATGTATCGTCTCTTCCACCGAAGTAGGCTCGACCAGAACTTTCTGGAACCTGCGTTCGAGAGCGCCATCCTTCTCAATGTGCTGGCGGTACTCATCGAGCGTGGTTGCCCCGATGCACTGTATCTCGCCCCTGGCCAAAGCCGGCTTAAGCATGTTGGCGGCATCGAGTGAACCCGTTGCTCCTCCGGCGCCCACTATCGTGTGGATCTCGTCAATGAACAGAATTATATTGTCGTTTTTGGACAGTTCATTCAGGATCGCCTTCATCCTTTCCTCAAACTGACCGCGGTACTTTGTACCGGCAACTATTGAAGCAAGGTCAAGGGCAACAACCCTCTTGTTGAAAAGCACCCTCGAAACGTTCTTCTTGGTTATCCGGAGAGCTAGCCCTTCAGCTATTGCCGATTTGCCGACTCCGGGCTCTCCGATCAGCACCGGATTGT
>DCFQ01000077.1 GCA_002319915.1 Bacteroidales bacterium UBA1800 | reverse complement strand
GCTTTTATATTTGAAGATGATAAGGATATCATACTCGAAGCAGGCTGTGATGCCTGCCTGATTAAACCGATCAGGAAGGACCATCTTCTGACTGTGATGTCCTCTTTCCTGAAATCAACCTAAGCACTAGCAATTACCAGGTACCCACAGGGGTGATGAAAAATCATTTTGCCGATGTCATTTTGCCATTTGCCATACGGGCCGGATTTACCTATATGGTTCCCGAACAGCTCCTGGATTCGGTTCGCCCCGGCGTCCGTGTCCTGGTTCAGCTGGGTAACAGGAGGATCTTTACGGCAATTGTCTCATCAGTACATGATAAAGCACCTGCTTCCGGAACTCCGAGGGAGATACTGAAGGTGCTTGACCAGGCACCACTGGTGAACGAGACCCAGCTAAAACTCTGGACCTGGATTGCAGAATATTACATGTGCTACCCGGGAGAAGTTCTTAAAGCAGCGCTTCCCTCTGCCTTTTTCCTTGAAGGCATGACCTCTGAACCGATCGCTGAGAAGTTCAGGCCGAAGACTGAAACATTCGTTGGGCTTTCCACAACTTTTACCGATGGGGAGCTGAACAATATACTCGATGGCCTGGCGAGGGCGCAAAAGCAGTATGAAGTCATGGCTTCCTGGCTCAGGATATCAGGCTATCCTGAAGGAAGCGGGGACATGCAGGTCAGGCTTTCCACGATCCTTAAGGACTCAGGGGCATCCATGGCTTCGGTCAGGGCCCTTGAAAAAAAGAACATCCTTTCCATCATCACCAGGGAAACCGGACGCCTGGAAAATTTCGGGAATGAGACAGGACCCCCCAAGGTGCTTAGCAGCGCCCAGCTTACGGCATTGGACCGGATAAAGTTGTTGTTTTCCGCTAAGGATATCGTTCTTCTTCATGGAATTACATCAAGCGGGAAAACTGAGATATATATCCACCTGATAGACGAGGTTCTAAGGAGAGGAAAGCAGGTACTTTACCTCCTTCCTGAAATAGGCCTTACCGCGCAGATCATACTAAGACTCAGAAAGCATTTCGGGGACGCGACAGGTATTTACCATTCAAAGTTCAATGATGCTGAAAAGGTAGAGATCTATAAAAAGGTTGCAGGGCAGGATCCTTCGAGCGGATACAGGTTGATCCTCGGGGTAAGGTCGGCATTGTTCCTCCCATTCAGCGATCTTGGGCTCGTTATTGTTGACGAGGAGCAGGACACTTCCTTTAAGCAGCATGATCCGGCTCCCAGGTATCATGCAAGGGACTCCGCCATCATCCTTGCCGGCCTTCACAAGGCTAAAGTGCTGCTTGGATCAGCCTCACCTTCCATTGAAAGCTATGGAAACGCTCTTTCGGGGAAATACGGACTGGTTGAGCTGACCGAAAGATACGGGAAAATAAAGCTGCCCGGGATCATCATTGCGAATGCAAGAGAAGCCCGAAGGAAAAAGCTCATGGTTTCCTATTTTACTCCGGAGCTTCTTGAAGCGATGGATAGAGCACTCGGAAACGGGGAACAGATAATCCTTTTCCAGAACCGAAGGGGATTTGCCCCATACATCGAATGTTCAGAGTGCGGCTGGATACCGAAATGTGTCCAGTGCTCGGTAAGCCTTACATACCACAGGTTAATAAACAGCCTGGTCTGCCATTATTGCGGCCATTCCACACCTATGGTTTCCCGCTGCCCTTCATGCAATTCAACGGCTTTGCTGACAAGGGGATTCGGCACTGAAAAAATCGAAGAGGAGATAAAGATCGTCTTCCCTTCTGCAAGGGTCGCCAGGCTTGATCAGGATACCACCAAGGGGAAAAATTCATTTGACAAGCTGATTAAAACCTTTGAAGACGGGAAGACCGATATTCTGATCGGTACCCAGATGATTTCCAAGGGTCTCGACTTTGAGAACCTTACGGTTGTGGGAATTCTCAATGCCGACAATCTACTGAACTTCCCTGACTTCAGGGCGCATGAACGCAGCTTTCAGATGATGGAGCAGGTAAGCGGCAGAGCAGGTCGGCGAAGCAAAACCGGTACCGTGATCATCCAGACATCTGATCCCGGCAACAGGATCATCAGGTTGGTAACCAGGCATGATTACAAAACAATGTACCGGATCCAGGCTGAAGAGAGGAAGGATTTCAATTACCCGCCATTCTGCAGGATGATCAGGATCAGCCTGAAGCATAAGAACAGGGCGCTCCTTAATGAGTTCTCTGATAAGGCGGGCCGCGGGCTCAGGGAATTATTCGGCAAGAGGGTCCTTGGCCCCGAGTATCCCCTTGTTTCACAGGTTCAGCAGTGGTATATAAAGACAATCCTGATCAAGCTGGAAAGGAAACTGCCGGTTACAGGATCCAAAAAGCTGATCGGAGAGGTCATTGAAAAGATCGAAAAGGAAAAGGGCGCCTCCGCACTGCGCATCGCAGTCGATGTGGATCCATATTGAACCGTGTCAGGTTTTTGACAGTCAGCAGAATTTGGTGATATACAAAAAGAAGTTAATTTTGATCGGTTCCGAAAGCAAACTATGAAAATTGAGGTCTCAAACGGTGAAATTATCGATAAGCTTACGATTGTCCAGATAAAGCTTGAAAGAATAAAGGAAGGAAGCAAACTTGCCAACCTGCAGAGGGAGTACGATATCCTTAAAACTGCATCCGGAGAAATCCTGAGCCAGGATGATCCTCTTTACATATCACTTTACCGGGTAAACTGTGAGCTTTGGGACATCGAGGACCGTATAAGGGATCTCGAAAGAAAAAAGGATTTCGGCAGGGATTTCATCGAAACGGCAAGGTCGGTATATTTCTGCAATGACCGAAGGTCAGAGATCAAGAGGGAAATTAACATTAGGACATCTTCAGGGCTTATTGAAGAGAAATCATACGAAAAATACTGAGATGCGCCTCCTTGTAATCCGGACTTCAGCAATGGGTGACGTTGCTCTTACGCTTCCTGTTTTGAAGGAGATGGGGGAGCAGTATCCTGAAGTGGAGATTACGATGGTGACCAGGGAGTCATTCAGGCCTTTTTTCAATTCCTACCATAATCTCGACCTCTTCATCCCCGATTTCAATAATCGGCATTCCGGTTTTTTCGGGCTGTTAAGGTTATATAAGGATATCAGGAAAGCTCATCAGATTGATTTCGTGATCGATCTGCATAATGTTCTCCGTTCGGTCGTCCTTCGGTCGCTTTTCCGGTTGTCGGGGGTCCCTGGCAGGAAGATTTGGAAAGGGAGGAAGGAGAAGAGGGACCTGATAACCGGCAGACACAAAATCTGGCTGATGCATTCAGTCGAGCGCTACAGGGAAGTATTCCGGAGAGCCGGATTTGACCTGAAACAGTCTGAAGGTCCATGGTTGGTGCCTGCCCGGGAAGACATTGATAATGCGGCAGCCAGGACCCCATTTAAACAAAGGGTTAATATCGGGGCAGCGCCTTTTACACTTCACAAGCTTAAGTTATGGCCAGTGGAAAATATGGCAGCCCTGCTCAATATGATCAGGGAAAGATATGATACCGGGATCTGGTTGTTCGGGGGGAAGGATGAAATGACAGGATTGGAGGAGCTCCGGAAGAAGGTACCCGGATCGGAAGTTGTTACGGGGAAGCTATCTCTTGCAGAAGAGATTGCCTTGATGTCGCAGCTTGACCTCATGATCTCGATGGATTCATCAAACATGCATATGGCATCGATGGTCGGAATTAAAGTATTGTCGATCTGGGGTGCGACAGATCCAATGGCAGGCTTTGGTGCCTGGATGCAGCCCGATGGATATTCATTGAGGATTCCAGTAAATGTGCTTGACTGCAGGCCTT
>DCFQ01000030.1:1045-6239 GCA_002319915.1 Bacteroidales bacterium UBA1800 | reverse complement strand
GAGTTCACATATACCTATCCTCTTACTTACCAGCATAATGTATCGACCCTTACATTTGAAACAGAGAATTACAACCTCGGGTATTACCTGAGGGATAACTCGAGGGAGTGGTACCTTGGGCTCGATTACAGGCCCTACAGGACCCTTGATGTGAATCTTTGGTTCACGGATGCTGTCCGGGGACCGGATTACACAGAGCTTGGGAGCCCACGGGTAGGAAATCCGCCCCTGGCTTCGGTGGAATGGCACAGCACGGGTTTCGGGCTACGGGCCTCATGCCAGGTCATCAATGATCTTTATGTATGGCTCGAGGCTTTCAAAAGCAAAACTTCGGGTGATGAAAGATGGAGCCCGCCATTTTTTTATGGGAACCGCAATACCCTGAATGCCGGAATTACATTAGGATTCTGACATATTG
Organism: Bacteroidales bacterium UBA1800; assembly: GCA_002319915.1. Taxonomy (GTDB): domain Bacteria; phylum Bacteroidota; class Bacteroidia; order Bacteroidales; family VadinHA17; genus LD21. The sequence continues at coordinate 5,821 of DCFQ01000030.1, read as the reverse complement.
ATCCAGTTAATTATTTTTTAGTAATTTTAATTTGTGAATTGATCTTTTACGGCGAAAAGTGCTTCCAGCCTGACAGAAGCAGCCGTGTGTTGACAACTGCGTAAATGGAGGTTCGTAAATTCAGAGGGATAACCCTGACTGCTGATATAGTCATCCTGGCAGTATCCTTTCTTGCCATGGTGATGACCAAGCCATCTAGCATTAAGGGATACCTGCCGTCGCACAGCATCTTTTTTGCTGCGCTTGCGGTGGTCTGGATCGTCGTATCGCTTCTGAACGGCAAGATGCACCGGGGCAAGATCGTAAACTACTCGTCGGTTTTTTACAGGGTAATCAGCAGCAATATTATTGCATTGTCGATAACCGCACTGCTGATGTATGCATTCCGCGAATATTTCTATTCAAGGACAATCGTCCTGGGAACTGCCGCTAGTGCAACGCTCCTAGAGCTTATTACAGGGGTCCTCTATATCTCATACAAGCGTGCTTCGGTTACTGACTCCGATGATTACCAGAAATTCCTGACAAGGAAAAAGAGCGAACGGGAGCTGGTGAAGGAGGTCAACGGGAAAAAGGTCCGCAAAGAAAAGACCTTTAGTATAAATCCGGGAATACTGGGTGCGATCGAAAAGGAATCAGGAAAGGAGATCGCTGAAGCAATTGGCAGGATGATCAGCCATAAACTGAGCGAGCTCACTGCAGTTCTTTCCACAACAACGGTATTTAATATAAACAGCCTCCCCGAGCCGGAATACGAATATATTATTAACCTGAGGAAAATAAATGATATTCAGAACATTGATGAATTCCTCGAAGCTGTCAATGCCAAGCTTTTAAAGGGGGGATACCTGTTCTGCTGCGTGGAAACAAAGGACCAGCGGAAGAAGAGGCTGCTCAGGAAATATCCTCCCGTGCTTAACTACATCTATTATGCCCTGGATTTTATAGTCAAGCGGATCATGCCAAAGCTAAAGCTGACGGCGGGGCTATATTACATACTGACCCGCGGGTCCAACACGGTGATCTCAAGGGCTGAAGTCCTGGGCAGGATCTCGAGGGCAGGCTTCAGGATCAAACAGGAATCATTCATCGGAAAACTGCTCTATATAGAAGCAATAAAATATTCCGAACCTGTCCCCATCGAAGGTTATCCTTACGGACCCCTGATCGCGCTTCAAAGGATAGGAAAAGATCGCCAGCTGATCAAGGTCTATAAGCTGAGGACAATGCACCCGTATTCCGAATTCATCCAGGAGTATATTTACAGCCTTCACGATCTGCAGAACGGGGGCAAGTTCAGGGACGATTTCCGCATCACTTCCTGGGGTGCCATCTGCAGGAGGATATGGCTCGATGAGCTGCCAATGATGATCAACCTGCTGAAGGGCAATATGAAGCTTGTAGGGGTGAGACCTCTGAGCCGGCAGTATTTCAGCCTCTACAGGGAAGAAGTACGGGAAAGGAGGATCAATTACAAGCCGGGACTAATTCCCCCGTTTTATGCCGATCTTCCCGAGGATCTCGACGGCATCCAGGCCTCAGAGCTGAACTATCTCGATTCATTCGACAGGCATCCGTTCTTCACCGACTTCAGGTATTTCTGGAAGTCAGTATGGAATATTATTTTCCGGTATGCGAGAAGCGGGTAAGGGCAGGGAAGGGGCTCAACGCTTCAACGTATCAACGTATCAACGAAAGACTCACGACTCACCACTCACCACTCACTACTCACAAAGAGGGGGAGAAGCGGGGTGGGGAGTACCTATTTATCCAGCCCGAAGATCCGTTCAATGAGCTCCCATTTTTCAGGTGTGTCCGATAGCGATCCCGCCTGCTGAAATGCCGAAACATACTTTTCCCACTCCTGCTGCTCCGGTTTGGCAGACAGATTCCTCATCGCCTTGTCATGGTCGAAGTCAGGCACAGTATCCATGATCATAAAAGCAATATTGCCATACAGATAAATCTCCATGTCAATGATCCCAGCCTCCCTTATGCCCCGGGTTATTTCAGGCCAGACTTTTCCTGGTTTGTGAACTTCCCTGTACTTTCTTATCAATACGGCATTGTCCTGAAGTTTAAGAACTTTGCAGTAACGTTTGAAGGATTGATGATTTGTTTCTTTTTTATACCCCTGCATAGCTTTGCATTTTAAATTTAAATAAATGTACACAGGTTGGAGGTAAGTGAAACCTTGAGTTGATATCTTTTTTAACTGTAAAGAATGTAACGGGCTTGTCCCCAAACCCCTGAAGGGGGCTTAGTCTGGATGGCCCCTTCTAGGGGAGATGGGGGGCGAAAACTTTCATTCTCATACAAAAACAGTTATTTTTGCTTAAGACCAAATCTAATACTCCAATGACCGGCAAGAAAAAGAAAGTATTCGTATCAGGCTGCTTCGACATGCTGCATTCGGGTCATGTTGCTTTCCTCCAGGAAGCCTCCTTGTATGGCGATCTTTATGTAGGAATAGGGTCCGACAGCACTATCCGGGAACTGAAAGGCAGGGAGACTGTTAATTCTGAGGATGAAAGAGCCTATATCCTGAACGCCCTTTCGTGCGTTCACAAGGCTGCAGTAAACAGAGGAAGCGGTTTCCTCGATTTTATTGAGGACCTGAAGGTTGTGGGACCCGATATTTTCATTGTGAACGAGGACGGTCATTCCCCTGAAAAGGAGCAGCTGTGCAGGAAGATGGGGATTGAATATATTGTGCTGAAGCGAATCCCCCATGCGACTCTTCCGGCCAGGTCGACCACGGCACTGCGGGCAGTCAAACCAATGCCTTACCGGATCGATATTGCCGGAACATGGATCGATCAGCCATATGTTTCAAAATTCTGGCCCGGCTCAGCCATCACGGCATCGATCGAGCCGATAATAGAGTTCAACGAGCGCTCGGGGATGGCAACATCGACAAGGAAAAAGGCGATAGAGCTCTGGAACGACCACCTACCGCTCGAAAAGCCTGAGAAGCTTGCCAAAACCCTCTTCCGGTACGACAATGATCCGGGCACCAGGGAAGTGAGCGGGTCGCAGGATTCCATCGGCATCACCATGCCGGGGATCAACAGGTTCTTCTATGAAAAAGGGAAATACTGGCCCTCAAAATTTGAGACAATCACTGATATCGATACCATCAGGTGGCTGGAGGAGAGGCTGTGCATGCTCACCCTGTGGCCGCGTCCCGAAGGGTACGATGTTCTGAGCGATACGAGGATAAACACGGAAAATGTAAGGAAGCTGACGGAGGCGGCGGATGCTGCATGGGAAGGGCTGGTATCAAGGGACATTAAAAGGTTCTCGGCAGGATTCCTGGATTCTTTCCATTCGCAGATACGGATGTTCCCTAAAATGATGAATCAGGAGATAGAAGATATTATCAGGCAGTACGGGGACCATGCATTGGCATGGAAGCTGACCGGGGCAGGAGGAGGCGGTTACCTGATCATGGTGAGTGAGGCGCCGGTCCCGAATACCTTTAAGATCAGGATCAGGGTTAAGGATCTGTGGATTTAAAAACGGGCAGAAAAACAATGTGAGGTGCTGGTAGCTGTTTGCTGTAAACCGGTTGCTGGTTGCTTGTTGCTGGTTGCCTGTCTTAGCAGGTATTGCCCCAGCTTCAAAAAGAAGTGGAAACTTACCTGTCTGACATCTGTGACATGTACAATTTCAATTATTTAGCGGAGGGGAAACTTTCTAATATATGGAGCGATATTTATAGTTTCCTGAGGAAGGTCCTGGGGATATTAACGATCAGGTTCTGGTCGAGCCTGTCGATCCTGATAACGACCCGGCTGTGGGACCCCATCTTCACGAGCTCGCCGGTCAGGCCCACCAGTGCTCCTCGCATCACCTCCACACTGTCGCCCCGCTCAAATTTTTCGGATGAGAGCTCGATTTCCGCATCGCTGTTTATGAGCAGCCTGAGGTTATCGATCTGCTCCTGTGGAATGGAAGCGGGCTGCCCTTCAAAAGTGACGAACCTGACAACCCCGGCCGTCTGATACACTTTTGGGAATACCTGCGGAATGACTTTTACAAACACATATGAAGTGAGAAGGGGCTTCTCGACAAGCTTTTTCCTGTCGCTCCAGATCCTGTAGGTCTTTTGCAGGGGAAGAAAGACCTCAACTCCGGTCTCGGCCAGCCTGTCCCTTACCTGCTTCTCAGCCCTGGGATTCGTATAAACGGCATACCATTTCGGATCTGCGGTTTTTCTTGCCGGCAGATGGTCGCCATTTATCTGGTTTTCCATTGGATTCAGTTTTCACAGGTTGTACTGAGGGTACAAATATAGCATAAATCCGGAGCATGGTTTCAGCGCGGATTTTTTCTTCTTTTTTTATTGAACAAAAAGAACTAAATTTGCGCCAAGAAATTAATACTAAATGCTATGGCTGAGAAGACAAGATATTCGGACGAGGAGCTTGAGGAATTCCGTCAGATCATCCTCACGAAGCTGGATAAGGCCAAACGGGATTACGAAATACTCAAATCGAGCATAACCCACGAGGAGAGTAATGATACTATGGACACCTCTCCCACATTCAAGGTACTGGAAGAAGGTGCTACAACCCTGTCAAAAGAGGAAGCCGGCAGGCTGGCACAAAGGCAGCTTAAATTCATACAGCATCTCCAGGCTGCGCTTGTGAGGATCGAGAACAAGACCTACGGTATCTGCCGCGAGACCGGCAAGCTGATCTCAAAGGAGCGCCTGCGGGCAGTTCCCCATGCCACCCTGTGCATTGATGCTAAAATGAAGCAGAAGTAAAG
>DCFQ01000030.1:395-690 GCA_002319915.1 Bacteroidales bacterium UBA1800 | reverse complement strand
TTAACCGCAAAGAGCGCAAAGCTTTAGCAGAGAGCGCTAAGTAAAAACACAGATAATCATTTCTTTGCACTCTTTGCACAATAACTTTGCGACCTTTCCGGTTAAATAAGCTTTCTGAAATAGTCAATGGTTTTCCCAAGGCCGGTTTCCAGGTCAACCTGCGGCTTCCAGCCCAGAACCCGGGCGGCAAGCGAAATGTCAGGTTTCCTCTGCTGGGGATCATCCTGGGGCAGCGGAAGAAACTTAAGCTTCGACTTTGAGCCTGTCATCGAAATGATCTTGCCGGCAAGGTCCC
>DCFQ01000030.1:0-123 GCA_002319915.1 Bacteroidales bacterium UBA1800 | reverse complement strand
GACTGAGACCTCAATGGGATTGCCGAGATTCACAGGTCCTGTAAATGTATCCGGGGTATCCATCAGCTTAAGGAACCCATCCACCAGGTCATCGATGAACTGGAAGCTGCGGGTATGTGATCC
>DCFQ01000018.1:11403-60320 GCA_002319915.1 Bacteroidales bacterium UBA1800 | reverse complement strand
GATCAGGGACGAATCGGACCTCGATGATATCTTTAAGCTCATCGATCTGAAGACCCGGCAGAAGTAAGAAAATTAAATCATGCAATCGTGCAATCGTGCAATCTTGCCATCTTGCGATCCTGCGATCGTGCAGTCCGCCTGACGCCTCACGCCTTTCTTCACCCTCCCTTCCCCCTGAAAGCATCGAGCACCTTCTTCACCGACCCGTGAAGAAGCAGGAGCTTACGTGATGTTTCGGCATCGAATCCAAGCTCGTCAGAGATCATTTTCGTTCCCCTTCTGATCAGCTTTTGATTGGTGAGCTGCATGTTCACCATCTTGTTGCCCTTTACCCTTCCCAGGCGGATCATGGCTGAAGTGGTGATCATGTTCAGTATAAGCTTCTGGGCTGTGCCCGCCTTCATCCTGGTGCTGCCCGTCACGAACTCGGGCCCTGTTACAGCCTCAACCGGAACGTCAGCAAATGAAGCAAGAGGCGTGCCCGGATTGCAGGTAATGGCTCCCGTGAATATCCCGTTCTCCCTGGCTCTCCTCAGTGCGCCAACGACATAAGGTGTTGTGCCGGATGCGGCTATTCCAACTATTACATCGTTTGTTGTCGGGCTGAAGGATTGCAGCTCGTTCCACCCCAGTTCATCGTTGTCCTCAGCCATTTCCACGGCTTTCCTTATTGCCTTGTCGCCGCCTGCAATGAGCCCGACGACCCAGCCGTGATCAAGGCCGAATGTTGGCGGTATCTCGCTGGCATCCACTATTCCAAGCCTCCCGCTGGTTCCTGCGCCAATGTAGAATAACCGTCCGCCCTTTTTCATCCTGGCAACGATCTCCTCCACAAGCGTTTCGATGGATGGAATGCATCCCTTCACTACCAGGGGAACCTTCTGGTCCTCGGCGTTAATTGATTCCAGAAGTTCCCTGACAGGCATTTTATCCAGGTTGTCATAATGGGATTCGGATTCTGTTGTACTTATCATTGACGGGTGGTTAGTTGCTGGTTTGATGAAATCTGATGAGCCCTTCAATCGGATCTCTTGCCAATACGGATACAACGTAGCCGTTTCTCCGGAAAACTTCCTCCAGTATTTCCCTGAAGTACCATGCAACTGATCCGGAGACTGCAATTTCAGTCGTGCCGCCGGTCCCATACAGTTTAAGATTCCGTTCCACAAACTCTTCAAATGACGAAGTGACAAGGTCCCTGCAGTATCCGTTCTGCAGGTACTGATTTATGAATTCCACAAAGCCGGCTATGAACCTGCTGGGAAAAACTCCGGCGTAAACATGGCTTACCACATCGTCCTTTTCGGCGCCATACCTTTGCCTGAACTCTTCAGCCAGTCCGGAAGGCATTATTCCCCTTAGAAAATCCGCAAGTAGTCTTTTTCCCATGAATGCCCCGCTTCCCTCATCGCCAAGGATAAATCCCAGCGGCGGCACGTTCTTTGTTATACTCTCACCATCGTAATAACCTGAATTGGAGCCGGTTCCGATCATGCAGACAAATCCGCTTCCCCGGCCCAGAAGTCCCCGGGCGGCACCAGTGAGGTCCGACGAAACATTTATGGCGGAACCAGGCAGGGCGGCTTCAATGGCATTTCTTACCCGCATTCCGGTGGCTTCATTTGCACATCCCGCACCGTAGAACCAGACTTCAGTTACATTGTTGCCCTTCAACCCCGGAAGTACCTGGTTTGAAACGACACTGGTAATCGTACTGTCGGGGACGAAATTTGGATTAAGCCCGATAGTCGTGATGATTCCTGAGCGCGACGATGAAGTTACACCACACCATTGAGTCTTTGTTCCTCCACTGTCAGCTATCAGTTTCATAATTCAAATGTACTAAATTTAGTCCTGCAAGTCATGCGGTCCTGCAGGTTTGGAGCCTTTACACCCTTCACACCCTTTACACCCTTCTCTTCCCCACTACGTATTTATACCCCTCGAAAAATAGGCTTTAACCCTCTTATAGACTTAAGCCCAAACAGATAATTTTGTTGTTAATAAAATAACAATCAAAAGGCCTAACCGGATCCCGGATGGAAAATTACACAGAACTTCTTAAACAGGACATAAGATTTAAGGAAGGGCTCAATGCATGCATGAATTGCGGTGTTTGCACTGCAATTTGTCCGGCTGCTGAATTCTACACCTACGACCCGCGGAAAGTGATCGATATGGTACAGTCGGGCGACAATGATGCGATCGGCGAGCTTCTCAGATCGGATACTATCTGGTATTGCGGGGAATGCATGTCGTGCAAGACACGATGCCCCAGGGGAAATACCCCGGGCCTGGTCATTATGGCATTGCGTACATTGTCTCAAAAAACAGGTCTTTTTGCCGAATCGGAAAAAGGACGGCAGCAATTTGCCATTAAAAGGACAGTTGGTGAGAATATTTTCAGATATGGGTACTGTGTTGCTTCCTATGCGGTAAATCCTGATATGCACCCCGAACAGGGCCCGATCTGGGAATATATTCTTAACCATACCCACGATGTGTTTGAAAGACTCGGAGGCAAGATTGACGAATACGGAACAGGGCCGCTGAGGAGGATCCCTGAGGATGCCAGGGATGAACTTAAAAAGATCTTTGAGGTGACCGGGGGTACCAGGTTTTTTGAATCAATTGAGGAGCACTCGAGGAAGAAAGCTACAGAACTTGGGCTCGAGTTTAAAGATGAAGGTACCGATAATGAATATTTTATTGAAGTTTATACGGCTAATAACGGCAAGCATACCTCCTGAAATTATCGAAGAGTATGGAAAATGAAGGGAAAAAGAGAGTCTGGTCGGAATATCAGAAAGAAATAGCTGATGATCATTTTTTCTATGTCAGATCTTGTATCAGGCAGAGTTTCTTCCCGGGATCAGAGCAATTTTTTCTTGACTTCATGAGGAACGGACTAGGGAAGGATGTTTTTGAAAATCCGTCGCACACCACATGTACAGGTATCGGCTATCATGGCGATATAGTGCCAATCGAAACCATCATGACCGTAGTAGCAAGGCATTTTGCCCTGATGAAGGAGTCGGGATACAAAAACATCGCAATATCCTGTGTCACGTCTTTCGGCATTTACACCGAAATTCTCGAAACATGGAAGCATTTTCCCGAACAGCTGGAGAGGACGCGTGAATTTCTCTTCAAGGCTACCGGGCGGGAATTTGATGTGCCTGAGAATATGGCCCATACCAGTGATATTATTTATAAGTTCCGCGACGAGATCGCTTCGAGGGCAAAGTACCGGCTGATAAATCACCAGACGGGCGAACCGCTTAAGGTGGTTGAACATATCGGGTGCCATTATTCCAAGATGTTCCCGAAACACGGGGTCGGAGGTGCAGAATTCCCCCGTGTGCTCAGCGGGATGGCAGAAGCCTGGGGAGGAGAAATAATCGATTATCCTGAAAGACGGCATTGCTGCGGATTCGGGTTCAGGCAATATCTGGTACAGGCAAACCGGGGTTATTCGGTCTCAAATACAGCAAAGAAATTTGCCTCCATGGAACCATATAAGCCGGATTTTATACTTACTAATTGTCCGGGATGCAATATGTTCATGGACAAATGGCAATATACGATCCGTGAAATGGAAGGAGTGACCTTCGGACCCAGCGGTGACTCGATCCCCGTTCTTACTTATGAAGAGCTGGCGGGCCTTGTGCTGGGGTACAATCCATGGAACCTTGGATTACAGTACCATATGGTGCAATCCGAGCCTTTGTTAAGGAAAATGGGGGTGGAATTTGATCCTGAAGACAAGTACAAGACAAAGGATGGTGTGCAGATGCCAATACCCCGCAACCTGATTAACTGCTGAGATGACCGGAAATGTAATCGTTATCGGGGGCGGAACCGCCGGAGTGGAGGCTGCAGGTCAGCTTGCCAGGTCGGGCATTGGAGTGACAGTCATTGAAAAGGAATCAACGATCGGAGGCCATGTAAGGAACTGGCATCACCTGTTTCCTGACAGGAGAAGCAGTTCTGAGGTTATTGACTATCTGAGGAAGCAGCTTAAACATGATAATATTACCCTGGTCACAGGGGAACTCATAAGCGGATTTGACAAAAAGGGAGGAAGTTTCCGTTTAAAATCCTCATCAGGCAAGGAATTCCACGGTGATGCGGTCCTGATTGCTTCAGGATTTGATCTCTTCAGGTCAGAACGAAAGGAGGAGTACGGTTACGGCATTTATGACAACGTTATAACCTCTGCCGACCTTGAGTCGATGTTCAGGGATAAGAGCATCCTTCTCAGGAATGGAAGAGAGCCTGAAAAGATCGGGTTTGTACACTGCGTCGGATCCAGGGATGAAAAATCCGGGAACCTTTACTGCTCGAAGCTTTGCTGTATCACTGCCGTCAAACAGGCCATCGGGTTAAAGGAGCTCATTCCGGGATCAAAGGTCTTCTGCTTTTATATGGATATGCGGATGGGAGGTGCTTTATATGAGGAGATGTACAGGGAGGCTCAGGAGAAATATGGGATCAGTTTCATAAGAGGCAAGGTCTCTGAGGTAAGCGAGAATATTGAAGGAAAGCTTGTCACCAAAGTGGAAGATACCCTTGCTGGTCGTCCTTTGAGGATCGAAATGGATCTGCTTGTTCTCATGGCCGGGATGGAGATGTCAAAGGACGGGGAAGCAATTGATATATCAGGTAAGCTTAACAGGGGTGTCAACAGGTTCTTTGCACCGGCCGATTATCATTTCGGGAGCAACATCAGCAATATCAAGGGAGTGTTTTATGCAGGCGCATGTACTGCACCGATGAATATAACCGAAACGATCTCCCATGCCCGCGGAGCAGTTTCGGACGTCCTGAATTATCTTACAAACAAGCATTGACAACGATGAACAGGTTTGGTTATTCGCTTTCAAAAGCAAGGGTCATAGATTATGATGCCAATAACCATGCCGTTGCGGAGTATATTGCAGAGAAGGAGCCGAGCTTCAGGTTGTGTATTGCATGCGGAGGCTGCGCTGCCACTTGTACGACTGGAAATTTTACGGAATTCAGCCTGAGGGAAATAAATATCCTCATCCACCGGGGTGAAAACAGGAAACCCGGCAGCGATATCAGGAAATGCATGCTCTGCGGTAAATGCATACTCGTCTGCCCGAGAGGGGTGAACACCAGGAATGTGGTTATCACAGCGAGGGAAGCCTTTAAAAAATTCGGAATAAATGCACTTTGACCCTTTTATAATACCATTCAATATTGGGTTGTACTTCATCCTGATCTATGTCGTGGGCCGAAGCATAATCTGGTTCCGGAACCTTTCGAGACCCGACAAGCTGAGGCTTCAGCGTGGATTCTTCGGCATGGCGTTCGGACAGAGCCTGAAAGAGATCTTCCTGGAGAGCCTTATCCACAGGAAGATCCTGAAGACCAATCTACGGCTCGGCTATATGCATATGAGCCTTGCTTTCGGATGGTTCCTCCTGATCCTTTTCGGCACCATTGAAGCGGACATTTTCGGTTCCCATCACCTGAACCCCCCGCATATGGCAATTTTCTTCAGGTTCTTCAACCCCGATCATGGAAAAACAGCGTTTGAAAACGGGTACGCATTCCTGATGGACCTGGTCCTTGCATTCATTCTTTCAGGGCTTATCCTTGCAATCATTAAAAGATTTTCATCGAAAAGCGTCGGGATGAAGAAAACGACCAGGCTAAAACACCTTGATAAGATTGCACTGGCCTCATTATGGCTTATTTTCCCGAGCAGGCTATTGGCTGAGAGCCTTACCTCAGGGGCCTATGGAACCGGAAGCTTCCTGACGGGTACCCTTGGAGCCTGGTTCAATTCATTTCTTCCGGCCAAACAGGCGGCATACCCATTCTGGTGGCTTTATTCGCTATCCCTGGGAACTTTCTTCGTTTTGCTTCCTCTCACAAGATATATGCACATCCCCACGGAGCTATTCCTAATATTCATGAGAAACTCAGGGATCAGGACTGGTGATAAAGCCGGTACTTACTCAGAGGTCGAGGTCCATTCCTGCTCTTCGTGCGGAATATGCATCGATGCGTGCCAGATGAGCTTTTCGGCGGGAATAAACAACATACAGTCCGCTTACCTTCTAAAGGCGATAAGAAAGGATGAGGACACATCCGGGATTGTCTTCAACTGCCTGATGTGCGGCAGGTGCGATGTAAAATGCCCTGTGGGGATCGAGCTGACATCAATACGGATGATACAACGCAGGGCAGCAGGAGCGGGGAACGGGATCCATAATATCTGGCATGGGTACCTCAGGACGAACCCTGTTCCGGTCACCGCGAAACAACCTGCATCAAAGCCCTCATATGACTTCCTCCCGGCCAGGAAGCCTGAAAAAGCCGACATCCTTTACTTCGCAGGATGCATGACGCATCTTACCCCGTCAATCAAAAATTCAATGGTAAAGATCCTGGATGCATCTGGGATGAAGTGGAGTTTTATGGATGAAGACGGAGGAGTCTGCTGCGGCAGGCCCCTGATGCTGGCAGGGAACGACAGGGAAGCCAGGGAGCTTATAAATTTCAACTCAAGGCTGATCTGGAAATCGGGGGCGCATACCCTCGTCACTTCGTGCCCGATATGCTATAAGGTATTCAGGGAAAGCTATTACCTCGATGTTGAAGTACTTCATCATACCCAGTTCATAAAGCAGCTCATCGAGGACGAAACCGTCAAAATGAACTACCTGAACAAGCGGGTCACATACCATTCCCCATGCGAATTAGGGAGGAATTCAGGTGTTTATGATGAGCCAAAGGAGGTGCTGAGGCACGTGGCTGACCTGGAAAAAACCGGATATGACGATGGGAACTCCTTGTGCTGCGGAGGCAGCCTTGCCAACCTCAGGCTCCAGAGTCCCGACAAGCATAAGATCGCATCATTTGCAGCTGCAGCCCTCTCTGCGCCTGCTCCCGACTATATTGCAACAGCGTGCCCCCTATGCAAGAAAACCATTTCTGCCGAAACGAAGATCAGGGTCGCCGATATTGCGGAAATCGTTGCAGAATCAATAGTTAAGCCGGTTGCAAATGGAATGAAAAAGCAAAGAATCCCAAATCCCATAGAGACTTCCAAAGTCTGATCCCCCGGGAGAACAAATTCATCCTTTTGGTTGTTAATAAAAAAAAAAGGTGAGTTAGTCAAAACATGGTCTGATTTACATTTTTTATCAGATTTTATTTGTAAAATTTGTGGTTGAATCCTGTCAGGGATTTTATAATCTTAGTTACTCGTTAATAACAAATTAGTTACAATGAAAGGCAAACTGATTGCTTTAGTATCCGTACTTATGCTTTTGGGCGGGTCATGCGGGAAAAACAAAGGTAATGATGCTGAAAAAGGAAGTGCCATCCTGCAGCAGGATGACGGGACCCTGGCTCTAAACCTGGATAAGGCGGCGTGCTACAGTAACACTATCGATCCTTCGAGCAATACTGCTGAATGGAGTTTTATCGTATCAAAACCTGGCAGGTATAAGCTTTGGCTGTCGAGCGCCACAACTGATACAACAAACCTTAAATATACCGAACCGGTTAAGGTGTCATTCATGGACAAGCTAATCGAGATCAAGCCAGGCTGTGACAAAATCGTACGTAATTCCTCCGATGTTACTTTCCCGTTTTTCAGGGCCGATTCCTATCTCGGGTCGTTTTATATCTCTGAACCAGGACAGTACAATATCCAGGTCATAAGCGAAAAGGTCCTCAGCAAGGAGACACGGGAGCAAATCTCAAAAGCGCAGACTGATACAAGGCTGATGTCGGTGATCCTCACTCCGATGACCCGCTGAGCTTTCGTTCAATCCATTTTTTGGCGTTTACAAACGCCTTTATCCATGGTGTTACTTCATCATTCTTCATTTCTGAAGGATAATAGCCGCATTGCCACGGAAGGAAAGCTCTTTCCAGATGAGGCATAACAGCCAGGTGCCTCCTGTCAAACGAGCAAACCCCTGCAACATCAAAATCCGATCCGTTAGGGTTTGCAGGGTATGTGCTCCTGCTGTACTTCAATACCACATTGTATTTATCCTCCGGATATGGCATGCTGAACCGTCCTTCTCCATGTGCCACCCATATGCCCAGTTCCATTCCGGACATGTTCCCGAGCATTATCGAATCGTTCCCGGGTATCGTGACTTTCAGGAACCCGGATTCAAATTTGTTTGATTTGTTATGGAGAAGCTTCAGGGACTCTTTATGATCAGGGTAGATAAGATCGAGCTCTGCCATAAGCTGGCATCCGTTGCACACTCCGAGGGATAATGTATCCTCCCGGCCATAGAAAGCTTCAAGTGTCCTGCGTGCGGTTTCATTGTATTTGAAAACCCCGGCCCATCCCTTTGCGGAACCAAGCACATCGGAGTTTGAGAAGCCGCCAACGAAGACTATCATGTTTATGCTTTCGAGGGTCTCCCTTCCGCTGATCAGGTCGGTCATATGAACATCCTTCACATCGAACCCGGCAAGCCAGAGCGCATACGCCATTTCCCTGTCGCCATTGACCCCCTTTTCCCTTATGATCGCTGCCCTGATGCCTGATCTTTTCTGTCGGTCAGGGGTGATCCCCAACGACCTGAAAGTACCCTGGAAATCAAGGAATTTATATGAGAGAACATGATTGCGGTAATTGTCAAATCTTTCCCGGGCAAGTTCTTTACCGCTTTGACGGCGGTCGAGAAGATAGGAGGACCAGAACCATTTATCCCTCAGCTTGTCGATATCGAAGAGTGTGACTTCATCATTGTTTGTCAGCCTGATTGAACGGCTGGCAACGGGATGCCCGATATACAGGTAGGAGATTCCGTCCTCAAGAAGAATCTCTGAAATTTCATTGACATCTTTTACCTGGATTATAATTCCCGGGTTCTGGCTAAGCAGCACCTTGACGGTATCTTCTTGGCCGACAGCGGTAATGTCGATATCTAGGCCGCCCTCCGGGTTCGAAAAGCACATCTCCAGAAGGGTTGTGATCATTCCGCCAGCAGATATATCATGGCCGGCAAGAATTTTGCCTCTTCCGATAAGCAGCTGAATTACCCGGAATACCCTGGCAAAGTAATGGGGATCTGTAACGGTCGGCGCTTCATCACCAATGGTGTTAAGGGCCTGGGCAAATGCGCTTCCCCCGGTTTTGAAGGCATCCCGGCTCAAATCGATGTAAAGGATACTGGTATACGGATCATTCACTATTACAGGCTCCACGATCTTCCTGACATCACTTATTTCACCGGCCGCAGAGATGATCACCGTCCCGGGTGAAAGGACCACCTGGTCGCCATATTTCTGGGTCATTGAAAGGCTGTCCTTTCCGGTAGGTATATTGATTCCCAGGGCAATGGCAAATTCACTGGCTGCCTCAACCGCGGAATAGAGCCTGGCATCCTCACCGGGATTCCTGCATGGCCACATCCAGTTTGCTGAGAGCGAAACGCTTTTAAGGCCGTCGGAGAGGGGGGCCCAGATTATATTTGTGAGGGCCTCCGCAATGGAAAGTACCGAGCCTGCGGCCGGATCAACCAATCCTGCCGCAGGAGCATGGCCGATTGATGTGGCCATGCCGGATCTTCCGCGGTAGTCGAGGGTTATTGCTCCAAGGTCGTTGAGCGGCAGCTGCAGAGGCCCAGCACATTGCTGTTTTGCGAGCCGCCCTGTTACTGACCTGTCGACTTTATTCGTAAGCCAGTCCTTACATGCGACCTCCTCGAGCTGAAGTACCATCTCAACATACTCCACAAGCTTTTCCCGGGTATATCCGGGTCCGCTGAACCCTGTTTTGTCGGACGTATCCACCATCGTTGTCCTGGGAGGATCTCCGAAAAGCGCTTCAAGGGAAATATCTATCGGCTTTTCACCTGTGCGGCTGTTTTCAAAAGTGAACTGATGGTCGCCGGTGATCTCCCCGATGATATAGATCGGAGCCCTTTCCCTTTCAGCGATGCTCTTCAGTAACTCTATGTCCCCACTCTTAATCACCAGCCCCATCCGTTCCTGGGATTCATTCCCGATGATCTCCCTGGCCGAAAGGGTCGGATCACCGATGGGAAGCTTGCTTATATCGATCTTTCCTCCCGTGGCTTCAACAAGCTCTGAGAGGCAGTTCAGATGCCCGCCGGCACCATGATCATGTATCGAGACGACCGGATTGGCGGCTGATTCAGCGAGAGCCCTTATTGCATTATATACCCGTTTCTGCATTTCGGGATTGGCCCTCTGCACGGCATTGAGCTCGATGGCACTTTCGTATTTCCCGGTATCGACCGAAGAGACCGCTCCACCTCCCATTCCGATACGGTAATTGTCTCCCCCAAGGAGGACGATCAGGTCCCCTTTCTCAGGGATGTCTTTCCCGCTGTCTTTCTTTTTCCCGATACCTATCCCTCCTGCCAGCATGATCACCTTATCGTACCCGTATTTCCTGGCATTCCCGAAATATTCAAATGTCATGACAGATCCGCAGATCAATGGCTGTCCGAATTTGTTGCCAAAGTCGCTGGCGCCGTTCGAAGCCTTGATGAGGATATCTTCGGGAGTCTGGTAAAGCCAATCCCTTTCTTCGGTTGCCTTTTCCCACGGTCTTGGCCCTCCGGGCCTTGGATAAGAGGTCATATAGACGGCCGTGCCCGCAATCGGTAATGCTCCTTTTCCGCCGGCTATCCTGTCGCGGATTTCTCCACCGGTCCCTGTAGAAGCGCCGTTGAAGGGCTCAACCGTCGTGGGGAAATTGTGGGTCTCAGCTTTGAGGGAAAGAACCGATTCAAAAGGCTTGTTTACGAAAAAATCAGGTTTGTCCTGGGTTGCCGGGGCAAACTGCTCCGCGGCCGGCCCCTGCAGGAACGCGCAGTTATCTTTATATGCCGACACAACCTTATTCCGGTTGTAATGAGTTGTATTCTTAATGAGCTGGAAAAGGGTCGAATCCCTTTCTACACCGTCGATCCGGAAGATCCCGTTGAATATCTTATGACGGCAATGCTCGGAGTTGACCTGTGAGAAACCGAACACTTCGCTGTCGGTGAGCTTTCTTCCCAGAGATCCGGAGAGGCGGTCCAGGTAGCCGATCTCATCATTGCTCAGGGCCAGACCCTCTTTTTCATTGTATTCTGCAATATTTTCAATATAGACAATCTTTTCCGGCTCCCTTTCTATTGTAAACAGCTTCTGGCCGAGATCCCTGTACACGGCCTGGAGCATCGGGTCGTGCCCGGGACCCTCAGAAACCGAGGGAAAGAACTCTTCGATCCTCATCAGGCCGCCGATCCCCATATTCTGGGTGATTTCGACGGCGTTTGTACTCCAGGGCGTGATCATTTCCTTCCTTGGTCCGATAAATATGCCCTTAACGGTGTCCTGACGAAGTAAAGCGGCATTGCCGAAAAGCCAGGCAAGCTTATCGATGTCACGATCTGACAGGTCAGCATTGGATCCTGCAGCAATAATATTGCCTGTGCCGGTTTTGAAAAAAAGAATCATTATTTTATTAATGCCTTGATTTATAGTATATTATCCTCAAAAATCGACTTCCTTTAAACAATTGCAAATATAGCATCTTTTACATCTCCGTGTCACCGGATCAGCCCGCTGCGTTTGAGAAGGGCTTTGTTGTCAGGGGCTTTCCCCCGGAATTTCACATACAGGTTCATCGGTTTATCGCTTCCTCCTTTTTCGAGGATATTCTCCCTGAATGACCTGGCTACCTCACTGTTGAATATGCCTTTTTCACTGAAGAGACTGAACGAATCAGCATCCAGCACCTCCGCCCACTTGTACCCGTAGTACCCGGCCGCATATTCACCTCCGAAGATATGTGAAAATGAACAGCTTATGCAGGATTCCGGGATCGTGGGGAATAATTCGGTCCTTTCTGTTGCTTTGACTTCAAAACCCTTTACATCAGGTCCGACCGACTCCGTTACACTATGCCAGGCCATATCGAGGAATCCGAAATTCAGCTGCCTGTCGCAGGCATATCCTTCATTGAACGCCGACGCTTCGCGGATCTTCCGTATGATCGCTGCAGGCATCGGTTCCCCGGTAACATAATGAACTGCCCAGGTGCTTAGCCACTCTTCCTCGAATGCCCAGTTCTGCATTATCTGAGAAGGAAGCTCGACAAAATCGCGTGCCACATTCGTCCCGGCGATTCCCTCATACGTGCACTGCGAAAGCATGGCATGAAGTGCATGGCCAAATTCGTGAAGGAATGTGGTAAGCTCATTGAAAGTGAGCAGTGACGGCCCCGCACCCGACGGCCTGGTGAGATTCATGACAATCGACACCAGTGGTATGGCTCTGGCGTCGTTCTCTTTTTTCTGGTCCCGGAAGCTGGTCATCCATGCTCCGCCGTTCTTTCCTTCGCGGGGAAAATAATCGATATAAAGTATCGCCAGGAGGGAGTCATTTTCATCGATCACCTCCCAGGTCCTGACCTCCGGATGATAAACGGGGATCTCTCCGGTTTCACGGAATGCTATTCCATAGAGGCGTGTTGCAAGGCCCAGGACTGCTTTTTCAACATTTTCAAGCCTGAAAAAGGGCCTGAGCGATTCGTCATCAAAATCATGCTTTGCCCTCCTCAGCCTTTCAGAATAGAATGGCCAGTCCCAACGCTCGATCTCACCGTTCTGACCGGTTTCCCGGGCAAAGCTCCTGACATTTTCAAGGTCCCTGAGAGCTGCTTTATGCGACCATGAGAACAGGTCTTCGAGGAAATGTTCCACATTCTCCTGGTTCTCAGCCATCCTGTCACCGAGCACCATTTCTGCAAAATCTCTGAAACCAAGCATCCGTGCAATTTCCAGGCGGAGATTGACAATCCTTGTCACCAGCGGCCTGTTATCCCTTTCATTTCCATGGTATGCCCTTGATACATAACCTTTAAGAAGCTTTTCCCGGAGGTCGCGCCGTTCCGAGTACTTCATGAAGGGAATATAGCTTGGAGCATTCAGGGTAAATATCCATCCCTCCATTCCGCGCTTTTCAGCCTCAGCAGCCGCAGCTCCGGCAACGGTCTCCGGCAGCCCTGCAAGCCCGTCTTTATCCCGGATATGCAGCAAAAAACCGTTAGTCTCTTCAAGGACATTCTCCTCAAACTTAAGTGAGAGCTGAGACAGTTCTTCAGAGATCTTCCTGAAACGGTCCCGTTCCTCTTCCCCAAGCCCTGCTCCGCCGAGCATAAAGCTCCGGTGCTTTTTTTCCAGGAGCATTTGCTGTTCAACAGTCAGCCCGGAAGTGTGCCGGGATTGGTAAACGGAATCTATCCTTTTGAAAAGGACTTCATTCAGTGTTATGTCGTTGGAGAATCTTGTGAGCATGGGGGAGATCTCCTGTGCTGCTGCCTGCATTTCCCTGGTCGTATCGGCATTATTCAGGTTGAAGAGGATAGCTGCGATCCTACCGGTTTTCTCGCAGCACCTGTCGAGTGCGTCGACAGAATTTTCAAAAGTGGGAATTTCCAGGTTCCCGGCTATCTTTTCAATTTCCGCCGAGGCTTCCCTGACAGCAGCTTCAATGGCGGGCCTGAAATGGGAAACCTCAATCAGGTCAAAAGGCGGCGTTTCGTTCGGTGTCCTCCATTTGTCGAGCAGGGGATTGATCATCATTGTTCTGTTATGATAAAATCTTAGTCATCATCATCTTCCAATAAATGGGAAGGAACAGTGTATTTTGACGGATATGGTATATTTCCCCTGGCAGCAAACCACAGGATCCGGTTCATGAGATCATCATTCCCCGTGTCGACGCCGTCAAATTCCGGGAGCATGCTCTTTTTTGCATAGTAAAGCGCCTTGCCTCTGAGCGATATTATCTGAGGATTCATCTCATCGAGAGGAATCTTATTCGGTATTGCAGTATAGGGTTTCAGGTCCGGCTCCGGAATGAAGCATCCGGTCATTGGGTTTGCAATGGCATCCTGGATATTCATGGGAGGGAGTCCGAGTATCTGTTCAATGGTCCTCACCATTGATGGCTGGGTGTAATATGTGTGGACTGTCTTGTTAAGTCTCGAATAGGGACTTATTACAAGGGCTACAGTCCGGTAGGCTGAAACATGATCCCATCCTGATTGTGAATCATCTTCCACAACAAAGATCACTGTGTTTTTCCAGAAGCGGCTTTTTGTGAAGGCTTCCACAATCCTTCCGAGAGCATAGTCGTTATCGGCGATCATTGCCCGGGGAGTGGGGTATCCCGACCTGATGGCTGCGGTATGGTCGTTGGGCAGTGCAACGATCATCAGTTCAGGAAGCTGGTCTCCTTCCCTGGCTTCGAAATCCTTCAGCTCCCTAATCAGGGCATCAGCCCTCATCGCATCACTGAACTCGTGGTTTCCGTACGAAGGGTAGGACATGGACAGTATGGGCTTCACCGATTCGATCGTCGTACTGTTTGTGAAATCCACCTTCTCCCCGTTCCTGTACTTCTTGTATACATCTGACCATTTCAGTTTCTCATCGATAATAGGGGAGGATGCTTCTCCATATATCCTTACTTTCTTCCCGTTCCTGATGCCATTGTCCCAGAGGAACCCTGAAGGAGCGTAAACCAAAGCATCGTTCTGTACATGCGGGTAACCTCTGAACCAGGCTCTTACGTTCTTCTCAATATAGTCGGTAACTATCGACGCATCGGTCCACTGGTGACCTTCCGCCGAAGATTTTCCTGATACCATGAAGTTATCGAGCAGCTGGAATTCCTCCGCGAGCTTGTGTGTATTAGGCGTAATATTGACACCATAAGTGCATAATGCAGGATCGCCGTCACCCTGTTTCATGTCGCCCAGCACCTGGTCGTATGTCCTGTTTTCCTTGATTATATAAACAACATGCTTGAATACCGATGGTTCACCGATCCTGTCCGGGACGGGCTTGGGACCTGCACCTTCCCTGGGCTTTTCCCTCGCACTGAGCGCTCTTGAAAGATCGTTCAGTGCTATTACCGTATCTGTGTATGCGCTAAGGGTCTTTTCACCGGGAACAGGTATCACAGATATTGAAGCCAGCATATCATGGGAATTATAGATCAGATTCTTGGTGGATGCATGGCTCAGGCCTGACCGGGCGCCGATCGCTTCCAGGTTTGAAACATAGAGGGCGCCTTTTTTTGATATCGTCACTGAAGAGGGGTAGGCGCCGGTCGGGAGAAATCCCGTCACGAAGCTTTTATGGAAGGTGCTTTTTGCGCTATAATCCCTGAGCCGGATCACGGCAACTGCATTGTCCATGCCATTGGCGACATAAAGATATTTCTCATCCGGAGAGAGGCACAGTCCGTTCGGGGAATCACCGAAAAAAGGATTGATCTCAGGCTGGAGCCTGACGCTTATCGTTTCCGTCACCTCATCGCTGCGGGTTGAGATAACCGATATGTTATCGCTGTTTGCATTGGCAACATAGATGAATGCCCCTTTCCGGTCGGAGATGATATCATTCGGGTGCAGGCCTACAAGTATTTCCCTTAGTATTTTTCCGTTTGACGGATTGATAACAGCAAGGCTTCCTTCCCTTGTCGCTCCGCCCATGCTTTCATTGTCGACCCTGGCAATGCCCCATGGTATCCCGGCAATATCCCGGTCGCCCTCTGCCGGTTTCCTTCCAGCCCAGTTAGTGACGTAAAGCTTCCCGGCCGCAAAAGCCAGGCCATAAGGGGCGATCCCGGGATCAGCTGCCCAGATTAACTCCCTGGTCGTAATATCCTGCTTTATTACTTTATTGCTACCGTTCAGGACCACATACAGATAATCGCCGTTTGCCTCTTTTCTGACAAGGATCTCATTTGGAAGGGCGACATATGCAGGGGGAACAGGCCTGTATTCGAATATTTTGCTGAAGGTGGCCTTTGCACCGTCCCACCTTGCCGAAACGACGAATGATCTCACCATATCCGAAACCGCGCTCCAGTAAACTTCAGGGCCGTCGGGCCCGACATTCCAGGTGATCCCGGAATAGGTGTTCATTCCTCCCCTGAGATTCTCCACCTCGTTGTTTCTCAGGACCGCTTTGACACTATTATCAGCCGTGCTGATGAAGACTATGCTGAACCTTTCCTCAACTGCAAGCCATTTCCCGTCAGGGGAAAGGGCTGCATCGAGGGCGTGGTTCTCGAGCGATTCATCACCGAAGAATACCTGTTTACCTGCCGGCTGTACAAACCGGTTATACGGCATATCATATTTTCTTAGACCCTTTACGGTTCCTGTCACCGTAGTGACCTGTGCCTCAGTACCCATGCATATCAGCAATGCCAGAATGACCAGACTGTTTTTCATATTGCACGCTTTATTGGAATGGTTGCACTAACTTAGTGAAAGTATCTGATTCAATTAATGATTTAATACTGTTAATATTCCATTAACTGCAACGGACCTGAAAAAAAAGAGACCGGATATTTCCGGTCTCTTTCAGTACGGTTCAGAAGGGAAGGTCGCTTAGTTCCTCATTATCCGGGGGCATATCCTCCAGGGGACTACGCGGTAATTTATTCTGATCAGTTCCTGCAGAAGTCACTTTTTCGAGCTTCCAGGCATCAAGATTGGTAAAGTAATTCACTTTGCCATCCCGTTCCCATCTGTTGCCTTTCAGGTTAAACCAGATCTTCACTTCCTCATTGAGAAACGACTCATTGATCAGGTCGCATTTATCCTGTACAAGTTGAAATTTTATATAGTCAATGAACACATTCGAGCTGCTTGTGTCCTTTTTCTCAATAACAAACTCGCGCTTCCTGAATTTGTCGCTTACCTGGTTGACGGGCAAAATATCAATGATTTTCCCGGTAATTTCAAATGCCATTTCGATCTTCGCTACTTGTTATTTACTAATTGTCACTGCCTTTTTCACTGTGATCTGCTGAATGGGAGCACCATCCTCCTGCAAACCGGTGTTATTTTACGATATCGAGAAGCTCGACTTCGAATATCAGTGTTGAATAGGGCTTGATAACCTCGCTGCCAGCTCTTGAACCGTAGGCAAGGTTCTGCGGAATGAAGAGCCTGAACTTGGAGCCTACCGGCATAAGCTGAAGCGCCTCGGTCCAGCCTGGGATCACACCTGAGACGGGAAATTGGACAGGCTGACCTTTTTTTACTGAGGAGTCAAATTCCGTACCGTCAATAAGGGTCCCGACATAATGGACCTTCACAGTGCTCTGGGAGGTAGGCTTTTCGCCTGTTCCCATCTTAATAACTTCATACTGAAGCCCGCTGGCAGTAGTTACTACGCCCTGCTTTTCCTTGTTCTTTGCAAGGAATGCTTCATTTTCTGCAATATAGTCTTTGTATTTCACTTTATTTAATTCTGCCTGTTTTGCTTCCTTTTCACTCTCGAGCCTGGTAATGAATGAGTATATAAAACCTCTCGCTGCTTCCTGCGTCATTTGCGGCTTCCCGTTCTTTCCATCCATCATGGCTTTTGCCATTATCACCGGGTCAAGGTCAATGCTGTCATTCTGAAGCTGGGCAAGATTCATGATCCCGAATGCATACGACAGGGAGTCCATCTTAGTTTTTACCTTGGCATTAGTGATGGCATTTTTATTACAGGAAACAAGTACGATGCCTGCAATCGCAAGCAGAACAATTAATTCTTTGATTTTCATCTGATAGGATTTTTTAATTTTGATTTCCGCAAAGATAACACTTTGGGAAAAGGAAAAAAGGGCAAAAAAATAAATTTTCAAATTTTAACGGCCCTGATCATCTGCCTTTTCCCGGGAGGACCGGGCAGGAGCTCCACTTTGAAACCGTTGCGGGTGAGCTTCCTTCTCACTTCTCCCTTGGCAGAATAAGTTACCAGGATCCCGCCCAGGGCTGTAACCTTCGAGATCTTATGAAAGATGTCGTCGGTCCACATTTCCGGCTGCTTGTCCGGACCGAATGCGTCGAAATAAATAAGATCTGATTCGCCTGTCAGCCTGCATGATGCAAGATCATCGTTTATTTTGAACAGTGAAAAGCTGTCTGTTATTTTTATAACAGTATTCCAGGCGCATGTATGGATCTCAGTAAATATGGCTTTGTACTCCTCGGGTATCAGGCTGGCGTAGTTTAGCTTTGAGATGATTTCCAGGGGAAGGGGGAACCTCTCGATCGCCGTATATTGAATTTTCCTGATTTCCCTGTTTGCAGCCAGGGTAAGAATGGCATTCAGCCCTGTCCCGAATCCGGCCTCAAATATCCTGACATTCTCTCCCCTGAAAAAGTCGAAACCGTGCCTGATGAAAATGTGATCAGATTCCCGGATCGCACCGTGAACAGAGTGGTAATGTTCATTGAGCTCCCTGACATAAAGTGTATCCGAGCCATCCTCCGTTCTGATAATTTCGGGCATCTTAACAGGATTTGATGCCCAAATGTACATCAAAAGCAGGCACAATGGAATTCTTAAGCTTCTGAGTTCCCTCCGAACTCAACCTGGATGGTAGAATGCTCTATACCAAACCTCTGGTGAAGCTGCCCCCTTGTCCTGACTATGAAACTGAGGTCTGTCTGGCAGGTGGTTACCATGTGAACGGTCAGGGCGGCTTCTGTGGTGCTGAGAGCCCAGATATGGAGGTCGTGCACTTCCGAAACTTCCGGAAGATCCTCGAGGTATTTCCTTACTTCATGAATGTCAATGTTCTCGGGGACAGCATCGAGGGCCAGGTTTACCGAATCAATAAGAAGCCTGTATGAGCTGTACACGATGACCACAATGATGATAAGTGAGATGGCCGGGTCGATCCAGTTCAGCCCGGTGAGGGCAATGGCAATGCCAGCCACCACGACTCCTGACGAAACAAGTGCATCGGTGATGAAGTGGAGGAATGCACTGCGCAGGTTAATGTCGGTCCTTTGCCCCTCCCTGAAAAACAGGGCCGTAATCCCGTTGACAATTATTCCTGTTCCTGCAACCAGGATTACATTCACCGATTTGACTTCAACCGGATGTCTCAGTCTCATGATGGTTGCCCAGAGGATTGCCCCGACGCTTACAAGCAGGACTAAAGTGTTTATGAATGCCGCCAGGATCGTCGAGCGCCTGAACCCGTACGTGAACCTGAAGGTGGGTTCTCGCTGAGAGACTCTTACAGCGATCCATGAGAATACCAGGGTAAGCATGTCACTGAAGTTATGCCCTGCGTCGGAGATCAGGGCCATGCTGTTGGAAATCAGTCCAAAAATGAGTTCCGCAGCCACAATTGCAATATTCAGTACGATTCCGGCCCTGAACGAGTTGTCAGTTGATGGTCTACTGATATCGGAATGTGAATACTCCACTGTCGGATTTATTTATCGGTTGATCCATGATTACGCGACGGAACTTCAACTTTTGCAAAATCAGCAAGCCATCTCTCCGGCATTCTTTTTTGCCGACAGAAGGTTATACGCCCCCCTGGTCACAACCTTTTCTTTCCTGATGTCAAAATTTTCCGGGAGGGAGACTTCACTGAACCCTTCCTCCGATTTTCCTTTTTTCACCTCTATCATCCTGTACTCCGTGAAGTCCATACCTTTTTCCTGCTTGTTTCGAGAAAAAACAAAAATATAATCCTTGTCATCGAAGGTCACGATGGCATCGGCTGGAAGCGAATTCACCACTCCTCCTGAGGTCCTGATGGCAGCGTTCACGTACATGCCCGGGATAAGGTTCCTGCACCCCCTTGTCACCCTCGCATAGACCCGGTAAGTTCTGTCTGCCTCGACTGACTTCCCTGTCTGATAGATCTCCGCTTCATGAACCTCCTCTTCATCATTGATAAAGAAATTGATCTTCTGCCCTGCGGCAACCTTGTTGGCATCCTTCTCGAACAGCGTAAGCTCTAGCAGCAGGTCATCGTTGTTCACAATTTCGAAAAGAACGTCCGTGGAAGAGATCGATTTGCCAAGGTTCACATTGACCGACTTGATATACCCGCTGATCGGTGAATTTATGGGAACACTCCTGCTTATATTGTCCTCCCGCAAACCGGAAGGATCAATCCCGATGAGTGCAAGCTTCTGGGCATAGGCGGTCACAAGGGCCTTCAGGTTCTTATAATCTGTTGTCACCTGCTGCAGGTTTTTTTCAGAATATACGTCTTCCTTGTAAAGCTCGGAGTGACGCCGGTATTCAGCTTCTGCATATTCGAGCTTGTTTTTTGCCTCAAGGTAATTCTCCTGGATATCGACAAATTCCTGGTTCTCAATCATGACCAGTGTCTCACCCTTCCTGACTGCATTTCCGGGAACAAGGGCAGTATATCTGACAAAGCCCCCCAGGGGAGCACAGACCGTTGCGTAATTACGCGGTGCAACCGATATCTTGCCGCTGACCTTTAAGGTGCTGTTTATCTCCCGCAGCTTCACCGTTCCCGTATCAATATTTGCCACTTTTATCTGGTCACTCCTCATTTCCACAATGTCATCCGGGATAATCTCCGTTTCCGTTCCGTTTACGGCGGGTTGGTTCTTCCCTTTGCATGAGAAGAATAGCGTGACTATCAGTAGATAAACTGTATTACGGAAGAAATTGTTTGCTGACATTTTCATCGATTTAAAATATTTTTCCTGTTACAAAATCAATATTTACAAGAGTCTGATTCAGGCTGTTCACTGCATCGAGGTAATTCTGCTTTATCTCAAGCGCCCTGCCCAGGCTCAGCACATATTCGAGGTAATCCATTGCACCTGCCTTGTAGCTCTTGGTTGACTGGTCAATTATCATGTCTGCTTCACGCAAAGCCTGGCTTTCGTAATAATTTACACTGCCGGAATACTTTTTGAATTCATCGATAAGCGAGCAGTATGTGGCTGCCAGTGACCTGGAATAGTACTCCGCATCCGATGCGGCAACTTTTTCATTCAGCCTGGCCGACCTGGCACGTGAGGTATAAGGCGTGAACCACAGGGGCAGCGATATTCCGGCACTTATACCCGTGAACCTGTCGCCAGGTCCGAATGCCTGCGGTTGGCCGTTTATTTCCTGGACTCCCCTTATCGACTGGTTGAAATATCCGAATTTAAGGTCCGGCAGCGCCCGGCTCTTTTCCAGCATCTTTTCCCTTCGCATCACTTCCACCTGCTGCTCGAGGTATGAAAGTGAAGGATTCCCTGTGATTGTTGCTGAGTCGGGGAAAGTGGAACCACCTGCCTTTTTCAGAATGGAATCTGAGGGAATAAAATAGGTATCGGTGTTCAGGATGGTACGAAGATTCCGCTCCGCGATACCCGTTTCGAGCCGGATCTGGTTGAGCTGATTCCTGATCTCGAGGCTCTGTGATCTTGCAGTGATCATTTCGAGCCTGTTTGTCTCCCCAGTCTGTGACCTGAGCTCTGCAGCTCTCAGGAACAGGGAGTAGAGGGAATCCTGGTAAGCCAGCAGCCGCCTCTTTGAATACAGGTAGTTAAGCTGCCAGTAGACCTGTTTCACCTGTGTGGCTATTTCGAGTTTTGTCCCCTGGTGCTGCCACTCACCGCTCCTTATCCTTGCACCGGCCAACCTTGCCTGGTTGATGTATACGAGCGGAAAGGAGATCGACTGGGAAACAGACAGATTATTGTCTTTCAGGGCAGAATTCAGCTGTCCGTATTCAAGGTCAACGTCGGTTTTACCTATGTCCCACGATGAAGCTTTCAGCGATTTCAACGCCTCGACCGACAGGGAAGAGGATTTTATCTTCAGGTTGTTGTCGAGCGCTATCTGAACAGCTTCCTGCAGGGAAACGGGTTTCTTCTCCTGTGCGGTCAGGCTGGAAATTGTCAGGCCAGTAGTAAGTATAAGCACTGTCAGCAGTTTTGCCCGTTTCATTTTTCCCGGGAATTTCAGCCTTTTTGTTGAGACCGCGGTATAAAAGACCGGTAGGATGATCAGCGTAAGGATGGTGGCTGTTATAAGGCCTCCGATAACAACTGTGGCAAGCGGTTTTTGAACCTCTGCCCCGGCGGATGTCGACAGCGCCATGGGAAGGAAGCCCAGTGATGCAACGGCGGCAGTCATGATGACAGGCCGCAGCCTCGAGTGAAGGCCTTTCATCACCCTTTCAGTGATATCGGTAATCCCTTCTTTCTCCAGCCTGTTGAACTCGGCTATCAGGACAATCCCATTGAGGACGGCAACGCCGAAGAGCGCTACAAATCCTATACCGGCGGATATTGAGAAATTCATACCCCTGATCCAGAGGGCGAAGATCCCTCCGACGGCAGCCATGGGAACAGCGGTGTAGATTAAAAGGGTCTGCTTTACCGACCCGAATGTGAAATAGAGCAGGACAAAAATCAGCAGTAGGGCAACCGGAACGGCTATGGACAACCTTGCCTTTGCGGCTTCGAGGTTTTGAAACTGTCCTCCGTAAGTTATGTAGTAACCGGCCGGAAGCCTGATCTCCGAATCGATCTTCCGGGATACTTCGGAAATAACGCTCTGGACATCCCTGTTCCTGACATTAAATCCGACGGTTATCCTCCTTTTGGTATCCTCCCGGGAGACCTGGGCGGGTCCTGATTTGACTTCAATTGTCGCCAGCTGGTCGAATGGTATCTGGACCCCGCCGGGGAGGCCGACGGAAAGATTCCTGACATCTTCAAAGTCCTGCCGGTAATCCTTGTCGAACCTCACCACGAGCCCGAACCTTTTCTCCTCATCAAATACTACCCCTGCCTGGCTTCCGGCAAAAGCAGCCCTCAGCACCCTGTTGACATCGGCAACCGACAGGCCGTACTGCGCGAGGCGGTCGCGGTTGTAGGTGATCTGAATCTGGGCTAACCCGGTCACCTTTTCAACGTTTATATCCTGCACGCCGTTGATGGATGTTATAAGCCTTTCAACTTCTGCAGCTTCTGCAGCAAGGACGTTCAGGTCGTCCCCGAAAATCTTGATTGCCACGTCCTGTTTCGATCCGGTCATAAGCTCGTTGAACCGCATCTGGATGGGCTGCTGGAACTCGAATTTCACCCCGGCCAGGGGAACGAGGCTCTCTTCCATCTTTGCGACCAGCTCTTCCCTTGTCGACGCTGATGTCCACTGTTCTTTGTCCTTCAGCGTAATTATATAATCGCCTGTTTCCATCGGGGTAGGGTCAGTGGGGATTTCCCCTGCACCAATCTTGCACACCGCATGTTTTACCTCAGGGAAATTCGTGAGAAGGATCTTATTGGCTTTTCGGATCGTTTCGACCGTATGGGTAAGCGAACCACCCTGAAGGGTCATAACCCCGGCAGCCAGATCGCCCTCCTCAAGCTGGGGAATGAATTCCCCGCCAAGTCTGGTAAAAACGAACAGACTGATTATAAAGAGAGAAATAGCAATTATAGTCACTGCAGCTTTGTGCAGGAGGGCCATCCTTATGATAGGTTCGAACCCTTTGTGAAGCTTTTCGAGCATGACGGTCGAAAAATTCCTCTTATGAGTACTTTTTTTACTCAGGAACAACGCTGAAGCCATCGGGACCCAGGTAAGCGAAAGGATCGCGGCTCCCGTCAGGGCGAAAGTTACGACCTGGGCCATCGGCCTGAACATTTTCCCTTCAATGCCGACAAGTGCGATTATGGGCAGGTAAACTATGAGGATTATTATCTGGCCGAATGTGGCAGAGCTCATCATCCGTTTTGCGGATTCAAATACGCTTTCGTCCATCTGCCTGACAGTGAGCATCGGCGTGCCATTGCTTTTTTCCCCGGTCCTGAAAATACGGTGAGCCACGCTTTCAACAATTATGACCGCACCGTCCACGATGAGTCCGAAGTCAATGGCTCCAAGGCTCATCAGGTTGCCGGAGACCCCCGTCAGGTTCATTATTGATATTGCAAACAGCATCGACAACGGTATCACCGAGGCAACAATCAGACCTGCACGGATATTCCCAAGGAACAGTACAAGTATGAAGATCACGATAAGAGCCCCTTCAACAAGGTTCCTGGAAACGGTACCAATCGCCCGTCCGACCAGGTCCGACCTGTTGAGGTAGGGCTCGATGGTGACACCATCCGGCAGCGATTTCTGTATCGAGGCGATCCTTGCCTGGACGTCATCGATTACCCTGTGTGCATTGGCTCCTTTAAGCATCATCACGACCCCGCCGACAGCCTCGGTGGTATCCACCACAAAGGCCCCGTAACGGGTAGCATTCCCATATTGGACAGTTGCGATATCCCTTATCAGTACCGGCATCCCCGAAGAACTGGTTCTCACCACGATCTTTTCGATGTCATCGAGACTCCTGATCAGCCCGATACCCCTTATAAAATATGCGTTCGGATTTTTGTCGATATAGGCGCTTCCGGTATTCTCGTTGTTTCTCTCCAGGGCATCGAATATGTCGTTCAGGGTGAGGTTCATACCCTTGAGCCTCTCCGGATTCACGGCGATTTCATACTGCTTCACAAATCCCCCATAGCTGTTAATATCGGCAACGCCCGGTGTTCCAAGCATTTCACGCCTGACAATCCAGTCCTGGATAGTCCTCAGCTCCATGGGATCGTACTTTGTTTCAAGGCCTTTTTTCACCGCCAGCCTGTACTGGAATATTTCACCAAGTCCTGTGGAAACAGGCGCAAGCTCAATTTTTGCCAGTCCGTCAGGAATTGATTCCTCCGCTTCCTTCAGCCGTTCCGTCAGCTGCTGTCTGGCCCAGTAGATATCGACCCCGTCCCTGAACACGATAGTGACCACAGAGAGCCCCAGTCGCGAAATGGACCTGAGCTCAATAATATTGGGGATGTTGGCTACCGAGACCTCAATCGGAGCGGTGATAAAGCTCTCCACCTCCTGCACTGCGAGTGAAGGGGCGAGTGAGATCACCTGCACCTGGTTGTTGGTAATGTCGGGGATCGCATCTATCGGAAGCTTTGTCAGGGAATAGGTCCCCCAGCCGACCAGGCCGATCACGAAGAGACCGATTATGAATTTGTTCCTTATCGAAAATCCAATTATTCTCTCAATCATGTTTGAATTGTTAAAGAATTGATAATAAGGATATTATCAATTAAATCAAGAAATGATGCTGATTTGCTGACCGGATAGATCAGCAGGCAGGAGGAGCCCGGAACAGAAGGGAATTTTCCGGGTGATTTGAAAAATATGATTGCTCCCCGACGGGGAAAATGATGGCTGCCATTATGTTGGGTTCAGGGATCAATTCCTCTGAAGCCCTGGTGACCAGATTCTCCTGGCTGAGATTATGGAAAAGGAGGCTTGAGGCATGACAGACAGTGCTTTCAGAAGACTGGCTGCCAAGCTGTGTGATCCCTGCAGCCACATGTGAATCACCGGCACTCCTGTCATTTGTACCCTGGCAAACTGCCAGGCACTCTTCAATATGATTATGGGGAATGACATTATGCATGAATATTGTCATCCATGCAATAAGGATCAGGTATGCCTTTATCTTAAGCCCCTTTCTCACTGAGAAGAATATGGGTCCAAAGATAGTTATTAATTTATTTCGGGCAAGATATCAGGGGTAAACATGCATTCATGCAATCAAGCAATCATGCAATCATGTCGGAGCGAAGCGCAGATCCCGACCAACGCGTCGGGGTAATCGTGCAAACTAACCTGACGCCTGACGCCTTCCGCCTGACGCCTTCCGCCTTATGCCTGATGCCTTCTTCTCCTACCAGTCCGAATCGTACCATGGCCTAACGTCCGTGACCCTCATTCCTGCCTTGATGGCTGCCTCTATCCCTAGGTCCCCATCCTCAAACACTTCAATCAAAGCGGGGTCGATATTCATCAGCTCAGCACATTTAAGAAAAGTTTCAGGATCAGGCTTAAAGGAATTCACGTCATTTGCGGTAACGATTATCTCAAAGTATTTTCTCAGGCCGGTGATTTCCAGTGTCCGTTCAACAGCCTCCCTGTGTCCTCCGGTGCCCACGGCCATCGGAAGTTTACCGGAATACTTCCTTACGATTGCAGCGACGGGTTCGATCGGCTTTATGAGATGCTGCATCTTGTAGAACTCATTGATCTTCTCGTTCATTATCTCTTTGATGGTTACGCTCCCATCGAGGCCTGATTCCCTGATAATCTCGGCTGCAATTATCCAGCCCGGACTTCCGGTATGTTTACGAAGGAATTTGTTGTCGATATGAGCTCCGAACTTGGTGCAAGCCTTCTTCCACCCGTCAAAGTGATAGGGCATGGTATCGGCGAGCGTACCGTCCAGATCAAAGATCAAACCTTTTACCCCTGCGAGGATATCGTGTTCCATAGCAATAAAAAAGTGGGGCAAAAGTAAATAAATTATTTCTTATTTACTTCAGGGTTTTACACTCATAGACCAGATCACTGACAATGCTATTGCGCCTGTCGAATTTTTCATAGAATTCGTCGAGGTAATTGATCATATCCTTTTTAGACCGTGCCGTGAGGTATGGGAAATCCTCAATCGTCTTATAAAATTTGACCTTGTATTCAAGGAATTCCCTGGTGGCATTAGTAAACTCCTGCTCACTCCTGCACACGCCCATGTAAAGCCTTTCCCTGACATTTTTGATCGTCAGATTCTCGTTGGGGACCGCATAAGTTGTGTTCACCAGCCCGGAATAATCGAAATCATGGGGGACAACAATAAAAAGGTTTGATCCTTCTGGCACGAATTGAGCAAAAACAAGTGCATTATGCTGGTTAGGCACAGCCCAGTCTGTATTTCCGATCATGTAGTTGAAAATTGCAAACCTGTTCATCACTTCAGGTCTTATGCTGAGCTGGGTCAGATTCGACGTCTTGATTGCCGTTATTCGGTTCCTTCTTTCGAGGAGTTTTACCGGTTCAATTGCAAATCCATACTGGATAATAGGTTTTGAGACTTTCGCTGTATTTATAAAATTGATCTTCAGAAGCCTCACTTTGAAACTGTACGGAGTGAGCAGGCTGTAAAGTTTGTAGATCAGGAATTCCCTGAGTATATAGTCTTCGTATCCCAGCCTGCAGTAGGGGACCAGCTTCAGCTTATCGATGCCGATGAACTCATCGCTCCCTGATTCCTTCATTTTGAAGTTAAGGCTCAGCGGCGGGAAATCGCAAATTGCCGTCCGGCGTATCTCCCCGCGTGCCCTGACCTTCACTTTCTTATTGATTGAATCATTATCCCCCGTATAGTATGTGAGGGTGGCATCCAGGTAAGTTGTATCGGACCTCTTCCTTTTATAGGTGGTGATATCGAACCTTAGAGAGATCTCGAACAGGTCATCGCTTTCAAAGAGCTTTACATTCAGGTTCTGAGTATCCCTGACAGCAAGGCTTGCCTCCGTCGAATCCATCTGCCCCTGAACATACTGCGGCAGGAATCCCAAAAAAAACAGGATTGGAATAATAAATCTTTTCATCAGGTCCTTAGTTAGATCAAGCAGCTAAAAATCTTATCTAATTTACTAAATTTTGCGATAACATCATAATAAAAGAGGTTGCTTTTAACGGCAACCTCTAAACGAATGATCATAATGTTTATCATCTATAGTCAGACAGGTAATCCTTAACCTGCCGATAAACATTCTCTGCCGTAAACCCGAGCTTTTCATCGAGGACCTTATAAGGAGCGGAGAAGCCGAAGCTGTTCATACCGAACACCTTTCCTTTAGGCCCGGCCAACCCCTGCAGCGTTACGGGAAGTCCTGCAGTCAGTCCAAATACCGGAATGCCGTCGGGTATTACCGATATGCGGTAGCTCTCAGGCTGGTTGCGGAAAAGTCCTTCTGAAGGTGCCGATACTATCCTTACCTTAATATTCTCTTTTTTCAGCAATTCAGCTCCGTCAGCCAGAGTGGAGACTTCCGATCCGCTTGCAACAAGGATGATATCCGCTTTCCCCTCACAGTCTGCAACCACGTATGCCCCTTTTTCGGAATTGAGGGCATCGCTGAACCTGTCGGTGCCAATTGCTGGAAGATCTTTGATATTTTGTCTTGAAAGTATCAGGGCAGTGGGGGTTTGGGTATTTTCAAGGGCGATCTTCCAGGCAACGCTTGTTTCGAGCGCATCGGCCGGTCTCAGAACAACCATGCTGTTAGTGCCGTGATGATTTTTAAGATGTTCGAGCAGCCTTATTTGTGCTTCCTGTTCAACGGGCTGATGGGTAGGTCCGTCTTCCCCGACACGGAAAGCATCATGGGTCCAGATATATTTTACAGGCAAACCCATCAGGCAGGCAAGCCTTACTGCAGGCTTCATGTAATCGGAAAACGCAAAGAAGGTACCACAGGCCGGTATAACGCCCCCATGGAGTGCAAGCCCGTTCATCAGGGCTGCCATGGTGAGCTCGGAAACACCCACCTGCAAAAACGCGCCTGTGAAATCACCTTTGATGAAGGGCCTGGTGTTTTTCAGGAAGCCATCAGTTTTGTCGGAATTTGAAAGGTCGGCAGAGGCCACGATCATATTCTCAACCTGTTTCGCCAGCACTGACAGGACTGCAGATGAAGCGGCCCTGGTGGCAATATTCTCCTTTTGCTGGATACTCCTGAAATCAATCGCCGGAGTATAACATGAATAGAACTGGTGAAGCTTCCTGTCAAGCTCCGGATTTAATTTTGCCCATCCGGCTTTTTCAATTCTCCATTCGCCGGCTTTCTTCGTCTTTGCGGCGACTATCCCTGCATAATATTCCTTAACGTCATCAAAGATCATGAACGGGTCTGCCGGGTCTCCTCCAAGGTTAATGAGAGATTTTTCGAACGATCCTCCTGCCTCGGAGACCGGCATGCCATGAGTGGAGGTCTTTCTTTCGAAGCTTCTGCCCTCATTATCGAGGAGTCCCTTGCCCATGATGGTCTTTCCGATGATAATGGTGGGCCGTTCTTTCTCTCCCAGAGCGTTTGTCAGCGCTTTCCGGATCGCATCCTGGTCATTGCCATCGATCTGTAACACGTTCCAGCCCCAGGATGCATATTTCATCCCGGTATCTTCTGACGTCACAGCCTTGGTTTCGGTCGACAACTGGATATCATTCGAATCGTAAAACATAATCAGATTGTGAAGCCCCAGGAACCCTGCCAGGCGGCCAGCCCCCTGGGAGATCTCCTCCTGGACGCCACCATCTGAAATATAGGTATAGATCTTGTGTGCAAAGAACTCTCCGAACCTGGCGGCAAGAAACCGTTCGGCGATCGCTGCGCCAACAGCCATTGTGTGCCCTTGCCCCAGCGGACCCGATGTGTTCTCAATGCCATGGGACAGGTCAAGTTCCGGGTGCCCCGGAGTGTGGCTTCCCCACTGACGGAACTCTTTAAGATCGTCAATCGTGAAAAGGCCAAGCAGCGTCAGCTCCGAATACAACATGGGCGACATATGACCAGCATCCAGGAAGAACCTGTCGCGGTTTATCCATTCAGGATCGCCAGGATCAAAATTTACGAATTCCGAAAAAAGAATATGGATAAAATCTGCTCCTCCCATCGGTCCCCCGGGATGCCCCGATCTGGCTTTTTCAACCATCGACATGGAAAGGATCCGGATGTTGTCGGCGGCCCGCTTGTTAATTTCACTCATTGCAATAGTATATTTTCCGTTAAATTATTTGACGGAAACAAAAGTAACAATTATTGACAACAGAGCAAAGGGGAAAATGAACAGATCCGCGGATAATCAAAGGTATTTCCGATCCTCCTCGGGAACGTCAAAGTACTTATCGTACCTGGTGGCATCAGGCCCCATCTTTTCGACATATCCGTCGCTGATCTTATAGGTGCATTTTTCACCAACTATGTCTGAAAAATAGATGTCGAATTCTTTCCCTTCATCATCGATCATGATTATCCTTACAAGATGATCATATTTCAGGCTGTTAAGGTGCGAATGGCATATCGGGCAGGTAATAGTATACTCTTCGCCAGCCTCCATACGGAAGGAGGGATGAGTGGTAACAGAGTAGTTACCGAGCTCCGGATTGAAGTAGATCAGGCCTTTTTTTGAGCTGTTGACCTTTGCAGCAGAAAGGACAATGGAAGTCTTCACGTTGAGGACCCCCCTGCAAGCTTTACACAAATACTGCGTTGCCATAAGATACCTCCTGTTTTTATGGGTTATTTATAGATCTTACCAGTTCTTCTGCTTCCTGCATTACAAGGTACGACATAATTTCTCCAAAGTCAATTTTTTCCGGCTGAATTGCCAGAACAAACACCGGCATTCTGAAGAATTCAGTTATCCTTCTCAGGGAAATCGTATGGGTGTTGAACGTCATATCCAGGATCTCTTCAACAGGAAGAAGCTTAGATGTACCCGGAGCCATTTTCAAATCAGCACAATCAATCAGCACAATCAAGTCGGGCGACAGTTTGTTAATTTTTCCGATATAATTCTCTATTCCGGTTTCTACCGTCAGGGATGAGATGTTTTCCCTTTTCTCAATTCTTTCACTGATAAACACCCCCACCCCGTCATCGGATTTCAGCCGGTTGCCAATGCCGACAAACAGGATATCCTTTTCTTTCAGGGAGAGGAGGTGTTCAAGAGTTTCAGGCACCTTTGAAGAGGAATTTTACGAGGGTTTGCCTCAGGCAGTTGGGACAGATTATGTTGAACATATCCTTCCTTTTCAGCCCGTCCCTTACTTCCACATTCAGGTCCTGGCCGCCGGCAAGCTTTAGTTTTTCATTGAGCAGGCTGAGGTTGAGGATTGACGAAAAGGCTCTCGGTCCAAGCTTCCTGTGCATGAAATACAGGTGCTCCTTTGTTGTTATCACCGAGTGGCAGTGTTCACAGATAAGGAGTTCCTTCTCCTGGTATTCGATATTCTTCTCCCTTTCAAAAACGGCAAGATCGAATATCTTGTCCGATAGCTTTACCCCCTTTTGCGTGATGCAATGGTCCTGGCACTGGCCGCAGAAAATGCATTTCCCGTAATCGCGCTTTATCGTCCGGACCCTTTTCTCCCTGTCGTCAATGAATGTGATGGCATTTGGTGGGCAGACATTTGCACAGGTCTCACAACCGACGCAGTTGTCATTGTCAACCACGGGCCTGCCCCTGAATTTCTCGTAGGGGATATGCGGCCGGCCCGGGAAATTTGAGGTGTAGGCAGGTGTGACCAGCGAAATGATAGCCTCCTTCAGCTCTCTTATCTTCGGGTATTTCATTTAATTGCCTCCTTATAGTCATCCTTTACACATTTATCGCCGAGGGTTATACCGAAATGGTAAGTCCCGCGGATCAGGGCATGGGCTGCAACCGTGGATCCGAAGAACAGGATCGGGATAGCGATAAAAGCTTTGGTGGCAGCATCACTGAGGCCAAAATGGAATATTACTCCCACCAGTATGCTGCAACAGCCCAGGGTGACTGCCTTGGTAGCAGCCTGCAGCCTGTTATATGTGTCAGGGAGCCTGAGAATCCCGATACACCCCAGGAGGTTGAACAATACTCCTACCGTAATGAATACAATACTGATGATCTCTTTCATATTATTCATTCAACTTTTTGCCTGTCAGGTATTTTGCAAGGGTAAGCGTCCCGATGAAACTGAGGATTATCCATGCTATCCCGATATCAAGGATAAAGGACCTCCCGGTCTGGATCGAAATGATCGCGCACACACCGACCACCAAAATGCCGAAAATGTCGACCCCGACCATCCTGTCGGGAATTGAGGGCCCACGGATGATCCTGTAAAGACAGATTGTCGAGAGGCTTATCTGGACGTAAAGCAGTATGTTTAGGAACTGGCTCATTCGATTATCTTTTTAATGTACTTTTCAAAAGCGCCTGTGATCATCGCGGTGTAGACAGCCGGGTCCTCCGACCTTACATATATCCAGTGGATGTAAAGGCAGTCATCAATGATATCGACCGAAATAGTCCCCGGTGTCATGGTTATCGAATTTGCGAGAAGCATCTTTGCCATATCCGATTTAAGTGATGTCCTGACCTTTACAATCCCCGGCCTTATGGGCATTGCAGGATGAAGTACCCTGTAGGCGACATCAACATTTGCCTTGATGCACTCCCAAAGAAATACAAAAAGGTATATAACAAACCAGTAATAACGGCGGGGCTGCAGAAGCTTGCCGACATTGCTGACGAAAAGCCTTCCGAAAAACAGGGAGCAGATAAGCGATGCTACGGCGCCTGCAATCAGGTTTGCCGCGGTAAATTCAAATGTCAGCATCAACCAAAGGATCATCGATAATATAAACAATGTCAGGTACTTCATATCACTGGCCCAGTATTGATGTTGAATATTGTACGGTGCTTGTCAGTATATCGACCGCAGGTGTCAGAACCGCATCCCTTACCGCAGGAATAGCAAGAAGGCTCAGGAGAAGGCAGATAACGCTCAACGCTGCCATGCTGAGGACCATGGGGAAGGGGACCTCCCTGAATTTCCTGTCATCAGTATCATGCGGCTTGTTGTAAAAAGCGTATCTCTGGAACTTCAGGAATGATGCGAGGGTAATTATGCTCACCACCACAGCGAGGGCAGCCAGCAGGTAGAATCTTGCCATAACCGCTGCGATGATGATGATCAGCTTGCTGAAAAAACCGTTGAAGGGGGGAATTCCCGAAATCGACATCGACGCCACAAAAGAGGTCGCTGAGGTGGCAGGCATCGATCTTGCAAGTCCTCCCATCTCCTTGAGATTCCTGGTACCCGTTGTGTATTCAATGGCTCCCGCATTAAGGAACAAAAGTCCTTTAAAAGCTGCATGGTTGATGAGATGGAATATGCCTCCCGATATGGCCAGCACAGCAATTTCATGCCTTACTCCCCGGGCTACCAGGATCATCCCTATGCCGACCGACATGATAACATACCCCATCTGGCTTATGCTGTGATAGGCGAGAAGCCTCTTGATATCCCACTGACCGATCGCAAGAAAGACACCAACCACCATCGACATTGTCCCGAGAGTGGTTATCAGGATTGCCATGCCTTCGGTTATGACGAACATATTGAAGAACAATCTTATGATCACGTAGATCCCGACTGCCTTGATGAAGACCCCGGAAAGCATTGCAGAGATAGGGGATGGGGCAGAAGAGTGGGCATCCGGAAGCCAGGCATGGAATGGAATGACTGCGGCTTTCAGTCCGAAACCGCTGAGAATGAGAAGCTCCACGAAAAGATAATAAGGACGGTCGTAGCCTGATTTGAATGCTTCCCTTATATCGGCGATATTAAGGGTCTTCGCTTTCCAATAGATGAACCCGATCCCGAACAGTATGAGGAAAGATGCCAGGCTCCCAAGTACCTGGTACTTGAAGGATGCCTCAAGCTCGTTCTTGCCGACACCGAAGGCAACCAGGGCATATGATGAGATCACGGAAATCTCAAGGAATACGAAAATGTTGAACAGGTCAGCGCTCAGGACCACACCGTTCATCCCGCCGATCATCAGGCAGAAAAGTGCGTAAAAGTAGTTTTCCCCGGTGTATCTTTTTACATAGGAAATTGAATAGATGGCTGCAAGGAATCCCACTGAATTAATGATGCATATGACAATTGCGTTAAAGCCGTCCAACGCGATATAGATTCCAATCGGCACTTTGTTCACAGGCTCCCAGCCTCCTACCTTGCAGAGAGCCAGGCCGCCATGTAGGGAGGCCAGGGAATAGTAACTGAAGACTGCAAGGAAGAGAAGTACCGCGGCGGTGAAATATTTATTGAAATCCTTTACGAACCTCCCGATAATCATTATCAGGAAGGTTGACGCCAGCGGAACAACAACAAATAACGGAAGGAGCGAATTCATCACTTATCCTCTTAAATTTCTTATCTCTCTTATATCGAATGTATTGTATTTTCTGTAGATCCTGATTATTACGGCAAGAAGCAGCGCGGTAGTCGCAAGGCCAATAACAATTGCAGTGAGCACAAGCGCCTGTGGCAGGGGATCCACATAGACTTTATCAGGGTCGGCAGGATTGACTATCGGGGCAACTCCTCCGCTGATATATCCTATCAGTGCAAAAAACAGGAAAGCGCTTATCTCCATTATCGACAGGGAAATGGCAATCTTTACCAGGTTCCTCCTGGTAATCACCCCGTAGAGTCCGACGAGGAAAAGGCCGAAACACATGTAATAGGCTGTCATTTGGGTGATTCCTCCTTGAATATTATTAGTGAAAGGAAAATGATAAAGATCGAGGAAGCAACTTCGGTTCCGACAAAAATGTTGTACAGCGGCAGAACCCCGGCACTTACAAGCTCTCCCACGGTTCCCCTGGGCAGGAAATTATTAAAGAAGATCTTTGATCCGAACAGGAATCCGCCAACGGCTATCAGGATCACCGATATTGTAGCCAGGCTCTCCACGATCGTTGTCCCCATCTCCTCCCTGACAAGCTTGAAGAACTCCTCTCCGTATGCCAGTGTTACAAGGATCAGGGAACCAGCGAGTATAACACCTCCTGCAAATCCGCCCCCTGGCGTCAGATGCCCGTGTACGATGACATAAATCCCGTAGATAAAGATCATGCCTGAGATCAGCTGTGCAGTTTTTTTGACAATTATTGACATCCCTTTCATAGCAGTTCCTGTTAAGCTTTGGCTGAGTCTTCTTTCAGGAGTCCGAAACCCTCTTTTTTCCCTTTGATTCTCAGGACGGCGAGTACTCCGATTACAGCAGTTACCAGGACCACTGCTTCCCCCATAGTGTCATATCCGCGGAAATCGAATACCACACCTGTCACCAGGTTGGCGCTTCCGGTCTTCTCAGCCGCTCCGTTAATATACGGGGCAGCCATTCGAAGGGTGCTGTTCCCCAGGGCATCGAGGTTTTCTGCCGCAATGACGAAGAAATAAAGCAGGATGCCAATTACGACCAGTGATGTGAAGGCAGTGATCCTGCCGCTGAGGTCAAGCCTTGAAAACCTCTCTTCGCGTGAGCTGTCGAGAACCACCGCAACCATAATGATCAGGGTAATAGTATCCACAACTATCTGAACGATTGCAAGGTCGGGAGCTTTCAGAAGAAGAAAACAGATCACGAGGCTGTAACCGACAATCCCGCATGTAATTACGGCCGACAGAAGGTCCTTTGCATGGATAGCATAAATTGCCCCGAGTATCATAAACCCGGTTATGATGCAAATAGCCAGTTCCATAGCTTTGGTTTTATATCATTATGAGCAACATTACAATCAAACCTGCAAATACCCAGATCACATATCCGGGAAGCACTCCGGCATGCGCTTCGCTGACCTGATGGCTGAGCCACAGTACGAATCGTTTCGACATTTCGTACAGATCGAACCATTTTTCCCCGGCTTTCCTGTACATCCATGAAAAGAACCCCATTTCCCCGAAAGTTTTGTAAAACTCGGGAGTGGGGTACCCGGTCTCATCCTGTATGACTTCCCCGCCGATAAAGCTGTCTTCAGACCTGAACTTTCTGATGCCGGTAAGGAGATAGATGATGATTCCCGTGACAATTGATACAAAGACAAGGAGCGACACAAAAGAGGAGTCCCAAAAACCGCTGAAGCTAAAATTGCCGGTGACCTTCATGAACAGCCCGGGAACAATGACTTTAGTGGCAAGGGTGCCGAAAACAATGCAAATGATCGCCAGGAGCACTACGGGAATCCACATAAGGACAGGAACCTCCCTGACATTCTCCAGACCCTTATATCTCCTGCCGAGGAAGATCCCGCCGGTAAGCTTTATGAAGCTGGCGAGGGTCAGGGCAGATCCAAGCACAGCGGCCCCGAGCCATACGGCCCAAAGCTTGCATGCTATCGATGAGCCTCCTCCGAAATCAATTATACCCTGGTAGATCATCCATTTTGATGCGAAGCCATTGAATGGAGGCACCCCGGATATCGACATTGCGAATACAAGTGTTGATATGAATGTGA
Source organism: Bacteroidales bacterium UBA1800 (assembly GCA_002319915.1). GTDB lineage: Bacteria > Bacteroidota > Bacteroidia > Bacteroidales > VadinHA17 > LD21. The sequence goes on along the minus strand of DCFQ01000018.1, from coordinate 24,558 downwards.
CCGGCATTGCCTTTGACAGTCCCCCAAGATCATCAATCTCTTCCTTCCCGGTCCGGTATTCAACGTTTCCGGCTGAGAGAAACAATCCCGACTTGTAAACCGCATTGTTTACCATGTGAAACAATCCTGCGGCAATCCCAAGCGGAGTGCCAAGCCCGAATCCGAGGATCATGTACCCGACCTGGGAAACTGCGTGGAATCCGAGCAGTTTTTTATAATTATGCTGAACCAGCGCCATCATTACGGCTATGATGATAGTGACGCTTCCTGCCATGAGGAGTATCAGGGTCAGCCATGAATTCATTTTAAACAGCCCTGAGGTTATCTTTGCAAGGAAATAGATGCCGAGCAGCTTGTCAAGTGATGCGGGCAACAGGGCCGAAGATGTTGCCGGGGCCGCTTTTGTGAAATCCGGGACCCAGGTATGGAAGGGAAATGCTCCGGCTTTGGTGAAGCTGCCTGTCAGCATGGCCAGGAACGCAGTGATTGCCAGTATATTGTCGGTATTCAGCGAAGTTCCGCTAATGCTCAGCGACCCGGTCATCTTCCAGATAATACCAATGCCTATCACCATGATCGAATCAGAGGCCCCGATGAGGATCAGGGTCTTTTTTGCAGCAGCGGAACTTTCCTCAGAACTGCCCGGGATAAGCTTGTACAGTGTAATTCCAAGTATCCCCCAGAAGGTTATGAAGAGGATGAGGTTGTCGGATAATGCGGCACCGTAGGAACAGCCAGCCGTCAGCAATACCCACGCGTAATAATTGTTTGCCTTTTTTCCCTTTATATACACCAGTGAATAAAGAAGGATCAGGATGGTGAAGAGGCTGATAAAAAGTACGATCAGGCTGGCAAGGCTGTCGGGATTGAAAACTGTGTACCTGGCCAGGTCACCGAGGATGTCGATGCCCAGGATGGAAAATCCGCCACCGCCCGACAGAGCTCCTGGAGTTCCCGCGACGATATCCGCACGGGATAAAGAGACAGCAAAAAATCCAGCGGCAATTGCTGACAGGAGAGCAAGTATGCCTTTGACGGTCTTGAGCCTTTCCGGGATGAAGAAGAGCAGGATCCCTGCCAGCAGGGGCAGGAAGATTGTCAGTACAATGTCATTCATGTCCTCTCCTTTAGAGTGCTTTTTAATTCCCCGGTCCGCAAGACTGACCTTTCGATCAGTTCCCTGCCATTCAGGATAACCTCCCCGGTTCCGGAATCGCAGGCGACAGCCATCCTTTCGGTACAGCAATAGCATGGATCGACTCCGGCAAGGGTTATTGTGGCATCTGCAATCGTCTGACCGATGCACGACTTTTTGAAAGTGGCTATGTTCACATAGCTGGGGGCCCTTATCTTATGCCTTGCAGGGCAGTTTGACCCGTCTGACATCACGAAATGAAACACCTCTCCCCTGGGAGCCTCGGCACGTCCATGCCCGATTCCCGGAGGGATCTCATTCACCTTTACCGTGATTTCGCCTTCCTTTTCCTTTTCGATTCCTTTCAGGCACTGTTCGATAATGGAAATGGATTCGTACATTTCGAGTAGCCTGACCTCAGCTTTGGCGAAAACATCCCCGGCAGTCGCCGTGATGACCTTCCAGTTAACAAGCGGGTAAGCTGCGTACGGATCATCCATACGGACATCGATTGCCAGGCCTGAGGCCCTTGCAGTGGGACCCACAGCCCCAAAATCAATGACATCCTGTTTAGAGAGAACCCCAACACCTTTTGTCCGGGCATGAATAACTGGATCGTCCATTACTGCTCCCGTCAGCAGGTCGGTCTTTTTCTTTACCACATCAAGCACCTTCCGTATCTCAGAGATCTTTGACCCTTCGATATCCCGTCTCACTCCGCCGACTTTGAACATTGCATAACTGTTCCTGTTGCCGGTGATCATCTCAAAAAGGTCCAGCACCGGTTCCCTGTATTTCCAGGCCCACATGAACACGGTATTGTACCCAAGGAAATGCCCGGCAAGCCCTACCCAGAGAAGGTGACTGTGGATACGCTCAAGTTCGGCAATCACCGACCTTATGTATTTTGCCCTGTCAGTTATTTCAACTCCTGCAATTTCCTCGACTGCATTTGCAAATGCAAAAGGATGGGAGGTGGAACAGATCCCGCAGATCCTTTCGACAAGGAAGAAAACCTGCTCATACGTCTTGGATTCACTCAGCTTTTCTATGCTCCTGTGATTATATCCTGTGACCCACTGAATATCCTTTACAATCTCTCCGTCACAGTAGAGCTTGAAAAGCTCAGGTTCTTCCTGGAGAGGATGATACGGACCGATCGGTATAAGTGTCTTCCTGCCCATTATTCCTGGTTCTTTGAAGATTTGAATTCCTTGCGGTACGGGTAAACACCTTCGGCCCAGTTGCCTTCAGAGATCAGTTTACCTGGTTCCGGGTGATTCAGAAAGACGATGCCGAAAAGTTCATGCATTTCCCTTTCTATCCAGTTTGAAGCATTGAACATGTTGGAAAGGGATTCAATTTCAGGTTTCTCGGGGTCAAGCACAACATGCAGGTTCAGGATCAGGCCGGTGGGATCATTGCTGAAATGGTAATGGATCTCGAATCCCTTTTTTGTGTGGACAGCAGATGCTATGATGAACCTGAAACCGGCAGCCTTATAAAGGTATGCGGCAATTTTCAGGATCGCCTCCGGCTTGATTGTAAGAATTGCCCTTCTTTGATTCTTAACTTCCGTGTTAAGAAGTTCGCCTTTGAATTCCTGTGCTATTCGTGCTATGATATCGGAATTATTCATCTTTTTCTTCGATCAGGTTACTTTTACCATCTGTTTCACCGGGTATTGGCCTTCAATTGACAGGGTTACTCCATAAATGCCCTTTGTAACATTGTGGTTAAGACTTATTTCTAATTTTTATTGACAAGTTTTACAATTCCGGCAATTATCGCTTCAGGCTTCGGCGGACATCCCGGGATATATGCATCGACCGGGATTATCTTGTCGACTGGTCCGGCGAACGTAATACTCTCGGTGAACAGACCTCCAGTGCATCCGCACGCACCGATGGCAACTACGAGGAGCGGCTTTGGCGCCTGCCTGTAGATCTCGAGCAATCTCTCCCTGTCATGAAGGTTTATTGACCCGTTCACCAGAAGCACATCGGCATGCCTGATGCTGCCCACGAGAAGTATCCCGAACCGTTCAAGGTCATGCCTGGGAGTCAGGCAATCAAGGATCTCGATATCGCAGTTGTTGCATGAGGCACCGCCGAAATGAAACACCCAGAGTGATTTCTTGAAACAATAACTTTTAAATCCCACAACAGGTAAATATTAATAGCCAAAAACAATCAACACAATTGCGGCAATCGCGATGAGGTTCATCCAGATAAGGAAGAAGCTCATTGCCTGCCTAATCTTTATCCTTGGATTGGTGTTCCTTAAAAGGGTGAGAAGCAAAACTGTCCCGACGATCTTAAGTATTGACCACAGGATGTTTATCCCTTCAGTCCTGAATCCTCCCAGCAACAGGGCAGCCAGGAACGCAGGAAGGATGAAGAGCATTATGTGCTTTGCAAGCTTTATCATTGCATATGCGGCCCCCGAATACTCTATATATATACCCTCAGTGATCTCGGCTTCAGCTTCAGGCATGTCGAACGGTACCAGGGCAAGCTTGGCCTGGATACAGAAAAGGGCCGCAATGAAAAGCAGAATTCCTGAGATACTTCCGATAAATGCTCCCCCCTGCTGCTGGGTGCCGATTATGCTGTAAAGGTCGAACTGCTGGCCGGCTTTCATTATGATACCCGCAATCACAAGCAGGAAAGTCAGCTCGTAGCTGAGTATGAGCTTCATTTCCCTCGATCCTCCTACGGCCGCCAGTGGATTGCCTGAAGCAAGGGCTCCCATTATGTATGAGAATGATGGAATGGTCAGAAGGTAAAATATTACGATAAGGTCGCCGCGGAACCCCGATGCGATGTTGAAGAGCGGCAGCAGGATGAAGACCCCTGCCATTGTTGCACCGAAAACGGAAAAGACCGGGGCCAGGAGGAAAAGTACGGGAGATCCTTTTTTGGGAAGTATGGTTTCCTTCACGAGGAGGAGCTTGAAAAAATCGTAAAATGGCTGGAGCAGCGGCGGACCTTTCCTGAACTGCACCCTGGCAGTTATCTTCCTGTCGAACCAGGAAAGGAATGCCCCGGTTATGCCTGCAAACAGCAGGCCGGGAAAAATGAGGAAATAGAACAGGTTAGCTGCCATACAAACTTACTTATTAGCTGGCGTGTACAGGTAATCCCTGACAAGCACCCTGTCGTTAAGACTGAAGATGTTCTTTTCCGGGGCCTCCCCGGAATTGGTGAATGTTACGGTTCCTGGAGGACATGCCTCAACAAAAAGCTCAAGCTCCCGGGGATCATCAAGATCGAAGAAGAGATCCCTGTTCCTGTGGTGCCTGAAAAAATCAGTCATCATGGTACCGAACGGGCAGATGGTCACGCATGATTTGCACGAAATGCAAAGGTTCAGGTGCCTGTCGATGATCCCTTCCCCGTCCTTTTCAAGGGCATCTGCAGGACAAACTGAAATGCATGGTGCGTCCTCGCATTTCCTGCAGGTGAATCTGAAAACAGCAAGCTCCCTGATCGTCTTCATCCCTTCACTCTTCCCTGACACCGGGAGAAATCCCTCAGGGATCTTCATCCCCGGATCAGCAATGAGCGCCAAGCGCAGCCCGGCCAGATCGATTAGTATCCTGCGTTCCATTTTAATTCCAGATATCAGGCTGATCCTTAATCTCGTTATATGTAAATACAGGTCCGTCCTTGCAGACAAAGAATTTGCCCATCATACAATGGCCGCATTTCCCGAGGCCGCACGACATATTCTTCTCCATTGAAAGATAGATCAGATCGTCGGGATATCCCATCTCGACAAGCTTCAGTGTTCCGAATTTCATCATGACAGGCGGTCCACAAACCACTGCAAGCGACTTGCGGAGGTTGATTTTAACCTTTTCCAGCAGGGTTGTTACAACTCCCACATTTCCGCCCCACTCTTCGTCAGCTTTGTCAACCGTGCGGTGCGCTTCAAATTTCGGGGTATTGTTCAGGCGTGTGAAGAGAGGCTTGTAGATACAGTCGGAAGGGGTTTTTGATCCATAACATAGTACCACCCTTTCGAGCTTGTCCGATATATTCTCAAGTGCATACAGCAGTGATCTGATAGGCGCCAGGCCGCATCCCCCTCCAAGGATCAGCACCTCTTTCCCGTAAAAGCTCTCAACAGGATAGCCCCGGCCGTACGGGCCCCTGATCCCCATGATTGCGCCCGGCTTAAGTTCATGCATGTACCCTGTCACATACCCTGTCTTCATTATCGTGACCTCGAGACGGTCGCTCACGAGAGGGGAGGAGGAGGGAGTGAACGGAGCCTCACCGATCCCATCGACCGACAACTCAATGAACTGTCCGGTGTTAAAGGAGAACTTCTCTTCAGGGATCAGCACGAGGGTCTTTATAAGAGGCGATTCCTCAATCACCTCAGTAAGCCTGGCCTTTAGCGGTGCATATATATTATTGTTGACTTGCATGTGTCAGTTCTGTGAAGAGTTCATTCTTGCTGATCTTTCCCAGGCATGCTTCGATGCATCTCCCGCATCCTGTACAGGCTGTTGACCTGAACTTTCGTGATTTCCAGACATATTTGCACAGATACCTGTTCCGGAACCTTTCCGATAGCTCAAACAGGGAATCGCCGCCACCCGCCGTCCTTTCAAATCCCGGGTACTGGCAGGCATCCATCTGCTTGATCTTTTCAAAACCAGGCCTGTCAATGAGCAGGAAACATGAGCATGTAGGACATATAGTGGTGCATGCACCACATGAAACGCAATGGGAGGAGTATTTTTCCCAGATCTTTCCGCCGGCCGCACTTACCAGTTTCCCGGTTGTTTCAAAATCAGGCAAAGCCTTGTTTGCTGACGACAGAAGCGATTCGACGGCCTTGTGATATTTCTCAATTTCATTAAGGATCTCTCCGTTCTCCGCAGGTTTGAGCATCGTGAGCTGACTTGAGAACTCTTCTCCTTTTGGAGTTATAACCCTCAGTATGATATGGTCATCGATCTGAATGACAGCCAGGTCAGCGCCATCTTCAGAATACGGCTTAATGCCATATGAACTGCAATGACAATTTTTTTCCATGTCGAAACAATCCGATGATATCAGCAGGGTAGTCTCCCTTCGTTCCCTGTAAGATATATCGGTATAATCCTTGTCGAGATAAATCTCATCGAGGATCCCCAGTCCCTTGATATCGCAGTTAGGGATGCCTAATATGATCCTTTGACGTTCGGCATGTTTTCCGGAGGTAACATTCTCCCTGACAGGGAGAAAGAAGGTCTTCAATGGAGTGGCGGGCTTGGGGCGGTCATAGGAAATATCCCGGATGTTTCCCGCAGTTACTACCTCATAATCAAGACCATATCCGTTGCTTATTGTGGCGAAAACCGTGTAGGATGAAAGCAATCTCTCCAATGCCACATCCCATTCCTCTTTATTGATGCTCAGGTAGCGCATTTATGTGAGAAGGTTCACATATAAAAATATAATCAATGCAACAAAATATCAATAAAAAATTGCTTATTTTTGTATATACATTGTTTAAATGATATTAATTGACAGAAATACAGTTTAATAACATTATAAATAATTCCGGGTGTGGGTTTGCAGGGCTTAAGATTTCCTTACTTAAACCAAGTTTGATGTGAAAAAAATCACAAAATACATAATCAAAAACAGCCTGAAAAGGATTTTTCTTTACCGGGCCAGCCTCGTCAGGCTCAAGATGATGGGCGTCGAGAAGGTCTTTTCATATACCCTCGCAAATGAAACAGGGGTTACATCTGACCAGGTCAGGAAGGATTTTTCAGAATTCAGGATCAAGGGGAACAAGCGTGGCGGTTATGAAATTAACGAGCTTCTGGGGAATATGGAAGAGATCTTCCACCGCAACAAGGACCATAACATTGTATTGATCGGGATGGGAAACCTTGGCCTTGCATTATCGAAGTACAGCAAATTCGTTCAGAGGAACATGAACGTTGTGGCGACGTTTGACATTGATCCCTTTAAGCAGAAAATGCGTTCCGATCTCCCGGTCTATTCGATGGGCAGGCTAAAGGAGATCATCGACAGGTTCAAGGTAAAGGTGGCAATACTGGCGGTTCCGGAGATATCGGCCCAGGAAGTGACCGATGAACTGGTGCGGGTTGGGATCAAGGGTATTGTAAACTTTGCACCGGTCCTATTAAAAGTGCCGGCCGATGTGATTGTGAATAACGTAAACCTATGCGATGAGCTGGAAAGCGTTATATATTGTGTTCATAAGATGATTAAAGCCGACGGACTAAAAAATATCGAGCTATTATACAGGGATATGAAATACTGATAAGGGGCCTGGTGCAGGGAGTCGGGTTCCGGCCTTTTATCTGCAGGCTTGCAACCGAGCACGGACTGACCGGTGAAGTAGGGAACAGGACAAACGGTGTTTCCATTTTAGTCCGCGGCGATCTCAAGGCTGTTGACAGGTTCAGCAATGAGATCCTTGAAAAAGCCCCTCCGGCATCCCGCGTGAAATCCATTGAAATTGTCCCCAGACCGGTCGGGAATTATGACACGTTCTTTATTTCAGGCAGCATGGACACAGCCGGGTCCGTTACTGAAGTGAGTCCTGATATCGCAGTCTGTGATGAATGCCTCGAGGACCTTTCGTCAGACAGAGGAAGGATCGGCTATCCATTCATCAATTGCACAAATTGCGGCCCCAGGTTCACAATTACGGAGTCCTTACCCTACGACAGGCCCAACACCTCCATGAAGCATTTTGAAATGTGTCCAAAATGCTCGGCAGAATACCATGATATTGAAGACAGGCGCTTTCATGCCCAGCCGGTTGCCTGCAACAGCTGCGGACCGGAGCTGGCATATTCCGACGGCAGGGAGGATTTAACAGGGACTGAAACGATACTTCCAAGGATCTCACAGGAAATCAGTTCCGGCAGAAGTGTCGCAATCAAAGGCCTCGGCGGTTATTTTCTCATGTGCGATGCGCTTAATGACCAGGCGGTCTCAGAGCTCAGGAAGCGGAAGCAAAGAGACTCAAAACCATTCGCAGTGATGTTCCGCGACATGACTGAAGTGAGGAAGTATTGCTTCACAACTGTAAGGGAGGAAGACGAGCTAATATCATGGAGACGGCCCGTGGTGATCTTAAGAATGAAGGTGCCACTGGCCATGGCAGTCAACAATGGACTCGGTACGGCTGGGGCTATGCTTCCATATATGCCATTGCACTATCTGTTGTTCAGGTCCCTGGAGACACCGGTCATTGTGCTGACAAGCGGGAACCTTTCTGATGAACCTATTATAACCCGGGATGATGAGGCGATAGCACGCCTAATGCCGGTGGCCGGCAGTGTTGTGAGTTACAACCGTGAGATCTGTAACAGGACAGATGATTCAGTCGTGAAGATAATCGGGAAGGACATTGCTGTCATCCGCAGGTCGAGAGGATATGTTCCTGGACCGGTGGACCTGGACTTTCCGGTTGAAGGACTCCTGGCAATGGGTGCCGAGCAAAAGAGTACTTTCTGCATCGGAAAAGGATCCCAGGCAATCCTGAGTCAGCATATCGGAGATCTTAAGAACCCGGCTGCCTGTGATTTTTACGGGGAGTCGCTGGAAAGGTTTTCGAACCTCTTCAGCTTCAGTCCGGGTTGCCTCGCATGTGATATGCATCCTGATTATTTTTCGACCGGTTATGCAGAAAGGCTCTCATCTGAGCTTGGTGTGAAACTCATCAGGGTCCAGCATCACCATGCTCATATCGTTTCGTGCATGGCTGAGCATGGACTGGATGAGAAGGTGATAGGAATCAGTCTCGACGGGACTGGCTATGGAACGGATGGAAGAATATGGGGGGGCGAATTTATGATAGCTGATCCTGTCAGCTTTTCCCGGTTTGCTCATTTTGATTATGTTCCGGTCCCGGGCGGGGATGCTGCTGTCGCTGAACCCTGGAGGATGGCTTATTCATACCTGGTGAAGTATTTCGGCCCGGATTTCGACTTCGATTCCATTCCTTCCTTAAAAAGAATTGATAAGGGGAAAAAGGAAGTGGTTAAAGTAATGATACTTAATGGGATAAATTCACCCCTGACTTCCGGGGCAGGCCGGCTTTTTGATGCAGTGTCTGCAATACTCGGGTTGTGCACTCATTCTTCGTTTGACTCCGAGGCCCCGATGCGGCTCGAATCGGCTATTGATCATGCAGCAGATGAATCCTATCCATTCACCCCGGGCCAAACCATCGGATTTGAAGGAACTTTCAGCGGAATCCTTGAGGACCTGCGAAGAGGGGAGGACATCGCAGCAATATCAGCAAGGTTTCACAATACCATTGCAGAGATTATCCTGCACATTGCCATGATGATCCGGGAAATGCACACTCTTAACAGGGTCGTCTTGTCAGGGGGTGTGTTCCAGAACGGGTATCTTCTTGAAAGATCCTTCAGCAGACTTGAGTCTGAAGGATTCAAAGCCTTTACCAATCATCTTGTTCCGGCAAATGATGGTGGGATTTCTCTTGGTCAGCTTATAGTTGCAGCAAAACAGAATGAATTATGTGTCTGAGCGTACCCGCACTGGTATTGAGGATTGAAGGTGATATGGCGGAGGTATCAGTCGGGGGTGCCGTATTCCGTGCCGGTCTGCAGATGGTAGAGAATGTGGTGGTCGGTGATTATATTTTATTGCATACCGGTTTTGCCATCCAGAAGCTTGATGAACGTGATGCAATTGAAACACTCGAATTGCTGAAAGAACTGAATGAAGCAGGAAATGAATGACCCAGGCGTGAAATATATCGAAGAATTCAGGGACAAGGAAATGGTCCTGAACCTGTCCGGGAGGATAAGGGATTCAGTAACAGGTGAATATTCATTTATGGAAGTCTGCGGCGGCCATACTGCCGCGATTCACAGATTTGGCATCCCTTCACTTCTTCCGCCGGCAATAAGGCTCGTTTCCGGCCCGGGTTGCCCGGTTTGTGTCACAGGAGTTGATTATATTGATAAAGCGGTAGCTTATTCCCGTCTCGACAATATCATAATCTGCACCTTCGGCGACCTGATGAAGGTCCCGGGAACAGGATCCTCCCTTGAAAAGGAAAGAGCGGGCGGTGCTGATGTCCGTTTAGTCCTTTCCTGCCTTGATGCACTTGAAATTGCTGAATATAATCCCGGTAAAACTGTAATCTTCCTGGCAATCGGCTTCGAAACTACCGCACCCGGTTCAGCAGTGACAATTCTCAGGGCGCGCGAAAAAGGCATTCGGAATTTCAGGGTCCTTGCAGCTCACAAAGTGATGCCTCCGGCCATGAAGGCCCTGGTGACCGGAGAATCAAAGCTTGATGGATTCATTTGCCCGGGCCATGTTGCTGCCATTACCGGTTCAATGGCATTTGAGTTCCTGCCCGGGGATTTTGGCCTCGCCTGCGTGGTTACAGGATTTGAACCGACAGATATCCTGCTTTCGGTTCTGATGCTGGTAAAACAAGTCAATTCCGGAAAACCGGCTGTTGAAATAGAATATTCGCGTGCGGTGACCAGGCTGGGCAACAGTATAGCGCAGGAGAGGCTGTCGAGGGTATTTGAACCATGCGATGCCGCATGGCGCGGGCTGGGGATGATCCCCGGAAGCGGATTGAGGTTGCGCAGGGACTTTGAGGAATTTGACGCAGAAATCACATTTCCGCTGGATATCGCCTTGCGTGAGGAGAACAGATCCTGCATATGCGGCAGGATACTGAAGGGTCTAAATACCCCTGTTGACTGCAAATTGTTTGGAAAATCCTGTACACCGGAAAGCCCTGCCGGTGCGTGTATGGTATCGGCTGAAGGAGCATGCAATGTTTATTACAGGTACCCTGAATGAAAGAAATAATTGCAATGAACCACGGGGCCGGGTTCGGAATGACCCACGAGCTGATCAAATCAGTATTTGCCAGGACATTTGCGATGGAGGAACCAATGACGGATTCCGCAATTCTTGAGAACGAAGGCCGAAAGCTTGCATTTACCACAGATTCATACGTGGTCGATCCTGTTTTTTTCCCGGGTGGTGACATTGGGAAGCTGAGCATCTGCGGCACTGTTAATGACCTGGCAGTATCGGGTGCGGTACCGAAATACATTTCCGCATCATTCATAATTGAAGAAGGTTTTTCAAAGGATGATCTCTTTACCATTGTCTGTTCCATGGCTGATGAAGCGCGGAAGGCAAGGGTAAGGATCGTGACAGGGGATACCAAGGTCGTGGAGAAAGGGAAATGCGATAAGATTTTCATAAGCACTTCCGGGGTTGGGATCCTGGAAGACAGGAATTCCGGGATAAGCTTCGGAAAGGAAGTGGTCCCAGGGGATGTGCTGATCATAAACGGACCCGTCGGCAATCATGCAATCGCAGTACTCGGCGCCCGCAACAACCTGAAATTCAGTACTCCCGTAGTTTCAGATTGCGCATCCCTGAATAGATTGACAAAGCATGTCCTCGAAAATTGCAGCGGGATACATTTTATGCGGGACCTTACGAGGGGCGGGCTCGCGGTTGTCCTAAATGAGCTGGCGACAATGACCGGCCTGGGGATTTTGGTGGATGAAAGCTCAGTACCTGTAGATTCTCCTGTCAGAGGACTTTGCGAGATATTGGGATTCGATCCTTTGTACCTGGCGAATGAAGGAAAGATCCTTTTTGTTGTGCACTCTGAAGAGAGTGATAAGGTCGTTGAGATCATGAGAAATGAACCGGAAGGAAGAGAGGCGGCAGTTGTCGGCAGGGTAGTCGGCGGAAATGAGAGCCGTGTCATCCTTTCAACTAAAATCGGCGGGAGGAGGATACTTGATGTTCCATCAGGCATTCAGCTTCCAAGGATCTGTTAATTAAATAACAATGCACGAAATCGGGATTGCAGGGGAACTGGCGCGGATAGTCCTGAGTGAGGCGGAGAGGAATGGCCTTCCGAAGGTGACAAAAGTAAGTGTTTGTTTCGGGGAGATGGTTCAGGTTGTCCCGGATATTTTCAGGACTGTTTTTTCCGAGACCGTAAAGAACACCGTTGCAGAAGGATCCCTTGTTGACATTGAGACGGTGAAGATCCGGGTGAGGTGCAGGAGTTGCGGGAATGAATTCCCTGTAAGCGAAAACGATTTCAGATGCAATCTCTGCAATTCTGCAGATGTTGATCTGATCCACGGCAATGAAGTGTTTGTCAAAAGCATAGAAGGAGAGCGCTATGGAAATTAAGATAATGAAGAATATCCTGGACCGTAACCAGAATAAAGCTGATGAGGTCAGGGAGCAACTGAAATCAAAGGGTGTCCCTATGCTGAACCTTATAAGTTCACCGGGTGCAGGGAAAACCACGTTGCTGGAGCGGACGTGCGAAAAACTATCAAACCGCATAAGGTTCGGAATAATTGAGGGGGATATAACCACTGACCGCGATGCGCAGCGCCTGAAGAAGTACGATGTGCCAATAGTAGTCATTAATACAGAGGGAGGCTGCCATCTTGATTCGCACAGTATTTCCAGGGTGCTTGATTTGTTTGACCTTGAAAGCATTGATCTTCTGATAGTGGAGAATGTCGGCAATCTGATCTGTCCTTCGCAGTTTGACCTTGGAGAGACCTGCAAGGTAGCTATTGTAAGCACCACTGAGGGGGATGACAAGCCTGCGAAGTACCCGATGCTGTTCAGGCAGGCAAAAGTTGTTGTTTTGAACAAGATTGACCTGCTTCCGTACGTCAATTTCGATATTTCATCTTTCCGGTCGGATATGGGCAAGCTCAACGGATCGGTACCCATCATTGATATCTCCTGTACGCGTGGTGACGGGCTGGAGTCATGGTATGAGTGGGTCGGCGAGCAGGTTCCGGGAGTCCGTCAGGGGTTTAGGGGATACTGATGGGATACTGATGGGATACACCTAAGCTTGTTAACACATATTCTTGTCTTTGAATATTCTTATTTTCACATATTCTTATTTTCACATATTCTTATTTGGATATATGGGTAATTGCCCCTAGGGGTAATTGCCCCTAGGGATAATTGCCC